>DATIDW010000044.1:0-118348 GCA_035456065.1 Thermomonas sp. | reverse complement strand
GAAGAACACTGGAAGGGCATGTTCGTGCCGTCCACGTTGTTCGAAGAGATGGGTTTCCACTACACCGGCCCCATCGACGGCCACGATGTCGAAGCGCTCGTCGCGACGATGAAGACGCTCAAGACCCTCAAGGGTCCGCAGCTGCTGCACATCATCACGACGAAGGGCAAAGGCTACGAGCTCGCCGAGGGCGACCAGATCGGTTACCACGCGGTCGGTCCGTTCGATCCCGCGCAGGGGCTGGTCAGCAAGCCTGGCGGCGCGGCGAAGAAGCCGACGTACACCGAGATCTTCGGCGACTGGCTCTGCGACATGGCCGCGGCCGACGACGCCCTGCTGGCGATCACCCCGGCGATGCGCGAGGGCTCCGGCCTGGTGCGCTTCAGCAAGGAATACCCGGCGCGCTATTTCGACGTCGCCATCGCCGAGCAGCATGCGGTCACCCTCGCCGCCGGCATGGCCTGCGAAGGCGCCAAGCCGGTCGTGGCGATCTACTCCACCTTCCTGCAGCGCGCCTACGACCAGCTGGTCCACGACGTCGCCATCCAGAAGCTCGACGTGCTGTTCGCGATCGACCGTGGCGGCGTGGTCGGCCCGGACGGGGCCACCCACGCCGGCAACCTCGACCTCAGCTACCTGCGTTGCGTGCCGAACATGGTCGTCATGGCACCCGCCGACGAACACGAATGCCGCCGGATGCTGACGACCGGCTATCGGCATGAAGGCCCGGCCGCGGTGCGCTATCCGCGCGGCACCGGCCCGGGGATCGCGATCTCCGAAGCGCTCGACGTGTTGCCGATCGGCAAGGCGGAGTTGCGGCATCGTGGCTCGCGGATTGCCCTGCTCGCATTCGGCGCGCTGGTGCCGGCCGCGGAAAAAATCGGCGGGGAACTCGGGCTCAGCGTGGTCAACATGCGCTTCGTCAAGCCGCTGGATCGCGCGTTGATCCTGGAACTCGCCGACACCCACGAAGGCTTCGTGACCCTGGAAGACAACGTGGTCGCCGGTGGCGCCGGCAGCGGCGTGGCCGAACTGCTGGCCGCGGAAGGCATCGCGATGCCGATCCTGCACTTGGGCCTGCCGGATGCGTTCCAGCACCACGCCAGCCGCGAGGACCTGCTGGCCGAAGCCGGGCTGGATGCTGCCGGGATCCGCGCCGCGATCATGCAGCGCTGGCCGCAACTCGTGCAGCCGGCCGCCAGCGTGGTGCGCAGCGCCTGAGCCGCGCGCGCCGGGCTTATTCGTCCGGCGCCAGCACCGTGTAGCCCTTGGCCTTGAGGGCGGCCAGCAACCCGTCGGCGCGGGTCATCTCCTTCATGTCCAGCACCGCGAAGGTCACCGTGTTCTTGTCCAGCGCGGCCTCCGCGGCAGCGATCCACCTGGCCCGCGCCTTCTGGTTCGCATCGCCGAACCCGAGTCGCTTGCCGATTCCGGCCTCGGTGATCGCGCTGCTGCACGATTCCCACTGATAGGGCGGGGGCAGCGATTGCAGCGCGGCCATGTCGCCGGTGGCCCATGCATTCGCGCGCGCGCGCATCGCATCGAGGTCGGTCTCGATTCGGGTCATGGTGTTGTCGAAGCAGGCGATGTCGTCCAGCGTGGTCTTCGACCATTCCTTGAGCAACGGCTTCGGATCCTTGACGACGATCTCTTCCTTCACATCGGTCACGGCCGGGTGGTGGGTTTCGATCGCTTCCCTGATCACGGGCCACACCGATTTGCCATTGTCCAGGCCGGACTTCTTCATCGCCTCCTGGTAGAGCTCCTGCGCGGCGAACAGCGGACGCCATTTCTCGACGCCGCCATCGCTGCCGATGTAGCGCGCCTTGAGTATTTTCCAGCGCGCGTACGAGGCCGGCGAGACGATCTGCTCCAGCCGCTTGCCATCCGGGTTCTTGCGCGCGCCCAACATCGACGGCAGCAGGGTCAGCTTCTGGAAGAATCCGGCCTTGACATCGAGGCTGACGCGCGGTGGATGGATCACCTCCTGCGCGTTCGCGATGACGCCCTCCACCCGCTTCGACTGCCATTGCATCTTCGCCGGCAGCGGGCTCAGGGTGCCGAGGATCCACAAGTCGTGGCCGCCCTTGCGCACCAGCCACAGGCCAGGGCCGGGTTGCGCGCCATCGACGATCACCGTCGCCTCGGTGCGGATGCCGTCGGCACCCATCGGCGCTTGCTGGACCGGGGCAGCGGTGGGCGGGGTCGGTGCCGGTGTCGGCGCTACCTGCGCCTGCAGCGGCAGCGCCGCCATCGCCAACATCATGCTCATCGCCAGTCTCGTCTTGCGCATCCCGTCCCCGTCCTTGTGCGTTGGCTGCCGCGTGGTGGCGCAGTGTGACCGGCCTTGCATGCCGAAGTTCAACCGCGGCCTGAACCGGTCGCGGCCTGTACAACCACGCTCACCGGCGCGAGGATGCGGCTCCGAGCATGGAGACGCCGCATGCCGATCCGCATCGTCCGCCTTGGTTCGCCGCGCACCGCCGACGAAGGCCTGCGCATCGGCACCGTGCGGCGCCCGCCTCGCGGCGTGCCGAAGGCCGAATTCGCCCGCCGCGATTGGTACGACACCTGGCTGCCGACACTGGCCCCGAGCCTCGAGGCGATGCAGCAGGCGCATGCGGCCGCCACGCCGGCGCAGTGGCGGGCCTTCGAGCGGCGCTATCGCGCGGAGATGAAGCGGGCGGACGCCGCGCACGCGATCGCCCTGCTCGCGGTGTTGTCCGCGCAGGCCAACTTCAGCGTGGGCTGCTATTGCGAGGACGAGGCGCATTGCCATCGCGGGTTGTTGCGCGCGTTGCTCGTGGATGCGGGCGCAACGATCGTCGACGACTGAGCGGGCTCAGTCCTGCGAGCGCCTGGTCGCGGTCTTCGCCGCGGTGGCGACATCGGCGATGCGCCACAAGTAGAAGCTGGCGTAGCTCCGATACGGGCCCCAGCGTTCGCCGCGCGCGGCCAGCGCCTTCGGCGTGGGCATCGCGGCGAGCTTGTCGATGAGCTGCATGCCCTTGCGGATGCCGAGATCTTCGAGCGGCAACACGTCGGCCCGACCGAGGCGGAACATCAGCATCATCTCCACCGTCCAGCGGCCAATGCCACGGATCGGCACCAGTGCCGCGACGATGGCGTCAGCGTCCATCGTCGCCATCCGGCGCAGGCCGGGAATCTCGCCGGCCTCCTCGCGACGCGACAGATCGCGGAGCGCCAGCAGCTTGTTCCCGGACACGCCGCAGGCGCGGAGGTCCGCGTCGTCGCGACGCGCCAGGGTGTCGCAATGGAAACGGTCGCTGCCGATCGCGGCTTCGACCCGCCCGACGATGGCGGCCGCGGCCTTGCCGCTCAGTTGCTGGTAGAGGATCGCGCGCGCCAGCGCATCGACCGGATCGAACGACTTGCGCCAGCGTGGATCGGGCCCGATCGGGTCCAGCCGGCGCATCCACGCGCCCAGCTTGCGGTCACGCCTGGCGAGGTGTTCGAAGGCGACGACGGTATCGAATCCGCGGGCGTGGCGTGGCATCGCGATCCTCCCGCGCGGTCATCCGCGCCAGCGATCCCAACCATGCAGGAACCAGGCACCGATCATCAACATGCCGCCGAACGGCGCCAACCCGGTCGGCAATCCCAGCGTCGCTGCACCGACCAGGCTGCCGGAGAAAAGCAACACGCCTGCAAACATGGCGACCAAGGCGACCAGGGCGCGACGCCGTTGCGCCAACGGCGCCAGTGCCGCCAACGCCAGGCCGTGCGCGAAGGCGAAGGCCGCGGCCTGTACCAGCCTGGCCTGCACGTCGCCTTCGGCAGCGTGCGCGGCATAGGCCGCCAACGCCACCGCCGCACCGGCCAGCAAGCTGCCGATGCCACCGAGGGCGCGACGCACGGCCACGGCGAGCGGTGGCGCGGGATCAGGCGTTCGGGGCATCGTCTTCCTCCATGCGCATGCCGCGGAAACGCGAACGCCGCGACAAGTCGCGGCGTTCGCGGGTCCAGCGATGACGACCCAGGCGGGTCGCGGGCATCACTTGTTCTTCAGGGTCCAGTAGACGTCGAACTCACCGCTCTCGGTGAACGCACCGGCGATGCCGGACTTGTAGCTTTCGTACGGGCGATCGACCACCTCATAGCCGTTGGTCAGCGTCCACGCGCGCAGTGCGTTGCGGACGTTGTCCAGCTCGGCCATGTAGCCGGTGTACGCGGCCGTCGCGACCTTGCCCGCCGGGTTCTGCACGTGCAGCACCGGGCCCTGCAGGGTCGGCTTGCCGACTGCGCTGCCATCCTTCTTGCGCACGACCTGGGCCACGTCGAAGTTGTAGCTCTCGCGGCCGAGCTCGGTGCTGATGATGCGCAGCGGGCCCACGGCTTCCAGGCCATTGGCCTCCATCACCCGCTTCAGCCATTCGGCGTTGGCGGTGATCGAAGCCTGGATCTGCGAGTTGCCGCGCTCGACATTGCCGGCATTCACGAACAACACGTCCTCGATGGGACGATCGACGACCTTGAGGCCCGTCATCTTGCTGCCGGCCACGGCGTAGTCGACGTTCGGCACCGCGGCCAGCATGCCGACGATGCGCGAAAGGCCCATCTTCATGTCGTCGCCGACGTGGCGGCTGACATACATGCCGGCATAACGGCCCAGCAGGTTCCAGCCGTAGTCGACGTCGTAGGTCTGGGTGATCTCGACATTGCGGTTGTTGCGGCCGGTGGGCTTGAACACAAAGGACGTGCGCTTGTTGCTGCCGCGTTCCTCGTTCTCGATCTTGTAGCTGACCTTCTCGCGCGCGACGCTTTCGCTGATGACCCAGGAGCCCTTGCCCAGGCCCTCTTCCTTCGACACGTAGTCGAGGCGGGCGCCGACACCGCTGTCCGGGCCGGACAGGGTCATCTGCACGCGCGGGTCACGCAACACCAGCGGATTCCAGTCCTTGAAGCGACGCAGGCTGTTCAAGCTGTCGAACGCGATGGTCAGCTTGCGGTTGGTCTCGACCTTCTCGACCAGATGGCGCGAGGACGGCAGCACCAGGGCCACCAGCAGGTAGAGCGCCGCGACGATCGCGAGGGAAATCAGGATCTCGAGCAAACGCGTCATTCAGATATCTCCGGGAAGGCCGCTCGCGGCATGCGGCCGCGCAGACCGGCAATCGTACCAAACCGTTGCGGGCATGGGCGAGGGCCCGCACGCCCGAACCGGGACGCCCCGCACCATTCGGCGGCGCACGGGTTGCATCGCCTCCCTCGCCGCGATCACCGCGCGGGCGCCCCCGGGACGGTGCCCGACGGGTGGGCACGCCCGGTCGATCAGACCAACTGCAACTCGAAGGCCTTGAGCACCGCCCGCGTGCGGTCGCGCACGCCCAGCTTGCTGAGGATGTTGGACACGTGGTTCTTGATCGTGCCCTCAGCCACGCCCAGCGAATTGGCGATTTCCTTGTTGGAGAAGCCGGAGGCCATCAGCCGCAGGATCTCGGTTTCGCGGTCGGTGAGCGGGTCCGGGCGATCCAGGCTGACGAATTCGTTGCGCATGTGCTCGAGGCCGGACAGCAGGCGCTGGGTCACCGCCGGCTGCACCAGCGAGCCGCCCGCCGCCACCGCCTGGATGGCGCTAACCAGCTGCTCCAGCGAGACATCCTTGAGCAGGTAGCCCTTGGCACCGGCCTTGATCCCGGCCAGCACCAGCGCATCGTCGTCGAACGTGGTGAGGATGATCGTCGGCGGCAAGGTGCCGGCGCGACTCATCGCCTGCAACGACTCGAGGCCGGACATCACCGGCATCCGCATGTCCATCAGCACCACGTCGGGTGCGACCTGCGGGATCTGCTCCACGGCCTGGCGGCCATCCGACGCCTCGGCGACCACCTCGATGCCCTCCGCCAGCGCCAGCAGCGAGCGGATGCCCTGCCTCACCAGGGTCTGGTCATCCACCAGGAAGACTCGGATGGGCGTTGCGCGATTCTGGGCGACTTGGGTCATGCGGCAACTCCTTGGGGCAGGCCGGTCGCCGCATTCGGCGCCACCGGCAGGGTCATGGTGAGCTGGAAGCCGTGGCCACGGCGGGTGGCGATCTCGAGCCGGCCGTCCTGCTGCTGCAGGCGCTCGCGCAGGCCGCGCAGGCCATTGCCGGGCTGGACCTGGTCGCTGCCACGGCCGTCATCGCGGATCTGCAAGATCACGTCGGGGCCTTCCCGGCGGGCGCTCAACCACAGGCGGCTGGCGCCGGCATGGCGGACCACGTTGGTGATCGCCTCCTGCGCGCAGCGCAGCAGCACATGCGCGCTCTCCGGGTCGTCCACCGTCAACGGATGCTCGATATCCATCTCGATGGCGAGCTTCGGCACGTTCTCCGCCAGCGGGCGCAGTGCGGCGCCGAGGTCGATCGCCCCGCTCTCGCGCAACTGGCTGACCGCCTCGCGCACGTCGGTGAGCAGCAAGCGCGCCAGGGTGTGGGCCTGCTGCACATGCTCCTTGACCCGGCCCTCGGAGAGGTGCCCGGCCACTTCCAGGTTCAGGCTCAGCGCGGTGAGGTGGTGCCCCAGCAGGTCATGCAGCTCGCGCGAGATGCGGGTGCGCTCGTTGACCCTGGCACTGTCGGCCAGCAGCGCACGGGTGGCACGCAGTTCCGCGTTCAGGCGGCGCTGGTCCTCCCGCGCCTGCATCTGTTGCAACGCAACAAGACTGGTGATGAAGACGAAACCGGAAAACCCGGCGTACAGCACCGACTGCATCAACGCCTCGAGCGGCGGGAACCCCAGCCAGCGGATGAAGACCGGGGCCACCGCGAGCTGGCTGGCCAGCAGCCAGGCCGCGCCAAGCGGCAGCGGCAGCAGCCATGGCAGGACGCAGGCGGCCACCATCAACAGCACGCTGCCCAGCCCGGAGCCGTTGAAATAACTGACCGCCAATGCCGCCAGGGTCAGGATGACCAGCAGGACGTAATCGCCCACGCTGCGGGCGCGGCTGCCCAACCCGCGGGTCAGCCAGGCATAGCTGAGTCCGAATGCGAGGTAGGCGACCCAGCCCTGCCATGGCATCGGGCGCAGCGCGAGCTCGTCGTCGCCGCTGGTGCCGAGCAGCGGCCCCAGCCAGGAGTAGAGCAGCGGCAGGCCCACCATCGCCCACGTGAACAATCCGGCGTAGCGCAACAGGCGGGTGTGCGAGATTCGGGCGAGCATGCGTTCTTATACCGCCTCGCCCCACTGCGTGCCTGCACCGAAGGTCATGGCCGAGGCTGCCGGCCCATGCGATAATTCGCGCCGATGCCGGCACTTGCCGGCCACCTGCTGCAATGCCATCCGGAGCCAAGGAATGTCGATCGCCATCCGCGATGTGCGCGAGCACGAGCTGGATTCCGTCCTCGCCCTCAACAACGCCGCGGGCCCTGCGATCCTCCCCCTCGATGCCGCCAGGCTCCGCCAGTTGTTCGACCGCGCCGAACACTTCCGCGTCGCCGAGCGCGATGGCGCGCTGGCGGGCTTCCTGCTCGGCTTCGGCGCGCATGCGTCGCATGACAGCAGCAACTTCGCCTGGTTCGGCGCGCGCTATCCCGATTTTTTCTACATCGACCGCGTCGCGGTGGCCAGCCGCCGTCGTGGTGGTGGCGTCGGCCGCGCGCTCTACGCCGATGCGCAGAGCTACGCGGAATTGCGTTACCCGCAACTGGCCTGCGAAGTCTTCCTGCAACAGGGCAACGACCACGCCCTGCTGTTCCATGGCAGCTTCGGCTTCCGCGAGGTCGGCCAGCACGTCATGGCCGAGCACCGCGCGGCCATGCTGATGAAGGGCCTGTGCAGCTATCCGTGGGTGCGCGAAACCTACGGCGACGCCCTGCCCGATCAATCGTGGCTGCAACAGCCGCGCCCGGTCGCGCGTTCCGCGCGGCATGCCGGGACTGGCGGATGAGCGCGGTGGTCGACTACGCCCAGGCCGGCGAACTGAAATTCGGCCAGGTCGGCATCGCCAACCTGCGCGTGCGCACGCTGGACGTGGCGCAACTCGCCGCGGAGATGCGCGACCGCGTGCAGCGCGCGCCGAACCTGTTCGCGCGCGCCGCGGTGGTGCTGGATTTCGGCGGCCTGAGCAAGGTGCCGTCGCTTGAAGAAAGCCGCGCGCTGGTCGACGGCCTGCGCGACGCGGGCGTGCTGCCGGTCGCGCTGGCCTACGGCACCAGGGAAATCGAGGGGCTGTCGCAGCAACTCGGCCTGCCGCTGCTGGCCAAGTTCCGCGCGCAATACGAACCGGCAACGACGCAATCACCGGCACCCGCATCGCCTGCTCCGGCAGCCGCCGCTCCAGCGAAAGCGGCTCCGGCCAAGGCCCCTGCGTCCGCCGGCCCCGGCCTGATGCAGACCACGCCGGTCCGCTCCGGCCAGCAGGTCTACGCGGAGAACCGCGACCTGACCGTGCTCAGCGCGGTCGGTGCCGGCGCCGAGGCGATCGCCGACGGCTCGATCCACATCTACGGTGCCCTGCGCGGCCGCGCGCTCGCGGGGGCGCAAGGCAACGAAGACGCCCGCATCTTCTGCCGCGAATTCCACGCGGAGCTGGTCGCGGTGGCCGGGCACTACAAGGTACTGGAAGATATTCCGGCGGAACTGCGCGGCAAGCCCGTGCAGGTCTGGCTGGAAAAGGGACAACTCAAGCTCGCGGCGCTCGACTGACGCCGCGCCTCACACGAAGAACAAGAAGAACGGAGGAAGCCAACTTGGCGGAAATCATCGTAGTCACCTCGGGCAAGGGCGGCGTCGGCAAGACCACCAGCAGCGCCAGCATCGCCACCGGCCTCGCCCGTCGCGGCAAGAAAGTCGCGGTCATCGACTTCGACGTCGGCCTGCGCAACCTCGACCTGATCATGGGCTGCGAGCGCCGCGTGGTGTACGACTTCGTCAACGTCGTGCATGGCGAAGCCTCGCTCAAGCAGGCCCTGATCAAGGACAAGCGCTACGACAGCCTGTTCGTGCTGGCCGCGTCGCAGACCCGCGACAAGGACGCGCTGACCAAGGAAGGCGTGGAGAAGGTGCTCAAGGACCTCGCCGACGACGGCTTCGACTACATCGTCTGCGATTCGCCGGCGGGCATCGAGAAGGGCGCGTACCTGGCGATGTACTTCGCCGACAAGGCCGTCGTGGTGGTGAACCCGGAAGTGTCGTCGGTGCGCGACTCCGACCGCATCCTCGGCCTGCTGGCCAGCAAGACCCGCCGCGCCGAGACCGGCGAGGGCGAAGTCGCCGCCTACCTGCTGCTCACCCGCTACAGCCCGCAGCGGGTGGAGGGCGGCGAGATGCTGTCGATCACCGACGTCGAGGAAGTGCTGGGCCTGAAGACGATCGGCGTGGTGCCCGAATCCGGCGACGTGCTCAACGCGTCCAACAAGGGCGAGCCGGTGATCATGGATGCCGAGTCGAACGCAGGCCAGGCCTACGACGACGCGGTCGCGCGACTGCTCGGCGAACAACGCCCGATGCGCTTCACCCAGCTGGAGAAGAAGGGTTTCTTCAGCAAGCTGTTCGGGGGCTGACGCATGTCGATCTTCGATTTCCTCAAGCCCAAGAAGACCACCGCGCAGACCGCCAAGAACCGCCTGCAGATCATCATCGCGCAGGAACGCAGCTCGGCCGGCGCGCCCGATTACCTGCCGCTGATGCGCCGCGAGATCCTGGAAGTGATCCGCAAGTACGTGAACGTCGACGTCGATGCGGTGAAGGTCGACGTGGTCAAGGACGGCGAGCACGACGTCCTCGATATCTCGGTGGCGCTGCCGGAAGCGCGCGCGGGTTCCTGACGCGTCTCCACGCCATCCCGGCGGACGCCGGGATGGTGGAACTGGATCCCGCACATCCGAAAACTGGATATGCAGACATCCGTCTGTGAAAAGATGCCGGCGTTCGCCGGAATGACGACATGACGGTCCTCACCCTCGCCGACATCCGTTTCGACGATGCCGCTGCATTGCTGCATCGCTATGGCTTGTCACTCGCGCAGGTCGCCGATGGCGAACCGATCCCCGGCAGCTACTGGGGCGAGTGCGAGGCCGGCATCATCGGCTGCACCGTGTACGCACGCGCCGACACCCCGGTGCATTCGCTGCTGCACGAAGCCGGCCACCTGATCGTGCTGCCGCCGGAGCGCCGCGACGCGGTGCACACCGATGCCACCGATTCCATCCCCGAGGAAGACGCGGTCTGCGTGCTGCAGGGTTTGCTGGGCGATGCCCTGCCCGGCGTCGGTCGCGAGCGCGTGCTCGCGGACATGGATGCGTGGGGCTACACCTTCCGCATGGGCTCCGCGCGTGCCTACGTCGAGCGCGACGCGGAAGAGGCGTGGACCTGGTTGCAGGCACGCGGCCTGGTCGACGAAGCACGCACCCTGCTTCTCCCCGACCGCAAGTAGGGAAGCGAAGGGCGGGCGGCCCCTCGCCGGGCATTTCGAGCCCAAGAGGGGCCGCCCGCCCTTCGCTTCCCGGCCCACACCGAACACGCTAGCCTTGCCCCTCCCGCGCGCCAGCGCCGCCGAGGATCACCCCGTGAAGCCACGCACCGCCCTGCTCGCCCTTGCCATCGCCGGCTCGCTCGGGCTGGCCGCCTGCAAGCGCGAACCCGCGCCGGCCAGCGCGCCCGGGAAGCCCGCGGCCGCGCCGGCCGGCGAAACCGCCGATCAGTTCGTCGCCAGGGTCAACGCCGAGTACCGCCAGATCTCGACGGAACTGTATGCCGCGCAATGGCTGTCGAGCACCTACATCAACGGCGACAGCGACATGCTGGCGGCCAAGGCCAACGAGCGCTGGCTGACCCAACTGAATGCCTGGATCGAGCAGGCCAGGCGCTACGAAGGCCAGCCGCTGTCCCCCGGGACCGCGCGCGCGATCAAGCTGATCAAGCTGATGACCGCGATGCCGGCGCCGAAGGACCCGAAGCTGTTGCAGGAACTCACCCGGATCGCCACCCGCATGGAAGGCGCCTATGGCGCGGGCAAGTACTGCAAGGGTGCCGGCGAGGCCACCACCTGCCGCAGCATGGGCGAATTGAGCGACGTCCTGGCGAAGAGCCGCGACTACGACGAACAACTGGACGCGTGGCAGGGCTGGCACACGATCAGCCAACCGATGCGCAAGGACTACATCCGCTTCGCCGCACTGGTGAACACCGGGGCGAAGGAGATGGGCTTCGCCGACGCCGGCGAGATGTGGCGCTCCGGCTACGACATGAGCCCGGCCGAACTGGCCGCCGAGAGCGACCGCCTGTGGGACCAGGTCAAGCCGCTGTACGAACAGTTGCACTGCTACGCGCGCGGCAAGCTCGAAGCCCGCTACGGCGCCGACAAGGGACAGGTCGCGGGCGGCATGCTGCCCGCGCACCTGACCGGCAACCTGTGGCAGCAGGACTGGAGCAACCTGTGGGACCTGATGCAGCCCTACCCGGGCGCCGGCAGCCTCGACGTCAATTCGGCGCTGCAGAAGCTGGCCGACGACAAGCTCGCCATCGAACTGGACAAGCCGGGCAAGCCGGATGCCAGCGAGGCGGAGCGCACCTTCATGGCGCAGCGCGCGGCCGAGCTCGCCACCGCCAGGGCGATGACCGAACGCGCCCAGGACTTCTACGTCTCGCTGGGCATGCCCAGGCTGCCGGCGAGTTACTGGGAGAAATCGCAGTTCATCAAGCCGCTCGATCGCGAGGCGCAATGCCATGCCAGCGCCTGGGACATGGACATGGCCGGCGACGTGCGCACCAAGATGTGCATCAAGCCGAGCGAGGAGGAACTCACCACGATCTACCATGAGCTCGGCCACATCTATTACGACCTCGCCTACAACAAGCAGCCGCCGGTGTTCCAGGCCGGCGCGCACGACGGCTTCCACGAGGCGATCGGCGACACCATCGTGCTGGCGATGACGCCGAAATACCTGGCCTCGGTCGGCTTGGTGGCCGAGCCGCAGCAGAGCCAGGAAGCCCTGGTCAACGCGCAGATGCGGATGGCACTGGCGAAGGTCGCGTTCCTGCCGTTCGGGCTGATGACCGACCGCTGGCGCTGGGGCGTGTTCGATGGCTCGATCAAGCCGGACGGCTACAACAAGGCGTGGTGGGAGTTGAAGGCGAAATACCAGGGCGTGGCGCCGGCCACCCCGCGCGGCGAGGACTTCTTCGACCCCGGCGCGAAATACCACGTGCCGGCGAACACGCCATACACGCGCTACTTCCTGTCGCATGTCCTGCAGTTCCAGTTCTACAAGGCCCTGTGCGATGCCGCCGGCTTCAAGGGCCCGCTGTACGAATGCAGCTTCTACGGCAGCAAGGCGGCCGGCGAGAGGTATTCGGCGATGCTGTCCAGGGGTGCGAGCCAGCCGTGGCAGAAGACCATGAAGGAACTGACCGGCGGCGAGAAGATGGACGCCAGCGCGGTGCTCGAATATTTCTCGCCGCTGCAGGGCTGGCTGAAGCAGCAGAACGCGGGCAGCGCCTGCGGCTGGAATCCCGCCGGCACCACCTCGGCGTCACCCGCCACGACCAGGCCAGCCTGAGGCAGACCACGCTTGCGCAAGGAAGGCCGGCGCCATGCCGGCCTTGTTGTCCATGCACGGACATCCAGCGCCTGCGTGCCGAAAGTCACTTGCCGAGCGGTCCGCATGTCGTGCAGCGTTGAGGCCCCTCCATTCCTCCCGGTCCCTGCATGCGCCACACCCCGACACTCGCGTTCGCCAGCCTGCTGCTGGCCGGTTCCCTGCCCTTTGCCGCCAATGGCCAATCCAGTGGCGGCAACATCACGGGCGAGGCCTCGGTGGGCGATACCGTGACCGTGACCGGCGTCGATACCGGATTCAGGCGCGAGCTGAAGATCGACAAGGACGGCAAGTACCAGATCCGCCGCGTGCCGACCGGCGACTACATGGTGGTCCGCGTCCGCAAGGACGGTTCGATCGATCCCGCGCAGTCCATCAGCGTGCGGGTGGGCAGCACCGCCCGGGTCATGGAGCCGGCGGCGAAAGCCGGGGCGCCCGCCGCCGCCGCCGCCGCCGAGTAAGCCGGCGACCGCCGGATCCGGGCAAGGCCGGCGCATGCCGGCCTTCTTGTTTCCGTCGGCCAGGCGCGATACTGCGCGCATGGATGACCTCGCCCCGCAACCCCTCGCCACCGCCACCGCGCTGCCGTCGCGCTGCTACGTCGATGCGTCGATGGCCGCGCACGACCGCGCCGCGATCTTCGACGTGGCCTGGCAACTGGTCGCGCATGTCTCCCAGTTGCGAAACCCCGGCGACCACGTCGTCGCCGATTTCGCCGGGTTGCCGGTGCTGGCGGTACGTGGCGCCGACGCGGTGATCCGGGTGTTCCACAACGTCTGCCGGCATCGCGCCGGACCAATCGCGCAATGCGACGGGCTGGCGGCGAAGTCGCTGCGCTGCCGCTACCACGGCTGGACCTACACGCTGGAAGGCCAGTTGCGCACGGCGCCGGAAATGAGTGGCGTGGAAGCCTTCGATGTGGCCGACATCCGCCTGCCGCAGCTGGCGGTACGGGTCTGGCAGGGCCTGGTGTTCGCCGCGGTCGAGGAAGCACGCGCTCCGGATTTCGATGCCTTCGTCGCCGGCATCGACGCTCGCCTCGGCGGCGAACGCGGCCTCGCGGGCTACGGCAACCACCATCGCGCCGGTTACGACATCGCCTGCAACTGGAAGGTCTATGTCGACAACTACCTCGAGGGCTACCACGTCCCGCACGTGCATCCCGGCCTGAACCGGCTGCTCGACTACCGCAGCTACCGCACCGAACTGGAGCGCTGGCATTCGCTGCAATGGAGCCCGCTGGAAAGCGACGCCTCGCTGTACGGCAGTGGCGATGCGCTCTACTACTGGCTGTGGCCGAACACGATGCTCAACATCCTGCCCGGCCGCATGCAGACCAATACGGTGATCCCGCTAGGCGTGGATCGGTGTCGGGTGCTGTTCGACAGCTATTACGCGCCCGACGACAGCGATGCCGGGCAGGCCCGGCGCAAGGCCGACCTGTCCTTCAGCGACGAGGTGCAACACGAGGACCTGGGCATCTGCGAGGACGTGCAACGCGGCTTCGCCTCGGGTAGTTACGTGCCGGGTCGGCTGAACCCGCTGCGCGAGTCGGGCGTGCACCACTTCCATGAGATGCTGCGCGCGGCCTATCGACAGGCAACGCCCACCGACGCCTGAGTATCGACAACCCAATCCGGGAATCCCGCATGTCCGAGTCGCCATCGACCCACATCGAACCCGGAACCCAGGCGAGGCCGCTAGGCTTGTGGATGGCCACCGCGCTGGTGGTCGGCAGCATGATCGGCAGCGGCGTGTTCCTGTTGCCGGCGGCACTGGCGCCCTACGGCGCCGCCAGCCTGGTCGGCTGGGCCATCGCCCTCACCGGCGCGCTGCTGCTCGCCGCGACCTTCGCCAAGCTCGCCGTGCACTGGCCGTGCACGGGCGGACCGTATGCCTATGTGCGCCGCTCGTTCGGCGACGCCGCCGGGTTCGGCATCGCCTGGAGCTACTGGATTTCGATCTGGTCGGGCATGGCCGCGATCGCGGTGGCCTTCGCCGGCAGCGTCGGCGCGATCTTCCCGGCACTGACCGCAACCCCGGTGCGTGCGGCGACCTGCGCGCTGGTGGCGCTGTGGATCTGCACCGCGGTCAACCTGGTCGGGCTGCGGCAGGCCGGCCGGCTGCAGGTGCTGGTGACCGCGCTGAAGCTGCTGCCGCTGCTGCTGTTCGGCATCGTCGCCCTGTGGTTCGTCGATGCCGGCCACTACGTGCCGTTCAATCCCAGCGGCGAAACCCTGCCGTCGGTGGCCAATACCACGGTCATCCTGACCATGTGGGCGCTGTGCGGCCTGGAAGTGGCCACGGTTCCCGCCGGCTCGATCCGCGATCCCGGGCGCACCATTCCCCGCGCCACCGTGCTCGGCACCCTGCTGGCCGGCGTCGCCACCATCCTTGCCTGCACGGTGGTGATCGGGCTGGTGCCCACCGAAGTCCTCAAGGACTCCGGGGCGCCGATGGCGGAAGCCGCCAGCCGCGTGTGGGGCCCGGGCGCGGCGATCGCGATCGCGGTACTCGCCGCGGTCTCCACCTTCGGCGCGATCAACGGCTGGGTGATGGTCTGCGGGCAGGTCTCGCTGGCCGCGGCCGCGGACGGCCTGTTCCCGCGCGTGTTCGCCCGCCTCGACGCCAACGGCACCCCCGCATTCGGGATCCTCATCGGCAGCGTGCTGGCCACCGTGCTGGTGATCGCCAGCTACAGCCGTTCGCTGGTCGAGCTGTTCACCTTCATCCTGCTGATCTCCACCTCGGCGATCCTGCTGCCGTACGCCGCCAGCAGCGCGGCCTGGCTGCGCAGCGGCGCGGGCCACGGCGGGCGCGTCATCGCGGCGCTGGCGCTGGTCTACAGCCTGTACGCCCTGAGTGGTGCCGGCACCGAGGCGCTGGCCTGGGGCGTCGTCCTGCTGCTGGCGGGCGTGCCGGTGTACGCGTGGATGCACCGGGTCAGAGCTCGGTAGGTTCCATGCCCGCGGGCGACTTGGGCACGCGCAGCGTGCGCCGTGTCGCCAGGTTCTCCCAACGCCAGAACAACCAGCCGGCCAGGGTGAACGCCGCCGCGCCCAACGCCAGCGACAGCCCGTCGTGACTCAGCCAGGGCGACAGCACGCCGGCGACCAGCACGTTCAACAGCAGGCCAACGAAGGCCTGCAGCGACGACGCGCCGCCACGCTGGTACGGATACATGTCGAGGATCGCCAGGGTGATGATCGGGAACACCAGTGCGATGCCGAATGCATTGAGGCTGATCGGCAGGACCGCCCAAGGCAGGGCCTCGGCATCCACCAGCAGGTTGTAGCCGATGTTGATGACCGTGGCGACGCCGCAGCAGGCGAAGCCGATGTTGGCGAGGCGCTGGCCGTCGATCCGCCCTGCCGCCCGCCCCGACACGAAGGCGCCGAGCATCATCCCGCTGATCATCGGGATGAAGAACCAGCCGAAGTCGCGTTCCCCCAGGCCGAGCTGGTCGACCACGAAGGCCGGCGCGGAGGCGATGTAGAGGAACAGCGCACCGAAGTTCAGCGCGCCCGCCAGGGTCAGGCGCAGGAAGCGCGGTCGACGCAGGATCGCGGCATAGCCGCGCAGCAGGGGCCTTGCATGCAGCGGCACCCGCGATCCCGGCGGGTGGGTTTCCGGCAGGCCGCGCCAGGTCACCGCGAGCAGGCCCAGCGCGAAGATCGCGAGGAACCAGAAGATGCCAGGCCAGCGCTGCCAGCCCAGCAACCAACCGCCGATGACCGGCGCCAGCGCCGGCGCGATGCCGAAGATCATCGAGACCTGGCTCATCAGCCGCTGCGCATCGTGGCCATGCAGCACGTCGCGGATCACCGCGCGCCCCACGATCAGGCCGACGCCCGCGCTGAATCCCTGCAGCGCGCGGAACCACAGCAGCATCGGCAGCGAAGTCGACAGCGCGCAACCTACCGACGCCAGTGCGAACACCACCAGGCCCGCCAGGATCACCGGCCTGCGTCCCAGTGCGTCCGACAGCGGGCCATGCACCAGGCTCATCGCCGCATAAGCCAGCAGGTAGACGCTGATGGTCTGCTGCATCGCCAGCTTGTCGGCGCCCAGTTGTTCGCCGATCTGCGGGAAGGCCGGGAAGATGGTGTCGATCGAGAACGGCCCGAACATCGCCAGCCCGCCGAGGATCAGGGCCAATCGGCGATTGGAGGGACGCACGGGCTCGGTCATCGTTGCATCCTACGCATCCACCGTCTCGGACCGGTCAAGTCGCCGCGGTTGTATACTGCCGCCGCACGGTGGGAGAAGCGCGCGGGCCTTTCGGCCCTCCCGCGCTGCCGAAGGCGCAACCGCCCGGAATCGCTCAGGCCAGAGACCGCCGTGTGACCACACTCTGGAGAGACCGGCAGCATCGGACGATGCGTTGCCGGCGCCGAAGGGGCAAGACCGGCGCCGCCCCTCCCCGGGCCGCGTGGGTTCAAACTCTCAGGCAAAAGGACAGAGATGGGCGAGCAGGGCTTTCGAGCAGCGCAAGCTGCGAGCCTGCGAGCGCCCACGCGCATGCAAGCGCGTGGGCCGGACCATCCCTTCCTTTCGTTCTTCCGGATGCCGCCATGACCCAGCCCTCGCTCCGCTCGCTCGAGCACCACGACGCCTTCATCGAACGCCACATCGGCCCCAACGACGCCGAGGTCGCGGCGATGCTGCGGGTGGTCGGCCATGACTCGCTGGAGGCGCTGACCGAAGCGATCGTGCCGGCATCGATCAAGTCCACATCGCCACTGGCGCTGCCCGGCAGCCTGACCGAGGTCGAGGCGCTGGCGAAGATCCGCGCCGTCGCGTCGAGGAACCAGGTGTTCCGCAGTTTCATCGGCCAGGGCTATTACGGCACCCACGTGCCCAACGTGATCCTCCGCAACATCCTCGAGAACCCGGCCTGGTACACCGCGTACACGCCCTACCAGGCGGAGATCTCGCAGGGTCGCATGGAAGCGCTGATCAACTTCCAGCAGATGTGCGCCGACCTCACCGGCATGGAGATCGCCAACGCCTCGCTGCTGGACGAAGCCACTGCCGCCGCCGAGGCGATGACCCTGGCCAAGCGCTCCGCCAAGGCGAAGTCGAACACCTTCCTGGTCGCCGGCGACACCCACCCGCAGACCCTCGACGTGCTGCAGACCCGTGCCGAACCGCTGGGACTGGTGGTCGAGGTCGTGCGGTCCACCGACGCCTTCCATGACAAGCTCGCCGCCGGCGATTACTTCGGCGTGCTGGTGCAGTACCCGGCGTCGAGCGGCTGGATCGCCGAGTGGGACCGCGATGCCGAGATGATCCATTCGCACAACGCGCTGTTCGTGGTCGCCACCGACCTGCTCGCGCTGACCCTGCTCAAGCCGCCGGGCGAGATGGGCGCCGACATCGTGATCGGCAACACCCAGCGTTTCGGCGTGCCGTTCGGCTTCGGCGGGCCGCATGCCGCGTTCATGGCCTGCCGCGACGCCTACAAGCGCTCGATGCCGGGCCGCCTGATCGGCGTCTCCATCGACGCCGAGGGCAAGCCGGCCTATCGCCTGACCCTGCAGACCCGCGAGCAGCACATCCGCCGCGAGAAGGCCACGTCGAACATCTGCACCGCGCAGGTGTTGCTGGCGGTGATGGCCTCGATGTACGCGGTCTACCACGGCCCCGACGGCCTCGCCCGCATCGCCGGCCGGGTCGCGCGGATGACCGCGATCCTGGCCGCCGGCCTGCGCGAACTCGGCCACGCGAGCGTGCATCCGAGCGCGTTCGACACCCTGTGCATCGATGCCGGCGAAGCGAATGCCGCGATCGCCGAACGTGCGCGCGCATTGCGCGCCAACCTGCGCGTGCGTGGCAACGGCTCGCTGTGCATCTCGCTGGACGAAACCACCACCCGCGCCGACCTCGAACTGCTGTGGCGGATCTTCGCCGGCGACGACGCCACCCTGCCCTCGGTCGATGCGCTGGACGCAACCGCACCGTCGCTGATTCCGGTGGAGCTCGCACGCACGTCGAAGTTCATGACCCATCCGGTGTTCAACAGCCACCACAGCGAGCACGAGATGCTGCGCTACATGCGCTCGCTGGCGGACAAGGACCTGGCGATGGATCGCACCATGATCCCGCTGGGCAGCTGCACGATGAAGCTCAACGCCACCGCGGAGATGATCCCGGTCACCTGGCCGGAATTCGGCAACATCCATCCGCTCGCCCCGGCGGCCCAAACCGCTGGTTATGCCGAGCTGATCGAGGGTCTGGAAGCGATGCTGGTGGAGTGCACCGGCTACGACGCGGTCAGCCTGCAGCCGAACTCCGGCGCGCAGGGCGAATACGCCGGCCTGCTGGCGATCCGCGCGTACCACGCCTCGCGCGACGAGGCGCATCGCGACATCTGCCTGATCCCGGAATCCGCGCACGGCACCAATCCGGCCAGCGCGCAGATGTGCGGCATGAAGGTGGTGGTCACCAAGTGCGACGCCAACGGCAACGTCGACGTCGAGGACATCCGCCGCGCCGCCGAGAAGCACTCGGACAACCTCGCCGCGATCATGATGACCTACCCGTCCACCCATGGCGTGTTCGAGGAGGACGTGGTCGAGATCTGCGACATCGTCCACCGGCACGGCGGGCAGGTGTACACCGACGGCGCCAACATGAACGCGCTGGTCGGCGTGGCCAAGCCCGGCAAGTGGGGTTCGGACGTCTCCCACCTCAACCTGCACAAGACCTTCTGCATCCCGCACGGCGGCGGTGGTCCCGGCGTGGGTCCGTGCGCGGTGAAGGCGCACCTCGCGCCGTTCCTGCCCAAGCCTGTGCAGGCCGACGGCTTCCGCACCGAGGGCGTCGGCAACGGCGCGCTGGTCAGTGCCGCCACTTACGGCAGTGCCAGCATCCTGCCGATCAGCTGGATGTACATCGCGATGATGGGCGCGGACGGCCTGCGCAAGGCGACCCAGGTCGCGCTGCTCAACGCCAACTACATCGCCACGCGGCTGGCGCCGCATTACGAGACCCTGTACACCGGCCGCAACGGGCTGGTCGCGCACGAATGCATCCTCGACCTGCGGCCGATCAAGGACGCGACCGGCATCAGCGCGGAGGACGTCGCCAAGCGCCTGATCGACTTCGGCTTCCACGCGCCGACGCTGAGCTTCCCGGTCGCCGGCACGCTGATGGTCGAGCCGACCGAAAGCGAATCCCTGCATGAGCTCGACCGCTTCATCGACGCGATGATCCAGATCCGCGAGGAGATCCGCATGGTCGAGCGCGGCGAACTGGACCGCGAGGACAACCCGCTCAAGCATGCGCCGCACACCGCGACGCAGGCCGCCGCCGCCGAATGGACCCACGCCTACAGCCGCGAACTGGCGGTGTTCCCGCTGGCCACGTTGAAGCAGCAGAAGTATTGGCCGCCGGTGGCGCGCGTGGACAATGTCCATGGCGACAAGAACGTGTTCTGCAGTTGCATCCCGATCGGCGACTTCAGGGAAGAACCCGAAGCGTTCAGCGAGCCGATGGCGGTCTGAGCGCGATCGGCGAGACACCGCCCATCGGAGTCGTTACAGTCGGGTGACGCGGCGCCCCCGCGTGGCGCTCCGGGGAAGGGTCGCCACGCGTCCTGCATGGACAGGGGCGCCGGTTCGCATCGCCAACCGGGGAGTCCTGCATGCCTGCCAACGCCACGCCCGTCGTCCATCGCCTTTGCGCCGCCCTGCTGGTGGCGCTTGCCGCCCCGGTCGCGGTCCACGCCCAGGACACCAGCACGACGGCCGACAAGCCGTCGGTGAAGACGCTCGACCAGGTGACCGTCACCGGTTCGCGCATCCGTCGCGCCGGCGCCGAGGAAGCGCTGCCGATCACCTCCTTCACCAAGGAACAGATCGATGCCGCCGGCATCAGCTCGGCAGAGCAGCTGCTGATGCAGCTGAACATCGCCGGCAACGGGTCGGACAACCTGGCCAGCAATGGCGGCATCGTCAGCGAGGAACAGCGTGGCAACAACGGCGTGTCCGGCGCCAACCTGCGCGGCCAGGGCGCGGATGCGACGCTGGTGCTGCTCAACGGCCGCCGGGTGGCGACCCACGGCCTGAAGGGCCGCGCGGTCGACCTCAATGCGATCCCGTTCGCGGCGCTCGAACGCGTCGAGGTGCTGCGCGACGGCGCCTCGGCGATCTACGGCACCGACGCGATCGGCGGCGTGATCAATTTCATCACCAAGAGCGACTTCGAGGGCGCGAAGGCCTCGGCCTTCGTCGACTACACCGAAGCCGGCGGCGGCAACATCCGCAGCGGCAGCTTCCTGTTCGGGCACGGCGACCTGGACAGGGACGGCTGGAATGCGTTCGGCACGTTGAGCGTCAAGCGCAACACCATCCTGCGCGGCAAGGACCGCGACTTCTCCAACACCTTCCAGCCAGACCGTGGCCTGTCTCCCGATACCCGCGGCACGCCATTCGCCAATGTGTTCAGCCTGGGCAGCACCGGCGTCGGCGCCACCAGCCTGCTACGCAATGGCGTGCTCGAACCCGGCAATGCGACGCGGCTGACCGCGGTCAATCCGTACGCCCTGCCGGGTGCGGCGGGCTGCGAAGCCGCCGGTGACGACATGGGTCCGTATGCGTACCGGATCTGGAATTCGGCGGCGTCGAAATATGCCTGCGCCTGGGACTACCCGGCGGCGGCGGTGATCCAGCAGCCGCAGGACAGCGTCGATTTCATTGGTCGCGCCACCTTCCGCATCGGCAGCGCGCACGAAGCCTACGTCGAGCTGACCGCGTCCGAGGTCGACGTGGCCAAGACCTTCGAGCCCAACCAGATCTCGTCCAGCACTTCCGCCCTGGCAACCGCACTCGGCCCGAGCACCTGGTATCCGCTCAACCCCACCACGCAGGGCACCTACGACGCGGTCTACAACGCACTCGCAGGCTATTTCGGCGCCGGCCAGCTCAACTACGGGGCACCGATCGCCTATCGCTGGCGCTGCGAAGCCTGCGGGCCGCGCGAGATCGAAACCACCACCCGGTCCTACCGCTTCGTCGCCGGCATCGGCGGCCAGTTCGGCGACTGGGACTACGATGTCGGCCTGACCCGCGGATCGAGCAAGTCCGAATCGATCCTCGGCACCGGCTTCCACTACACCGACGCGCTGAAGACGGCGCTCGGCAGCGGCCTGCTCAATCCGTTCCTGGCGCCCGGCCAGGCGCAGTCCGCAGCGGCGATGTCGGCGCTGGAGGCGGCCTCTGCCGCCGGCGTGAAGCTGTATGGCGGCGAATCGCTGGTGACCGCGCTGGATGCCTCGGTGTCGGGCGACCTCGGCTTCTTCAAGCTCCCCGGCGGCAACATCGCGATGGCGGCCGGCTTCGACCTGCGCCGCGAGGAATTCCGCTTCGACGGCGACCAGCGCACCGACAAGCGCGCCGTGTTCAACGCGCCGTTCGACGACGCCAATGCGCTCGGCAACGTCAGCCGCGACATCAAGGCGGTGTTCGTCGAGTTCAACCTGCCGGTGGCGAAGAATTTCGACATCAACCTGGCGGGCCGCTACGACAACTACAGCGGCTTCGGCGGCACCACCAATCCGAAGGTCTCGTTCAAGTACCGGCCCTTCGAGTCGCTGCTGTTCCGCGGGGCGTACAGCACCGGTTTCAAGGTGCCCAGCTTCAACCAGTTGTTCAACGGCCTGAGCGAGGTGCAGTACGTGGGCCTTGACCTGGCCGACCCGGCGACCTGCCCGGGCGGCGTCGCCAACCCGAACGTGGCGGGATGCGAGGTGATCCGGCCGGTCGAGCTGTTCGGCGGCAATCCCGCGCTGGCCCCGGAGGAGTCCACCCAATACGGCTTCGGCATGGTCTATTCGCCGATGTCGCAGTTCGATATCGCGCTGGACTGGTGGGAGATCGAGCGGGAAAGCACCATCCGCGCCGCGCCGCGCGAGACGCTCATCCAGTACTACGACCTGTTCCAGGACAACTGGATCCGGGATTCGAGTGGCGAGGTTGTGGCGATCGACCGCCGCTACATCAATTCGGGCGGCAGCCTGATGCGCGGCGTCGAGGTGGATTCCAACCTCCATGGCGAAGTCGCCGGGGGGGTCTGGAACATCAACTTCAACGGCAGCCTGATCACCATGTTCAAGACCAAGGCGCTGGAGACCTTGCCCTACACGGGGAACCTGGTCGGCAAGTACGTGCGCTACTACAACCTGCCGCTGCGCTGGAAGCATTCGCTGAACTTCGGCTACACGCGCGGCGACTGGGCGCACAACCTCAGCCAGGTGCATCGCGACGGTTACTACGACGAGCCGCCACCCAGCGTGGCGAACGGCAGCTACATCCCGCCGGCATGGAAGCCGCGGGTGACCGGCTACACCCTCTACAACTACAGCCTCACCTGGAACGGCATCAAGGACGTGAGGGTCACCCTGGGCGTCAAGAACCTGACCGACAAGGATCCGCCGTTCACCGCGCACCAGAACGACTTCGCGGCCGGCGCCGCGTGGGAAGCGCGCGTCGGCGACCCGCGTGGCCGCGCCTACAGCCTTCTGTTCGAGTACAGCCTCTGGTGATCCGCACGCCTCGGCGATGACGAGGAGGCCCCGCAACGCGGGGCCTTCCTTCGTTGGAGCACGAACGCCGCAGGCCGGCTCAGTCGCCGCCCGCCGCCTTGGGGACCGACCCATCTGCGCCGATGTCCCAACCATTCCAGCGTCCACTGGCCAGGTCGATCGACACCAATGCCTCGTGGCGTGTGGTCACGCCCTCGCGGATCTCGTTCCAGTTCCCGTTCAACAACAGGTGCGAGCCGACCGCCCAGCGATTGGTCAGCGCGTCGTACGGGAGCACCGCCGTCCACAGCGTGCGCGCGAACGCGCCGTCCACGCGCGAGAGCGCCAGCCGACCCTGCGCATCCATGCGCGTGCGATGCAGCACCAGCACGCCATCGGGATCGTCGAGCCGCAGCGGCGCGCGCACCGCGGGCTTCGGCATGATGCCGCGCTGGATCCATTGCGGCGCGCCCGGATCCACCTCGGCCTTGAGCAGGCGGCCCTGCAACCAGGCGCCGGAACCGGCGATGGGTTCCAGCCCGGCGATCCGCTTGAACTTTTCCGCATCGAAGGTCGCGACGCAGTCGCGGATGCGCTGCCGGTGCGTCGCCGGCGCGGTCGCGCGCGCGCCGTTGGTGTAGTCGTCCAGGTTGCCGTCCGCGGCTGCGCGCATGAACGCATTGCTGTCTTCGTCGAGCGCGATGCGTTCCGCCCTGTCCTCGCAGTAGCCCTGCACGCCCTTGCGCCCGCCGTACACCAGGAAATCGTCGCTCCAGCCAGTGGTCGCCACCCGCCAGAACGTGCGCCGGGCCAGCTCGCCCTCGTCGTCGATGTCGGCCGAATCGGCATAGTTGTCGCCGGACGCGTCGTTCTCGGCATCGCGCGCCTCCTTCTCGCTGAGCAGTCCGATCCAGTCGTCGCCGAAGCGCCCGTGGCGGACACCGAACTCGCGCGTGTCGTGACCGCCGTTCCAGGTGGTGCCCAGGCTCACTGCCTCGCTGAACCGCCGTTCGTCCTCGACCTGGTAGGGCGTCGCGCGGTACCCGGGGACCGCGATGCTTACGCGGCGTGCATCGGCCAGGGTGATCACCAGCGCGCCCGTCCACGTATGGAACTTGAGTTCGTCCGGGACCATGCCCTTGAGCCCGGGATTCGCCTGTTCCAGCGTGGAGCGGTCCGCCAACACCGATCCGTCGCGCGCCGACAATGCGAGCGCCTGGTCGTGCACCCATACCCAGACGACCTCGCCCTGCTGCCCGAGGATGCGGATCTGCGCGCCCATCCCGCCCTCTTTGTCGCGCAGCACCTTGAGCTCCTTCGACCACAGGCGTTGCGCGGTCGCGGGGTCGTGCGCCTGCAGGCGCAGGTGGTAGAGGTACTCGGTCACCCACTTGCCGACGCGCCGGCTGCCGCCGCCGACATGCCGGGAGCGCTCCTCCTCCTGGATGACCGCCAGCCACGCCTGCTTGCCGCTGCCGGTATCGACCAGCCCGATCGGGCCGCTGCGTTCCGGCGGGTCGAAACTGCTGTGGCTGCACGCCGCCAGCACCAGCACGAACGACAACAGCAACACGAAACGCGTCACGCTCTTCATTGGGTCGCCCCGGCGTTGGCACATGCAAGCGGACACGCAATCCACCGAGCCACGCGGCCATCCGCGCATGAAGAAAGGCCCCGCGATGCGGGGCCTTTCGATCTTCGACGCCGGGCTCAGTAGCCCTGCTTCTTCAACCAGGCATCGACCTGCGGCCGGCGCTGTCCACGCAGCTTGATCCGGGTCTCGATGCCGGACATCACCGTCTCCGCGTCGCGTCGCGAGGTGGCCGCGATGTGCGCCTCGGTGAACGCCTTGATCTTCGCGACCATCGCCAGGTCGTCCGCGCCGCTGCCCAGGCCCGGGTAGTAGCGCGCGCGCGAGGTGGAATCGACCAGGGTGTCGACCTTCGCGCGATGGGCCACGGCGAAATCGAAGGCCATCTCCGGATGCTCGCGGGAGACGCCGGAGATCATCCCGGCACTGTTGGTCGCCCCCGGCTCGTCGGTCAGCGCCATCTCCAGCGCGCGCTTCGCCAGCGCCTTGTCCTTCGCGGACGCGAGCAGGCCGTAGTACTGGTCGCGGATCATCGAGGACTTTTCCGCCTGCGCCATCGCGTGCAACTGGTCCCAGGTGGCCGCGTCGGCATTGCGGGCGACGATGCCCAGCACGGTGCGGCGCAGGTCAGGCGCCAGCGCCTTCGGATCGGTCAGCGATGCGGTGAAGCGGCGACGCGCTTCGGCGATCACCTGCTGGTCGCCGAGCCGGCTGAGGATGCCGATCAGGCTCGAGCGCAACTGCTTGGTGGTCGCCGAATCGCCTTCGCGGTTGTCCCAGCCCAGTTGCCGGAACTTCGGCGACAGCCGCGACAGCGCGTAGGCGCGCGCCGCCGACTGGCGCTTCGCATCGCCCTTGAACAGGTCGTCGATGCCGCCCACGGTGCCGGCGAGCATCTGCCAGACGGCCGGCGATGCATCCAGCGCGACCTTGGTGGTGAGGTCGAGCGAATCCGATTCCGGCTGCAGGCCGACCGCCGCCAGCGCGCTGGCATCCATCATCACGCCGGCCTGGTCGACCACCGGCAGGTTAGCGAAGCCATCGGCCAGCGCCTTGAACTGCGCCGGCGCGTACAGCGTGCGGAAATAGCCGTGCTGGCCGGCATTGACCACCAGCGGGGCGTCGCAACCGGGCAGCGCGACGCTGGCCGTGCCATCGACCAGCACGCGCACCGGCTTGCCGTCGCCACTGCGCAGGGTGACCGGCACGCGCCAGCGCAGCGGCGCCTTGCCCGGACGGTCGATGGTGTATTCGCCCTGCTCGAGCGACACCACGGTGCGGCCGCCGTCGCAGGTCGCGTTCGCCTTGATCAGCGGCACGCCCGGCTGCAGGGTGAAGTCGTGGGCCACGTCCATGAAGCGCTTGCCGGGCGCGGCCTTGTCGATCTCGTCCCACAGGTCATCGGTGACCGCGTTGCCGTACGCGCGCTTGGCGACGTAGCTGCGCACGCCGTCGCGCCAGGCATCGGAGCCCACGTAGTCCTCGAGCATGCCGATCACCGCCGAACCCTTGCCGTAGGTGATGCCGTCGAAGGCCTGGCTGGCCTGCTCCACGGTGTCGATGTGCTGCACCACCGGATGGGTGGTGGCGTAGGCATCGCGGCCCATCGAACCACGGCTGGTGAACGCGGCCTCGACGTGGTCGGTATCCCATTCCGGATGCAACTTGCGGGTGGTGCGGCCCTCCATCCAGGTGGCGAAGCCCTCGTTCAACCACAGGTCGTCCCACCACGCCATCGTCACCAGGTTGCCGAACCACTGGTGGGCGATCTCGTGCGCGGCGACGGTGAACACGCGCTGCTGGTCGGACACATTGGAGATGGCGGGATCCAGCAGCAAGGTGGATTCGAAGGTGAAGATCGCGCCCCAGTTCTCCATCGCGCTGAAGAACTGGCTGCGCCCGGGCGCGGCGATGTTGTCGAGCTTCGGCAGCGGGAACGGCACGCCGAAGTAGTCGTTGTATTCGCGCAACACGTCGCGGCTGCCTTCCAGCGCGAAGCGCGCCTGCTCGACCTTGCCCTTCTGCGCGATCACGCCGATCTCGACCGGCTTGCCCTTGCCGTTCTCCGCCTGCAGGGTGGCGCGCTCGAATTCGCCCAGGCCCAGGAACAGCAGGTAGGTCGACATCTTCGGCGAGGTCTGGAACACCACCTGCTTCATGCCGTTGCCGAGGTCCTTCGACGAGGCCTCCGGCATGTTGCTGACCACCATGTCGGCGCTCGGCGCGTTGACGGTCAGGTCGAAGGTCGCCTTGAAGTTCGGCTCGTCCCACGAGGGCACGAAGCGCCGCGCATCGGAATTCTCGAACTGCGTGTACAGCGCGCGCTTCTTCCCGGACTCGGTCTGGTAGTCCAGCGCGAACAGGCCATTGGCCTGGGTATTGATCACGCCGGCGTAGTCGGTCGCCAGGGTGTAGCGGCCGGGCGCCAGCGCCTTGTCGAAGGCGAAGGTCGCGGTCTGCCGTTCGGCATCCACGCTCACCTTCGCGGGCTGCGGCTTGCCGCCCTTGGCCACCAGCGTGCTGTTGGCGAAGCTCAGGTTGGCGGCCTGCAGCACGATGCTCGAGGTCGGCGCCAGCACCTCGATGTCGATCTTCACCTTGCCATCGAACGCCATCCGGTCCGCATGCGGCGTGACCTCGATCGCGTAATGGCTCGGCCTGGCGGTGCGCGGCAACTGGGTGGTGACGTCCGCGGACGATGCAGCAGCAGGCGCATCGCCGGCAACGGGTGTGGCGGCGGCCAGGCTGTTGCCTGCAAGCACGAGTGCAATCGCGGTGACCAGAGTGCGGCGCATGGGGATCCTTGGTGAGGGAGGCAGGCACGTCCGGCCCGCGAGCCGGGGATCATCCGCCGTGGTGCGCGGCCGGGCCAGCGCCGGAAGTCATGCCGGACCCGCATTCACATTGCTGTCGCGCCGTGCCATTGAACCTGCCTGCCCCGTCGCTACCGACTGTCGCCATGCCCGAGACCATCTACGACGCGTTGCGCGAAAGCCACGAGATCCAGCGCTCGCTCTGCCGCAGGCTGCTGCGCGCCAAGCCCGGCAGCCAGGACCGCATCTCGCTGTTCAAGCAACTGCATACGGAACTCGCCGCACACGCCGCCGCCGAGGAGCGCTTCCTCTACGCACCGGTGCTGATGCACGACGCGGGCCTGGACGCCTCCCGCCACGCGCTGCACGAACACCACGAGATGGACGAACTGGTCGAGGACCTGCACAAGGCCGATGCCGAGGGCGGGCAATGGCTGGCGGTGGCGCGGAAACTGTCGGAGAAAGTGCATCACCACCTGCGCGAGGAAGAAAGGAAATTCTTCCAGGTCACCGGCAGGATCCTCGACGACAGGCAGAAGCTGCTGGCCGCCAGGAAGTACCGCAAGGACTACGCGCGGATGCTGGAGAAACTGCGCGGCTGAGGCCGGTCGGCCCCAAGGAAAAACGCCCCGCGATGCGGGGCGTCTTTCGTTTCAGCGCGCGTCAAATTCAGGCGAACGGATCACGCAGGACGATGTTGGCGTCGCGGTCCGGACCGGTGCTGACGATCGCCAGCGGACAACCCGCCAGTTCCTCCAGCGCGCGCAGGTAGGCACGCGCGGCGGCGGGCAGCTTGTCCCACGCGGTGATGCCGGCGGTGGACTCGCTCCAGCCCGGGAATTCCAGGTACACCGGCGTGCAGTCGTCCCAGCCATCGGCATCCAGTGGCGCGTACTCGGTGCGCTTGCCGCGATATTCGTAGGCGATGCAGATGTTGAGCTTCTCCATCCCGTCGAGGATGTCGAGCTTGGTGATGCACAGGCCACTGATGCCGTTGATCGCCACCGCGCGCTTCAGCGCCACGATGTCCATCCAGCCGCAGCGCCGCGGGCGCCCGGTGGTCGCGCCGTATTCCTGGCCACGGTCGCGGATGCCCTGGCCGACCGCGTCGTCCAGCTCGGTGGGGAACGGGCCGCCGCCGACGCGCGTCGCATACGCCTTGGCGATGCCCAGCACGTAATCGATCGCGTCCGCGCCCACGCCGGTGCCGGCCAGTGCGCCGCCGACGGTGGTGTTGGACGAGGTCACGTACGGATAGGTGCCGTGGTCGATGTCGAGCAGCGAGCCTTGCGCGCCTTCGAACAGCACCTTCTTCCCGGCCTTGCGCAGGTCGTGCAGGATGCCGGCGACGTCGGCCTTCATCGGCTCGACGTATTCGCCGAAGGCCAGCGCCTCGTCCAGGGTCTGCTGGTAGTCGACGGCATCGACCCTCAGGTACTGGGTCAGCACGAAGTTGTGGTAATCGAGCGCCGCGCGCAGCTTCTCGGCCAGTTCGTTCGGGTAATGCAGGTCGGAGATGCGGATGCCGCGGCGGGCGACCTTGTCTTCGTAGGCCGGCCCGATGCCGCGGCCGGTGGTGCCGATCGCCGACTTGCCGGCGGCCTTCTCGCGCGCCTGGTCCAGGGCGATGTGGTACGGCATGATCAGCGGCGTCGCCGGGCTGATCTTCAGCCGCGAGCGCACTTCCACGCCATTGCCCTCGAGCTCGGCGATTTCCTTCTGCAGCGCGCCCGGGTGCAGGACCACGCCGTTGCCGATCAGGCACAGCGCGTCGGCGCGCAGGATGCCGGACGGGATCAGGTGCAGCACGGTCTTCTTGCCGGCGATCACCAGCGTGTGGCCGGCATTGTGGCCGCCCTGGAAGCGCACCACCGCACCGATGTCCTGCGTCAGCAGGTCGACGATCTTGCCCTTGCCTTCATCGCCCCATTGCGCGCCAAGTACGACGACTGACTGACCCATTTCCGTGCTCCAGACGTGAGAAAAGCCGAGGTGGGCCCCCGGCTTTTCGACATTCTACGGGGTTGCCGGCCCGCTGTCGTGGCAGGCGTGCGTCGACGGGGCATCCGACGGCCCGCCGCGTCGCATTCCACGTATATGCTGAACACGGCACGGCTCCGGGAGGGCATGCGCGTGCCGGGCGCCTTCCCGGGCCTGCCACGCAACAGGGGATTCGCCATGAATGTCGCGCTCCAACGCCTTGTCGCGCTGCTCGTACTTGCCTCGCTGGCGTCGTTCGCCGCGGCTGCGGGCCCGAAGCGCCCGATCACCGCGCAGGACCTGTGGGCGGTCAAGCGCGTGGGCGTGCCCGCGCTGTCGCCGGACGGCAAGCAGGCCGCCTACGGCGTGCAGGAGTGGTCGATCGAGAAGAACAAGCCCACCGCCGCCCTGTGGATCACCGACGTGGCCAGCGGCCGCTCGCGGCGACTGACCGCTGGCACCGGCAGCGATACCGCCCCGGCCTGGAGTCCGGATGGCAGCCGCATCGCCTTCGTCAGCAAGCGCGGCGAGGATGAGGCAGCGGGGCTGTATGTCATCGCGGTCGGCGGTGGCGAGGCCGAGAAGCTGGTGGAACTGCCCTGGGGCGTGGCCGCGCCCGCCTGGCTGCCGGATGGCAAGGGCATCGTCTTCGCCACCCAGGTCATCCCCGAGCTGGCAGGCAGCCTTGCCAAGGCCGATCTCGCGGCCATGAAGAAGGAGGCCAGGCGGCGCAAGGACTCGAAGATGACGGCCTACGCCAGCGAGTACCGGCAATACCGCTGGTTCGACCGGAACCTCACCGACAACTTCGCCAATCGCCTGCTGCGGATCGACGTGGCCAGCAAGGCGCTGACCGACCTCATGCCGAAGTACGACCGCCTGTTCGCGCCCTCCGGCGAGGTGCGCTTCGACATCGCGCCGGATGGCCGGCACATCGCGCTTGCCCTCAACTCCATCGCGCCTCCGTATGCGGAACAGCCGAACACCGACATCGTGCTGCTGCCGACCGATGGCAGCGGCGTCTTCATCAACCTCACCCCGGACAATCGCTACGGCGACGACTTCCCGCGCTTCGCGCCCGACGGTCGCTCGGTCCTGTACACCCGCGTCGCCACCGCGAACAGCCAGGGCGAATCGCGCAGGCTGTGGCAGCACCGCCTGGCCGAGAAGCGCAACGTGCCGCTGGGCGCCGCGATCGACCTCTCGATCGACGAGCCCGCCTTCACCGGCGATGGCAAGGTGGTGTTCCTGGCCGAGCAGGATGGCCGGTTGCCGCTGTTCGGCCTGGAGCCCGAAGGTGGCGGCACGGCCAGCGTGCTGTTCGGCGAGGGCAGCAATACCGGGCTGGACGTGGCCGGCCAGCAGGCGGTCTTCCTCAACGAGACCTCCAGTCGCCCCACCGAGTTGTTCGCGCTCGACCTCAAGGGCGGCCCCGCGCGCCAGCTCACCCGTTTCAACGAAGCGCTGTTCGACCAGCTGGACCTCGGCAAGGTCGAATCGCACCACTTCCCCGGGGCCGCCGGCGACACCGTGCAGGCGTGGGTGGTCTACCCGCCCGGCTTCGATCCGAAGAAGAAATATCCCCTTGTCCAGTTGCTGCACGGCGGCCCGCACACGATGGTGCGCGATGCCTTCAGCTACCGCTGGAACAGCCACGTGTTCGCCAGCCCGGGCTACATCGTCGCCTGGGTCAACCGGCATGGCTCCACCGGCTTCGGCGAGGCCTTCGCGCGCAGCATCAATGGCGCCTGGGGCGAAAAGCCGACCGAGGACGTGCTCAAGGCCAACGACTACCTGTTCGCGACGATCCCGGCGATCGACCGCGACAACGTGGCTGCCGCCGGGGCCAGCTACGGCGGCTACCTGGCCACCTGGCTGCTGGGCCACACCAAGGCCTTCAAGACCCTGGTCAACCATGCGGGCGTCAGCGACTTCATGGGCCAGTACGGCGCCGACATCACCACCTACGGCTTCACCAAGGACGTCCTGGGCGGCACGCCGTGGGACAGCCCGGAAGCCATGCAGCGCAACAACCCGGTCGCGTACGCCGGCAACTTCACCACGCCGATGCTGATCACGCATGGCGAGAAGGACTACCGCGTGCCCTACGGCCAGGGCATCGCCCTGTACGGCATCCTGCAGACCATGCGCGTGCCGTCGCGCCTGGTGGTGTTCCCGGACGAGAACCACTGGATCCTGTCGCCGCAGAATTCGATCTACTGGAACTACGAGGTGCAAGGCTGGCTGGCGCGCTACATCGGCGGCACGCCGATGGCGAAACCGGTGTTCACCGCCGCCGAGTGAGGCCGGGCTCCCGCCGGTTCAATCGCTGCGGAGCATCCACAGGGAGAGCAGCCCCAACGCCAGCACGACGCCGCCGATGCGGCGCACATGTTCGTCGGGCATGTTCTGCAACTGTTCCGCGGCACGCTTCCACGCACCGGGGGCGGCGAACAGCACCAGTCCCTCGAGGACCGCCACCAGGCACAGTGCGGCCCACAGGTCGGGCATGCTCAGCGGTCGCTGCGCATGTATTGCAGGAACGGGTCGTTGCGCTCCAGCACGATCACGTTGTCGCCGCTGGAGAAGGCCTTGCGGTAGGCCTCCAGGCTGCGCTGGAAGGCATAGAAGCTCGGATCGCGGTTGGCGGCCTCGGCATACAGGCGGGTGGCCTCGGCGTCGCCCTGGCCGCGCAACGTCTGCGCGTCGCGCTCGGCTTCCGCGAGGATCACCGCACGGTCGCGATCGGCCTTGGCGCGGATCTGGTTGGCCTGCTCCTCGCCTTCCGCGCGCAGCCGGCTGGCGACCTGCTGGCGCTGGGCGCGCATGCGGCTGTACACGTCGCCGATCACCCTGCTGTCGGTGGGCAGGTCGATCTGCTTGATCCGCAGTTCGACGATGTGCAGGCCGATGTTCTTAGCGCCGACGTTGATGTTGTCGAGTTGCTTGCCGATCACGTCGGCGCGGCTGCCGGACACCACCTGCTGCAGCGTGCGCGCGTTGATCTCGTTGCGCAGGGCATCCTTGATGATCGGCGCCAGGCGCGTGGTGGCGGCATCCTCGTCGCCACCGGTGGCGCGGTAGAAGGCGCGCACGTCCTCGATCCGGCCGATCGCGAAGAAGTCGACGGCGACGTCCTTGCGTTCCGAGGTCAGGTAGCGCTCCGCCGGCGCGGCCAGCACCTGCAGCCGGCGATCAAAGCGGCGAACGCTCTCGACCAGCGGCAGCTTGAAGTGCAGGCCCGGCTTGAGGTCGGCGCGCACCACCTTGCCCAGGTTCAGGACCAGCGCGGTCTGGCCTTCGGGAATCACGAAGACCGAACTGGCCAACAACAGCGCCGCGGCGACGCCCGCGGAGATCCAGGTGGAGGCTTTCATCGGCTTGCTCCCTCGCGGCCTTCCGGCCGCCCCTTGCGGGCGGTTTCTTCGGTCGCGCTCACGGTCGGCGACAGCAACTCCGGCGCCAATGCCGCGGGCGGCGCCGCGGCTGCAGCGGAAGCCGCAGCCCCCGGCATCGGCACGTAGATCAACTGGCGGCCATCGCCACCGACCACGGTGCGGTTCTCCGCCAGCACCTGCTGGACGGTGTCCAGCCACAGCCGCTTGCGGGTCACGTCGGGCGCGGCCTTGTATTGCTCGACCAGCAGGCTGAAGCGCGCCGCATCACCGCTGGCGCGCGCGATCGAGGCGGTCTTGTAGCCTTCCGCAACCGTACGCGTGCGCGCCGCTTCGCCGCGCGCCTCCGGCACCACCTTGGCGGCGTACGCGATCGCTTCGCTGGTCACCCGGTCCTTGTCCTGCTGCGCGCTGTTGACGTCGTCGAACGCGGGCTTCACTTCCTCCGGCGGACGCGCATTCGGCAGGTTGAGTTCGGTCACGCTCAAGCCGGTGCCGTAGATGTCCAGCGACTTCTGCAACTGGTCGCGCGCCGACACCGCCAGCGCGCTGCGCGCGCCGAGCACGGTGTCGAGGTCGGAGCGGCCGACCTGCTCGCGCACCGTGCTGAGCGCGGCCTGCTTGAGCACGTCGTCGGCATTGCGGGTGCCGAACAGGTACAGCTGCGCATCGCCGATACGGTATTGCACGTTGATCTCGACGTTCACGATGTTCTCGTCGCGGGTCAGCACCGGGACGGTCTCGTTGAAGGTCGCGATCTTGGTGGCGTTGACCATGCGCACGCGTTCCAGCGGCCACGGCAGCTTGACGTTGGCGCCCGGCTGCATCACCCGGTCGAACTTGCCGAAGCGCAGCACCACGCCGCGCTCCTGCTCATTGACCAGCACGAAGCAGTTGAACGCCAGCCACAGCGCCAGCACCACCCACAACCAGCGCAGCGGGTTGCCATTGCCGAAATCCGGCAACTTGTCGAGCAACTGGCCGAAACCGCCACCACTGCCGCTGCCACCGGTGGATTTGCCGGAGGAACCCCCGGGCCTGTTCCAGGCCATCCAGCTCACTCGTGGCCCACGCGGGCCGCTGCTCTTGGTCGTCATGTGTCCGATTCTACCGGGAAGCGTTCCGCGGGAAGTCCTGTATCGATCGCCGGCAGCAGCGGGCGCAGGGGCGCGCCATCGGCCTGCGCGGCCAGCCGCGCCGCGTCCGCCACCGGCAGGTCCACCTGCAGGCGCCAGCCATCGGCGTCGAGCTCTTCGCCGCGCACCGCGTCCAACGCGTGCAGGCGCGCGCGCAGGCGACCGGCATCGGTGGGCAGGACGATGTCGCCGACGATCCGCTGGAGGCCCAGTCGTTCGCCCAGCGCGTCGCGCAGGAGATCGATGCCGAGCGCGTCGCGCGCCGACACCCACGCCGCGTGGCGCTCTTCGCCGCGCTGGTCGACGCGCGGCGCCGCGCCCTCGATGCGATCGATCTTGTTGAACACCAGCAATTGCGGGATGTCGCCCGCACCGATCTCGCGCAACACGCCGTCGACCTGGCCCATCCGCTCGTCGCGCAGCGGATCGTTGGCATCGATGACGTGCAGCAGCAGGTCGGCCTCGCGCGCCTCGCTCAGGGTCGAGCGGAACGCGGCGACCAGTTCATGCGGCAGGTCGCGGACGAAGCCGACGGTGTCGGCCAGTACGACGCCGCCGCCCGCCAGCTCGATACGGCGCACGGTCGGATCCAGGGTCGCGAACAACTGGTCCGCGGCATAGGCATCGGCACCGGTCAGCGCGTTGAACAGGGTCGACTTGCCGGCATTGGTGTAGCCGACCAGCGCCACCCGCGGCAGCTCGCTGCGAACCCGCGCGCGCCGCATCTGGGTGTGCTGGACTTCGACTTTCTCGAGCCGCTTTTGCAGCATGTCGACCCGCTTCTGCAGCAGCCGACGGTCGGTTTCCAGCTGGGTTTCGCCGGGACCGCGCAAGCCGATCGAACCACCGCGCTGGCGCTCCAGGTGGGTCCAGCCGCGCACGAGCCGGGTGGCTACGTGCTTCAACTGCGCCAGTTCGACCTGCAGCTTGCCTTCGGCGCTGCGCGCGCGCTGCGAGAAGATGTCCAGGATGAGGCCGGTGCGATCGACCACCCGGCGTTCCAGCAGTTTCTCGAGGTTGCGTTCCTGACCCGGGCTGAGCGCATGGTTGACCAGCACCAGGTCGGCGCCGGTGGCCTCGCAGGCGGCCTTCACTTCCTCGAGCTTGCCGCTGCCGATCAGGGTCGCCGGATTCGGGCGATCGATCTTGGCGGTCAGCACCGCGGCGACGGTCGCGCCGGCGGATCGGGCGAGTTCGCCGAATTCCTCCAGCAGGCCTTCGCCTGGCGGGCCTCCGGCATGCGGCTGGATCAGCAGGGCGTGTTCGCCCCGGCGGGAGCGTTCGAACAATTGGGTCGGCATCAAGGCTTAGATGCGGGCGAATCCCGTAAGGGCAACCCCCCGTGGTTGCCCTTTAGTCTGGGCAGGCACGGGGGCCTGCCCCTACTACGGGCTTTCCGCGACGTCCTCGTCGTCGGCTTCGCCTGCCTCGCCATCGCTCGCGCCGCTGGCGCTGATGCGGATGTTGCGCGCGGGCACCACGGTCGAGATCGCATGCTTGTAGACCATCTGGCTGACGGTATTGCGCAGCAGGACCACGAACTGGTCGAACGATTCGATGGTGCCCTGCAACTTGATGCCGTTGACCAGGTACACGGACACCGGCACGCGCTCACGGCGCAAGGCGTTCAGGAACGGATCCTGCAAGGACTGCGATTTCGACATTGGTTTCCCCACGGCTGTTGCGTGTCTTCTTGTTGTTTGTGGTCGTGGGCCTGTTCCCCGGGCCCCGCACCCGCCCGTTTCGGGAGGTGCGACCCGATGTTAACGCAGGATGCGCCGCTTGCGCGCGTCAACGCGCATGGTTGCCGATGAAACCGGCAACTGCGGCGTCCAGCCGCGTGCGCTGGGTCAGCGGATCGAAGCGGCGCGCATCGAGCTCGCCGCGCAGCCAGGTGAACTGGCGCTTGGCCAGCTGGCGGGTCGCGGCGATGGCGCGATCGCGGAAGGTCGCGGCATCGCAATCGCCCTCCAGGCCATGCTTGTCCAGGTATGCCCATGCCTGGCGGTAGCCGACCGCGCGAATCGCCGGCAATTCCAACGGACCGGGATGCGCCCGCAATTCCGGCAACGCGCGCAAGGCGCGCACTTCGTCGAGGAAGCCGTCCGCGAGCATCATGTCGAAGCGCCGTTCGATGCGCTCGTGCAGCACCGCGCGATCCGGCGGCGACAACACCAGCCGCAACACCTTGAGTGGCAGGCGTTCACCACGCGCCTCGCGTTGCCACGACGTGATCGAACGGCCGCTCAGGCGATGCACTTCCAGCGCGCGCTGGATCCGTTGCGCATCGGTGGCGTGGATGCGCTCGGCGGCCTCGGCATCGACGCGGGCGAGGTCCGCATGCAGCGCGGCCCAGCCGCGTTTCTCCGCATCGGCGGCGAGGGCGGCGCGCACGCTTTCGTCGGCTTGGGGCATGTCGGCCAGGCCTTCCAGCAGCGCCCGGAAGTACAGCCCGGTGCCGCCCGCGAGGATCGGGATGCGGCCGCGCGCCACGATCCCGTCGATCGCCACGCGCGCATCCATCGCGAACTCGGCGGCCGAATACGGCTGCCACGGTTCGCGCAGGTCGACCAGGTGGTGTGGCACGCGCGCCTGCTCGTCGCGGGTCGGCTTGGCCGCACCGATGTCGAGGCCGCGATACACCAGCGCGGAGTCGACGCTGACGATCTCGCCGCCAATCCGCTCCGCCAGCTCGAGCGCATACGCGCTCTTGCCGGACGCGGTCGGTCCCATCAACGCAACAGCCAGTGGCCGGACGCGCGAACGCGTGTCGTTGCTCATGACCCTGCTTTCGCCCTGGTCCGTGCGGATGCGCCTCAGCCCCCCGCAGCGCGCTTCGCCAGCACGCTGTTGCGCTGCGCGTAGGCGAAGTACACGACGATGCCGAACACGTTCCAGACCAGGAACCACAATTGGGTCTTCGACGGCAGGCTCCAGAACAGGTACAGGCAACCGAAGATCGCCAGCGGCCCCACCACCCACGCCAGCGGCGTGCGGAACACCCGCGGGCGATCCGGGTCACGCTTGCGCAGCACCAGCAGGCAGACCGCGACCGCGGTGAACGCGGCCAGGGTGCCGGCATTCGCCAACGCGGCGATCTCGTCGAGCCGCGCCACGCCCGCCAGCGCCGCGGTCACCAATGCGGTGAACACGGTGATCGCGACCGGGGTGCCGCGCCTGCCGACCTTCGACAGGCTGCGCGGCAGCAGGCCATCGCGCGACATCACGAAGAAGATCCGGCTCTGGCCGTAGAAGAATGCGAGCAGCACGGTCGGCAATGCCACCACCGCCGCGCCAGAGACGATGCCGGCGGCCTTGGCCTGGCCGAGCTCGCGCATGATCAACGCCAGCGGCGCCGGGCTTTGCGCGAACACCGCATAGCTCATCGCGCCGACCGCGGCCAGCGCGACCAGCAGGTAGATCACCGTGCAACCGACCATCGAGCCGATGATGCCGATCGACAGGTCGCGCGCCGGGTTCCTGGTTTCTTCCGCCGCGGTGGAGATCGCATCGAAGCCATAGAACGCGAAGAAGATGATCGCCGCCGCGGCCATCACCCCGCGCTCGACACCGTCGGGGCCGGGCGCCTTCTCGAAACCGTAAGGCATGAACGGCTGCAGGTTGGCGCTGTCGAAATGCGGCAGCGCGATCGCCACGAACACCGCCAGTGCGACGACCTTCACCACCACCAGCACCGCGTTGAGCGTGGCGCTTTCCTTGGTGCCGACCACCAGCATTGCCGCGACCGCAAAGGTGATCAGTACCGCCGGCAGGTTGATCACCCCACCTGCGTGCGGACCCACCGCGATCGCCTGCGGCAGGTGCACGCCGATGCCGCCGAGGAACTCGACCACCGAACCCGACCAACCGACCGCGACCGCGCTGACCACCAGCGAATATTCGAGGATCAGGCTCCAGCCGACGATCCAGGCGATGCCTTCGCCGAGCACGGCATAGCTGTAGGTATAGGCACTGCCCGCGGCCGGCATCATCGTCGCCATCTCGGCGTAGGCCAGCGCGGCGCAGGCGCAGACCACGCCGGCCACGATGAAGGACAGCAGCACCGCCGGGCCGGCCAGGTTGGCGCCGACGCCGATCAGCGTGTAGATGCCGGTGCCGACGATCGCGCCGATCCCCAGCGCCATCAGGTGCGGCCAGCCGAGGGTGGGCACCAGCCGGCGCCCTTCCTCGTGCACGGTGATCCGGTCGATGTCCTTGCGCCGCGACCAAGCCTGCATGGGATCCCCTCTCACCCGTGTGGAAGCGGTCAGTTTGGGGCATTCACGCCGGCATTGCGATGTGCGACACGGCATCCCGTGAGGTACGACTCCGCGCGGCTCAGCGCGAATCGAGGTACAGCTTGAGCGCGGCGACCTCGGCATCGGTCAGGATCGCGAAGCGATCGCGCGCGGTCCGGCTCATGAAGCCCGTGGCCGTGTCCTTGCCATTCGACGCGATCCCGGTCTTCAGCAGCCGGGCGAATGTCTCGGGGGTATACGCCTTGTTGACCAGCACCAGGGAAGGCGTGGTGTCGCCCTCCCAACCCGTCAGGTCGCGGCCATGGCATTCGGAACACGAGCTCAGCGCAAGATGTCGTCCCAGCGCCAGAGGTTCGCTCGGCCGCTCGACCGGTGGCACGTTGCCGGGATCCGGCTTGTCGTCGTCGTTGTAGGGGTGGGTGCCGTCCTCCAGCTTCCGCACTGTGTCGGCGGTCAGCGTGGTGACCGCCAGGCCGGGATTGTCCACCGGGGGCAACGCGCGCAGCCAGGCAGTGATGTCACCCACTTCCCGATTGCTGAGGTGCTGGAACATGTAGATCGGCATGCCGAACGCGCGATGTCCGTCATGGGTTCGGCCCTGCTGCAGCAGGGCGGCAATGCCCGGATCGTCGTATGCCTCCCGGCGCTGGGTGAGGTTGGGCGCCACCACGCGATCACCCTCGGGACTCCTGATGTCGAAACCACCGCCGCGCCCATTGTCCATGTGGCAACCGGTACAACCCGCGCGCTTGGCCACGCGCAGACCCTCGACCGGATCGCCCTTCGGCGCCTCGACGACAATGGGCTGGGGCGTCGCAACGGGTTCCGGCGTCTTGCCGCAGGCCGCAAGCAGGACCAGCACGATCATGGCGATGCGGCGCATCGGAGTCCCCGTTGGATGTCCCACGTTCCAACGCACGCAGCGCCCGCGAACGGACAATCTCAGTCGTCCGGCCAGCGGATCTCCGGCTTCGCCTGCACCCGCGGCATCGGCACCTTGGCCAGCGCGTTCCAGACCTTGAGTGCATCGACGGTTGCGGCGACATCGTGCACGCGCAGCAGCATCGCGCCCCGTTGCGCCGCGACCAGGTGCGCAGCGACCGAACCGAACACGCGTTCGCGGGGCTCGGCGCGGCCGGTGAGTTCGCCGATCGTCTTCTTGCGCGACAGGCCTGCCAGCACCGGCACGCCCAACTCGGTGAAGCGCTGCAACTGCGCCAGCAACTGCAGGTTGTGCTGCGTGGTCTTGCCGAAGCCGAACCCGGGATCGACCACGATGCGCTTCTTGTCGATGCCGGCCATCTCCGCGGCGAAGATGCGTTCGGCGAGGAAACGATGGACCTCGGCGACCACGTCGTCGTAGCCGGGATTCGCCTGCATCGAGCGCGGCTCGCCCTGCATGTGCATCAGCACCACCGGCACGCGCAGCGCCGCCGCGGCCTCCAGCGCGCCCTCGCGACGCAACCCATGCACGTCGTTGACCATGCCTGCGCCTGCAGCGACCGCCGCGCGCATCACTTCGGGCTTGGACGTATCGATGCTGATGGGCAGCGTCGTCTCCTTCGCCAACCGCTCGATGACCGGGACGACCCGGCGCAATTCTTCCTCGACGGACACCTCGTCGGCGCCCGGCCGCGTCGATTCGCCGCCGATGTCCAACAGGTCGGCGCCCTCCCCGACCAGGCGCAGGCCATGCGCGACCGCCGCGTCGACACTCTCGTGCGCACCGGCGTCGGAGAACGAATCCGGGGTGACGTTGACGATGCCCATCACCTGCGGCCGATCGAGCTTGAGGATGCGCCCGGCGCAGTCGAGTTGCGGGGTGGTGTCGAACATGCGGTTCAGAGGCCCTTGGTCTGGCTTTCGGTGGGGGGTGGCAGGCCGACGCTCCTGCAGAAGGCGGCCAAACGCGGATCGGTCTTGTAGCGCATCACCAGCGGATCGATCAGGGTGTTGCCGACCCCGGGGTCGCGGGTCGCGCGGGCGCGTTCCAGCCAGTCGAAGGTCGCCGCCGCATCGTTGCGCAGCGCCTGCACCTGCGCGACCTGGTAGGCCGCCACGTCGCCATGGTCGGCGATCAGTTTCTCCAACGCGGCATCCGCGGCAGCACGGTCCTTGCCCGCCTGCAAGGCCATCCCCATGGCGATCTCGCGCCAGACGCCCTCGGGTTCGCGCTTCGCCGCGTCCAGCGCCGCCGTCGCATCGCCGCGCTGGAGTTCGATGATCGCCAACTGTGCCCATGCGGAACTGCCCTGCGGGCGCAGCTCGATTGATTCGCGGATCGCCTTCTCGGCCTCGTCCAGCCGTCCGGCCGCCGACAGGTAGGCGCTGTACCAGTTCCACCAGTTGGGCGACATCGGATCGTTGTCGAGCGCCTGCCTGGTCAGGGCAATCGCCTCGTCCAGCTTGCCCTGCAGCGCGAGCATGCTGGCCATGCTGAACATCGTCTGCAGGTTGCCGGGCGACAACTCCAGTCCGCGTCGATAAGCCTCCGTTGCGCCGCGCCAGTCCAGTTCGTTCTCCAGCAACCAGCCGCGAGCGACATACACGTCCCCCAGGTCGGGCGCCAGCGCCAGTGCCACGTCACCCGCCTTGCGCGCCTCCGCATACGCCTGCCGCGCTTCGTCTCCGCTCAGGCCCAGCGCTGCCAGCGTGGTCCAGTTGCGCGAAAGCGTGGCCCAGGCCTTGGCGTACTTCGGGTCCAGTCGCGTGGCCCGGGTCATCTCCGCGATCGCGCGCCGCATGTCGCCATCCTCGCCGCGATCGGCGTAGAACTTGCCGCGCATGAAGGCGGAGTAGGCCTCGACGCTGCCGTTGGGCGGGCGCTCGTCCTGCGCCCTGGCCTCCGGGGCCAGCAGTTTCGCCTTGAGTACCGCGGCGATCGCACGGGTCAGTTCGTCCTGCAGGGCGAACAGGTCGCGGAACGGGCGGTCGAACTGATCGGTCCAGATCGCCGACCCGTCGCTGGTGCGCACCACCTCGGCGCGGATGCGCACCTGGTCGTCCGCGCGCTGCACGCTGCCCGCCAGGAGATAGGCGACGCCGAGCTTGGCGCCGATGCTGCGCGCGTCGTCCTTGCTGTCGCGGAACTGGAACGACGACGTGCGCCCGATCACGCGGAGGCCTTCGAACTTGGACAGCGCGTCGATCAGGTTCTCCGACAGGCCATCGGAAAAGAACAACTGGTTGGCGTCGCCGCTGGCATTGGCGAGCGGCAGCACCGCGATCGAGTTCGCGGAGACCGCCGGTTGCGCCGGGGTTCGGGCCGCGGCCGCGCGCGTGGCGTCGGCCACCAGCGCGACCTCGCGCCGCGGCGACAACACGAACTTGTCGAACGCGAAGTAGCCCAGTGCGAGCGCCAGCAGCACGATGATCGCGCGATCGAGCATGCGCGCGGTACGCGGCGTGATGGACTCGGCGGCCGGCACGTCTGCGTCGCGCCGCCAGCCCTGCGGGGTGAGCTCGAACATCCACGCCACCGCCAGCGCCGGCACGAAGGCGATCGCCAGCGTCATCACCAAGGCTTTCATCGTCCACGACGGCGCATCGAACACCGGCAGCAGGGTGGCGCCAACCTGCACCAGCAGCCATGCGCTGACCAGGTACAGGCCCGCCATGCGGATGACGTTCCGGCGCTTGAGCTCCGCGATGAACCCGCCGGTCGTCGCCACACCCCGTCCCTGTCCGCCGATGCCCGACCGGCCCGCCGACGCAGTGTCGGCAATGGCTACGACCGGCGCAAGCGGGGGCGGGAGGGCCGATGTCAGGTCGCGGTTGCGTGGTTCACGCCCACTCGCCGTCGACGCTCGCCGACAAGTCGCGGCCGGCGTCGAGTTCTGCCTTGAGCTCGGCCAGGCGCGCATCGACCATCTGCACGGCGTCGCTGCCGGCCGCCTAGCGCCAATGAGCTATCCCGTTCGGGGAAACAGTCGGGCTTCCTGCGGATGGCGGCGCGCGGGCCGGGCGACGACCATGCCAGCTCCCACGGAGATCCCATCAATGGCCATCCTCAGCATCGGTAGCCACGGCCCCGAAGTCAGCACGTTGCAGCAGGAATTGAATCGCCAGTTGCACCCATCGCCGCGCCTTTCGGTGGACGGCGCGTTCGGCCGGCTGACCCGGGACGCGGTGCGTGCGTTCCAGAAAGACGCCGGGCTGAAGGTGGATGGACTGGTCGGGCCGATGACGCGTGCCGCGCTGGGTTTGCCGAACCCCAGCAAGCCGTTCACCCACCGCGTGCGCCTGCATTTCCGCAGCATCAGCCTGACCGACGTGCCGTTCAACAGCATCCTCGCCCACACGCAGGCGGTGTATGCGCCTTACGGCATCAAGATCGAATTCGCCAGCGGGATGAGCCTGGGCCTGCCTGACGACCAGCTTGCGCACCTGACCAAGATCGACAGCGCCTGCGCGTGGGAAGTCACCGGTGGCGACGCGGCCGACCTGCTGAAGCTCGGCGCGGGGATCGGCTCCACCGAGATAGCGGTGTTCTACGTGGACAACTTCGCCGACGGCGCGCTTGGCTGCGGCGGGCACATGAAGAACAAGCCCGCCTGCATCGTCGCCAAGACCGGCAGCAAATGGGACACCGCCCACGAAGTCGGGCATGTGCTGTTGGGTCCCGGCTTTTCGCCGGTGCATGTCTACGACATCAACAACCTCATGCACCCGACCGCCAGCGCGTATGCCAGGACGCCGGTACTGACCGACGCGCAACTGCAGAGGATCCGCGCCTCGAGCATGTGTGTCGCGATTTGAGGAGTTGGCCCCTGCCGCCCGCGGGCGAATCCCGCACGCCGCACCAATGAAGAAGGCCGGGATCGCTCCCGGCCTTTGCATTCCCATTCCCTGGCGTCGTCAGGTCTGCGGCGCCGGATCGCCGATCGCCGGCGCGCTGGGCGTGGAGGAATCGTCCTTGCCGTTTGTTGCCGGCTTTCCGACCCAACCCGGCGGCGGCGAAGGCGTGCGCCCTTCCATGAGCGCCTTCACCTGGTCGGCGTCGATGGTCTCCCATTCCAGCAGGGCGGCGGCCATCGCCTCCACCACGCTGCGCTTCTCCTCCAGGATTCGATGGGCAACCGCGTACTGCTCATCGAGGATGCGGCGGATCTCGGCATCGACCTTCTGCTGCGTCGCTTCCGAGATGGTCTTGTTCTGCATGCCGAAACCCGAATCCCTGTCGTCCGCGTACACCATCGTGCCAAGCGCATCCGACATGCCGTACTTGGTGACCATCGCACGCGCCAGCTTGGTCGCGCGCTCGAAGTCGTTGGACGCCCCGGTCGACATCTGGCCGACGAACAGCTCCTCGGCGATGCGGCCACCGAACAGGATCGAGAGTTCCTCCAGCATCTTGTCGCGGTAGTTGCTGAGCTGGTCGTGCTCCGGCAGCTGCCAGGTCAGGCCCAGCGCCCAGCCGCGCGGCATGATCGTGACCTTGTGCACCGGATCCGCCTTCGGCAGCGACATCGCGACCACCGCGTGGCCGGATTCGTGGAAGGCGGTGTTGCGCCGCTCGTCCTCGCGCATGACCATGCTGCGGCGCTCGGGACCCATGTAGATCTTGTCCTTGGCGTCCTCGAAATCCTGCATGTCCACCTGGTTCTTGTTGCGGCGCGCTGCGAACAGCGCGGCCTCGTTCACCAGGTTGGCCAGGTCGGCGCCGGAGAAGCCCGGCGTGCCGCGCGCGAGCACGTCCGCGCGCACGTTGTCGTGCAGCGGCACCTTGCGCATGTGCACCTTGAGGATCTGCTCGCGACCCTTGATGTCGGGCAGGCCGACCATCACCTGGCGGTCGAAACGGCCTGGACGGAGCAGCGCCTTGTCGAGCACGTCGGGGCGGTTGGTCGCGGCGATCACGATGACGCCTTCGCCACCCTCGAACCCGTCCATCTCGACCAGCATCTGGTTGAGGGTCTGCTCGCGTTCGTCGTGGCCGCCGCCCATGCCGGAACCGCGATGGCGGCCGACCGCATCGATCTCGTCGATGAAGATGATGCACGGCGCGTGCTTCTTGGCCTGCTCGAACATGTCACGCACGCGGCTGGCGCCGACGCCGACGAACATCTCGACGAAGTCGGAACCCGAGATCGAGAAGAACGGGACCTTGGCCTCGCCGGCGATGGCACGGGCCAGCAGGGTCTTGCCGGTACCGGGCGGGCCGACCATCAGCACGCCGCGCGGGATCTTGCCGCCGAGCTTCTGGAAGCGCCCCGGGTCGCGCAGGAAATCGACCAGCTCGGACACCTCTTCCTTGGCTTCGTCGCAGCCGGCGACGTCGCCGAAGTTGACCTTGGTCTGGTCTTCGTTCAGCAGCTTGGCGCGGGAACGGCCGAATGACATCGCCCCCTTGCCGCCGGCGCCACCACCCTGCATCTGCCGCATCATGAACAGCCAGAAGCCGATGATCAGCAGCACCGGCAGGAAATTGAGCACGAGCGACCAGAACGAAAAGCCGGAATCCGGCGGCGCCTGGTTGATCTCGACCTTGTGGTTGATCAGGTCGGTGATCAGGTCCCGGTCCCGCGCCGGCGCCGTGGTGATGCCACTGGTGCCGTCGCCACGCTCGAACTTGACCGTGCGCTCGTTGCTGGAGATGTCGACCTTCTTGACCCGGTCGTTCTGCACGTCCTGCACGAACTGCGAATACATGACCTCCTGGCTGGGGGCCAGCTTCGGCGAGAAGCTCTGGAACACGACCATCAGTACGGCGGCCACGACCACCCAGAGCAGCAGGTTCTTCGCAAGATCGTTCATGTATTCGCCTGTCCTTCCTCGACGCTGCCTTGGAACACCGGGCCTTCGCCCACCTTACTTGACCTGTGCCAGCTTGCCTTGCGCCAGTGCGTACACCTCGGGCGACCGCTTGCGCGAGGCGGCCGGCTTGCGGATCGCCACCCTGGCGTAGCGCCGCCTCAATTCCCGCACGTAGTCGTCGAACCCGATGCCCTGGAACAGCTTGATCAGGAACGTGCCGCCGGTCCGCAAATGGCCGTCGGCGAACTCCATCGCCAGTTCGGACAAGTGCATCGCGCGCGGCTGGTCCACCGCATCCACACCACTCTTATTGGGGGCCATGTCGGACAACACAAGGTCGACCTGCTCCCCGCCCAGCATCCCCAACAGGCTCGATAGGACGGCATCTTCCCTGAAGTCGCCATGAAGGAACTCGACCCCGGCCAGGCTCGGCATCTCCAGGATGTCGCTGGCGATCACCCTCCCGCGCCGCGCCGTCTCCGGCAAGCCCCGTTCCAACTGGTCCAGTTCCTGCCGCACCCACTGCGACCATCCGCCCGGCGCCGCGCCCAGGTCGACCACGACCATCCCCGGCTTGAGCAGGCGATCGCGATCGACCAGTTCCTCCAGCTTGTAGGCCGCGCGCGAGCGCATGCCCTCCGCCTGCGCCTTCTTCACGTAAGGGTCGGAGAAATGTTCCTTGAGCCAGCGCTGGCTGGATTTGCTGCGAGTCGCCACGACCGCCGGCCGGATTGGGGATACAGGGGGCCATGATACCCTGCCGCCTGTTTCCAGCCCTTTCGTGCCGCATGCCAATCGCCCTCACCAACGCCCAGACCCGTTTCCTGCGCGGCCAGGCACACGACCTGAAGGCGATGCTGCAGGTCGGCGGCAAGGGCATCACCGACGCCCTCGCGGCCGAGGTCGATGGCGCCCTGGAGCACCATGAGCTGATCAAGGTGAAGGTGGCCGCGGAGGATCGTGACGCCCGCGACGCGATGATCGCCGAACTGGCCGAGCGCACCGACGCCGCCCTGGTCCAGCGCATCGGCCATGTCGCGGTGTTGTACCGGCCGGCGAAGGACAAGCGACAGATCGTCCTGCCACGCTCGTAGGCACGCGTGGCGCGATGCAGCTCAACCTCGAACGCCCCGATTACCAGTACTTCCTGCGCGGTGCCGACGGCGGCGGCGCACTGGTCAACGATCGCCGGCTGACCGACAGTTTCGTCATCGCCCCGGACGCACTGGTCGAGCATTGGCCCGTGCGCGACGCCACGTCGATGGCCGCGGCGGATCTCGATGTCCTGCTCGCACTGCGGCCGGAACTGGTGGTGCTCGGCACCGGCGCACGCCAGCAGTTTCCACCCGCCGCGGTGGTCGCCGCTTGCCTGCAGCGCGGGATCGGGCTTGAAGCCATGACCAATGGCGCCGCCGCGCGCACCTACAGCGTGCTCGCTGGCGAGGGACGCCGGGTGGTCGCAGGGTTCATGTTCGCCATCCCGTAAACGCGGGATTACCCGAATCCACCCCGCACGCTACTTTCCCGACGTTGCGGCGATCCCCCGCCGCACACACAGGGGAAGCACTCCATGCATGATCGCACCATCGCCGCCGCCTTGGCCTGCATGCTGGCCATCGGCCTGCCGGTGTCCACCTTCGCGGCCAGTCCGGAACGCGAAGCCGCGGGCTGGAAGCACTGGGCGGATTTCAGCGCGAACATCGTCGCCCACGTTGGTGAAGTCCACTGCGATGCCGCCGGCGCGGAAGCCGCCGGCAAGGGCGTGACCGGCATGACCATCAGCCAGGGCTTCCAGTTTCCCTATTGGGACAGAGCGTGATCCAGGCCTGCCAGGTCCACGAGGATGTCGGCGATCTCAACGAATTCTTCTCGGCCGGCGACGACCAGCGCAAGAAGATCCGCAAGCGCATGCAGAAGACCGTGTGCAGGCAGGCCGAACGCGTCGCCGGCAACCTGGGCAAGGCCACGCCGATCGCCAGCGAACCGCGCGCGCAGCCACTCGCGTTCGAACTGGCGGAGAGCATGCGCCGCATTTACGACGCCGGCGATTGCAACGGCGAGAAGCGCACCTGGTCATGGCGCCATGAGGTACTGCAGGTCAAGCCCTGACCTGCGTTACCGAAAAGAAAAACGCCGGCATCGCGCCGGCGTTTTTCCGTTGATGCGGATCGATCAGCGCTTCGGCAGGTACTGCTGCGGGTCGACCGGCTTGCCGTTGTAGCGGATCTCGAAATGCAGCATGTCGCGCGCCGCGCCACTGCGGCCCATCTCGGCGACCTGCTGGCCGGCCTTCACCACCTGGCCCTCGTTGACCAGGCGTGCGCGGTTGTGTCCGTACGCGGACAGCCATTGGTCGTCGTGCTTGACGATCACCAGTTCGCCATAGCCCACCAGGCCCGAGCCCGAATACACCACGACGCCGTCGGCGGCGGCGCGCACCGGCTGCCCCGCCTTGCCGGCGATGTCGATGCCTTGCCGGGTCGGATCGCCACCGGCGTAGGTGCCGACCACGTTGCCATCGGCGGGCCAGCGCCAGGCGAGTCTGCTGGTCGCGGGAACGACGACCGGCGTTGGCGCGGGTGGGCGCGGAGTGGTCGTGGTGGGGCTGGCCGGCTTCCTCGGCGGGTTGGCGGGCCGCGTGGCGACCCTCCCCTGCCCGCCCGGATACAGGCGCAGGCGCTGCCCCGGATGGATCGTGTAAGGCGGCGGGATGTCGTTCCACAGCGCCAGGTCGAGCGCGGTCAGACCGTTCTCGGTGGCGATGCGATACACGTTCTGGCCGCGCTGGACCAGCACCGTCGCGCCGTACTTGGGCTGCGAGACCCGCACCGGGCTATCCGCGCTGCGTGGCCGGGATGACCCGCCTTCGCGCACCACGTGGCTGCGACCGCACGCGGCAATGACCAGGAGGCAAACGCAGGCGATGGCGACACGATCCGGGCGCATGGACCGGATCATGCCGCATGGCCCCGCAACAGGAACCAACCGATCCCGGCCACCAGCATCGCCAGGACGCCCCAGCCGATCGGCTCGATCCAGCGATGCAGCGCCTTCTCCGCGCGCTCGCCGCCCAGCCGCACGGCCAGCGCGACCAGGTACAGCCGCTTGCCGCGGCCGATCGCCATGCTCGCCATGAACGGCAGGAACGGGACACCGACGATCCCGCTGGCCCAGGTGAAGATCTTCAGCGGGATCGGGGTGAAGCCGGCGAGCACCAGCAGCCAGAAGGCTTTCCATGGCGACTCGGCGGTGATCTCGCGCAGGTGGGTGACCTGCGCATCGATCTTGTCGAGCCAGCCCAGCGCGGCCAGCAACGGCTTGACCAGCTCGTAGGCGTAGTGGCCGAGCAGATAGCCGACCACCGCGCCCAGCAAGCCGGACACCAGGCTGATGGTGGCGAACCAGAAGCCGCGTTTCGGCTGCGCCAGGCACATCGGCGCCAGCATCACTTCCGGCATCACCGGGAACACGATCGCCTCGGCGAAGCTCAGGCCACCGAGGATGGCGGGCGCCCTGCGATGCCGGGCCCAGGCCATCGCGCGCAGGTACATCGGTCCGAACAGCTTCATCGGCAGGCCTTCATCGATCGGCCACGCCCGACAGCAGGGGCACGAACACCACCGGGCCGAGGTCCTGTTGTTCGATGTCGCCGTCCAGTGTCCTGCGCAGGCACAGCAGCGCCTGCGCGCTGGAACCGCCCACCGGGGCGACCAGCGTGCCACCCGGTGCCAGTTGCGCGGTCAACGCGTCCACCAGCGACGCCGCCGCGGCGGTGACGATGACGCCATCGAACGGCGCTTCTTCCGGCCAGCCGATGCGACCATCGTCGTGCTTGCTGCGGACATGCAGGCCGAGCGTGCGGAAGCGCTTGCGCGCGGTGCGCAGCAGGTCGCCGATGCGCTCGACCGTGAACACCTCGATGCCGAGCGCGGCCAGCACCGCGGCCTGGTAGCCGGAGCCGGTGCCGATTTCCAGCACGCGCCTGGGCATGCCCTGCGCCAACAGCACCTCGGTCATCCGCGCGACCACCCACGGCTGCGAAATGGTCTGGCCGTGGCCGATCGGCAGCGCGGTGTTCTCGTAGGCGCGGGTCGCCAGCGCCTCGTCGACGAACTGGTGGCGCGGCACCGTGCGGATCGCATTGAGCACGCGCTCGTCGCTGATCGCGTCGTACTGCGGCGATCCTGCGCGCAGCCAGTCGATCAGCCGGTCGCGCACGCGCTGGCCGGTGAGGCCGGTGCCGATATCCGCCGGCTGCAGGCGCATCCGCGAGATCACCTGGTCGGTTCCAGCGTCGTCGACAAGCCACCGACCCAGCTCGCCACCTGTTCCAGCGCCTGGTAGCGGGTCAGGTCGACATGGATCGGGGTGATCGAGATATGGCCGGTGCGCACCGCATGGAAATCGGTGCCCGGGCCGGCGTCCTGCTCGATGCCGGCGGCGCCGATCCACCACCATTGGCGCCCGCGCGGATCTTCCTGCGGCGTGCACGGCTCGGCGCGATGGCGATTGCCGAGCCGACTGGTCTCGAAGCCCTCGACCTCATGCCACGGCAGGTCCGGCACGTTGACATTGAGGATGGTGTTGGCCGGCAGCGGATCGGTGCGCAGGCGCGCGATGATCTCCACCGCCGCCTTCGCCGCGGTCTCGTAGTGCATGCCCTTGTGGTCGGCGGTGGCCAGCGACATCGCCACCGCCGGCAGGCCGAGGAAGCGGCCTTCCATCGCCGCGGCGACGGTGCCCGAATAGATCACGTCGTCGCCGAGGTTGGCGGTGTTGTTGATCCCGGACACCACGATGTCCGGCTCCAGCCCGAGCGTCTCCAGCATCCCGGTGAGCGCCACGTGCACGCAGTCGGTGGGCGTGCCGTAGACCTTCCAGGTGCGCTCGTCGAGCTGGACCACGCGGATCGGCGCATCCAGCGTCAGCGAGTTGCTGGCGCCGCTGCGGTCGCGGTCGGGGGCCACCACGATGACCTGGTGGCCGGCCTCGCGCAGGCCCTGCGCCAATGCCTGGATGCCGGGTGCGTCGACGCCGTCGTCGTTGCTGACAAGTACCCGCATGGCGCCTAGGACAACACGAAATTCTGCATGCGCCCATGATACCGGATGCGATCACCGGCGCCGCCCGCGCTTCGCGGTAACCTGCGCCGATGCGCAAGGCACCACCCGACATCGACGACCGCGACGACGCCGAACTGTTCCGCGCGGCGATCGGCGCCGACCGCGGCAAGGTGCGCGCCCTGCCCGAGGCGCCGCTGCCGCCTTCCCCACCGAAGCCGAAGCCTTCCGCGAAGATGGCCCGCCGGGACGAGGAGGCGGCGCGCGACGAGTTCCAGCATGCGCTGATCGCCGCGCTGGACGCCGACGACGTGCTCAGCCACCGCCGCGACGAGATCCCGCCACTGGTGCTCAAGCGGCTGGCGCGCGGCGAATACGCGCCGCAGGAAGAACTGGACCTGCACGGCCTGCCGGCGCGCACCGCGGAGGCGATGCTGCGCGAGTTCCTGCGCGACTGCCGCACGCATGGCATCGGCTGCGTGCGGATCGTGCATGGCAAGGGCCGCAATTCGGAACAGCACCTGCCGGTGCTGAAGAACCTGGTCGACCGCGTCTTGCGCCAGCGCGCGGACGTGCTCGCCTTCCATTCGCCGCCGGCCGCGCAGGGCGGCAGTGGCGCGGTGCTGGTGTTGCTGGAGAAGCGCTAGGCTGCCGCCGCGTCGGTGACGTCGCCCAACTCGCCCAGCACCGTCGTCGCATAGCAGCCCGGAGGCAGGTCGAAGCGCAGCTCCAGGGCGGCATCGTCCAGCCAGCGCCAGGCCAGCTGTCCCGGCCGCAGGCGCAGCGCGCGCCGCTCCTGCTTCAGGCCTGCGCGCTCCAGTCCGCTGCGCAGGCGCGACGCGGTGTCGCCTGCGAGCGCGGCCAACTCGCACTCGCGGGCAACGCCGCTGCTGCGCAATTCGCCTTCGCCCCACAGCGGACCGGTCGGATGGATGTCGAAGGCGTCCACTCGCACCTGCAGGTCGTCGGTGAATGCCTCCGGGCCGAACACGCTGCGGCTGCCGTCCAGCATCCACACCTCGCCATCGAGCGCGGCGTTCCAGTGGCCGGCCTCGACGCGCGCGGCCAGCACGCGGTTGAACAGTTCGGAGCGCGCGGCGGACAGCAGCATCGAGCGCTCCTCGCGCTTGACCCGGCGGCCGGCGAACATCGCCACCGCCTGCTGCACGTTGCCACCGCCGCGGCCGAAGCGCTGCTCGCCGAAATAGTTCGGCACGCCCTGCGCGGCGATCGCCTGCAGGCGTGCTTCGATGGCCGCGCGTTCGCCGTCGACGGCGCGCAACGCCAGCACGAAGCGATTGCCGGCCAGCGCGCCGCGCGGCAGCTTGCGCGCATGCCAGGCGTGGTCGAGCACCCTGAGGTCGTCGGACTGCAAGGCCGCGATGTCGGGGGCGATCCGCTTCGGCAGCCACACCGTCAAACGCTGCCGGGTCACCGCATGCCGATCCTTCAATCCGGCGTGGCCGATCGCGGATTCATCCACGCCCGCCCACGCGGCGATGCGTTTCGCCGCGAACGCCGTGTTCATTCCGCACTTCTCGACCGTCAGCAACAGGTGTTCGCCGGCGCCGCTGGCCTCGAACGCCGGCAACTCCTCGACGAAGAAATCCTGCGCCGACACGCGGATGCGCGCGGCCAGCACCGGCGCGCCATGCGCGCGCGCGGTTTCGCTCATGCGCGCACCAGCAGGCAGGCCGCCTGTGCGGCGATGCCTTCGCCACGACCGGTGAAGCCGAGTTTCTCGGTGGTGGTGGCCTTGACGCTGACCGCATCGACGTCGATGCCGAGGTCGGCGGCGATCGCCGCCCGCATCGCCTGCGCGTGCGCGCCGACCTTGGGCCGCTCGCAGACGACGGTGATGTCGCAGTTGCCGACGCGCCATCCGCGCGCGCGGATGAGCGCATCGCAATGGCGCACGAACGAGCGGCTGTCGGCGCCTTTCCAGCGATCGTCGGAGGGCGGGAAGTGCATGCCGATGTCGCCCAATGCCAGCGCGCCGAGGATCGCGTCGCACAACGCATGCAGGACGACGTCGCCATCGCTGTGGGCGACGATGCCGCGCTCGTGGGCGATGCGCACGCCGCCGAGCATCACGTGGTCGCCGTCGCCGAAGGCGTGCACGTCGAAGCCCTGGCCAATGCGGATGTTCATGTCCATGCCCTTGTAGGAGCAGCCCCTGTCCGCGACCGCCTGTCGTGGACAGGGTCCGCTCCTACAGGATCGCCTCCGTGTTTTTCTTCGACAACAGGAATTCCGCCAGCGCCAGGTCGGCGGGCGTGGTGACTTTCAGGTTGTCCTCGCGGCCTTCCACCAGCACCGGATGCAGGCCGAGGCGCTCCACCGCCATCGCTTCGTCGGTGGCGACCAGCCCATCGGCGCGGGCGCGGGCCAGCGCGCGCCGCAGCAGGTCGCGGCGAAAGGCCTGCGGGGTGAGCGCGCGCCACAGGCCGGCGCGCGGCTCGGTGCCGGCGATGCGCGGAGTGGCTTCGCGATCGCCCGCATCGGCGCGCTTGAGGGTGTCGCGCACCGGCGCGGCGAGGATCGCGCCATCCGCGCAGGCATTCGCGGCGGCGACCAGGGCAGTGATGTCGTCCGCATGCAGGTTGGGACGCGCGGCGTCGTGGACCAGCAGCAGTTCGTCGTCGGCCACGCCGGCTGGCAAGGCATCCAGCGCCGCCACCACCGAGTCCGCACGCTCGCCGCCGCCGATGCAGGTGAGTACCGGCTTGCCATGCAGCGACGTCCAGCCCGGCCAGCGCGGATCATCCGCCGCCAATGCCACCACCACGCCCTCGATGCCGGGATGCGACAGCAACGCCGCCAGCGCATGCTCGATCAGCGGCTTGCCGGCGGCCTGCTGGTATTGCTTGGGCACCTCGCCACCGAAGCGGCGGCCGCTGCCGGCGGCCGGAACCAGCGCCCAGGTCACGGGCTGGCAGCCGGCGCCGGCGTGGGCGCAACCATGCCTGCTGGTGCATCCTCGACCACGCGATAGAACGTCTCGCCGGGCTTGACCATGCCCAGTTCGCTGCGCGCGCGTTCCTCGACCGCGGCCTCGCCGGACTTCAGGTCGTCGACCTCGGCCGCGAGCGCCTTGTTGCGTTCATGCAGCCTGAGGTTCTCCACCTGTTGCGTCGCCACCTGCCGGCGCAGCGCGGCCACCTCCTGGTGGCCGCCGTTGCCCAGCCAGAGCGTGTACTGCAGGCCCGCCAGCAGCAACGCCAGCAACAGCAGCAGCACGCGCGACGACTTCACCGGGCCGGTGCCTCTCAGCGCTTCAGCGAGACGAACGCGGCACGCCCGGCGTAACGGGCCTCGCTGCCCAGCTGCTGTTCGATGCGCAGCAACTGGTTGTACTTGGCCACGCGGTCGCTGCGGCACAGCGAGCCGGTCTTGATCTGCGTGGCGGTGGTGGCCACCGCGATGTCGGCGATGGTGGTGTCTTCGGTCTCGCCGGAGCGGTGCGAGATCACCGCCGCGTAGTTCGCGCGCTCGGCCATCGCGATCGCTTCCAGCGTCTCGCTCAAGGTGCCGATCTGGTTGACCTTGATCAGGATCGCATTGGCCACGCCCTGGTCGATGCCGTCCTTGAAGATGCGCGGATTGGTGACGAACAGGTCGTCGCCGACCAGTTGCACCTTGCCGGACAGGCGCTCGGTGAGCAGCTTCCAGCCGGCCCAGTCGTCCTCGGCCAGGCCGTCCTCGATCGAGATGATCGGGTACTGCGCGGCCCAGTTGGCCAGGAAGTCGACGAACTGCTCCGAGGTCAGGCGCTTGCCTTCGCCAGTGAGGTTGTACTTGCCGTTCTCGAAGAACTCGCTGGCCGCGCAGTCGAGGCCAAGCAGCACGTCCTCGCCCGCCTTGTAGCCGGCCTTGCCGATCGCCTCGAGGATGGTTTCCAGCGCTTCCTCGTTGCTGCGCAGGTCCGGCGCGAAGCCGCCCTCGTCGCCGACCGCCGTGCTCAGGCCGCGGCCCTTCAGCACCGACTTCAGCGCGTGGAAGATCTCGGTGCCGCTGCGCATCGCCTCGGAGAACGAATCGAAGCCGACCGGCAACACCATGAATTCCTGCAGGTCGACGTTGTTGTCGGCATGCGCGCCGCCGTTGATGATGTTCATCATCGGCACCGGCAGGCTCGGCTGCCAACCGGCAGGATGCTCGCTGATCGCCGCCAGGTGGCGCCACAGCGGCAGCTTCTTCGACGCCGCGACCGCATGCGCGTTCGCCATCGACACCGCCAGCAGCGCGTTCGCGCCGAGCCGGCCCTTGTTGTCGGTGCCGTCGAGGTCGATCAGGCGCCGGTCCAGGCCCTGCTGGTCCAGCGCGTCGAAGCCACGCAGCATCTCGGCGATCTGGCCGTTGACGTTGCCGACCGCCTTCAGCACGCCCTTGCCGAGGTAGCGGGTCTTGTCGCCATCGCGCAGTTCGACCGCCTCCTTGGTGCCGGTGGAGGCGCCCGAGGGCACCAGCGCGCGGCCGAAGCTGCCGTCGGCCAGGGTGATTTCCGCTTCGAGGGTGGGATTGCCGCGGCTGTCGAGGATTTCGCGGGCGTGGACGTTGCTGATCGTAGTCATCGGGGGGCGGTCGTCGGGTCAGAGGGAGGCTTCGGGGAAGCCGGCGCGCTTGGTGATCGCGTCGAGCTCCAGCATGGTTTCGAGCAGGGCTTCCATCTTGCCGAGCGGCCAGGCGTTGGGGCCATCGGACAATGCCTTGCTCGGGTCGGGATGGGTTTCCATGAACACGCCGGCGACGCCGACCGCGACCGCCGCGCGCGCCAGCACCGGCACGAATTCGCGCTGGCCGCCGCTGCTGCTGCCCTGCCCGCCCGGCAACTGCACGGAATGCGTGGCATCGAACACCACCGGGCAACCGGTGTCGCGCATCACCGACAGGCTGCGCATGTCGGAGACCAGGTTGTTGTAGCCGAAGCTGGCGCCACGTTCGCAGACCATGATCTGGCTGTTGCCGGTCGACCTGGCCTTCTCCACCACCGGCTTCATGTCCCAGGGCGACAGGAACTGGCCCTTCTTGATGTTGACCGGCTTGCCGGCGGCGCAGACCTTGGTGATGAAATCGGTCTGGCGGACCAGGAACGCCGGCGTCTGCAGCACGTCGACCACCGACGCGACTTCGTCCATCGGCGTGTATTCGTGGACGTCGGTCAGCACCGGCACGCCGAGCTGGCGCCTGACCTCGGCCAGCACGCGCAGGCCTTCTTCCATGCCAGGGCCGCGGAAGCTGCCGATCGAGGTGCGGTTGGCCTTGTCGAAGCTCGACTTGAAGATGAAGTTGATGCCGAGCCGCGCGGTGATCTCCTTCAGCTGGCCGGCCACGTCGACCTGCAGCTGTTCGCTCTCGACCACGCAGGGCCCGGCGATCAGGAACAGCGGCCGGTCCAGGCCGACCTCGAAACCGCACAGTTGCATGCTCATGCTGCTGCCTCGATCAAGATCTGTCCCAGGAACAACGGCAGGTCCTGGCCGACTTCGAAACCGCTCGTTTTCATACTTATGCTGCTGCCTCGTTGAGGCTGCCCGGATTGAGCAGCTTGCCGCCGGCCTTGCGTTCGCGCGCGGCGCGGATGAAGCCCACGAACAACGGGTGGCCATGGCGCGGCGTGGACAGGAATTCCGGGTGGGCCTGGCAGGCCAGGAACCACGGATGTGCATCCTGCGGCAGTTCGACCATCTCCACCAGCAGGTCGTCCATCGACTTGGCCGAGATCACCAGGCCGGCCGCTTCCAGTTGGGTGCGATAGCGGTTGTTGAATTCATAACGGTGGCGATGGCGCTCGCCGACCACGTCGCGGCCATACAGCTTGTGCGCCAGCGTGCCCGGCTTCACCCGCTGCTCCTGCAAGCCCAGGCGCATGGTGCCGCCGAGATCGCTGCCCTCGCTGCGGCGCTCGACGTCGCCCGATTGCGTGCGCCACTCGGTGATCAGGCCGATCACCGGATGCGCGGCGGCCTTGTCGTTCTCGGTGCTGTTGGCGCCTTCCAGGCCGGCGATATTGCGCGCCACGTCGACCGCGGCGGCCTGCATGCCGTAGCAGATGCCGAAGTACGGCAGCCTGCTTTCGCGCGCGTGCCTGGAGGTCAGCACCTTGCCCTCGAAGCCGCGATCGCCGAAACCGCCAGGCACCAGGATGCCATCGACGCCGGCCAGCACCGTCTCGGCGCCGTCGCGCTCCACGTCCTCGGCTTCCAGCCACTTCAGGTTGACCCGGGTGCGCTGGCGGATGCCGCCGTGCTTCAGCGCCTCGCCGACCGACTTGTACGCATCCTTGTGGTCCACGTACTTGCCGACCACGGCGATGGTGACCTCGTCGATCGGATTCTCGGCGGCATCGACCACCGCGTCCCATTCCGACAGGTCGGCGGCATGCGCCTTGCCGCCCAGGCGGAACTGGTCGACCACCAGCTGGTCCAGCTGCTGCCCGTGCAGCCAGCGCGGGATCTTGTGGATGTTGTCCTGGTCGATCACCGAGATGACCGCCTTTTCCGGCACATTGGTGAACAGCGCGATCTTGCGGCGCTCGCCATCGGGCAGTGGCTGTTCGCTGCGGCACAGCAGCACGTCGGGCTGGATGCCGATGCTGCGCAGTTCCTTCACCGAGTGCTGGGTCGGCTTGGTCTTCAGCTCGCCCGCCGCCGCGATGTACGGGATCAGGGTGAGGTGCACGTACATCGCCATGTCCGGGCCGCGCTCGATGCGCAGCTGGCGGATCGCCTCCAGGAACGGCAGCGACTCGATGTCGCCGACGGTGCCGCCGATCTCGACCAGGGCCACGTCGTAGCCGTCGGTCGCCGCGTCGATGCACGCCTTGATCTGGTCGGTGACGTGGGGGATCACCTGCACCGTGCCGCCGAGGTAATCGCCGCGGCGTTCCTTGCGGATCACCGCCTCGTAGATCTTGCCGGTGGTGATCGAGTTCAGGCCGGACAGGCGGGTGTTGACGAAGCGCTCGTAGTGGCCCAGGTCGAGATCGGTCTCGGCGCCGTCGTCGGTGACGTAGACCTCGCCGTGCTGGAACGGGCTCATGGTGCCCGGATCGACGTTGAGGTACGGATCCAGCTTCATCATCGTGACCTTGAGGCCACGCGCTTCGAGGATCGCGGCAAGCGAGGCCGCCGCGATGCCCTTGCCGAGCGAGGACACCACCCCCCCGGTGACGAAGACGAGCGGGGTGTGGGATGCGGGGGAGGTCATGGCGTCGGCACGGCGCTGGAAAGCGGCATTCTAGGCCAAGCGCCCGTTTCCTGCACGCGCCGGCTGCGCCCCTATCGACGGAAACCATTGATCCGAAACGGGAAAACCGAACCGGCTAAACGCTTGCGTGCAGCGCCTCGCGCAGCCGGCGCACGCCGGCCTCGGTGCTGCGCCAATACCCGCGCGGCAGGCCCGCCGGCCCGTCACATCCGATGCCGGGCTCGAATTCGCGGGCGGACGCATGGAACTCGGTGGCGCCGGTCGCCTGCGCCACTGCCGCGATGCTGGACGGACTGATTCCCGCGCCGGGCATCAGCGCGATGCGACCGGCGGCATGGGCGATGTCGGCCGCGATCACCGTCGCGCCCCGCTCCGCGCTGTCCGCGCCGCCCGAGGTCAGGATGCGCTGGCAGCCCAGCGCGACCACGGCATCGAGTGCCTCGCGCCGATCGGACACGCAATCGAAGGCGCGATGGAAGGTCACGCCCATGGCGCCAGCGGCCGACACCAGCGACCGGCATCCCGCCATTTCGACGCCGCCAAACGCGTCCAGCACACCGACCACCACGCCGTCGCAGCCCAGCCGCACGCACGCCTCGACATCGCGACGCATCGCTTCCAGTTCGGCCTGCGAATAGACGAAGTCGCCGGCGCGCGCGCGGATCAGCACGTACAACGGGATGTGCAGGCGATCGCGCGCCAGTGCGATGGTGCCGAAGGATGGCGTCACGCCGCCGTCCTCCAGGCTGCCGCACAACTCGACCCGATCGGCGCCCCCGGCCTGCGCCGCGAGCGCCGATTCCAGCGAATTCGCCGCGATTTCCAGCAACCGTCGCGGCGACGCCATCGCTCAGGTCTTCGAGGTGGCGTAGACCGCCGGCGAGTCGAGCAACGCGTCCTGCCGCTGTGCGTCGCAGACCGCGTAGACGAAGCCCTGGTGCAGCGCGAACGCACCCACCTCGCCGTGCCTGTCCATCGCCAGGAAGCACACCTGCAGCGACTTGCTCGCCTCCGGGCGCTTCTTCACCACCCGCTCGATGGCGATGCGGCAGGCATCCGCCGGCGAATGGCCCTGGCGCATCAATTCCACGACCAGGAAGCTCGCGGCATTGCGCAGCATCTCCTCGCCCACGCCGGAGGCGGTGGCGCCACCAACCTCGTCGTCCACGTACAGGCCGGCGCCGATGATCGGGCTGTCGCCGACCCGGCCGTGCATCTTCCAGGCCATGCCGCTGGTGGTGCAGGCACCGGCCATGCGGCCGTCGGCGCCGAGGGCGAGCATGCCGATGGTGTCGTGGTTCTCGCGGTTGCCGGGGATGCCGCGCCGCTCGGCGTTGATCTCGGGTCGATAGCGCGAGGTTTTCAGCCATTCGCGCCAGGCCTGCTCCGCTTCCGGCGTGCGCAGGCTGCGCGGCTCGAAGCCTTCCGCCACCGCGAACTGCTTCGCGCCATCGCCGGCCAGCAACACGTGCGGGGTCTTCTCCATCACCCGCCGCGCCACCGAGATCGGATGATCGATGTCCTGCAGTGCCGCCACCGCGCCGCAGCTGCCATCGCCTTTCATGATGCTGGCGTCCAAGGTCACCACCCCGTCGCGATCCGGGAAACCGCAGCGGCCGACGGTCGAATTGCACTGGCCGGTCTCCGCCCAGCGTGCACCGGCCTCGACCGCATCGAGTGCGTTGCCGCCGGCGGCGAGCACCTGCCAGGCCTCGCGGTTGGCGGGCACGCCGAAATCCCAGGTCGACACGACCCTGGCGCCCGTCGACGTGGACGCGCGGGCGATCGGGAGCATCGTCGCGCCCGCGGCCATCAACGAGGACTGCAGGAAACGGCGTCGCGACGACATCGGGATGGGTCCGTCAGGAAAGATGATGGGCGGCGTGCCAGGCGGCCGCGCCGATGATGCCGAGCTGGCCGTGTTCGACCGTGTACACCGGCACGTCGCGCAGGGTGTCGGACAGCACGCCCTTGTCGAGGAAGCGCTGCATGAAGCCACCCTGCCGCAGGTAGTGGTCGAGATGCCCGGCGAGGCCACCGGCCAGGCAGACCGAGCCGGCGCGGAAGGTGATCGCGAGGTCGCCGGCGAAGCTGCCCAGCCAGCGGCAGAACAGCGCGGCGCATTCGGCGGCCAGCATGTCGCTGCCGGCATCGGCGGCATCGACCAGTTCCGACGGCGCGTGCCAGCGCGGTTGCACGCCACGCAACTCGCACAGCGCGTAGTAGAGGTTGACCAGCCCGGGGCCCGAGAGCACGCGCTCGTTGTCGACATGGCCGAAGCGCGCCTGCAGCAGGCGCACCACGTCGAGCTCCAGCGGCGTGTTGGCCGCGAGGGCGGCATGGCCGGCCTCGCTGGGCTGCACGCCCACGCGGCCGCCCTGGTCGATCACCAGCGCCGCGCCCAGCCCGGTGCCCGGGCCGACCAGCACCACCGGCAGGCGCAGGCCGTTGCCATCGCCCACGCCGAGCACCTGCAATTGTTCGACCGGTACCTGCGGCAGCGCCCAGGCCAGTGCCTCGAAGTCGTTGATCAGGTGCAGGTGGGCGATGCCGGCCTCGCGCCGGGTCTCGGCCAGCGACACCTTCCACGGCAGGTTGCTGTTGAGCAGCTGGTCGCCCTGCAGCACGCCGGCGATGGCCACCACGCACGCCTCCGGGAACGCACCGGCGTCATCGGCATCGCATTCCTCGCGGAAGCGCCGCAGGATCGCCGCCAGGCCACCGAAGCCCGCGCACGGGTAGCGACGGTGGAACCGCACGCGTATGCAGCCGCCGGCATCGACGCCGACCAGTCCCAGCCGGGCGTAGGTTCCTCCCACGTCCGCGGCGATCAATCGCGCGCCGGGGGCATCCCCGGCCGCGCGCATGGCGGCATCCACCACTGGCAAGCTCCCTGTGGCCGACGACGTGCCTGGCCCTGCGCCGATTGTATCGGCCACGCCCGCGCAGCAGCGCCAACCACGTCGGCAGCCGGCGGGCCGCCCACCGGGACCGGCGAGTCGCGGCCTGCAGCCGGCCGCGATCCATCTCGACGCGCCGGCTTCCGGCGACGGGAAGCGTGCATCCGGATGCCGCTAGAATGCCCGCGCACAGGGGATTTGCGGGCAAGCGCCTGCGGGGTTCGATGACATCAGCAACCACGGCCGGACGCGCGCGCGCGCTGGTGCTCGTCGGCACGCGCCCGGAAGCCATTAAACTGGCATCGCTGGTCGAATCCCTGCGCGACCAGCCGGGCCTGGCCACCACCTTCGTCTCCAGCGGGCAGCATCCGCGGATGGTGGCCTCGACGCTGGAACACCTCGGCCTGGCGGCCGACATGGCGCTGACCCCGGTTGCAGCTGGCAGCTCGCTGTCGCGCAGCGTCCGCCACCTCCGCGACCATTGCAGGGACGCGGCCATCGGTTGGGGCGCGGATGCGATCGTGGTGCAGGGCGACACGGCCACCGCTTATGCCGGTGCGCTGGCCGGTCATGCCGCCGGCATCCCGGTCGCCCACGTCGAGGCTGGCCTGCGCACGCAGACACCATTGCGCCCGTTCCCGGAAGAGCCGTTCCGGCGCAGGATCGCGACGCTCGCCAGCTGGCATTTCGCTCCCACGCCCACCGCGGCCGGCCATCTGCTGGCGGAGGGCATCCCCGACGACGCCGTCCATGTCGTGGGCAATACCGTCATCGACATCCTGCGGCGCACCTTGCAGGCGGCGCCGGCGCCGCTCGCGGGCGGCGATCACCTCGTGCTCACCCTGCACCGGCGCGAGAACTACGGCCAGGGCATGGACCACGTGTGCAGCGCAGTGTTGGCCCTGCTGGCGCGCCACCCCGGACTGCGCCTGATCTCCCCGTTGCACCCCAATCCATTGGTTGGCGCGAAGATGCGCCGCCTGCTCGGCGGACATCCGCGAGTCGAGTTGCTGCCCCCACTCGACTACAAGCCCTTCATCCAGCTGATCGCCACGGCGCGACTGGTCATCACCGACTCCGGCGGGATCCAGGAAGAGGCGCCCTACCTCGGCGTCCCCGTGCTGGTGGTGCGCGACGCCACCGAGCGCCCCGAAGCCCTTGCCTACGGCGGCCTGCGACTGGTGCCGCCGATGCGGGACGCCGTGCTCGCGTCAGCCGAAGCGGCGCTGGCGGCGACGCGCCCGGCACCGGTGCCGTTCGATGCGTCGGCCCCGTTCGGCGACGGCCGCAGCGGCGCGCGCATCGCCAACACGCTGGCCTCGGCGTTGTTGCGCCATCCCCCGTTGCGACAGGCCGTCCGATGAGCAGGATCCCGGCCCACGCCCGCATCCTCGATGCGCACCGTCGACTGCGGCACTGGCTGCTCGCGGCACCGATCCAGGTCATGGAAGGACCGCAGCGCGGCGGGGTCGCCGGCATGCTCACCGCGGAGGGCCGCGTCGAGTACGTGTACCCCGAGATCACCGGTTACTACCTGCATTGGCTGGCACGGCCCGATGTGCACGCCCTGCCCCAGGCGCGCGCGCGGGCGGCGGCGGCGGTGGACTGGGCCGAGCGCGCGTACGCGGTCTCCGAGCCGATGACCCGGGTGCACCTGCAGCCGCACGCCGACGATTGGCGCAATCGCAACCGGTTCGTGTTCGATCTCGGGATGCTTGCGGGTGGACTGGCCGCCGCCTGGTCGCGCGAACTGGTCCGGCCAATGCCCGCGCTTGCCGCCCGCGTGCAGGAACTGGCGCTGGGCTATGTCGATGGAAGCGGCTTGTTGCAGGCGGTTGCACAGCCCGCCGAACTTCAGCGGTGGTCGACATCGGCCGGCCCGTTCCTGGCGAAGCCTGCCAGCCGCCTGCTGATGCTGGATCGCGTGCATCCGGGCCCCGCTTCATTGCGCGATGCCTGCGACAGGACGCTTGCGGCATATCCGCCGACTGGCCTGCCGGGGCATGTCGAGTTGCATCCGGCGCTCTACCACCTCGAAGGGGCGGCCTGCAGGCAGCCGGACCACGCCGGCATGGCGGCATCCCTGGCCTGCATGCTCGCAATGGAAGATGGGGAAGGACGCCTGCCGGAGACCCCGCAGGCCGACCTGCTGCGCTGCGACGTCACCGCCCAGGCCTTGCGACTTTCCCTTTGGCTGCAGGAAGCAGGGGTTGACCCGACCGACGAGGCGCGGATGACGCGGATGGCGGGCGCGTTGGCCGATGCCGTGGACGGCGACGGCGGGGTCGGTTTCCGACTGGACCGGCACGCACCGGAGCGGAACATCTGGTGCGCGATGTTCGCCGAGCAGGCACTCGCGGCGTGGCTGCGGGCACAGGCGCATGGACGATCAGGACTCGTCGCCGATGACATCGTCTGAGCCAACCGGCCCACGTGGTTGGCGACGCGTGCTGCGCTTCCTGCCGCTGTACCTCGCCATGCGCGCAGCAGGCGTGGCTGCGGCGCTGCCGCCGAAGCCGCGCTGGAAACCCGTGTTGCGCACGCGCTGGCAGCCCGGCATCAGCGTGATCGTGCCGGAACGCGGCACCCCGGACCTGCTGGCTGACACCCTCGCTCACCTGGCACTCGCGTTACGGGCGATCGATGAATCGCAACAGGTGATCGTGGTGGTGAATGGCGCCGCAGCGTCGATGTATGCGGACCTGCAAGCGGCGCATCCGGGTTTCGAGTGGCATTTCCATGCGCAGCCGCTCGGATACAACGGCGCGATCTCGGCCGGCCTGCGGTCGGCGCGCCACGACTGGGTCTACCTGCTCAACAGCGACATGCGCCTGGCGCCGGACGCACTGTCCACGCTGTTGCGGTGGCGCCAGAACGGCGTGTTCGCGCTGGCGTCGCAGATCCACTTCGCCGATCCCGCGCGCCGCCGCGAGGAAACCGGCTGGTCGGACGTGCGCATCCACGAGGCCGGCGTCGAGATGTTCGAACGCACCCCGCCTGCTTCGCTGTTCCCGCGCGGCAGCCTGTATGCAGGCGGCGGGGCGTCGTTGTTCCGGCGCGACCTGCTGCGCCGCTATGCCGCCGACAGCGCCGTCTACAACCCGTTCTACTGGGAGGACGCCGAGTGGGGGGCGCGTGCCTGGGCCGATGGCTGGGAGGTGCTGTTCTGCCCGCGTTCGAATGCGGTCCACCAGCACCGCGGCACGGTCAACCGTTTCCACGCCAACGACGAGGTGGAGCGCGTCTTCGCCCGCAACGGACTGCAATTCGAACTGCGCCAGCACTGGACCCGGCTCACCAGCAGGACCTCGCTGGGCGTGATCGGCTGGCTGGCTGACCGCAGCCAGCGCGAACTGGCCTCGCTCACCACGGCGTGGGGCGTCCTGCGCCGCCGCCATGCGGCGCGGCGCACGCGTGATCGCGGCATCGATTTCGCCACCCGCACCCATCGCTGGTACCCGCAACCCCTGCGCCCGGGTTTCCCGCGCCTGTTGCTGGTCACGCCGTTCGCGATCGATCCCCCTTCGCATGGCGGTGCGCGACGCGTGGTCGAGCTCGCGCGGCGACTGGCCACGGAATACGACGTGATCCTGCTCTCCGACGAATGCAGCGGCTACCGCGACGATGCCGATGGCTGGAGCGAAGGCCTCGCTTCGGTGCACCTGGTCGAAGGACGCGGCGACCAGCCCGGACAGGCGGCGCAGGACCTGCAGACGCGCCTGCGCCGGCATGTCCATGAACGCCTGCGGGACGAGGCGCGGCGGCTGATCGCGGTGTACGAACCGGACCTGGTGCAGGTCGAATTCATGGAACTGGCCGGCCTGGCGGAACTGCGGCAAGGCGATGCGCGCTGGTGCATCGACCTGCACGACGTCTACCTGGACGGCGGCGACGACGACGCATTGCAACGCAGCCTGCTGGCTCGCTACGACGTGCTGTGCGCGTGTTCCGGCGAGGATGTCGCGCAACTCGCGGATCCCCGCGCGTTGCTGGTCCGCAACGGCGCCACCGACCGACTGGCGAGCGCGCGTCCCTCGCGCGGCGCCTGCGTGCTGTTCATGGGCCCGTTCCGCTACGCCCCCAACCGCGAGGGGATCGAAGCCTTCCTGCGCGAGGCATGGCCGCGACTGCGCGAGCGCGTTCCGGGCGCGACCCTGGTCATCCTTGGTGGCAGCGAGTCCAGCGCGCACCACTACGATCCGCTGTATCGATCGGCGGGCGTGCAACTGATCGACCGCTACGTCGACCCGGCGCCGTGGCTGGATGCGTGCGCGATCACCATCAACCCGCAGCGCGGCATCCGTGGCTCCGCGGTGAAGGTGGCCGAATCGCTGCTCGCCGCGCGCTGCTGCGTGTCTACGGCGGAGGGAGGACGTGGATTCGCCGGGCTGGATGCCCCCGGCCTGCGCCTGGTCGAGGGCGTCGCCGCGATGGCGGATGCCGCGGCCGAGCTGTTGCTGGCCACCGATGACCGGCATGCACGCGAGCGGCCAGCGCCCGAGCTGGCGCGCGCCCTCGGTTGGCAGGGTGCCGCCGAACACCTGCTGGCACGCTATCGCGACCTCCGCGGGAAACAAGGCAAGTGAGCAGGCGCGAGTGGAGCTACGACCGCATCGCCGATGTCTATGCCGCGGACATGGGCCGCAGCATGGCGTTCGACGACGTCGACTGGTTCCGCCGGCAATGCCATCGGCATCGCGGCCGGGTGCTGGAACTTGGCTGCGGCACCGGACGGGTGATGCTGCCCCTGCTCGCGGACGGCATCGACATCATCGGCATCGATCGCTCGCTGCCGATGCTGCGACGGCTGCGCGTGGAGGCACGGTCGCTCGGCCTCGAGCCGAGGGTTGCGCAGATGGACCTGCAGGGACTGGCGTTGGGTGCGAGCTTCGCCCTGATCCTGGCCCCGTATTCGCTGGTCACCTACCTGCCCGGCCGGGACGACCTGGACCAGTGGGTTGCCTCCGTGGCTCCGCTGTTGGCGGGCGGCGGGGCGCTGGTGCTGGATGCGTTCGTCCCGCGCGCGATTCGCGCTGGCGAGGACTTCCAGCCCGACTACGCGCGCCCCTTCGGCGACGGCATGCTGGAGCGCGCCAAGCGCGTGCAGGCGCTGGCGGACGGTCGCAACCGCATCGAACGGCGCTATCGACTGATCGACGCCAGCGGCAGCGTGCGCGAGGAATTCACCACGGTCGACTGCATCCGCCCGCGCACGCCCGCGGAACTGGTCGGCGCGCTGGAACGGGCGGGCCTGCGGATCGAGGAAGCCGCGTGGGATTACGGCACCGGCACCAGCGCGGAGTCGGCGCAATTCCATACCGTGGTCGGCGTCAAGGCTTGAACACCACTGCCATTGCGGCCACCCTTGGCGCATGAGCAGTCGTTACAACGCAGAAGACATCGAAGTCCTGTCCGGGCTGGACCCGGTCAAGCGCCGCCCCGGCATGTACACCGACACCACGCGCCCGAACCACCTGGCGCAGGAAGTCATCGACAACGCGGTGGACGAAGCCTTGGCCGGCCATGCGCGCGGCATCCAGGTCACCCTTTACGAAGATGGCAGCTGCGAAGTGTCCGACGACGGTCGCGGCATGCCGGTGGACATCCACCCGGAGGAGAAGATCCCCGGCATTGAACTGATCCTCACCCGCCTGCACGCGGGCGGCAAGTTCAGCAACAAGAACTACACCTTCAGCGGCGGCCTGCACGGCGTCGGCGTCAGCGTGGTCAACGCGCTGAGCAGGCACGTCGACGTGTTCATCAAGCGCGACGGCAACGAATACAGGATGAGCTTCAAGGACGGCGACCGTGCATCGCCGCTTGACGTCATCGGCAGCGTCGGCAAGAAGAACACCGGCACCCGCCTGCGCTTCTGGCCCGACCCCAAATACTTCGACACGCCCAAGTTCAACCTGCGCGCGTTGCGGCACCTGCTGCGCGCGAAGGCCGTGCTCTGCCCCGGACTGACCGTCACCCTGTTCGACGAGGCCAGCGGCGAGCGCAACGAGTGGCATTACGAAGACGGCCTGCGTGATTACCTGAAGGGCGAACTGAGCGAGCGCGAGCTGCTTCCGCCGGAACTGTTCGTCGGCTCCCTGAAGAAGGACACCGAGATCGTCGACTGGGCGGTGGCCTGGATCGCCGATGGCGAACTGGTGCAGGAAAGCTACGTCAACCTGATCCCCACCGCGCAGCACGGCACCCACGTGAACGGCCTGCGCACCGGCTTTACCGACGCGCTGCGCGAGTTCTGCGACTTCCGCAACCTGCTGCCGCGCGGCGTCAAGCTGGCGCCGGAGGATGTGTGGGATCGGGTCGCCTTCGTGCTGTCGCTGAAGATGACCGATCCGCAGTTCAGCGGGCAGACCAAGGAACGCCTGAGTTCGCGCCAGGCCGCCGGCTTCGTCGAAGGCGCGGCGCACGATGCGTTTTCGCTGTGGCTGAACCAGCACACCGAGTTCGGCGAGAAGATCGCCCAGCTCGCGATCGAGCGTGCGTCGGCGCGCCTCAAGACCGAGAAGCAGATCGTCCGCAAGAAGGTCACGCAGGGCCCGGCCCTGCCCGGCAAGCTGGCCGATTGCATTTCGCAGGACCTGTCGCGCACCGAGCTGTTCCTGGTCGAAGGCGACTCCGCCGGCGGCAGCGCGCGGCAGGCGCGCGACAAGGACTTCCAGGCGATCCTGCCCCTGCGCGGCAAGATCCTGAATACCTGGGAAGTCGCATCGGGCCAGGTGCTGGCTTCGCAGGAAGTGCACGACCTCGCGGTGGCGATCGGCTGCGACCCCGGCAAGGACGCCATCGACGGCCTGCGCTACGGCAAGGTGGTGATCCTCGCCGACGCCGACTCCGACGGCCTGCACATCGCCACCCTGCTCTCGGCGCTGTTCCTCAAGCACTTCCCGTCGTTGGTCGCGTCCGGCCACGTGTTCGTGGCGATGCCGCCGCTGTTCCGCGTCGACGTGGGCAAGCAGGTGTTCTACGCGCTCGACGAAGAGGAAAAGCGCCTGCTGCTGGAGAAGATCGCCCGCGAGAAACTCAAGGGGCAGGTCAACGTCACCCGCTTCAAGGGCCTCGGCGAGATGAACCCGCAACAGCTCCGCGAGTCCACCATGCACGTCGACACACGTCGCCTGGTGCAGCTCACCGTGGACGACGGCGATGCCACCCAGGCGCTGATGGACATGCTGCTCGCGCGCAAGCGCGCCGGCGACCGCAAGGCCTGGCTGGAGCTGAAGGGCGACCTGGCGACGCTCGAGGTGTGAAGCACGCCATGCGCGTTCATGGCGATGAGGAAACGTGATGCATTCATCGTCATGAACACGGCACCCCACGCGGCCTTTGCCCCGTGCCATCCCGGCGTCTAGACTGCGCACGCCCCGGAGAGGGGTAATCCGGGACCTCGTAATGACCTTCAAGATTTTCCTGCGCCTCGGCGGCGCGGTGCTTGCGTGCGGCGTGGCCGTGCCCGCCTTCGCCCAGGCCATCCCCGCCGCGGACTTCTCCAAGCGGCTGGAGGCGTGGGGCGCAACGCTGTCGCCGACCGGCGAATACGCAGCGCTCGAAGTCCCGGTCAAGGACGGCCTCGAGAGCCAGTTGCAGATCGTGAAGCTCGACGGCAGCGGCGACACCAGGGTGCTGCGCTTCCGCAGCCAGCAGCACGTCTCGGACATCATCTGGACCGCGGACGACCGCGTGGTGGTGTCGCCCGCACGCCTGCAGCCGCTGAAGGAAGCGCCCGTGAGTTATGGCGAATTGATGACTTCGGACATCAACGGCAAGAACCAGGACACCCTGTTCGGTTACATCCCGGACAGCGGCAACCTGCGCGGCAAGCGCAAGGACACCGGCTGGTCGTTCGTGACCGAGGTGCTGGATGCCGAGCCCGGCATGGCGCTGGTCGACTTCACCTGCTGGGACTGCGGCGAAGAGCCGGACTCGGTGATCTTCAAGGTCGACACGCGCACGGGCTCGCGCACCGAGATCGAGCGCGTCGACGGCAGCGCCCGCTTCGAGTTCGACCGCACCGGCGAGGGTCGCTTCCGCACCACCTGGGACGACGAGGACGAGCCGGTCCTGCACTACCGCCCATCCAAGGGCACCGCCTGGACCCCGCTTCCGAAGTCCATCGCCGGCAGGCGCATCTATGGCACCCAGTTCGACGCCGACAACAACGTCGTGTACGCGCTGGTCACCGATGCCGGCGAACCCGCGCAGGCATATCGCATCGACCTGGCGGCGGGCACCCGCACCAAGCTGGCGGGCCGCGAAGACGTCTCGATGTCCGGGTTCATGCTCGAGGGACGCAACGGTTCGCCGTTTGCGGTGGTCTCGATCGCCGACAAGCCTTCGGTCCAGTACATCAAGCCGCAGTCCGAATGGGCACAGCTGCATGCCGGCCTGATGAAGTCGTTCCCGGGCATGATGGTGACTTTCACCGGGGTCAGCCGCGACCATGACAAGGTGATGTTCCGCACGTGGTCGGATCGCGACTCCGGTTCCGTCTACATCTACGAGCGCGCCGCCAAGAAAGTGCAGAAGCTGATGGACTACCGTCCGTGGCTGCCCGCCGCGAAGATGGCGGCGATGAAGCCGATCACGTTCACCGCGCGCGACGGCGGCAAGGTCTACGGCTTCTACACCGCGCCATCTGGCCCGGGCCCGCACCCGCTGGTGGTGCTGCCGCATGGCGGGCCATTCGAAGTGAGCGACAGCTGGGGCTTCAACGAACAAGTCCAGTTCCTGGCCAGCCGCGGCTACGCCGTGCTGCAGGTGAACTACCGCGGTTCCAGCGGGCGCGGCGAGTCGTACGTGCAGGCGGGCTGGAAGGGCTGGGGCACGAAGATCCAGGACGACCTCACCGATGCGGTGAAGTGGACCATCGACCAGAAGATGACCGACCCGAATCGCATCTGCCTGTTCGGCGCCAGCTTCGGCGGCTATTCGGCGCTGGTGCAGCCCGTGCTCAACCCGGGCATGTACAAGTGCGCGATCGGCTACGTCGGCGTGTATGACCTGCCGCTGATGCGCAAGACCGACGATCGCAACGGCCAGAGCGACGCCACCGAGCGGTTCTTCGCGCGCACCCTGGGCACCGACGACGCGGCATTGGCCAAGGTCTCGCCCGCGCTCCGTGCCGGCGACATCAAGGTGCCGGTGATGCTGGTGCACGGCAAGGACGACAAGACCGCCGACTTCAACCAGTTCAAGGTGATGGAGGCTGCGCTGAAGACCGCCGGCAATCCCGCCCAGGTGATGCTGGCCGATGGCGAGGGCCACGGCTTCGTGAAGCCGGAGAATCGCGCGGAGATGTACCGCAGGATGGAAGCCTTCCTCGCCAAGTACATCGGCCCCGGCGCGCAGTAAGCACCGGATCCGCGGTTTCCCCGAGGGGCGGCGCAAGCCGCCCTTCGTCGTTCAGGGCGGCAGCGTCGCCGCCAGCAGGCGATGCAGCAGCGGCTGCAGGCGCGAGGCCCTGTCCTCGTCCCAGGCGAAGCTGTCCTCGTCCATGTAGGTGCGCTGGCTGATTTCGAGCTGCACCGCGTCGACACCCGTGGCCGGCGCGCCGTAGTGGCGGGTGATGTGGCCACCCTTGAAGCGGCCGTTGGCCACCCAGTCGTAGTCCGCCTGCGCGCCCAGCACGGCTTCCAGCCGCGCCTGCAATGCGGGCGAGCAACTGCTGCCCGCGGCGGTGCCGAGGTTGAGGTCGGGCAAGCGCCCTTCGAACAGGAACGGCAGGCCACTGCCGCGGATCGAATGCCCGTCCCACAGCACGACGCGAGGATGCGTGTCGCGCAGGCGCTCGAGCTCGCCGCGCAGCGCGCGATGGTACGGGCGCCAGTAGCGTTCGACGCGCGCGGCCACCTCGCCCGCATCGGGCTCCATGCCCGGCAGGTAGACCGGCTCGCCGGTGAAGCGGACCAGCGGCACCAGGCCGGTGGTGTTCTGGCCGGGATAGAGGCTGGTGTCGTCCTCGCCGCGGTTGAGGTCGATCACGTAGCGCGAATGACGCGGGCGGATGATCGAGGCGCCGAGGCCGCGGGCGAAGTCGTACAGCCGCGACACATGCCAGTCGGTGTCCGGCGCGCCGCGCGCCGCCGGCGTCATCCGCGCCTGCAGGTCCGGAGGGATCCCGCTGCCGTCGTGCGGCAGGCTGACCAGCAACGGCGCGCTGCCGCGATGCAGGGTGAAGGTCGCGCCGGGATCGATCGCGGTCATCGCGGGATCACGCGAAACGCGCCGGATCGAACGGCGCCGGGTCCACCGCCGGGGCGCGGCCGGCGATCAGGTCGGCCATCAGCTGGCCGGTACCCGCGCTCATGCCCACGCCCATCATCCCGTGGCCGACCGCCAGCCACAGGTGCGGATGGCCCGGCGCGCGCCCCAGCAGCGGGATGTCGTCGCGGCTCATCGGACGCCAGCCGAACCACTTCTCACGCAGTTCCGGCCCGACCGGTTCGTGCAGGAACTGGCGGGCGCCACGCTCGAGCGCCCCCAGCCGCGCCTCGTTGAGGCTGCTGTCGTAGCCGGAGAATTCCATGGTGCTGCCCAGGCGAAAACCACCCGGCCAGGAGGATACACAGACCGAAGGCTCGTGCAGGATCAGCGGCCGCTTCGGCATCAGTGCCGGCGCGCTGTAGGTGATCGAGTAACCCTTGCCGGGCTGGATCGCCCTGCGCAGCCAGGGCAACCCGATCGCATCGGCGATGCGCGGCGACCAGGCGCCGGTGGCGATCACGACGTCGCGCGCGCGCGACCTGCCCTGAGCGGTGGTCGCGACCACCCCATCCTTGCCCGGTTCCAGCGCATGCAGCGCGCATTGCTCGACGATGACGCCGCCGCGCTCGCGCACGATCCGGCCCAGCTCGGCGACGTAGCGATCCGGTCGCAACGCGGCATCGCCGCTGAAGCGGATCGCGCCGGCCACGCCCGGCTTCAGCGCCGGCTCCTGCGCCTCGTAGGCCGCGCCGTCGATGATCTCGACGTCCACGCCGAGATCGCGCAACAACGGGACCTCGTGCATCTCGCGCTGCATCGCGCGGCCATCGCGGAACACGTAGTCCTCGCCGCTCTCGACGAAGTCGCACTCCAGGCCGTAGTCCTCGATCCACCGCTGCACGCGCAACCGCGAGTCCGCCAGCAGCGTGTACTTGGCGCGCGCGCTGGCCTCCCAGTCGCGCGCGTTGCAGCGCATCGCGAAACCGACCATCCACCGCCACAGGACGGGATCGAAACGTGGCGGCACGAACAGCGGCGCATCCTTCTTGAGCATCCAGCGCATCGCCTTGGCGATGGTGCCGGGAGCCGCCAGCGGCGGTGCATGACTGGGCGTCAGCGTGCCGCAATTGCCGTGCGAGGCGCCGCCACCGACGCGCCCTGCGTCGATCACCGTGACCGCGCGGCCGTCGTTCAACAGCGCGAGCGCGGTCGCCAGGCCCGACACGCCGGCGCCGACGACCAGGCAATCCGACTCGCGTATTCCTTGCTGCACCGCACTAGGAATAGTCGGCCGGACCTCTGGATGTGCGCTCAAGTCAGTGTTCCAAAAGATTCGCTGCATTGCAGCATGACATCAACGAAAACCGAAACCTATGTTGCCGATGCCCCACTGCCGGCCCACGACAGCTTCGCTGCAGGACAGGCTGGGGATCATTCGGCGCCTCCCCGCGACGGTACTGAGTGCGTGTCCGCCGTCCCGCGAGGGACGCGCGCATCAAATCACATTCTCGAGGATTCGATCTCCAATGCACACCGCCAGCCGAATTCTGACCACCGCCATCCTTGCCGCGCTTTCCACCGGCGCCCTCGCCGCCGGCCCCGCCGAACGCGCGCTCGGCCACCTGCGCGCCAATGGCGCGATCGCCAAGGCAGCACCGGGCGACGCCTTCATCGCGAAGTCGGTGACCATCGACGCCGACGGCTCCAGCCACGTGCGTTTCAACCGCACCCACCAGGGCCTGCCGATGATCGGCGGCGACCTGGTCGTCCACCAGGACAGGAACGGCGGTTTCCGCGCACCCTCGATGGGGCTGAAGTCCCCGGCGAAAGTCGACATCCGGGAAAGGCTGAGCGCCGAAGACGCGTTCGTGATCGCCGGCGTCGATTTCGGCCAGTTCGACGGCATCGGCACCTCGCGCAAGGTGGTGTTTGCCCGCAATGCCACGCCCGCGCTGGCATGGGACGTGGTGCTGCACGGCACCCGTGGCGGCGATCCGGTCGTGATGCACTACTTCATCGATGCCCATAGTGGCCGCATCCTCGACCGCGAGAACGAATTCCATACTGCCAAGCCGGGCGGCGGCGGCGGCGGCAGCACGACCCCGGCCACCGGCATCGGCCGCACCTATGCCTATGGCGATGTCATCCTGAATATCGCGGGCTCCGGTTCTTCGTACAGCTTGACCGACACCACCCGCGGTGGCGGCGCCACGTATGACGCCAACAACGTGTCCTATACCACCGCGGCACGCCGCGCCGTGCTGTTCACCAGCACGACCACCACGTTCGGCAACAACCTCCTGTCCAACCGCGCGACCTCGGCCGCCGATGCGCATTTCGGCGTCGCCGCAACCTGGGACTACTTCAAGAATATCCACGGCCGCAACGGCATCTTCAACAACGGCGTAGGCGCCAAGAGCTACGTGCATGTCGGCAACAACTGGGGCAATGCCGCGTGGTACCAGAACGCCATGTATTACGGCGACGCCAGCGGCGGCTACCTGCCGTTCACCGCGATCGACATCGCCGGCCACGAGATGAGCCACGGCGTGACCCAGGCGACGTCGGGCCTCGCCTACTCCGGCGACGCGGGGGGCCTGAACGAAGCCACCTCCGACATCTTCGGCACCATGGTCGAGTACGCCGCCGCCAACGGCAACGATCCGGGCGACTACCTGATCGGCGAAGGCATCTATCCCGATTCGACCAGCGCGCTGCGCTACATGTACGACCCGAACTCCGACGGCAATTATTCCTACGATTGCTACCCCGCGGCGGGCTTCGGCGGCGTCGATCCGCACTATTCGTCCGGCCCGGCCAACCACTTCTACTACCTGCTCGCCGAAGGCACCTCGCCGGCCGGCGGCCCGACCAGCAACACCTGCATCGCCGGCAACGCCAAGAACGCCACCGGCAACGGGTCACTGGCCGGGATTGGCCGCGCCAAGGCGGAGAAGATCTGGTATCGCGCGCTGGACGTGTATTTCACCTCCGGCACGACCTATCCGCAGGCGCGTACGGCGACGCTGAATGCCGCCGCGGACCTGTACGGCGCGGCCTCGCCCGAGCGCGCTGCCGTGGCGGCTGCGTGGACCGCGATCAACGTCAACTGATCCATCGCAACACCGCGACACGGAACGGCCCGCGCAAGCGGGCCGTTTTCCTTGGAGCCTCGCCGGCCGGTCAGCTGCCGATGAGGCGCATCGCCGGACGCTTGCCGTAGGTGATCCAGCGCCAGGCCCATTCCAGCGGGCCGAAGCGGAAGTTCGACAGCCACCAGCGGCTCAGCAGCACCTGGATCGCGAACACGATGAGCACGTACAGCACCTGCTGGCTGCGCGGCAGGCCCCAGTGCCCCAGCCCGTAGCCGTAGAAGAACAGGGTGCCCATCAGCGACTGCAGGATGTAGTTGGTCAGCGCCATGCGCCCGACCGGCGCCAGTTGCGCAAGCCAGTTGCGCCACCGCCCCTGGAACAGCAGGACCACCGCGCCGAGATACCCGAGGCATGCCGGCAGGCTGCCGATGAACGCCAGTCCCGATGCCAACTGGAAGGCGCCGTCGTTGTGCCCGCGCACGTGGGTCAAGGCGATGCTGGCGGACACCAGGCTCAGCCCGACGCCGAGCGGGATGCCGATCCATGCCATCTTCCGGAACAACCCGATGTGCGCGGCGGGATCGGCCATCACGCCCGAACGGATGAACCAGGCGCCCAGCAGGAAGAGCCCCAGCACGATCACCGCGAACCCGACCGTCTGGCCCAGGTGCTTGACGAAGGACTGCGCGCGCCATGCCGTCGCCTCTGCATAGCGGCCCGCGCTCATCAAGCGTGTTTCGTCGGCGATGTCCCGGGCGTGTTCCTTGCGTTGTTCCGCGCGCCTTTCCAGCGATTTCGCCAGTGCCTCCTTCTGTTCGGGGGTCCTGGCCTCCGCCTGTGCGAGGCGGTCGCGTTCGGCTTCGGGTGGTTGCCGGCTCATCACCGCGCCGCCGATGGTCATCGCCAGTGCCGGGACCAGGTACAGCGCCAGCCCAGCCGCGCGCAACCCCGAGACCGGCCAGCGCCGCAACGCATAGGCCACCACGCCGAGCAGCAGCAAGGGGATCCCGAATCCCAGCATCGGCTGCCATGGCAATGCATGGCCGAACGAGCCGGCCGCGCCGAAGGCCGCCGCCAGCGCCAGCAGCAGCACGCCAAGCCACAGCAGGACCTGCGGCTTCGAATGGAAGACCAGCATCAGCAACACCGCGCCGGCGGCGTAGCTGAAGAGGATGTCGCCGGTCCACAGGAAGATGAAATGCAACGCCCCGAACACCGCCAGCGCCAGCGTGCGCCGCAGGTAGGGCACGAAGAAACCGCGCCCGGCCTGCTCGGCGCGGGTGAGCATCACCGCGAAGCCCATCCCGAACAGCAGCGAGAACATCGTCCAGAACTTGCCGCGGACGAACACGTGCACGAACCAGCCGGCCCAGTAGTCGATCCCGGCGATGCCGGCCGGCATGCCGGCATCGAGGTCGCCGATCGGGCGGTTGAAGAACTCCACGTTCATCAGCGCGATGCCGAGCAGGGCGAACCCGCGGATCACGTCCAGCGCCTGGATGCGGTCGCGGATCGCGACCGGTGCAAAGACCTGCGTCATGTGGGTTCCCCGGGGATTCCAGCGATTAACGCATGCACGACCCGCCGCCTCGCCGGCCGGAAGTCACCCCTGCTTTCCTCCGCGGAACGCACGCCACCCGCAACGCGGGCGGTTGCGCTCGCCGCACGTCAGGCGCTGGTGGCGTCCAGGCGCATGACGGGCCGCCGCGCGTATGTCATCCACCGCCACAGTCCCTCCATCGGCCCGAACCGGTAGCGCGCCAGCCACCAGCGACTGAACATGACCTGCAGCGCGAACAGCGCCAGCACGAACACCGGCTGCCACGCGCGCGGCAGGCGCTCGAAGTAACCGAGGCCATGGCCGTAGAACACCAGGGTGCACACCACCGACTGCATCAGATAGTTGGTCAGCGCCATGCGTCCGGCCGGTGCCAGCCAGCGCAGGCGGCCTGCCCACGCCGGCAGTTGCATCGCCAGCACGATCGCCGACAGGTAGCCCAGCATCATCAGCAGGTTGGCGACCTGCGCCGCGGTCTGCGCGGCCGCGCTGCCCAGGCTCATCTCGGAGAAACTCATGGTGGGGTGGGTCCACGCCGACCACAGCATCAACGGCAGGCCGATGCCGAAGCCGATGGTGCGCAGGCGCCGGAACAGCGGCAGGTGCGCGGCGCTGTCGCGGATCACGCCGCTGCGCATGAACCACGCGCCGAGCAGGAACACCCCGAGCAGGCTCGGCCCGAAGAACACCAGGAAGCCGAGCATCGCGCCGGTGTCGGTGGCCCGTTGGGCCACGGCCTCGGCGTAGCTGCCGGAACCGAAGGCGAGGCGCTCGCCGTCGACCAGCGCGGCCATCTGCTGCGCCTGTGCGGCCATGCCCTTCTGGAACTCGGCGGCCGCCTGCGGATCCTGTTGCGACAGCGTCGCGAAGCCGGCCATCGCCCACGTCAGCAGCAGCGGCAGCAGGTACAGCACGATGCCCCACTTGGGCAGGCGCGAGACCGGCGTGCGCCGGAAGCACAGCAGCAGCACGAAGCCAAGCAGCGCGTAGGCCAGCAGGATGTCGCCGGACCAGATCAGCAGCGCGTGGACGAGGCCGATGCCGAGCAGGGCCAGCAGGCGCCGCGCGTACAGGCCGGTGCCGCTGGCGCCGCTCGCGTTCGCGCGTTCCAGCATGACCGCGAAGCCCATGCCGAAGAGCATCGAGAACATCGTGACGAACTTGCCCTGCACCAGCACGTAGATCGCCGCGTCCATCCAGCGGTCGGCGCCGCTGAAACGGGGATTGACCCCGGTGATCGCTTCCATCATCGGCCCGACGAAGGCTTCGATGTTCATCAGCAGGATGCCGAGCAGCGCGACCCCGCGCAGCACGTCCATCACCTCGACCCGCTCGTGCGCGCCGACCGGCGCCACGCCTGCCTGTGCGTCCGCCATGGAACGCCCCTCCCCAGTTGCGTGCCCGCAGGTTAGCGCACTGATCGAGCCACACCGCAACGAAGATGGCCCGCTTGCGCGGGCCATCGGTGAGGTTTTCATGCCCCCTGAGTCAGGGGGCGATTCGCTCCGCAGGCGCGAATGGGGGTCTGGAGGTACCTAGCGGGGCCCGAAGCTTGCGACGCAAACTTCGGGATTGATCCTGCGCAGCAGGGATCAATGCGCGTGACCGCCCTCGCCATGCACGTGGCCATGCGCCAGTTCCTCGGCGGAGGCCTCGCGGACTTCGACGATCTCGATGTCGAAATCCAGGTCCTTGCCGGCCATCGGGTGGTTCAGGTCGACGTCGACCACGCTCATGCCGACCTTCTGGATGGTCACCGCGCGCGGACCGAAGTTGGTCTGCAGCACCACCTGCTGGCCCACCTCCAGCTTCTGCGCACCGAAGTGCTTCTTGGGAACGCGCTGGCTCAGGCCATCGCGACGCTCGCCGTACGCGTCCGCGGCCACCACCGTGGTCTTGAAGCTCTCGCCGGCCTCACGGCCGTCCATGACCTTTTCCAGGCCCGGAATGATGTTGCCGTGGCCATACAGGATCGCCAGCGGCTCGCCGCCGTCCTTCGAGTTCTCCACCGACGCCTGGCCGGCTTCGGCAACGGCGTAATGGAAGCGGACGACGCGGTCTTTTTCGATCTTCATGGGTAGGCCCTGGTCTGTTTGGCGGTGCGGTCGGGGTGGCGCTTGCCGCCGCCATGGGATGCGGGAACACTGCGCGGATGATGGAACCAGCCGACTGCCAGCAGCGACCGGGCGCGCATTATCCGCGCAATGCCGTGCTGGCGCCATGGATGGGGCTACTGCTGGTTGCCTGCGGGGGAAACCCGAACCTCCGCCCGGAACCAGCGCAGGCAGCACCACGCGAATGGGCCGACCAGCGACCAGCCGACCCGGCCAGGGCCAACGCGGTGCTGATGCGCGCCATCAGCCTGGTGGGAACGCCGTACCGTCATGGCGGCAACACCCCGGAGGGCGGCTTCGACTGCAGCGGACTGGTCAATTACGTGTTCCGCGACATGCTCGACCTGCGCCTGCCGCGGACCTCGCGGGAGCTGGCAGCGACCCAGGGACCGCGGATCGCCGCCGCCCGACTGGCCGGCGGTGACCTGGTGTTCTTCGGCAGCGATGGCGAGGTCAGCCACGTCGGCATTTATGTCGGCGAGGGCCGCTTCGTGCATGCCCCGAACAGTGGCGGCACCGTCCGCCTGGACAGCATGGATGGGGCCTGGTGGCGGCAGCATTACACCGGCGCGCGGCGATTGCTGAATTGATTCAAGGACTTGCGTTTCGCGCCGGCTTCATCAAGATGAATGCGCCAGATGCGCATTTTTGTGACCGGTCATCGCATTCATTTGCGTCCAGCTAACGTTTTTTGAACCCTTCACGCGGCGTCCACGGGCATAGTCGCCGCTGGTTTCAAAACCGTGATGACCGCGTGACGACAGCGACCCTGCCCCACGGCCATACCGCCGCCCGCCCCGCCCGCCGGGGATATGCCCTCTGTTTCGCCATGGCGCTTGCCGCCTGCGCCGCCCCGGCGATGGCGATGAACCCCATCACTCCGCCGGCCGATCCCGCGCCCGCGGTGACGGTCGCCACCCAGGCTCCGCTGGATGCGGTCGCCCCGGTCGACCTGGCCAGCCCGGACAACGCACCGCTGGTCGCCCAGATCGCCGCCCTGCAGGACGCCCAGGCCGCACCGAGCACGTCGTCCCGCATCAAGACCGTCCTGCAGCGCGCCTTCACCCTGCTCGGCACGCCCTACCGCTGGGGCGGGACCAGCCCGGAAGGCGGTTTCGATTGCAGTGGCCTGGTCGGTTACGTGTTCCGCACCATCGGCATCGACCTGCCGCGGGTGTCGCGCTCGATGGCCAACGAAGGCACCGCGGTCGCCGACCGCACCGCGCTGGCCGAGGGCGACCTGGTGTTCTTCGGCAAGCGTGGCCGCGTCGACCACGTCGGCATCTACATCGGCCAGGGCAAGTTCGTGCACGCACCGCGCACCGGTCGCGACGTCACCGTGTCCAGCCTGGACAGCGGCTACTGGAACCAGAAGTACCTGCAGGCCCGGCGCCTCGCCACCGGCAGCTGATCGCTGTCGCATCGAACGAAGGCCGCCGCAGGGCGGCCTTGCTGTTTGCGGGGCAAGGGTCTTGCGGTCAGTCGCCGCCAAGCGCATCGCGGTAGCGCGCCACCGTCGACTCGATGCCCTTGCTCAACGCCATGACCTGGGTCGCATATTCGGACAGTCGCTTGTCCTCGTCGCTGACCGGCGTCCATGCCGGCACCGGCACCGGCTTGCCGGCATCGTCCACCGCCACGAACACGATCACGCAATGCGTGCACAGGCGCTCGCCATCGTCCTGCATCGGGTCGCGCGCGCGCACGTCCACCGCGAGGTGCATCGAACTGGTGCCGGTATAGACGAGCAGGGTCTCGACGGTGACCAGGTCGCTGATCCGGATCGGCGCGACGAAGCGGATGCCGCCGACCGCGACGGTCACGCAGTACTTGCCGCTCCAGCCCACCGCCGCTGCGTAGCCGGCCTGGTCGATCCACTTCATGACCTGGCCGCCGTGGACCTTGCCGCCGTAGTTCACGTCGGTCGGCTCGGCCAGGAAACGCATGATCAACTGGCGCTGCTGTCCGCTCATCAGGGTCTCCGCCGCGGACTTCCATCGTACACCGCGCTTGCGACCCCTGCCCGCCGGCGCGATGCTTCGGGAGGGACGGGGAACAAGGGATGCGCATGGGTGGCGGCGAAAGCGCGACGCAGCGCCTGGCCCGTCAGACCCGGTAGAACATCCCCACGGATTTTTCCGACTGGGCGAAGCCGTAGCGCGCGTAGAGGTGCCTGGCATCGCCATCGGCGAACAGCGAGACATGCGCGGTGGGCTCGGCATTCGCGCGCAGCCAGGCATCCAGCGCGTCCATGATCCGCTTGCCCAGGCCTTGCCCCTGCAGGGCGGGCACCACCGCGATGTCGACCACGAAATGGAAGCAGCCGCCGTCGCCGACGATGCGGCCCATGCCGACGACCTCGCCATCGCGGAGCAGGCTGACGCCGTAGGTCGTATGGGCGAGTCCGCGCTCCGCCGCCGCCTGCGACTTCGGCGACAGCCCCGTCGCCTCGCGCAGCCGCCGGTAATCGTCGATGCCCGGGAAGCACCCGACCAGTTCGATGGCAGCCGCATCGCTCACCGGGTTGCGTCCGCCTGCTCGTCGTCGTCCAGGCCGACGATGGCGGTTTCGGCCTCGTAGATGTCGCGATCGAGCATTCCGGTTTCCTTCGCCACCAGCACCGGCACCAGGATCTGCCCGGTGACATTGGTCATCGTCCGCATCATGTCGAGGATGCGGTCGATCGCGTACAGGTAGCCGATGGTCTCCAGCGGAAGGCCGGCGGCGGACAGCACCACCGTCGCCATGATCACCGCGGTGCCGGGCACGCCGGCGGTGCCGAAGCTGCCCAGCACCGAGGCCAGCGCGATGATCACGTACTGCGACCACGACAGGTCGATGCCGGCGTATTGCGAGATGAACACCGCGGCCAGTGCCGGGTAGATCGCGCCGCAACCGTCCATCTTGATGGTCGCGCCCAGTGGCACCGCGAACGCGGCGTAGTCCTTGTCGACGCCGAGGTTGTGGGTGGCGCTGCGCAGCGAGACCGGCAACGCCGCGAAGCTGCTCGATGCGACGAAGGCCACCTGCATGCCGGGCGCGGCGCCGCGCAGGAACTTCAGCGGGTTGAGTCCATGCGCCAGCAGCAGCCCCCCGTAGACCACGATGACGTGGAACGCGCAGGCGGCGTACAGCGCGACCACGAACATCAACAGCGGCCGCAACTGCTCGAAGCCGTAGCCACCGACCAGCGCCGCGATCAGCCCGAACGTGCCGATCGGGGTGAACTCCAGCACGAAGCGGGTGACCTGGATCATGATCTCGCTGGCCTCGCCGACCAGCTTGCGCATGCCGGCGACGCGCTCGCCGAGCTTGACGATGGCGAAGCCGACCAGGCCGGCGAAGAAGATCACCTGCAGCACGGTGCCGTTGCGCGGCACCAGCACGGTCATGCCGTCGGCAGTCTTCGCGCTGGCCGCGCCAGACAGCGCCTGGAACGGATTCGACGGCACCAGGTTGAGCAGCATGTCGAGCACGCCGGGGATCTGCTTTTCCTTGTAGTCGGCGGCCACCTGCAACACGCCCACGCCGACGCCCGGCTTGAGGATCCAGCCAAAGGCCAGGCCCACGCCGACCGCCAGCACCGCGGTGATCGCGAACCACAGGAAGGTGCGCCCGGCCAGCGCGGTGATCGATTTCTGCCCGCTCAGGGAGGCGACCGCGTTGATCACCGCGAAGAACACCAAGGGCACCGCGATCATCTTGATCAGGGTGACGTACAGGTCGCCGAGCGGCCCGAACCATGTTTCCGCATCGGCTCCCAACAGCCAGCCGGCCAGCGCGCCGAGCACGAAGCCGCCGACCACGCGCTTCCAGAACTTGATGCGGAACCACCAATCGAACATGCGCGTCACCCCTCGAAGCAGACCGCGACGATACCCGAGCCCCCATCGCCGCGTCAGTGCCCGGGCTGCAACACTGAAGGACGAGCGACATGAAGAACGTTCATAATCGGCGGATGACGCCTTTGCCCCGACGCCATTCCCTCCTTCCGTTCGCCTGCGCCCTCGCACTGACCGCCTGCGCAGGCACACCCTCCCGCTCCACCACCTCCGCACCACCGCCGGCGACGCATGCCACGGCCATCGACGTGGCGGTGCCGGCGATCGCCCGCCCCGCGGGCGAGACCGCCGCATGGTGGTTCCGCGATGGCGCCGCCCAGGCCGCCGCACGCGGCGCGATGGGCGGCCGCGCGAAGAACGTGATCATCTTCCTCGGCGATGGCATGAGCCTGACCACCGTGGCCGCGGCGCGCATCTTCGAAGGCCAGCGCAAGGGCGGCAGCGGCGAGGAAAACCGGCTGGCGTGGGAGACCTTCCCGGCCACCGCGCTCAGCAAGACCTACAACGTCGATTCGCAGACACCTGATTCGGCCGGCACGATGAGCGCGATCGCCACCGGGTTGAAGACCCGCGCCGGCGTGCTCAGCATCGGCCAGTCCGCCATGCGCAAGGACTGCGCAGGTGCACTCGCGGCCCCGGCGCTGACGCTGTGGGAACTGGCCTCCAGCAGCGGCATGGCGACCGGCGTGGTGACCACCGCGCGCATCACCCATGCCACCCCCGGCGCGACCTTCACCCACTCCGCCGAGCGCAACTGGGAGAACGACGCCGACCTGCCCGCCGCGGCGCGCGTGCAGGGCTGCATCGACATCGCCCGGCAACTGGTGGAGACCCCGTTCGGGCGCGGCTTCGACGTGCTGATGGGCGGCGGCCGCAAGAACTTCATGCCGGTGACCCAGCGCGACCCGGAAGAGGACGACAAGGTCGGCGAGCGCCTGGACGGACGCGACCTGGTGGCCGAATGGACGCAGCGCCACGCGGGTGGCGTGTATGCCTGGAACAAGGCCCAACTCGATGCCGCGCCACTCGACAAGCCGCTACTCGCGCTGTTCCAGCCGGACCACATGCAGTTCGAGCACGACCGCGCGCGCGACCCGGCCGGCGAGCCCTCGCTGGCGGAGATGACCCGCGCCGCGATCGCGCGGTTGTCGCGCAACAAGGACGGCTACGTGTTGCTGGTCGAAGGCGGTCGCATCGACCACGCCAACCACTACGGCAATGCCTATCGCGCGTTGAGCGACACCGTGGCGATGAGCGACGCGGTGCGTGCCGCCACCGAAGCGACCTCGGCCGACGACACCTTGGTCATCGTTACCGCCGATCATTCGCACGTGCTGAATTTCGTCGGCTATCCGCACCGCGGCAACCCGATCCTCGGCAAGGTGCGCGGCGGCAGCGGCGAGGACGATGAAAGCGGCCTGGTCAACGACGGACTGGGCCTGCCGTACACCACGTTGAGTTATGCCAACGGCCCCGGCTACACCGGCGCCAGCAGCTCGCAGCCCGCCGGCCCGAAGCACTACCCGCACATGGGCAAGGAGTACGAAGCCGCGCAAGGCCGCCCCGACCTGCGCAACGTGGACACCGCGCACCCGGACTACATGCAGGAATCGGCCGTGCCGCTGGCGAACGAAACCCATGGTGGCGACGACGTCGGCATCTGGGCGCGCGGCCCGGGCAGCGATTCGATCCGCGGCAGCGTCGAACAGAACGCGATCTTCCATTTCGCCACGCAAGCCACCCCGCGCCTGCGCGAGGCGCTATGCGCCAAGGGACTCTGCGATGCCAACGGGGTGCCGGTGGAGTTGCCCAGGGTCGAAGACTTCAAACCGCGCTGAATTCGGTCAGGACGGAAAAGGGGTCAGAGAACATTGCCCATCCGGGATTTCGAGGGCCAATGCACTTCGAAGGAAATGTCCTCTGACTCCTTTTCCCTGCACGCTAGAACGGCTTCGCCAGCACCAGGTAGACGATCGCGACCAGCAGCAGCACCGGTACTTCGTTGAACCAGCGCAGCGCCCTGCCCGACGGCAGCGGCCTGCCGGCATCGACGCCCTTCAACCAGCGGCCGCCGATGCTGTAATGGGCCATCATCAGCAGCACCAGCGCCAGCTTGGCGTGCAGCCAGCCGCCGGTGATGCCGAAGTGCAGCCACAGCGCCAGGCCGAGCAGGAACGCCAGGCCGAACATGATGTGGCCGAAGCGGTACAGCCGCCGCCCCATCAGCACCAGCCGCGCGCGCACCGCCTGCACTTCGGCGCTCGTGCCGTCGCCTGCCTCGGCGATGTTGACCAGGATCCGCGGCAGGTAGAACACACCGCCCATCCACGCCATCACGAACACCAGGTGCGCGGTCTTGGTCAGCAGGTAGGCCATCGGTGTTCTCTGGTGTGCGACGAAGCCTTTAGGATGCCACGATGACCAAGACCTACGATCGCGCCTATTTCGATCGCTGGTACCGCAACGGCGGGATCGGCGGTGCCGCACGGCTCGCGCGCAAGGTCGCGCTGGCGGTCGCCACCGCCGAATACCACCTGGAGCGGCCGATCCGCAGCGTCATCGACATCGGCTGCGGCGAGGGCGCGTGGCGCGCGCCGCTGCTGAAGCTGCGTCCCAGGCTCGCATACCTCGGGTTCGATGCCAGCGAATACGCGATCGCCCGCCACGGCCGCCGGCGCAACCTGCACCTGGCGCGCTTCGCCGACTTCGAATTCCTGCGGCCCTGCCCGCCCGCCGACCTGCTGGTCTGCAGCGACGTCCTCCACTACCTGCCGACCCGCGAACTCGAGCGCGGCCTGCCCGCGCTGGCCGAACTCTGCGGTGGCGTGGCCTTCATCGAAGCCTTCGCCCGCGGTGACGAAGCCGTCGGCGACGAGCACGACTTCAAGGCGCGCCCCGCCGCGTTCTACACGTCGCGGCTGCGTGCACTCGGACTGCACCCGCTGGGGTCGCATTGCTGGCTGTCGCCCGGGCGGGTCGGGGCCGCCTCGGCACTCGAACTGCCGGGCTGAGCCGAAGCGCGACCACGGTCACGGCCCCTCGCGGTCGATGCGTTATGCTGCAGTGCCGCAACGCAAGCCACAGGTCGTCCGTCGCATGATGCTCTACCAGCTGCATGAATTCTGGCGTGCCGGGCTTGCGCCCTGGACGTACGTCGCCGACGCCGGCGCCAAGATGTATTCCGCCAACGACAGCTGGCTGACCTCGATGCCGGGCGCGCAGCGCACCGCCGCCGCCTTCGAGTTGCTGTACCGGCTTGGCAAGGATTACGAGAAGCCCGAATTCGGCATCCACGGCATCGAGATCGACGGCGTGGCCTGCCCGGTGGCGGAGCGCGTGGCGGTGGAGAAGCCGTTCTGCCGGCTGCTGCGCTTCAAGCGTTTCACCGACAACGAGGAATCCCTGCGCGACCTCAAGGACGACCCCAGCGTGCTGGTGGTGGCGCCGCTGTCGGGCCACCACTCCACGCTGCTGCGCGACACCGTGCAGACGCTGCTGGCCGACCACAAGGTCTACATCACCGACTGGACCGATGCGCGCATGGTGCCGCCCGGCCAGGGCCCGTTCCACCTCGACGACTACATCGCCTACGTGCAGGACTTCATCCGCCACATCGGCACCGACAACCTGCATGTGGTCAGCGTCTGCCAGCCGACCGTGCCGGTGCTCGCCGCGATCTCGCTGATGGCGGCGCACGGCGAGCCGCTGCCGAAGTCGATGGTGATGATGGGCGGGCCGATCGACACCCGCGAATCGCCGACCTCGGTCAACAACCTGGCCACCCGCCAGCCGCTGTCGTGGTTCGAGAACAACGTCATCCACAACGTCCCGACCAACTATCCCGGCCACGGCCGACGCGTGTATCCGGGCTTCCTGCAGCACATGGGCTTCGTGGCGATGAACCCGGAGCGCCACCAGACCTCGCACTGGGATTTCTACCAGGACCTGCTCAAGGGCGACCTGAGCTCCGCCGCATCGCATCGCAAGTTCTACGACGAATACAACGCCGTGCTGGACATGCCGGCCGAGTATTACCTGGACACCATCCGCACCGTCTTCCAGGAACACCTGCTGCCGCGCGGCCTGTGGAACGTGGGCGGCGAGCGCGTGGATCCGTCGAAGATCCGCGACTGCGCGCTGCTGACTGTCGAGGGCGAACTCGACGACATCTCCGGCCAGGGCCAGACCCGCGCAGCGCACAAGCTGTGCACCGGCATCCCCGAAACCGACCGCCAGCACCTGACGGTGGAGGGCGCCGGCCATTACGGCATCTTCAGCGGACGCCGCTGGCGGACCCAGGTGTATCCGCAGGTGCGCGCCTTCATCGCCAAGCATGCGGGCAAGCCGGTCGATGCGCCCATGCAGCAAGCGTTGTTCGCACTCAAGACGGCTGCTTCGCCCAAGCCTGCCGCGAAAAAAGCGTTAGCGCCGAAAAAGGCCGCCTCGGCGAAGCAGACGGTCGTGAGCAGGAAGGCGGTCGCCGCACGGAAGGTTGCCGCCCCCAGGCCTGCCGCGAAGAAAAAGGCAACCAAGCCGGTATCGAGCAAGAAGCGCTGACGCGGGCTTGATACCCCCGGCCAGCCGGCCTGCATGCCGGCTGGCGTTCGTGGGCTCGCGGCAATGCCGCTCGAAGTCCCCACTCACCCCGCTGGAGCGGGCGTTTTTCTTTCCAACCGGGCCGCTCGACCTACCAGGCGCTGTTGCTGACCAGCAGCGCCTTCGCCAGCTTGCCGTGCAGGTAGCCGATCAACCGGGCCAGGTGCAGCATCGCCACGATCAGCACGATCCCGACCACGATGCTCAGCGGCCAGATCCACGGCGACGACGGGTCGATCCAGCCGCCGAAGTTGATCTGCAGGTGGCTCAGGTCGCCGAACCAGTATGCGAACGGCAACCCGATGAAGGCCGCGCCAGTCGCCAGCAGCGCTACCGCGATGGTGAAGTAGGCCGTGCCCAGCGGCATCATCGCCAGGAAATACCCCATCGTGCCCCAGGTACGCGGGTCGGTGAACATCGCACCGATCCGCTGCAGCAGCGGCAGCGATTTGTCGGTGTACAGCGGCCTGCGCGGCATGCGCTCTCCCAGCATGACTTCGACCAGGCGCCCTTCCACCAGCGCCAGCACGCGGGTCGCACCGACGAACAGGACCGCGAATGGCACGCCGATGATCAGGATCGCCAGCCCCAGCGACAGCGACAGCCCGGTCACCGCCCAGGTGAAATAGAACGTGCCGGTGGCGATCGACAGCAGCATGTAGAACAGCGCGCCGTAGGTGTGCGGATCTGCCAGCACGCCGAAGAAGCGGCCGATCGACGACTTGCGCGGCGGCGGCGGCGGCGCGCGCAGCGCGGTCTGCACGCGGACCTCGGTATCGCGGTAGATGTCGGCCACCTCGTCCGGCGCGCCGTAGCTGCCGGCGACCGAAGAAATCACCTCGGCCTCGGACTTGCCCGGGTTGGCGACCAGTTCCGAACGCAGGTAGTCCTCGGCGTCGTACAGCGCGTCCTGCGCCAGCGCCGGGTCGCAGCCATCCAGCGCGCGACGCAGGCGTTCCAGGTAGGCGGGAATGGTGGTGGGCAGGTCATGCGTGGCGTTCATGCGGTGGCTTCCTTGAGCACGGCATCGAGGGAATCGCGGGTGGCGCGCCAGGCGGCGGTCCAGTCGACGAGGGCGTCGCGGCCGGCGGGCGTGGCGCGGTAGTAGCGGCGCGGCGGGCCGCTGACCGAAGGCTCGACGAAGCTGTCGAGCAGGCCGGCGCCCTCCAGGTTGCGCAGCACCGGATAGAGCGCGCTTTGCTTGCCGGCCAGCACGCCGTCGCCGGTCTGTTCCAGCCGCTTGGCGATCTGGTAGCCGTACATCGGCTCGACCGAGGCCGCTACCACCGCCAGCAGGGCCAACGAGACGGTGCCGGCGCTGAGCTCCTTGTGGAATTTCCGCAGCAGGGTTTCGTCCATGGGCGAACTACCGGGGCTATGTTGGAACGAACACTATTATTCATTTCGATATAGTGAATGTGCCAGTAGTCATGCCAGCCGCCTAGCGCCGGTCAGGGCAGTCGCCGCCCGGCCTGGCACGGAGGCTATGCTTCGGCTTTCCCATGCGGAGCCGTTTCCATGCGTCGTGCCTTGCTCGCCATCGCCTTGTCGCTCGCCGTCGCGGTCCCCGCCCTCGCGCAGGACGCCGCCAAGCCGAAATACCGCAGCGCCAAGGAGATCATCGACGCCGCACCGGCCAGCGCCTGGCGCGATCTCGACCCAGCCAACACGCTGTACATGGAATTGCCGGCCGGCCGGGTGGTGATCGAACTGGCGCCGGGCTTCGCGCCGGAGCACGTGGCCAACATCAAGACCATGGCCAGGGGCGGCTTCTGGGACGGCTTGGCGATCTACCGCTCACAGGACAACTTCGTGGTCCAGTTCGGCGATGCCGACGGCGACGACAAGGCCAAGGCCAAGCCATTCCCGGCCGGCACCAGGACCCACCTGCCCGCCGAATTCACCCGCAGCGACAAGGGACCGCGCTTCGACCGCCTGCCGGACCGCGATGGCTGGGCGCCACAGGTCGGGTTCGTCGACGGTTTCCCGGTGGCGCGCGATCCCGAAGCCGGCAAGACGTGGATGGCGCATTGCTACGGCATGCTCGGCGCCGGCCGCAACAATCCGCCCGACAGCAGCATCGGCGCCGAACTCTACGTGGTCATCGGCCAGGCACCACGGGCATTGGATCGCCAATTGAGCGCGGTCGGCCGGGTGGTCAAGGGCATGGACCTGCTCAGCGTGATCCCGCGCGGCCCGGATCCGATGGGCTTCTACGAGAAGCCGGAACAGCGCGCGCCAATCGTCTCGATCAAGCTCGCCAGCGACGTGCCGGAAGCGCAACGCACCCCGTTGCAACTGCTGCGCACCGACAGCCAGGCCTTCGTCGACGCCACCGAGGCGCGCCGCAACCGCGTCGACGGCTTCTACACGATCCCGGTCGGCCACATCGACCTGTGCAACGTGCCGCTGCCGGTGCGGGCGCCGCCGGCGAAATAACGCGCAAGCTCCGTCAACTCCCGCTCGCCGAACGAAGAAGGCCGCCTTTCGGCGGCCTTCTTCGTTGCAGCGTCAACCAGCTCAGAACGACTGGCTGAAGCGGATCCCGAGCGTGCGCGGTTGTGCGACCACCGTGTAGGGCTGGTTGCCGCAGGTCAATGCGGCGCACTGGGCGAAGCGGCTCGCCTGCGCGCGCTCGTCGAACGCATTCTTGAGGAACACGTCGATCGACCAGCTGTCCTTGCGCCAGCCCACCGAGAGATCGGTGAGGGTGTACGCGTCCAGGTAACCGAGCAGCGCGGTCTCCGCCTCGCGCAGGTCGACGCGGCGGTTGCCCACGTGCGACAGGGACGCCTGCCAGTAGGCTTCGCCGCCGCCCATGTCCCAGGTGTAACGCGCATTCACCGCGCCCTTGAACTCCGGGGTGATCGGGAGACGGCTGCCATCCGCCGCCTGCGGGCCATCCACCGGCTCGCCGTTCGGGTCGAGCGTGCCGGGCGGGCAGACCGTTTCCGGCGAACCATCCGCGCGCAGCCAGCCGCAGTAGTTGTTCGTCAGCTTGGCGTCATACCAGGCGAAGCCGCCGGTGAGCTGCAGGTTGTAGGTGGCCGCCCAGCTCAGGTCGAGTTCAAGCCCGTCTACCGCTGCGCTGTTGGCGTTGCGGATTTCGGTCAGGCCGTTCTGGCCGAGGTAGGAGAACTGGAAGTCGTCCCAGGTCTCGTGGAACAACGCACCGTTGAACACGAAGACGTTGTTCCAGGTGGTCTTCCAGCCGAACTCGTAATTGGTCAGGAAGTCGGAGGTGTACGGCGGCAGCGTGCCGCGGCGGTTGATGCCGCCCGGCCGGTAGCCCTCGGACCAGGTCGCGTACACCATCTTGGTGTCGTCGATCTGCCAGGTCAGGTTGACCCGGCCCAGCGAGTCGCGTTCGCCCGTGCTCTTGTCGAGGTTGGTGCAGGGCGCGCCGTGGAATTCCTCGTCGGAGAAGCACTGCGACACGCCGGTGCTGCCGCTGAATCCGTCGCCGAAGCCGAAGAAGCCCTTCAGCGAATTGTCCGCCTTGAACCAGCGCATGCCGCCGGTCAGCGTCACTGCGTCGGTGATGTCATAGGACAGTTCGCCGAACACCGCCTCGTCGCGATCCTTGCGCTGCTGCGCGGTCAGCCAGATGGTGTCCTCCCAACCGTTGACCCAGAACTGCTGGGTGAGGTCGTCCACCTTGTAGCGCTGGAAGATGTCGTGGGTCTGCTGCTGCCAGAACAGGCCCGCCACCATCCGGAAGCGGTTCTCCTGCGGCGAGGAGACGCGCAACTCGTGGCTGGTGCGCTTGTAGCCGTCGGTGGCCTGGATGTACTGCGCCGGGTTGATGTAGTTGCCGTTGTCGTCGTAGAAATACGCGCCGTAGCCGGCCAGGGTGTCGTACCAGAAGCCGTAGTCGCTGTAGTCGGATTCCGAATCGACGTCGCGCTTGAGTTGCGAGAACACGTAGGTGAGGTCGAAGTTGCCGATCTTGCCCTCCACCGTCAGCGCCGCCTGGTGCCAGCTGTCGTCCGAGGATTCCGGGAAGAAATGCTTGACCGCCAGCTCGCCGCTGGAGGCGTCGTAGCCCATGTCCGGATTGCCGGTGTTCGGGTCGATGCCGGCGCTGCCGTAGGCCTTCTGCTTCTGCGCGATCAGTTGCGGGGTGATCGTCCAGTTCTCGTTGATGTCGAAGCGCAGCGCGCCGCGGACACCCAGCGTGTCGGCGGTGTTGTAGTCCTCCTCGGCGCGGTCGGCGTTGCCGTCGGTGATGCCGGAGGTCGGATAGGTGCGGGTGCCGAGGATGTTGTCGACGTAGCCGGCGTCGTGCTTCTCCCATCCGACCAGGCGCACCGCCGCGCGGTCGCTGACCGGGATGTTGACGAAGCCCTCCAGCACGTGGCCGAAGCCGCCGCCATCGATGCCGCTGGCCTCCACCGAGTAGCCGGCGGAGAACCCGGACAACTCCGGCTTGCGGGTGATGATGCGCACCGTGCCGGCCTGCGAGCTGGCGCCGTACAGCGTGCCCTGCGGACCGGCCAGGGCCTCGACCCGCTCGATGTCGTACATGTGGATGTCGAGCGCGCCCTGGATCGTGGTGATCGGCTGGTCGTCCAGGTACATGCCGACGCTGGGCTGGGAGCCCGAGTGGTTGCCGTCGCCGCCGCTGGCCACGCCGCGCATGTACACCTGCACGAAGCCGGGCCCGGAGAACACGCCGCCGCCGGCGGTGCCGAAGGTCAGGCTGGGGATCAGCTTGGCGTAGTCGTCGAAGTCGGAGACGTTCTGTTGCTCGAGCTGGGTATTGCCCAGCACCTGCAGGCTGATCGGCACCTTCTGCAGGTTCTCCTCGCGCTTCTGCGCGGTCACCGTGATCGCATCGAGCGTACGCGCCTCCTTCTTCTCGCCGTCCTGCGCGGCGTCCTGCGCCCACGCATGCGGTGCGCACATCGCCATGGCGACGGCCGCGGCCAGCGGCATGCGTCGAAGGCTCCAGGATGGAACGGTGTTGCGGGTCCAGCGCTTGCTGTGCATGTCCTGCTCCCCGGGTTGGTTGGTATGGCTGACGGTGGTTCCGCCTTATGGTTTTGGAACGCCCGGCGGCGGTGCCGGGTAGTGCTGCAAGACCGGGCCGAGCGCGCGCTCCAGCGGCTCGAGCCAGGGTTCGAAATGCCGCCACTGGTCCACGCCATCGCGATAGATCGGTTGGCGCACCTGTTCCGAACTGGCGGTGCGCACGGGCCGGTCGTTCTCGAAGAAGCGCAGGCAGCGCTCGTCGAACGCCAGCCCGCAATACTCCAGCAGCGCGCGTACCTGCGGTTCGGTGTCGGCGACCATGTCCTCGTAGATGACGCGGTGCACGCGCCCCGGCATGACCGCGTCGAAATGCGCCATCAGCGCCACGTAGTCCGCGTAGTAGCTGCCCATGTCGGAGAGGTCGTAGCTGAAGGCCTGGCCGCGCGCGAAATGCTGCTTGAAGTTGGAGAAACAGCAGGCCATCGGGTGCCGGCGCGCGTCGATGATCTTCGCGTTCGGCAGCATCAGCCGGATCAACCCGACATGGGCGAAGTTGTTCGGCATCTTGTCGATGAAGAACGGCCGGTCCAGCTTGCGCTGCACCCGCGAGGTATCCAGGTAGCGCGCGCCGAGCGCGCGGAATTCGCCGGGATCCATCGCCTCGACGATGTCGTGGTACGAGGTGCTTTCCGGCCTCGGGCTGCGCGCACGCAGGTCGCGCACGATCGCGATCACGTCCGGCAGCTCCATCGTCGCCTCGACTTGCGGATGGCTGGAGAGGATCTGCTCGACGAGGGTCGAGCCCGCGCGCGGCATGCCGACGATGAACACCGGTGCCGGATCGGGATCGCCGCTGCCGGCGCGCTCCTCGAAGAACCCGCGCGTGTACACCGCCTCGGCACGGCGGCGGCGCTGGGTGCCCTGGGTGGCGTCGTACGGCAACTGCCTGCGTCGCAGCGCGTTGCCCTGCGCGTAGTGGGCGAACGATGCCGGGTAGTCGCCGGCATCCTCCAGCGCCTTGCCCAGCGCGAAGTCGAGCTGCAGGCGCTGTTCGTCGGCGAGGTCGGCACGGCGCAGTTGCGCCTGCATCGTGGCGATGTCGCGCGCATCGAAACGCACGGTCTTGAGATTGGCCAGGCTCCACCAGGCGCTGCCGAAGCCGGGGTCGATCTCCAGCGCGCGCCGGTAGGCCGCGATCGCGCGATCGGCCTGGCCCTCCGTCTTCAGCGCATGGCCCAGGCTCATCCACACCCGCGCGTCCTTCGGCCGGTCGCGCAGGATCGATTCGTACAGGCGGATCGCGTCGCCGTAGTCGCCCAGCTTGCCGAGCACCACCGCCTTGAGGTTCTGCAGGCCGGCATTGTCCGGATCGGCGGCCAGCAGGTCCTCCAGTTCGACCAGCGATTCCTTGTGGCGATTGCCGCGATCCAGCATCAACGCGTAGTGGTGGCGCGCCATCGCGAAGCCCGGCGCCAGTTCCAGGCAGCGCTGCAGCAGCGCGATCGCCTGTTCGTTGCGGCCCACCCGCGCCGCCAGTTCGGCCAGCATGCGCATCGCCGCGACGTCGTCCGGGAACGCGCGCAGGCGGTCGCGGAGCAGGCCCTCGGCCTCGGGCAGGCGCCCGCCCGACAGCGCCTCGCCGGCCGCCAGCAAGTGCGGGTCATGCATGCCCGTGCGTGCGTGCATCACATAGGCATTCGCGGCACCCGCGCGATCGCCGGCGGCATCCAGCAACGCCGCCAGGCTCAGCCAGACGCGCGGCAGCATGGGTTGCAGGCGCGCTGCCCGCTCGATCGCGGCGATCGCCTGCAGGCGCTGGCCGTTCGCCGCATGCGCGTCCCCGAGCGCCAGCCAGACCCGCGGCGCCGAAGGCTGCTCGAGCGACAGCGACTGCAGGACCTCGACCGCCCGCGCTGGCTCGCCGAGGGCGTTGTGGGCCATGCCCAACAGGTGGCGCGCAACCGGATGCCCCGGGCTGGCCAGCAGGACGTGCCGCGCCTGTTCCGCGGCGAGCAGGGGCTCGCGCTCGAGCATGCGCATGCCGTGCGCAAGCGCGGCCTCGACGCTGGCGGTCGCTGCGGTGGCGCTCATCGAACCCCTGCGGTGGTGGATGGGTCGCGCCCCCCGACACGACCCCTGCAATCTACCCGCGGCCATGCGCCAGCGTCCAGCGCCGTCACCCCGCCTTAGCCTGCCGCCGCCTAGCCTGCCGGCTCCCCCGAAGAAGGCGATTGCCATGCCCCTGTTGCGCATCCGCTTGACCGGCAGCGAGGACGATGTCCGCGCGATCTCCAACCTGTTGCAGAGCGTGGAAGGCATCGAGCATGTCGAGGAGGTCGCCGACCTGATGCCGCGGATGGACGATGCCGATTCCAGCTCGGCCGGCCTGAGCGACCTGCAGGGCCCAAGCGCCCACGAGATCGAGGTCGATGCGCCCAACGAGTCGACCGCGCGCCGGGTGCGCGAAGCGGTCGAGGCGCTGGCCTTCGACCTGGACATGCTGGTCGAGTTCGAGGACGACGGCGACGGCGACTGAGGGCGGCTAGCCGCCTCCCGCCGATGCTGCGCGACGCGTGGCCCGCGTCGCGTGGAAAGGCGGTCCAGCCAGGCCAGCGCGATCACGCATTACCGCAGCCGCGTCATCGACATCGTGATTCCACGGCGTGGGCAGCACCCGTTCCGCACCGCAGGCGCCCGCTCGCGCCGGGCGGGGTCGTCAGATGCTGGCGCCGTCGTAGGGGATGACCGTCAGGCCGGCCAGGTCCACGCCGGGCAGGCAGCGGACGTTGATCGCCACGGTCGCCTCGCCGGTCTTCGGGTGGGTGCCCTCGCCGAACGGGCCGACCCCGCAGGTCGGGCAGAACCGGTGCCGGATCGCATGCTTGTTGAAGGTATAGGTGGCGATGTCGGCATCCGGCGTCGCGAGCACCATCGCGCTGCGCGGGAAGAACGCCAGCAGGCTGCCGCGCCGGCGGCACATCGAGCAGTTGCAGTCGACCACTCCGTCGATCTCGCCTTCCACGGTGAACCGGATCCTGCCGCAGTGACAGCTGCCCTCGTGGATCGCCATGCCCCACACCCCCGCGCCCGTGACTGTCGGCATGTTGCCATGCGCCCCATGGATCGCACACGCTAGGGATTCTGTTTGGCCTTCCTGCTGGATCCTGCCCATGCACAGCTCCCGTGCCGCCGCCCTATTGCTCGCGCTTTGCGCTACCTGGACCCTGCCGGCCGCCGCGCAGGCACCCGCCGCGCCTGCCCCACTCGTCACCGCGGGCGCCTGCCCCGCGATTCCGCTGGCCGGCGCCAAGGCCGCCGCGGTTCGCGTGCCCAGTGCCGCGGATGCCTGGGGTGGCCCGCGCACCGGCAAGGAGGCGACGCTGTCCAACCGGACGGTGGCCTACTCGATCGATGCCGAGCTGGACCCGGTCAAGCACACCATCAACGGCAAACAGGTCCTGACCTGGCGCAACCGCAGCGCGCAACCGGTGTGCAGCCTCTACCTGCATCTCTACCTCAACGGCTTCGACGGTCCCGGCAGCACCTTCATGACCGAGAAGCGGGCCAGCGAAAGCGGCTTCCGCAGCAATGTCGACACCAAGGACGGCGAGTTCGGCTTCATCCGCCTGGACAAGGTCACGCAGGACGGCGCGGCGGCGAAATGGACCTTCGTCCAGCCCGACGGCGGCCCGAAGACCGACCGCAGCGTGGTTCGCCTCGACCTGCCGCGTCCGGTCGCGGCCGGCGCCAGCACCAGCCTCGACATCGCCTTCTTCAACCAGTTGCCGCGCGTGGTCGCGCGCACTGGCTACTACGGCACCTTCCACCTGGTCGCGCAGTGGTTCCCGAAGGTCGCGGTGCTGGAACTGCCGGGCGAGCGTGGCGCCACCGCGCCGCGCTGGAACGCGCACGAGTTCCACCTGCACAGCGAGTTCTACGCCGATTTCGGCAGCTACGACGTGCGCATCACCGTGCCCAAGGGCTACACGGTCGGGTCGACCGGCGCGCTCACCGGCAACCCGGTGGAGAAGGCCGGCAAGGTCACCCACCGCTACGTGCAGCACGACGTCCACGATTTCGCCTGGACTGCCGACAGTCGCTACGCCAAGCCGCTGGTGAAGACCTGGAACGGCCCGAACGGCCCGGTGCAGGTGAGCGTGCTGTACACCCCGGACTACGCGTCGAACGCGGAACCGGTGCTGCAGGCGACGATCGACTCGCTCGATTACTTCTCGAAGACGCTGGGCGGCTATCCCTACAAGACCGCGACCGCGGTGGTCCCGCCGTACGGCGCCGATGAAGCCGGCGGCATGGAGTACCCGACGTTCTTCACCGCCGACAGCACCCGCCAGGACCAGCCCGGCACGCTCGGGCGCTTCGCCCTGGACTTCGTCACCGTGCACGAATTCGGCCACGGCTACTTCTACGGGATCCTGGCCTCGAACGAGTTCGAGGAACCCATGCTCGACGAGGGCATGAACGAGTACTGGGACCAGCGGATGATGACCGCGCGCAAGCAGGACCTGGTGCTGACCTCGCCGTGGCTGAAGGCGCTGGGCATCCGCACCCGGCTGACCCCGTTCGACATGGAGCGCATCGGCGCCAGCCTTGCCGACCCGGCGGATGCGCTCGGCGACAACAGCTGGTCGCGCCTGTCCAGCGGCAGCTACAGCACGGTGTATTCGCGCACCGCGACGGTGATGCGGCAGATCGAGGCGCTGGTCGGCACGCCGGCGATGGAACGCGCGATGAAGCTGTACTACGAGCGCTGGAAGTTCCGCCATCCATCGCTGGCCGACCTGCGCGAGGCGCTGGCCGAGGGCACCGGCCGTCGCGACATCGTGGAAGGCCATTTCGACGCGTTCATCTACGGCACCGGCCAGGTCGACGATCGCGTGGCCAGCATCCAGACCCGCGAGGTACTGCCGCAAGCCGGTTACTGGACGCATGGCGGCAAGCAGGTGCTGGTGGGCGGCAAGGCGATCGAAAAGGCCATCGAGGATCGCCGCAAGGCGTGGAAGGCCAAGCACCCGAAGGCCAGGGAATGGGAGGGTGCGTTCCCGTACCAGAGCACGGTGGTCGTGCGCCGCGACGGCCAGGCGGTGCCGCAGGTGCTGCGGGTGCGTTTCGCGGACGGCAGCCATCGCGACATGCCGGTGACCGCGAGCGGCAGCTGGCAGCGCTTCGAGTTCGTGACGGCGGCCAAGGCGGTCTCCGCGCAACTGGACCCGGACGACCTGATCCGCACCGACGCCTTCGAGCTCAACGACAGCCGCACGGTCGAGCCCGACCGCAGTGCCGCGCGCCGCTGGTTCGGCGATTTCACCTCGCTCCTGCAGTCGCTGTTCGCGCTGCTGTCCTTCGTCTGAGGCGCCCATGTCCACAACACCCCTGTCCACCAATGGACCGACTTCTTCGCTCACCGCCCGCTCCGCGCTTCGCGACGGCCTCCGCGGTGCCATGCAATGGCGCCTGTGGCTGCTGTGGATCGGCGCCAGCCTGGCCTGCGCACTGATCGCCGCGATGCCCGCATGGAACTGGCTGGGCGCGGGCCTCGACCACTCCGTGCACGCGCAGGCGATCGCCAGCGGGCATGCGCCGGTGCCCCTGCTCGACCTGGTGTTGTCGCGCAACGCACCCCTTGGCGTCATCGGCGGAAGCGCCACCATCGCCGCCATCCTGATGCTGCTGCTGTCGCCGCTGCTGGCCGGCGCCACCATCGCCGCGATCCGCTCGCAAGCCCGCCCCGGCTTCGGCGACCTGCTGCGCGGGGCGATCGCCGAGTACGGCCCGATGCTGCGGATGCTGGTGTGGTCGGTGGTCCCGCTGGGCCTGGCCGTGCTGGTGATGTCGGTCATCATCGGCGTCAACGAGAAGGCCCACGAGCACGCGATCCTCGCCTCCGAAGCCGCCACCGGCCGCACCATCGCCTTCGTGGTCGGCGGCGTGCTGTTCGTGCTTGCCCACGCCAGCCTGGAAGCCGGCCGCGGCTGGCTGGCCATCGATGGCCGCCTGCGTTCCGCGCTCAAGGCGTGGTGGCGCGGGGTCAAGCTGCTGTGCCGGCGCCCGGTAGCGGTGTTGCTGGCCTGGCTGGCCACCACCCTGCTCGGGCTGGCGCTGGCGCTGCTGTTCGTGTTCCTGCGCCAGTACGCCAGTGGCGCCGGCGTGGGTGGATTCCTGCTGGCCCTGCTGCTGGGGTGCGGCATCGCCGCGGGACTGGCTTGGGGCCGCATCGCCCGCCTGTACGCGATGGCGACCCTTGCCGGGGACATGCACGCCCGCCGCTGACCCACCCGGTCTCCCGCGGCCCGCCCGGGCGGGCCGTTCGGTTAAGATCATGCCGAGCCAACCAGGGGGACGGCGTGGCCTTCTTCGATCTTTTCAGGCGCAAGGCACCGACCAAGCCGGCTGCCACGCCATTCGTGATGCCGCCGGGGCTGGTGCCGAACCAGCCAGATCCCACGCCATCGCCATCGCCGGCGCCAACCGCGCGTGAACCGGAGATCCCGGCTCCCGTCGAGGCCCCTGCCGAGGTCGAGTCCGAGGCGATCGCGCCCCCCGCGGAGCCCGCCCAGCCGAGCCACGACGGCCCGGAACGACGCGAGCGCAGCCGCCGCCACGCCCGTCCCGGCACCCGCGTGCTGGTGATCGACGATTCGCCGACGATCGTCGCCCTGCTCAAGCGGATGCTGCAGCAGAACCAGCTCAAGGTGCTGGAGGCGTTCGACGCCGAGAGCGGCATCGAGATCGCCCGCCGCGAAGTACCCGACCTGATCTTCCTCGACATCGTGCTGCCCGGGATGGACGGGTTCAGCGCGTTGCGCACCCTGCGCCGCGACCCCGCCACCAAGCACCTGCCGATCATCATGATCAGCGGCAATGCCCAGGCCACCGAGCAGTTCTACGTGCAGCGCATCGGCGCCGACGACTTCATGAAGAAGCCCTTCTCGCGGGCGGAAGTGTTCATGCGCATCGAGGCGCTGCTGGACGCGGAGAACATCCCGCGCCACGCCAGCAAGCCCGGCACCCGCGCGGAAGCCGCCGCCGCGGGCGACCCCTGACCGCGATCGCCGGTCAGTCCTTCCTGGCGGGGACGGGCACCAGCCGCAGGTCCTGGAAGTCGAAGCTGAAATCCGTCAGCGGCGAGATCGGCTGCATCCGCGCCTCGCTGATCCTGCCGTCCGGGTCGAGGGTGAAACTGACGAAGGCATCCGCGTTCAGGCTGCGGTCGCGCCAGCGCACGATGAAGGTGTCGTGCTGCCAGTGCTCGATGTCGCCCAGCAGTGCCGCGGTCTTCGAGAACTGCATCTCCAGCCCCTTCGCGCCCTGGCGGATCGATACATCGCCGTACCACGGGTCGCGATAGGTGCCGGCGTACTTGGCCAGCGCCAATGACGGCTTCGACGCTGCATCGCGCGCGGCGACGTGCTTCTGCCAGTCCTCGTCGGCATTGCCCTGCGCCTTGGCGTACGAGGCGGCGTAGGCCTGCAGCCAGTCGTTGCCGTTGCGCCCGAGCATCATGTCCAGCGCTTCGTAGGTGATCGCGTGGAAGGCCTGGCCGACTTCGCCACTGGTCAGCACGATCACGCCGATCTTCTCGCCGGGCACCAGGGTCAGCCGCGACACCTGCCCTGGCCAGCCGCCGGTGTGCCAGGCCAATCGTTCGCCCGCATAGTCGGACAGGTTCCAGCCCTGCCCGTAACCCATGAAGTTCGGTGCCATCGGTGCGAGACCCGGCACTGACGGCTTGCCGACCGGGATCGGCGTCAGCACCGTCCACATCTCGCGCTGGCGCGCCTCCGAGAACAGCCGCTTCGCGGAATCGCCGCTGCCGGCATACACACCGCCTGCAAGCTGCACGTTCATCCACCTGGCGATGTCGTGCACGCTCGAATACAGGCCACCGGCGCCGGACACGTTATGCCAGCTGGTCACGCTGACCGGGCGCAGGTCCTTGAAATCGAACTTGGCGTGGCCGGTCGCCACGTTGTCGCCGGGCCTGAGGTCGTCGCTGTTGTAGCGGGTTTCGGCCATGCCGAGCGGCTGCAGGATGCGGCGCTCCAGGAACTGCTTGAAGGGCATGCCGGACGCCTCTTCCACGACCAGCTGGGCCACCCCGAACAGGATGTTGTCGTAGGCGTACTGCTCGCGGAAGCCGCCGGTCAGCGGCACGTCCTTCAGGCGCTCGGCGACCTCGCGCGTCGAATAGGTCGTGGTCGGCCAGTACAGCAGGTCGCCCGCGCCCAGGCCCAGGCCGCTGCGGTGCGCCAGCAGGTCGCGGATGCGCATCTCGCGGGTCACGTACGGATCGCTCATGCGGAACCACGGCAGGTGGTCGATGACGCGGTCGCTGGTCTTCAGCTTGCCCTCGTCCTGCAGCATGTTCAGCGCCGTCGCGGTGAAGGCCTTGGTGTTGGAGGCGATCGCGAACATGGTGTGCGCGTCGACCTTGTCCGGCTTGCCGAGCTCGCGCACGCCATAGCCACGCTCGAGCACGACCTGGCCATCCTTGACGATCGCCACCGCCACGCCGGGCACGTCGAACTGCTTTTGCACCGATGCGACGAAGTCGTCGAAGCGCGCCATCCGCGCCGCATCCGGCAACGGCGCGGCCAGCGGCACCATCGTGTCGTCGATGCGGATCGGCGGCGGCGCGTGCTGCGCCTGTGCCGGCATGCCGGCGAGGGCCACGGCCAGGGCGACGACGATCGGAAGCAGGCGCATGCGGAATCCCTTCGGTGTGATCCGGCGAGTATCGCCAGCATGGCGGGCGACGTCGATGGCCACAGGTCACGGCAGCCGATGTCGCGGCGGCGATGTACGCTCGGCATTCCCGCACGTGGAGCACCGCCATGTCCCAGCCCGCGACTTCGCCATCCACCGTCATTCCCTGCCTGCGCTACCGCAACGCACTGGCCATGATCGACTGGCTGTGCGAGGCCTTCGGCTTCGAGAAACATGCGGTTTATGCCGATGGCGACACCGTCCACCACGCGCAGCTGGTGTTCGGCAACGGCATGATCATGCTCGGCTCGACCAGCAACGCCGGCGAATGGGGCAAGGCCATCGTCCAACCCGGGGACGTCGGTGGCCGCGAGACCCAGAGCCCCTGCGTGATCGTGGCCGATGCCGACGCGCACTACGCGCGCGCGGTCGCCGCGGGCGCGGCCATCGTCATCGACATCGCCGACCAGCCGTACGGCGGCCGCGGCTACGCCTGCAAGGATCCGGAGGGCCACTACTGGTGGTTCGGCAGCTACGACCCGTGGGTGGACCAGCCGGCGTCATGAGCCTGTTCCCGGGCAGCAAGATGGCCGACGCCGGCGACTGGGCCACGCAGCACGTCGCGCCCATCGACGGCATCCGCGTCGGCATCGGTGGCTGGACCTACGTGCCGTGGCGCGACAATTTCTACCCGAAGGGCCTGGTGCAGCGGCGCGAGCTGGAATACGCCAGCCGGCACCTGAGCTGCATCGAGATCAACGGCACCTGGTACGGCGCGCAGAAGCCGGCGACCTATGCCAAATGGCGCGACGAGACGCCCGCGGGCTTCGTGTTCTCGCTGAAGGCACCGATGCGGATCATGCAGTCGCGGGCGCTGGCGAAGACCGGCCCGCAGGTGGAGGATTTCATCGGCGGCATCAGCGAGCTCGGCGACCGCCTGGGCCCGCTGCTGTGGCAGTTCGATGCCGGGCTGAAGCTCGAGGGTGCGTCGTTTGCCGCGTTCTGCGAGCTGCTGCCGACGGAGGCGAACGGGCGCGCGTTGCGGCATGTCCTCGATGTGCGCGACCCGTCGTTCGTCGATGCCGATTTCATCGCGCTGGCCCGCAGGCACGGCTTCGCCACCGTGTTCACCGACTCGCCGGAGCATCCCTCGTTCGCCGACGTCACCGCCGATTTCGTCTATGCCAGGTTGATGCGATCGCGCAGCGACATCGCCACCGGCTATCCGGCGGAAGAACTCAAGGCATGGGCCATACGTGCACGCGAGTGGGCCCGCGGTGGCGAGCCTGGCGGCCTGCCGAAGATCGTCGACGAGGCGCCACCCTCGAAACCGCGCGACGTCTTCATCCAGTTCATCAGCGCCGCCAAGGAACGCAATCCCGCGGCGGCGATGGCATTGACCAGGCGGCTCGCGGGCCCCTTCTAGGCTTGTGCGGTCCGGCACTTCGCCTCCGCAACCGCTTAACGGAGCCTTGTGCAGGCTCGAGGTCCATCCCGGAGGAACACCCATGAGCACCTGTCGCCAGGTTCTCTCCCGCGCCAAGCCCACCGGCGCCATTGCCGCCCATCGCATGGTGCCGATGATGCGCAAGTGCACGAACCTTCTTTTCCTGTTGACGCTGCCGGCACTGTCTGTCGGTTGCAGCAGCATTCCGGTCGATCAGCGGGCCCAAGTCCGCGAGCAACTCGTGGTTTCTGGCGAGGAGATCAAGGCCACGTTCGCAAGCGAGGTTCCCGGCCTGGAGCAGGAACTCGCCGAATCGGCCGGGTATTTCACCGGGCGGATATCGGGCGGCAAGCTGATCTTCGGCCACGCCAACGGTGCGGGCGTGCTGGTCGACAACGCGGACCATGGCCACGTTTTCATGAATGCCAGCGTCGTCGACATGGGCATCGCCCTTGGCGGCGGCACCGACCGGATCCTGGTCCTGCTGGAAACACGCGAGGCCTTCGAGGAATTCCGCCGTGGGATCCGCAGGTTCGGCTTCGGCGCCACGCTTGGCGTGGGCGAGGCCGGAACGGAATCGCATTCGTTTTCCGAGGAGGGTTACCGTTTCCTGATCAGATCGGAGACCGGGGCGGGGATCACCGCCACCGCGGGCATGTTGAATTTCTCCGTGAACACCGACCTGACCAACGCCGGCGTGTCGGACGTGAGCATCCCCAACACCGGCTTCCCCACGGCGGACAAAAGAAGTCCCGACGCCCCGCAGGCATGGAACTCCGCATTGCCGTTCCTCGCGCAGAAGGTCATCGACAAGGGCTACAACCTGCCCTTGCCATATGGCGCAGGCCTGGTCTTCGCGGTCAACGAACAGGAGCAGACGCTCACCGGCCTCGAGGCCGGCGTCAACGGACGCGACAAGGTGCCGATGGAGTTCGTGACGTTCGACCGAGCGCTCACCACCACCGACAGCCTGAACGCCAAGGTCGACGCGTGGCTGTTTCCCTTCCTGAACATCTACGCCACGTTCGGCCCGTTCAAAGGCGATGCGGACCTCGACATCCTGCTCGATGGCAACGGCATGATCGAGCACCTGGGGCTTTCGTGCGACGGGCCCAACCAGCCCAGGCTGTGCGACCGCTTGCAGGACCAGTCGTTCCTGCTGCCGATCCACACCGAGCCGAGCGGCACGTCATGGGGCGTCGGCGGCGTGTTGGCCGGGGGCTGGAAGGGCTGGTTCGTGACCATCCCGTTCAACTATTCACGGATCGACCTGGGCGACACCTTCGTGCAGGGTGGGCCGATCATCACCGTGACCCCCCGATTCGGGCGCAATTTCGTCTTGGGGCGGCTGGGGAACTTCGCCCTGTTCGCCGGGGGCAACTACCTCAAGTCGAAACTGGAGATCTCGGGCACCTACCGGGTTCCGGTGGAAGACGAGGTCATGACGTTCGACTACACCGTGCAGCAGAAGAACAAGGATGCATGGAACCTCCTCTTCGGCTTCAACTGGGACGTCAACAAGCAGTTTTCCTGGAACCTGGAATATGACGGGTTCATCGGCTCGCGCGAAGCGGTGATCAGCTCGGTCACCTGGAGGTTCTGAAGCCGGTCTTTCCATGAGCAGGACTCAAGGGGACGACCCCTTTTTCGATGCCTGGCGGCATGTGCCGTCTGGCACTTCGCACCGGCCACATCCTGACCGAGCCTTGTGCAGGCCCGCTATCCCGGAGGAACACCCATGAACACCCGTCGCCAGTTCCTGTCCCGCGCGGCCCTGGCCAGCGCCGCGCTCGCGGCGTTGCCGCTGGCGGCCTGTGCGCAGGAGCGCCCGCAAAAGCTCCGCGCCAAGCCCACCGGCGCGATTGCCGGCCACGTCCCGCTGGGCGGCGCATTGCTCCGCCGCGCGATCCCCTCCACCGGCGAGACGATTCCGGTGATCGGCGTGGGGACGTCGGGCAGCTATGAGGTTCCGCTGGAGTCCGCGGAATTCTCTGCGCTGAAGGACGTGCTGCAGTTGTTCTTCGCGGGCGGCGGCAGCGTCATCGACACCTCGCCGAATTATTCCAACGCAGAGGACGTGGTCGGCGCGCTGCTCGCCGACGGCGGCTGGCGCGCGAAGACGTTCCTTGCGACCAAACTCGCCGCCGACAGCCGCGCCGCGCTCGAGCAGCAGTGGGCCGAATCGCGGCGTCGGCTGCGCACGGACAAGGTGGAACTGCTGCAGGTCCACAACCTGCGCAACCTCGCCGAAGCCCTGCCGTATGCACGCGAACTCAAGGCCGCCGGCGCCACGAAGTACATCGGCCTGACCCACTACCAGGATCGTGCGCATGCCGAGCTCGCCGAGCTGCTGCGCAAGGAGAAGCCGGACTTCGTGCAGATCAACTATTCGGTCTCGGCGCCGCGGGCCGCGACGACGATCTTCCCGTTGACACGCGAGTTGGGCATCGCGGTGATCGCCAACCGCGCCTTCGACGACGGCAGGCTGTTCGCGCGCAGCAAGGACATGCCATTGCCCGGCTGGGCGGCGGAGATCGGCGCGACATCGTGGGCGCAGCTGTTCCTGCGCTTCGCGATCAGCGACCCGGCGGTGACCGTGGTGATCCCCGCCACCGGCAAGCCGGAGCGGCAGGCGGACAACCTCAAGGGCGGCGTCGGCCCGCTGTTGAGCGCCTCGCAACAAGCCGAACTCGTCAGCCTGTTCGCCTGAGTCGATGACGATCCTGCGCGGCAACATCGCCGGCCTGTTCAACCTGCGGCGCGGCGAATGGGCGCCGGTGCTGGTCGCCGCGTCGTTCTTCTTCTGCCTGCTGACCGCGTTGATGATGCTGCGGCCGGCGCGCGACGCGCTCGGGATGGAACGCGGCATCGAGAGCATCCGCTGGCTGTTCATCGGCACCGCGGTGGTGACGTTGCTGGTCAACCCGGTGTTCGGCTGGCTGGTCAGCCGCTTCAGGCGCCTGTATTTCATCAGCGCCACCTACGGATTCTTCGCGCTGAGCCTGGTCGGCTTCTGGGCCTTGCTGGTGTTCGCGCCTGGCGCGGTGGGCGCACGCAGCGGGCAGGTGTTCTATGTCTGGTTCAGCGTGTTCAACCTGTTCGTGACCATGGTGTTCTGGGCGTTGCTGGCCGACCGCTTCAGCAGCGAACAGGGCAAGCGGCTGTTCGCGTTGATCGCGGTGGGCGGCACGCTGGGTGCGATCTTCGGGCCATGGCTGGCGTCGTCGCTGGCGAAGCCGCTGGGCACGCCCGCGCTGTTGCTGGTCGCGGCCGGCTTCCTGTTGCTGGGCACTGCGCTGGCGTGGTGGCTGGTGCACCTGCACGGGGATCGCGAGCACGCATCGACGCCGGCCGCATCGCCGGTCGCGGCGCGGCACGAGGACCACCGCATCGGCGGCAGCGCCTGGGCCGGGCTGCGCGCGGTGTTCGCGTCGCCCTACCTGATGGGCATCGCCGGCTACGTGCTGGCCATGACCGTGGTCGCCACCTTCATCTACTTCACCCGCCTGCAGATGGTGGCCGCCGCCGAGAGCGACCTCGACGCGCGCACCGGCCTGCTCGCCGACATCGACATGTGGACGCAGGTCGCGGTGCTGTTGCTGCAACTCACGCTCACCGGCCACGTCATCCGCCGCTTCGGTCTGGCCTTCGCGCTGGCGCTGCTGCCGATCGCCAATGCGCTGGGCTTCATCGGCCTGGCGGTCTTCGGTTCGTTCGCCGCACTGGTCCTGCTGGAGGCCATCAACAAGGCGGTGCAGCGCGGCATGACCCGTCCCGCGCGCGAAGCGTTGTTCACCGTGATCAGCCGCGAGGACAAGTACAAGGCCAAGGCCTTCATCGACACCTTCATCTACCGCAGCGGCGACGTGGTCGGCGCGCAGGTCGAAGGCGTGCTTGGACGGCTCGGCATGGCACTGGGCGGACTGGTCAGCGTGGTGATCCCGCTGGCGCTGGCGTGGGCGATGCTGGGGATCTGGCTGGGGCGGGCGCAAGCGCGCAAGGCGGCCGAGGCTGCCCCGGAGAAAATGGGGTCAGAGTAGAGTTTTGCGAGCGAGATGTTCGAGCAGCACAAGTCCGTCCTCGCAAAATCTACCCTGACCCCATTTTCCCCTTCGACTTCTTCGCCGCTTTCTTCTTCGCCTTCGGCTTCGGTTTCCGCAACGCCGCTTCCCAAGCCCGCTGTGCCCACGGGCGGAAGTCCTGCGGCGAATCCAGTGCGGCCTCGGGCGTGCTCCAGTAGCTCAGCGGCACCACCTTGCCCTTCGCCTCGTACACGAACGGCGCGCTGCCCTCGGCTTCGAACGCGGCGCGCGTGGCATCGTCGACCTTCAGGTACAGGGTTTCGTCGATGACGAGGGCGATGATCACGCCATCGCGATACACGCCATGGCCACCGAACATCGCCCGGGTCGTCACCGCCGCGAAGGCGGAGAACAGGTCGTGCAGGTAGTCGAGATACTCGCGGCTCATCGCATCGCCTCTGCCGGGCATGGTCGCACGGGCGATAATGCGCGCATGAGCAACCGCGACACCACCCGCGCCCTGTGGCAGATCCACCTGTGCGTGCTGCTGTGGGGCTTCACCGCGATCCTCGGCAAGTTGATCACCCTGCCCGCACTGCCGCTGGTGTGGTGGCGGATGCTGATCGTGGTCGCCGCGCTGGCGCTGCTGCCGCGGGTCTGGCGCGGGGTGCGCGCGATGTCGTCGCGACACCGCTGGGCCTATGCCGGGATCGGCGCGCTGGTCGCGCTGCACTGGCTGACCTTCTACGGCGCGATCAAGCTGTCGAATGCCTCCGTCGCCGCGACCTGCATCGCCTTCGCCACCCCGATGACGGCGCTGGTCGAACCGCTGCTCACCCGCCAGCGCTTCCAGCCGCGCGACCTGCTGCTCGGGCTGGCCTCGCTGCCCGGGATCTGGCTGGTGGTCGGCGGCGTGCCCGCGGGCATGCATGCGGGGATCGTCGCCGGCGTGGTCTCGGCGCTGTTCGTCGCCCTGTTCGGCACGCTCAACAAGCGCATGGTCGATGGTGGCGATGCGCTCACCGTCACCGCGCTGGAACTCGGTGCCGGCACCGTGACCCTGACCCTGCTCGCGCCCTTGATGCCCCTGCTGGTGCCCGTGTTCGCCGGGCCGTTGCTGGTGCTTCCCACCGGCATGGATGCGCTCTGGCTGGTGGTCCTGGCGCTGGCCTGCACGCTGTTCCCGTTCGCGTTGTGCCTGGTCGCGCTGCGGCATCTGTCTGCATTCACCGCGCAGCTGTCGGTCAACCTGGAGCCGATCTACGCGATCGTGCTGGCCGCGATCCTGTTCGGCGAGCAGCAGGAACTGAGCGGCAAGTTCTATGTCGGCGTGGCGATCATCCTCGGCGTGGTGTTCGCGCAGGGGCTGCTGGCCGGGAAGCGCAAGCCTCCCGCACATCCCGAGCAGGCGGCGATCAGCGAGACCCATCGGGTCGGCGACTGAACGGCGCGGTTCGCTAAGCGACGCCCGCCGTGGCAGGCTAGCGGCTTCCCCGTCGACACCCACCGCATGTATCTCGGCTACTACGGCCTGCACGAACCGCCTTTCTCGATCACGCCGGACCCGCGCTTCGTGCACCTCAGCGAGCGCCACCGCGACGCGCTTGCGCACCTGCTGTTCGGCATCGACAAGGGCGGCGGCGGCGGCTTCGTCCAGCTCACTGGCGAGGTCGGCACCGGCAAGACCACGCTGAGCCGCCTGCTGCTGGAGCAGTTGCCGGAACACGCGCGCATCGCGCTGGTGCTGAACCCGCGGCAGAACGCGATCGAACTGCTGGAGACGATCTGCGAGGAACTGCGGATCGACATCACCGGCAAGCGCGGCAGTGCGAAGGCATTGGTCGATGCGCTCAACGCCTACCTGCTCGATGCCTATGCGCAGGGCCTGCGCGTGGTCCTGCTGATCGACGAGGCGCAGAACCTGCCGGCCGATGCGCTGGAACAGGTGCGGCTGCTGACCAACCTCGAGACCGATACCCAGAAGCTGCTGCAGATCCTGTTGCTGGGCCAGCCCGAACTGCGGGAAATGGTGGCCCGGCCGGAACTGCGCCAGCTCGCCCAGCGCATCACCGCGCGCTTCCACCTGACCCCGCTCGATGCCAAGGACACCGCCGCCTACCTGCGCCATCGCTGGCGCGTGGCCGGAGGCACCCGCTTCCCGTTCGACGCCGCCGCGGTGCAGCGCCTGCATGCGCGCGCCGGGGGCGTGCCGCGGCTGGTCAACGTGATCGCCGAACGCGCGCTGCTGGCCGGCTATGCGCGCGATGCCACCAGCATCGACGGCAGGCTGGTCGATGCCGCCGCCGATGAAGTCCTGCCGCCCGTGCTGCCCCGGCGCAGCTGGCGCTGGCTGGCCGCCGCGGTCGCAGCCGTCTCGATCGCGCTGGTCGCTGGCTGGGCCTGGCACGATCGTTCCGCCAGCGCACGCGTCGTCCCAGCGGCGACGTCCAGCGCGGCGCCGACCTCCGCCGCAACCGCCTTGCCGGCGCCGCTGGCCGTGGTCGAAACCCTCGATGCCGCCGCCCTCGCCCAGCTGCTGGGCGCGACCGGCGACACCCCGTTGCCGGCCTGGCAGCACCTGCTCGGCCTGTGGTCGTTGCCGGCGGAGGCAATCACCGTGGATCCCGCGGGTCCGTGCACGCCAGCCGCGCAGGCCGAGGTGCATTGCGTGCAGGGCCGCGCGCGGCTGGACGCCCTGCTCGCGCTCGATCGCCCGATCCTGCTGCGCCTGCAGGACGGCCGCGCACGGGCCTGGGCCGTGCTGCTCGGTGCGGATGCACGCAAGGCGCGATTGCGCGTCGGCGGCCGCGCCGTCGACCTCGACCGCGTGCTGCTGCAGTCGCGCTGGAATGGCGACTATGCCGGGCTGTGGCGCGGCCCGGCGATGTTGTCCGCGCCACTGCGTCCCGACAGCACCGGCCCGGCGGTGGACTGGGTTCGCCGGCAACTCTCGCCCACCGGCAATGTCGCGCCCGGCGCACCTTACGACGACGCGTTGCGTTCGTCCGTGCGCCAACTGCAGGAAGCGCGCGGGCTGCCAGCCGACGGCATCGCCGGCCCGCTGACCTTGATGGCGCTGTCGAGCGATACCCCCGGCCCACGCCTGCTGCGCGTGCTGGCATCCAACTGACAAGAGCTGGCGATGTCCCTCATCCTCGAAGCACTGCGCAAGTCCGAAGCCGAACGTCGCCGTGGCAACACCCCCGACGTGGCGATGGAGTTGCCGCCGGCGCCGCTGCGCACGCGCGACGCCACGGCGGCATGGCTGTGGCCGGTGGTGCTGGCCGTGATCGCGGTGGCCGCGATCGCCTGGTGGCTGGCCCGGAGTCGCGATGTGGCGCCACCGAGCCCACCGGCGATCGATGCCCCCGCCGCCCAGCCCGCGCCCGTGGCCGCGGCGCCTGCCGTCGTGCCGCGCCCATCCGCCGCTCCTCCCGCGCCGCCGCCGCGTGCGCCCGCGCAGGCAACGGAGGCAGCGGAGGCAGCGGAGCCTGCCGTGGTCGCGGCCCCGGTCGCACCGATCGCGCAGCCGACGCCTGCGCCTGCCCGCGAGCTCCCGCCGCAGGCCGCAATCCCGCCGCCCCCCCCGCCCGCGCCGACGGCCACGTCGATGCCGGGGGTGAAGCTCAGCATGCACATGTGGGACGCCAGCGCCGACAAGCGCTTCGTCATCCTCAACGGCCAGCGCATGTCCGAAGGCGACCGCAATGGCGACGTGCAGGTCATCGCCATCGAACGCGATGGCGTGGTGGTGGAACGCGACGGGCAGCGCGCGCGCGTCCCGCTGCCCTGATCGGGAGGACACATGCAGCAGATCGATTTCGAACTCGACCGCGACTTCGTCGAACTCAACCAGTTGTTGAAGCTGGCCGGCCTGTGCGACAGCGGCGGCGCCGGCAAGCAACTGGTCGCCAGCGGCGTGGTGCAGGTGGATGGCGCGATCGAACTGCGCAAGACCGCGAAGATCCGCGCCGGGCAGGAGGTCCGGGTCGACGACGTGGTGATCCGGGTCGTCCCCGGCTGATTGCGGCGGGCGGCGTGTGAGATTTCCCGCGCTGTCGCGAATCATGGTGTCGAAGGGTGCGACGGACGCACCGGGGACGCCATGCAGACCACCGCCACCATGACCGGGGACGACCGCCAGCAGGCCTTCGCCGCGATGCTGCAGCGCCATGCCGGCATCGTGTTCAAGGTCGCGAACACCTACGCGCGCATGCCGGAGGATCGCGCCGACCTGGCGCAGGAGATCGCCGCGCAGCTCTGGCGTGCCTGGCCGAAGTACGACCCGGCGCGCAGCGCCAGCACGTGGATGTACCGGGTCGCGCTGAACGTGGCGATCAGCCATGTGCGCGCGCAATCGTTGCGCCAGCGCCACGACGCGGTGCCGCTCGACGACGCACTGCACGATGTCACCGACCCCGGCGCCACCAACCACGAGACCGAGGAGCACCTGCGCCTGCTGCAGGCCTTCATCGCGCGCCAGCCACCGCTCGACCGCGCGCTGTTGCTGCTCTACCTGGAGGAACGGCCGCAGCGCGAGATCGCGGAGATCCTCGGCATCGGCGAGAGCAATGTCTCCACCAAGATCGGTCGCCTCAAGCAACGCATCCGCGACGAACTCTGAGCCTGCACCTGCCCACATGACCACGATGGATACCCACATGGAACTCGACGATTTCAAGGCCGCCTGGCAGACGCTGGACGCCCGCCTGGCGCGCCAGGACGCAGTGCAACTGGAACTCCTGCGCGGGCACAAGCAGGCACAGGCGCGCCGCAACCTGCGTCCGCTGGTCGGCGGACAGGTGATGCAGATCCTGCTCGGCATCGGGCTGATCGTGCTCGGCGTGGCCTGCTGGTCGCGCAACCCCGATGCAGCCACGCTGTTCGCCACCGGCATCGCGGTGCACGTCTTTGGCGTGGCGAACATCATGATGGCCGGAATCACCCTCGGCCAGGTCGCGCGCCTCGACTACACCGCGCCGGTGATGGTGATCCAGAAGCAGTTCGCACGCCTGCTGCAAACCTACCTGCTCAATGGCGCCATCTGCGGGTTCGGCTGGTGGCTGGCGTGGATGCTGGTCACGATGGCCTTTGCAGGGATGTTCGGCATTGACCTCGCCCGGGTAGCGCCATCCTTCCTTTACAGCGGTATCGCCGTCAGCGTGGCCGGCCTCATCGGAACATGGTGGTGGGTTGCGCGCAGCCGCCGCGGGCCACGCGACCCGCTGGCGCGCATGGACGATGGTGCCGATGGCATCCGCCGCAGCCTGCGCGTGTACGACGACCTGGAGCGTTTCGAGCGGGAATGAGCCGCTTCAGTCCGCGGCCACCGGCGATGCGTCCTGCACCGCGGTGGCGGCGGCCTCGTCTTCCCCGGCCGGCGGATCGTCGCCGGCAGACGGGCCGGGTTGGGTCGGCGCGGATCCCGTGTCCGGCGCCATCCTCAAGGCCTTCGCAGGCCTGGCATTCCCCGCGCCGGGCGCAGGCGATTGCTGCTTCGTGGGCGCGGGTTCCGGGGAGGCGGGTTCCGGGGAGGTGGGTTCCGGCACGTCCTGCGCGATGCGCGGCATCAGGATCGCGCCATCCAGTTCGGCCATCGGGCTTTCATCCGCACATTGCGCGTCGGGGAAGCCGAACTGGACGCGCAGCGCGAGTCCGCACTGGTTGATCTGGTCGATGTCCTGGGTGTCCGCAGTCGCGGCCTGCGCGCACTGGGCGTCGTAGGCGCGGCGGAAGGCATCGCGGCGCTGCAGGAAATCGGTGCCGCAGCGGCGCGCCAGGCGGATCCGGTTGAGATCGTCCTCCACCGCATTCGACCCCGACAGGCCGTACTGGTCGAGTTCCTCGACGGTGAGCAGGCGCAGGGTCCGGTTCGGCACCGTCGTCATCAGGTCGTAGACCTCGTCGGACGCGCCGTTGCGCTCGAGGTAGTTGCGCAAGTCGTCGCTGACCGTGCGCAACTCCTCACCGAGTTCCTTGCGCGAGGTCGCCGACGACCGCAGCCGGATCATCCGGTGGATGCCGACCGGCCCGGCGATCACCCGCATGTCGCCCGCGGCCAGCAGCAGCACGCAGGCGCTGTGGCAGGCGGAGTCGCCGCGTACCCAGATCGTCCAGTCGTTCTCGCCGATGGCGTCACCGGCGCGGATCGCGGCCTCCACGTGGCCACCCGCGGAATCGATGTCGAGGATGCGCTTGCCGATGCCGAGGTCGCCGGCAACCCATCCGCTGCGCTCCATCAGGGCAGCGAAACTGGCGGTGACCTTGCCCTTGTAGCGCAGCCGCAGGAGGCCGGTGCCGCGGCAATCCTGCAGGCTGCGGCGCAGGTCGCGGTAGTCCAGCGAGAGCAGCGGCCGGTCGCCACCCTGGGTGTAATCGGCGCTGCAATCGACCCAGGCGTCGCCCGCTTCCAGCCGCACCGGCGACCAGTCGATCCCCGCCTGCGGTTTGCGCTGCACCACCGGCCCGGCGTCCAGCACGGCTTCCGCGCTGGCGCTGGTCAGGGCCGGGTCGGGTTGTTGGCTGCAGGCACCCGCGAACAGGCACAGCACGATCAGGATCCAGCGCAAGGGCATCGAACGGGTCGGGCGGCGGGGACGGCCCAGTCTAGGCCGCATCCATGCCCGTGCGCGGAACCGGCCGTGAACCGGGGGACAGGCGCGCGAAGGAGGCTGTCCCCGCATTTCGTGGCACGCGCCGGTCGGTCCGCTGTCGCCGGCGCGGATGGCGTCGACGCGCAACGGTGTCTACGAGGCCTTCGTCGGGTGCGCCGCCGACGCCGGCTGGCGCGGCGCGGCGGCCGCGGCACCTCGCCGCACGAAATCGAGGTTGCCGTCGATACGCGCGCGCATCACCGCGGCCCGTTGCGACACCTGTGCACGCAATCCCGGCCCGGCATCAAGCTGCGCCCTGGCGCGGGCAACGATGGCATCGACCTGGTTCGCCAACCCGAGCGCATCGAACACCGGCTCATCGGGATGCAGTTGCTGCATCAGGGTCGCCATCTTGTGGGTATTCGCATCCATCGCAACCAGTGGCGTGCCACCGGTCGCGGCGAAGATGCCGGGATGCCAGCGACCACCGACATGCACGCGCGCATTGCCGAGCACGTCGATGCCCTGCCGCACCGGCAGGTTCAAGCCGAGCAGCGGAAAGCCGGTCGCGGCCTGCACCTTGCGCATGATCGCCGCATCGATTTCGCACGGGGCCACCAGCACGACCTGCGCGACGTCCTCGGCAAGCCGCCGGCACAAGGCCACGAAGGCGTCCGCCGGGTCGCTGCCCCGCGCGGCCCCGGCGAACGCGGAACTCGCGCTCACCGTCACGTACGGGCGGCCGGCATCGAACGCGGCGCTGTGATCCGGCCAGGCATTGAAGTGGCCGTCGCGGCGGGCCATCGACGCCCAGCCCTCGAGCGGTGCGGGCATCGCGGCCCAGCCGACGTCGGCGAACTCGACCAGGCGGGCCTGCGGGACGTGGGTGCGATAGATCCCGGCGGAGACCTCATCGCGGATCTGTACTTCGTCCAGCAGCGGGAGCACCCGGGCCGCGATCTCCGCGAGCGCGGGTTCGGACAAGTCGAGGCTGAGGTTCGCCATCACCACCGGCTTGCCGAACACGATCTTGGCCAGGTAGGCCAGCATCAGCAGGCGACGCCCCTTCAGGGTGCCCGGACGGATGAAGTTTTCCCCGTTCATGAAAACCAGGTCGCAGGCCGCAAGCAGCGGCAGCACCTCCGCGAGTCCCTCCCTGCGACCGTCGCGCACGCCCTGCGCGATCGCGAGCAGGTCCGGCCAGGTGGCCGGGGCGGGCACCTTCGCATCCTCGCGGAAGAACCAGCGGCTGCCGATGCGGCGGAGACTGACAGCGCCCAGCCGCTGCAACGCGTCTCGGTACCAGTCGCCCATGAAGCGACAGCCCCAGTTGGGGTGGTCGGCGGTGTCGGGCGCATACAGGAGTTTCATGCCTCGACCTTGGCGCAAATGCCAGGGCGGCACAATCCTTGCGGCGCATCCCGGTGCTCAATCGATCCGGTACACCCGTGCCTTCGGCATGTCCTCGTCGACCTGCAGGAACCAGCGCCCGGCGACGCCCGGCACCAGCACGATCTCCGGGTCCTGCAGCGGCTTGCGCAGATTCATGCTGCCCTTCAGCACCCGCCACTGCTGGCCGTTCTCCAGTTCGAAGACGGTGCCGGGCTCCCAGCCGCTGACGGTGCCTTTCGCCCGGCTGGTGACGCGTCCCGCGTCGAGGCCGATGACATGGGTCGCATCCGGTTGATCGGCGCCTTCGACGGCCACGTGGCGAGCGGTTTCGCGCGGCGGCGCCGAGGTCTCGGCCGCGCGCAGGTAGCGGTCCAGCAAGGCCAGTTGCGCCGGGGTCAGGCCGACTTCGCGCAACTGCGCGGCGCTCAGGCGCTGCTCGATGCCGACATATGCGCGTTGTGCCGCTGCGGTGCAGGACAGCGACATCAATGCCACCAGCCACCAGATCCTGCGTTTCGATGCGATTTCTTGCGATGCGACCTGCGATGCCATGTCGGTCCTGTCCGTCGTCGAATGCGACGAGCTTGCGACGCGTGCATGACAGTTCCGCGACATCAGCCGCGCCGCAATGCGAAGAACCCGATGTCGCGGCGCAGGCGATAGCCCATCTGCGCATAGATCGCGTGGGCGCGGGCATTGGAATACGCCACGTGCAGGAAGGGCTGCCTGCCTTCCCGCAGTGTCCGGTTGGTCAGGAACGCGGTGAGCCGCCGCGCAAGCCCGCGGCCCAGGAAGTCGGGGTGGGTGCAGATCGCGCTCATCTCGCGTGCATCCGGCGTACCGAGGCGTTCGCCGATCATCGCCGCGAGCCGCCCATCGATGTAGATGCCGAAGTAACGGCCGAGTTCCATCGTGCGGCGGCGGAAATAATGTGGATAGACGCGCGCGGTCAACGCCAGCACGTCCTCGCGATGAGGTTCCAGCAGTTCGATGATGTCGGGCCCATCGATGACGTCGAGTTCGCGATCGCAGGTCATCTGCGCCAGGTCTGCGAAGGGCTCCAGCACCCAGTTCGCGGGAAGCGCGGACGGCGCGACGCCGAGCAGCAGCACGCTGTCGCCCGCCGGCAGCAGCGCCTCCAGCGGCCCGGCCAGGTCGACATCGCGATGCGGGATCCCCAGGAACGGCGCGAACTCGGCCGGGTAGCGCAGCGCCTCGCCCGCGCGGAGGGCGATATCCGCATGCAGGCTGGCCAGCGCCGAGAAGAACGGATTGTCCAGCGGGTGGGTCGGCATCCGCGGAGTTTGCCAGCCAGGCTTGCGCGCGATCACGCGATTTTTCCGCGGGCGTGTCGAGAATCGCCGCGCCCGTTCGTCATGGTCATTGCAGCCAAAATCCAACCACGCGAGGAGAACGCCATGAGCTACATCGACGGTTTCGTGATCGCCGCCCCGACCGCCCGCCGGCAGGAGGTCATCGACTACGCCGCCCGCTTCGACCCGATCTTCCTCGAATTCGGCGCGCTGCGCGTGGTCGAGGCCTGGGGCGTGGACGTGCCGCACGGCAAGCTCACCGACTTCCATCGCGCAGTCGACGCGAAGGACGACGAGACGGTCATGTTCTCGTGGGTCGAATGGCCGGACAAGGCGACCCGCGACGCCGGCATGCAGAAAATGATGGAAGACCCGCGGATGGAACCGGCCAACCCGATGCCGTTCGACGGCAAGCGGATGATCTTCGGCTGTTTCGAGAACGTCCTCGACCTCAGGGCCTGAGCTTCGCGGCCGCGTTATGCTGCCGGCTCGACCACGGGAGCCGTCCTCATGACGCGGCCATCACCAGCGCTCGCCATCGCCCTCATCCTGCTTGCGGGCTGCAAGCCGGGCGCGGAACCACCTGCCACACCACCCGCCGATGCCAGATCGCCGGCACCGGCACCCGCCGCGCCCTCCGCCATTGGGCAACAGGCTCCCGCCGAGGCTGCGACACCGAGCTTCGACTGCAGCAAATCGCCTGGCGAATTCGAGCAGATGGTGTGCAAGGATCCGGCGCTGGCCGCGCTCGACCGGCAACTGGCCGACACCTTCGCGCAGGCGCTGGCGAAGGCCGCCGACAAGGCCACGCTGCGGGCCAGCGAACGCGGCTGGATCAAGGGCCGCGACGATTGCTGGAAGGCCGACGACAAGGCGGCCTGCGTGCGCGATGCATACATCGTGCGAATCGTCGACCTGCGCATCCAGAACGGCTTGGTGGTGATCCCGTCCGCGGTCGAATACCGCTGCAACGACAACGCCAAGCCATTCACCGCCACCTTCTACAACGACGAGCCGCGTGCGGTGGTGCTCACCTGGGGCGATGACCAGGCCATCGTGCCGGCGGCGGCCAGCGCCAGTGGGGCGCGCTATGCCGCACGCGGCATCGAGTTCTGGGAACATCAGGGCCAGGCTCGCGTGGACTTCTTCGGCAACGCCCTGACCTGCACGCCGGCGGCATGACCTGCCCACGGCACACCCCCGCGAGCGGAGGGCACGCATGGACCTGATGCGGATCCTGCGTTCGCTGGAGGAATTCCTCTACGAACTCGTCGGCTGGCTGGTGTTCTATCCGCGCACGTTCTGGCGGGTGCTGCGGCATCCGGCCGCGATCGCCCGCTACACGCAGCTGGAACTGGAGCAGGAACCCGAACGCCAGTTCACCGAAACGATCAGCCCGGTGCTGATGCTGATCCTGTCGGTGGCACTCGCGCATGCGCTGGAAATGCTGTCGCGGGTACCGTCCGTGGAAACCAACACGCCCCTCGCGCAGGTCCTGCTGGGCAGTGAAGAGGCCTTGCTGCTGACCCGCTGCGTGGTGTTCTGCGGCTACGCACTGGTCGCTGCGCTGATGACCCTCCGCCAGCAAGGCAAGGCCATCACCCGCGAGACCCTGCGCACGCCGTTCTCGATCCAGGCCTTCCTGGTCTCGCCGTTCGTGATGCTGCTCTCCGCGGGGATGTTGCTCACTCGCCTGGATGGGCCCTGGGCGTCCGTCGCGGCCGTCGCGCTGATCGGATCCAGCTGCTTCTGGTACCTGTGGGCGCGCGCCAGCGCCTACCGCGCGATGGTCGACAGCGGCTGGGGGATCGCGCTGTTGCGGGTGGGCGTGGCCTTCATCGTCACCACTGCCCTGGTGATCGCCTTGATGGCGCTGGTCCTGCTCTGAGCGTGCTGGTTGCGCTGCCGGCGCACGGACCGGTGGCGTGGCTGCGGACTGCAGGTTGAACGCCTGCCTCAACGCGCCATGCAGGCCTTCCAGCGCGATTCCACGCGGCCGGCGAACCAGGCCGTGGTCAGCTTGCGGGTGATCTTGGGACTCTCCAGCGCGATGTCCGGCACCCGTGCGCGCGGCACCGGCCTGCCGCTGCCCTTGCGATCGGCGATGGCGAACACCGCCCGATACAACCCGGTCTCGTCGAACCCGGCACTGCCGCCGCGCTTCAGGTCCGCGCGGATCGTGGCGGCGTCCATGCCCAGCAGCATGTCGATACTGCGCAATGCCGCCTCGGTCGCACCGGGCCTGTCCATCGATGCGCCGGGCGTGAGCAGGTCGCCATCGCGCACCAGCTTCTTGCCGCTGGCGATCGCCGCCGCCTGCTGGAAGGCGGCATTGCGGCTGGCATGCCAACCCGCGTTGAAATCGGCGAAACGGTACAGCGGCCTGTCGTAGTCCGCCGGATAGCCCAGCAGGTGCTTGATGCCGAAGTACAGCCCGCCGCGACGGCTGAACACCTCGTGGCGGATCGAGCCTTCGACGGTGTACGGATAGCCGCGCGAATGACGTTCCGCGAAATCCACCCGCACCTGCATCGGTCCACCGGTCCGGACCGGATTCAGGCCTGACAGCAACTTGCCGCTGCCCAGCGGCAACCGCGCGACCATTTCCTCGAACAGTTCGCTCATCTCGCGCTCGCTGCGCAATGCCCGCAAGCGCTCCGCATAGGTGCGGCCGTCCGGCGCACGCAACGCCAGCGCGGCTTCGATCGCGAACTCGGGCACGTGCTTCGCCGCGGCACGCCGCTTGATCTCGCCGATCGCGATGTCGCCCAGGCCGGGCACCGGCGGATCGGCGCGATAGGTCGATTCCTGTTCGACGACGGCCAATGCCGCGCACAGGTTCTCGGTACTCGGATCCAGGTCCTGCGCGGTGAACGCGGCCTGGATGTCGCGTGCCCAACCTGCGCGGTCGTGCAAGGTGGCCGGCAGCTTGCGCAGCAGTTCGGCGTGCACTTGCTCCGGCGTGCGCTGCTGCTCGCAAGCCGACAACAAGGCGATGCCCAGGCACATGGCGACCAGCGCGGGGATTCGGTGGCGTCGTGGGGCGTGCGTCATGCGGCGCTGCCGGCGGGGTTCGGCAGAGGCTAGCAGGCGTGGCTGAATGCAGCGGGAGCCGGCGCTAGACCTGCGTCGTCTTCCAGCGCCCGCGCGAGAACAGCCACAGGGTGAACAGGCCGACCGAGGTCTCCGAGACGAATACCGCCCAGAACACGCCGGCCTCCTGCAGGCCCATGTACAGGGCGAGATACCAGGCCAGCGGGATCTGGATCAGCCAGAAGAACACCACGTTGATCCAGGTCGGCGTCCTGGTGTCGCCGGCGCCGTTGAAGGCCTGCACGCTGACCATCCACCAGCCGTACACGAACAGCGAATACGACAGGATGCGAAGCCATTCGGCGCCGACCTCGACGACCTTGGGGTCTTCGCTGAAGAAACCGACGATCGCTTGCGGGAAGGCGAAGAACAGCATCGCGATGAGCACCAGGTAGGCCATGTTGTACCGGCCGATCTGCCAGACCGAGGCCTCGGCGCGTTCCGGCTGTTGCGCGCCCAGGTTCTGGCCGACCAGGGTGGCCGCCGCATTCGACATGCCCCAGGCTGGCATCATCGTGAACATCATGATCCGGATCGCGATGGTGGCGCCGGCGACCGCCTCGCTGCCGATGCTGGCGAGGATGCGCATCAGGAAGATCCACGAGGTCATCGCCACCAGCATCTGGCCGACCCCGCCCAGCGAGGTGCGCACGATGTTCCACGCCATGGCGCCATGCCAGGCAATCTGCGACCCGAGCACGCGGATGTGCTGCCCGCCGCGCAGCAGCACCCACAGCTGGAACAGCACGCCGACGCCACGGCCGATGTTGGTGGCGATCGCCGCGCCTTCGATGCCGAGCTCCGGGAACGGCCCGTAGCCGAAGATCAGCAGCGGGCACAGCAGGATGTTCAGGCCGTTGGCCAGCCACAGCACGCGCATGGCGATCGCCGCGTCGCCGGCGCCGCGAAACACCGCGTTCAGCAGGAACAGCAGCAGCACGGTCGCGTTGCCGCCGAGCATGATGGTCGTGAACAGGTGGCCGGAGCGAATGAGCTCGGGAGAGCCGCCCATCAGCGCCAGCAGGCGCGAGGCATTGGGCGCGGCGGTGAGCGCGATGATCGCGGCGACGCCAAGGCCGAGCAGGATCGACTGCCCAGCGGCGTGGGACGCGCCGTCCGGGTCGTGCGCGCCGGTTCGCCGCGCGACGAGGGCGGTGGCGCCGATCGACAGGCCCATCGCCACCGTATAAATCAGCACCAGCATC
>DATIDW010000043.1:0-12252 GCA_035456065.1 Thermomonas sp. | reverse complement strand
GATCGTGCTGGGCAGCATCGCCCGCTTCTGCGGCTTCAGCATCCTCCGCTTCATCGCCTATATCCGCGAGGAATTGCTGATCGTCCTCGGCACCAGCAGCTCCGAGAGCGTGCTGCCGCAGATCATGCGGAAGCTCCAGCGCCTCGGCTGCGCGCCGCAGGTGGTCGGGCTGACCGTGCCGCTGGGCTACAGCTTCAACCTCGACGGCACCAATATCTACATGACCCTGGCCGCGCTGTTCATCGCCCAGGCCACCAATACCGAACTCACGTTGGGCCACCAGCTCACCCTGCTGCTGGTGGCGATGCTGAGTTCCAAGGGCGCGGCTGGCGTCACCGGTGCGGGCTTCATCACCCTGGCGGCGACGCTGTCGGTGGTCCCCGAGGTGCCGGTCGCGGGCATGGCATTGATCCTCGGCGTGGACCGCTTCATGAGCGAATGCCGCTCGCTGACCAATTTCATCGGCAATGCGGTGGCCACCGTGGTGGTCGCGCGCTGGGAAAACGCGCTGGATCGCGGGCGGCTTGCCGCGGTGCTGGATGGCCATGTGCCGGACCCGGTCGCGCCGCCGCATCCAACGCGGCCGCTGGGTCCGTGATGCGGTTTCAGCGCGTCGCGCGCAGCCGTCCGTCCGCCTCGACGATGTAGTCCGCCGCCTCGCCCCCGCCGGCGAGGCGCACGCGCGCGCCGATCGGCACGCCGTGGTAGCGCGGGATGTCGTGGGTCAATCGCTGCACGATCCACGGCTTGATGCCGGTTCCGACCTGCAGCACGACCGGCCCCGGATCGACACGCGCACGCACGGCCTCCGCCAGCGCCGGCGAGAACACCGACTGGATGCGGCCGACCTGCTGCATCCGCCACATCACCGCGCCGCCATGCAGCACGGTCAGCACCGCGAACCCCCCGATCGCGATGCGCCCGGCACGCGAGGCATGCGGCCATGCGGAGGCGATGGTCATCGCCGCCAGCGCGGCGAACCCGTAGCCGTAGTGGTTCCATGCGCTGGCCAGCGGCAACACCGGCAGCAATGCCGCGATGCCGCCGAGCAGGAACAGCGCGGCCCGCCGTCGCCCGGCCCGCCACACCGCGGCAAGCAGGCCCAGCCAGAGGACCGCGGCGACCAGCGCGGGCAATGGTCGCTGCAAGGTGGTGATCGCTTCCTGCAACGGCAGGATCGGCGGGAACAGCTGGTACTCCAGCCAGCGCAGCGGCACGTGCCAGGCGCTGAGCACGTATTGCGACCCCTCGCGCGGTGCGTGCAGCAGCACGTCGATGCGCAGCCCGAGGTAGAGCGCGGCGACCGCGCCGGACGCAAGCATCGCGACCAGCCATCCCGGCTTGCGTGCGTCGAACCACCACGCCAGCGCAAGCAGCGGCGGGATCGCGAATGCGGCTTCCTTCGCCAACAGTGCGACAGCCGTGAGCAATGCGGCGGTCACTCCCGCAAATACAGGCCGCCCGGTTCGTTGCACGCACAAGGCCAGCAACAAGGCGCAGCCCACCCACAACACATCCGCGATGCATCCGACCCAGCCGTGCGTATAGACCGCATATGGCGACAGCACGAAGGCGAGCGCGCCGACCGTCGCCGGCCGCGCCGGCAGGCCGCAGCCGCGCCCCACCGCGAACAGCAGGCACGCATTGGCTGCGCCAGCGGCCACCAATGCCGCATGGAACAGCATCGGCGTGTCGAACAGCGCGCGCGACAGCAGCATCCACAGGTTGAAGGTCAGCGGCCGGTACTGGAACGCGCCGGGGTCCAGCCACGGCACGCGTACGCCATCCGCCGCATGCACCGCCCATTGCAGTTCGTCGTGGCTGTAGTAGCCGGGATTCAGCGCAAGCGGCAGTTGCACCAGGCAGGCCAGCGCGAACACCCGCAGGGCAGCGACCAGGTCGCGCTGCGACGGGGCTTGCTGCATCAGTCGCCCCCCACCAATCCGGCCGCGCGTTCGCCGCTGCCCATCGCCAGCGTCCAGCCGAGCATGCCGTGGCCGATGTTCAGCACCAGCCCGTCGCCCGCGCGACGGATGATCGGGCTGGACCACGGGGTCATCGGGCGCAGGCCGGCCCAGTCGCTCTCGATGCGGTCGTAGTCGGCGGCGTCCGGCAGCGAGTCGCGCGCCATCGCCACCAGGTCGGCCACGCGCGCGCGGTCCGGCGTGGCATCCCAGTGGTTCATGTCGGCCAGGCCGGCCACGCGGATGCGGTCGCCGAGCCGGCAGAACACCAGCTTGCGCGCGGTGTCGGTGATGCTGGCCGACGGTGGCATGGCACCAAGTGGCGCGGTGAACGAATAGCCCTTCACCGCCATCAGCGGCACCCGCAGGTCGAGCGGCCGCAGCATCGCCTTGCTGCCGATGCCGGCGCAGACCACCACCTGCGGCACGCGGATGTCATCGCCGTTGCCTGCCTGGAGCCGCCACTGCGCGCCATCGCGGCGCAGGTGCTGCAGGTCGAAACCGAATCGCGCATCGACATCGTGATGCCTGCGCAACACATCGAGCAGGCCGGTCGCGAAGCGCCACGGATCGCCGACTTCCTCCTCCGGCGAATGCACCACGCCGGCGATGCCGCGCGCCCCGGCGAGCGCGGGTTCGATGGCGATGGCGTCCTCGGCATCGAGCAATCGCTGGCGCACGCCGAACGGTCGCTTGCGCTCGATCATCGCCTGCGCCGCCGGCAGCGATGCCGCGTTGTAGTAAACGTGCAGCTTGCCGGCGACACGCTGGTCGAAGTCGATCGGGTGCCGTGCCAGCAGGTCCGCCATCGCCGCGCGCGATTCCAGTGCGAGCTCGAGCGTGGCCAACGTGTTTTCGTGCAGGCGCGGCAGGGTCGCGTTGCGCAGGAAGGCCAGCCCCCAGCGCCAGACGTCCGGATCGGCGGACAGGCGCGTGCGGAACGCGCGGTCGCGGCCGGCCAGCATGCCGGGCAACTGCTTCCACAACGCCGGCCCGGCCATCGCGTCGGTGTAGGCGTAGCTCAGCTGGGCGCCATTGGCGAACGAGGTCTCCCGCGCTGGCCCGGGCGCGCGATCGATCAGCAACACGCGCTTGCCACGGCGGGCGAGCGCGTACGCGCTGGCCAGGCCGACGACGCCGGCACCGACCACCGCGACGTCGGCGTCGCGCGGCGGGGTCGGGAAGGCCGGCAAGACGTGTCGGGCGTGGCTCATTGCGGCCAGAAATTGAGGAAGCCGGTGATGATGAACATGTTGTTGAAGTCGATGAAGAACGCGCCCACCAGTGGCGCCACCACGAATGCGCGCGGTGCCGCGCCGTAGCGCAGCGCCAGCGCGCGCATCACCGCCATTGCATTGGCGGTGGTGCCCAGCATGAAGCCGATGAAGCCGCCGCCCATCACCGCGGCGTCGTAGTCGCGGCCCATCAGCCTGAACACCGGCACCGTGAACAGCACCACCAGCCCCACCTGCAAGACGAGGTTGACCAGCAGCGGCAGGCCCATGCCCGCCAGTTCCCAGAGCTTGAGGTTCATCAGCGCCATCGCCAGGAACAAGGCCAGGCAGACATTGCCGATCAGGTCCAGCGTGTGCACGGGCAGGCGCAACCAGTCGGTGGCGTCGTCGACGTTGCGGACCAGCGCACCCACCAGCATGCCGCCGATGGTCGCGGGCATGGTCAGGCCGATCGCGGCGAAGCCTTTCATCACCCAGCCGCCGGCCCATACCACCAGCATCAGCAGCACGATCGCCTTGAGCGCGCTGAACTCGCGGGCGGCATCGGTTTCCACGTGCGCCACGCGCCCTTCGATGTCGTCGGCCACCGGCGTCGGCGTGCCTGCCGGGGATCGCGAACCGGTGATGCCATGGCGGCGCATCAGCACGGTGATCGCCGGCCCGCCGATCACCCCGCCGCAGACGATGCCGGCCATCGCGGCGGTGACCGCAATGGCCTCGGCGCCATGCAAGCCGGCAGCCTCGAACTGCGGGGCGAACGCCAGGCCGGTGGCCGGACCGCCGGTGAGGGTGGCGGAGCCCGCCAATACGCCGAACATCGGGTGGAGGTCGAACAACCAGGCCACCCCGATGCCCACCAGGTTCTGCACCACCGCGAACCCGGTGGCCAACAGCAGGAACAGCAGCACCGGCCAGCCGCTGGCCTTGAGCAGGCGGAAGCTGGCATTGATGCCGACCGTGGCGAAGAACGCGACCATCAATGGCGATTGCAGGGTGGTGTCGAGCTCGAACAACTGGGTCCCGCGCGCATGCGCCCACCAGGCCGCCAGCGCCACCAGCAGGCCACCGACCACCGGTTCGGGCAGGTTGTAGCGGCGCAGCACCGGGATCGCGCGGCACAGCCCGTAGCCGGCGAACAGCGCCAGCCCGGCGAAGGCGACGGTCTGGACGACATCCAGCTGGATCATGCGCGCGCCTCGGAAAGGAATCGGAAAACTGTCTCACAGGTCGGCCTGCCGCGGCCATGGCGGGAAGTGCCGCACGTGGGCGGGTAGAATCGACGGCCCGTCATGTGGGTTGCACGCGATGTCCGATATCCCCGGCAACGACGACCTGAAGCAGGCCGCGCTCGACTACCACTCGCTGGAACCGAAGGGCAAGATCAAGGTCACCGCGACCAAGCCGATGGTCACCCAGCGCGACCTGGCCCTGGCCTATTCGCCGGGCGTGGCCTTCGCCTGCGAGGCGATCGCCGCCGACCCGCGCCTCGCCAGCGAGTACACCGCGCGCGGCAACCTGGTGGCGGTGATCACCAACGGCACCGCCGTGCTCGGCCTGGGCGACATCGGCCCGCTCGCCGGCAAGCCGGTGATGGAAGGCAAGGGCGTGCTGTTCCAGAAGTTCGCCGGCATCGACGTGTTCGACATCGAGTTGAACGAACGCGACCCCGACAAGCTGGTCGACATCATCGCCGCGATGGAGCCGACCTTCGGCGGCATCAACCTGGAAGACATCAAGGCGCCGGAGTGCTTCATCGTCGAGCGCAAGCTGCGCGAGCGGATGAACATCCCGGTGTTCCACGACGACCAGCACGGCACCGCGATCATCGTGGGCGCGGCCGTGCTCAACGCACTGGAAGTCGCGGGCAAGAAGATCGAGGACGTCAGGCTGGCCACCGCCGGCGCAGGCGCCGCGGGCATCGCTTGCCTGGACATGCTGGTCGCGCTGGGCCTGAAGGCCGAGAACATCCTCGCCTTCGACCGCGAGGGCGTGCTCTACACCGGCCGCGGCCAGATGGACCCGGACAAGCAGCGCTATGCGCGCGACACCCCGATGCGCACGCTGGCCGAGATCGTCGACGGCGCCGACATCTTCCTGGGCCTGTCCGCCGGTGGCGTGCTGAAGCCGGAGATGGTGGCGACGATGGCGCCCACCCCGATCATCCTGGCGCTGGCCAATCCGTACCCCGAGATCCTGCCGGAACACGCGAAGGCGGTGCGCCCGGATTGCATCATCGCCACCGGCCGCTCGGACTACCCGAACCAGGTCAACAACGCGCTGTGCTTCCCGTACATCTTCCGCGGCGCGCTGGACGTCGGCGCGCAGGAAATCAACGAGGCGATGAAGCTCGCCTGCGTGCGCGCGATCGCCGCGCTGGCGCGCAAGGAAGCCTCCGACCTCGGCAGTGCCTACGGCGGCGAGGTGCCGAAGTTCGGCAGCGAATACCTGATCCCGCGCCCGTTCGACCCGCGCCTGCTGACCATGCTGGCGCCGTGCGTGGCGCAGGCGGCGATGGATTCCGGCATCGCCGAGCGGCCGATCGCGGACATCGGCGCGTACAAGGAAAAGCTCGGCCAGTTCATCCATCGCACCAGCCTGATGATGAAGCCGGTGTACGAGCGCGCGCGCAGCGACCGCAAGCGCGTGGCCTACGCCGAGGGCGAGGAATACGTGGTGCTGCAGGCGGTGCAGACGGTGATCGACGAGGGCCTGGCCTTCCCGATCCTGATCGGTCGCCCGGAGGTGATCGAGAACCGCATCGCCAAGCTCGGCCTGCGCATGCGCGCGGGCGTGGATTTCGAGCTGACCAACATCAACGACGACAAGCGCTTCGACGACTACTGGCGCCAGTACCACGCGCTGACCGAGCGCCGCGGCGTGACCCCGGACGCGGCCAAGAACCTGGTGCGTTCGCGCCCCACCCTGATCGCCGCGCTGATGGTCGAGCGCGGCGAAGCCGATGGCCTGATCACCGGCATCGTCGGCCGCTACCACAAGAAGCTGGGCTACCTGCGCAGCATCTTCGACTTCGAGCCGGGGGTGCAGGGCACCGCGGCGATGACCGGCGTGATCAACGACAGCGGCGCCTGGTTCTTCGTCGATACCCACGTGCAGATGGACCCGTCCGCGGAGCAGATCGCCGAGGCGACGTTGCAGGCGGCGTACCGACTGAAGCTGTTCGGCATCGAGCCCAAGGTGGCGCTGCTGTCGCATTCGAACTTCGGCAGCCACCAGGACGCCAGTGCGACCAAGATGCGCCGCGCCTACGAGATCGTCCGCGCGCGCGTGCCGAAGCTGGAGATCGACGGCGAGATGATGGCGGACACCGCGTGGGACGAGGCGCTGCGCCAGCGGATCATGCCCAACACCACGCTCACCGGCCGCGCCAACCTGCTGGTGATGCCGAACCTGGACGCCGCCAACATCGGCTACAACCTGATCCGCGTGGCCACCGGCGGCGTCGCCATCGGCCCGATCCTGATGGGCCTGGACCAGCCGGCGCACATCCTGACCCCGGCCTCGTCGTCGCGGCGGGTGGTCAACATGACCGCGATCGTGGCGGTGGAAGCGCAGATCCGCGCGGCGCGCGAGGCAAAAAACGCGTGACCGCTGCGGTCGACGCCTACGGCGCGACCCAGCCCCCGCCCGGCGGTTGGCCGGCCACCTTCCTGGTCATCGCCTACCGGATGCGCGAGACCCTCCCCGACGCCGTGCGAGGCGCGCTGTCGCAGACCGTCCCGTGCGAGATCATCGTGTCCGACGACAGCTCCGGCGATGGCGCGCTGGAGGCCGTGCGCCCGCTGTTGCGCGGATACGCCGGACCGCATCGGGTCATCCTGCGGAGTACTGCACGCAATCTCGGCCTGTGTCCCCACCTGCAGGAGCTGGCCGACATGGCGAGTGCGCCGATCGTGTTCAATTCCGCCGGCGACGACGTCTCCCTGCCGGAACGCGTCGCCGAGGTGCTGGCGGAATTCGCCGCGCATCCGCAGGCGTGCATCGTGGGCTCGAGCGTGGACGACATCGATGCAGGCGGTGCCTTGCTGAAGCCGGCGGTGCGGGGGCTGCCGCGCCGGGTCGACCAGCAATGGCTGCTGGCACGCGGCAGGATGGCGACGATCCTGGGCGCGTCGATGGCGCTGCGGCGCGAGTTGTTCACCGCGTTCCCGCCGCTGGTGGGCCGGGTCGAGGACAACATGCTGATGTTGCGTGGCGCGCTGCTTGGCGAATGCCGCTGCCTGCCCCGGCCATTGGTGCGCTATCGCCGCCACCAGGCCAACCTGGGGGATTGGGTGTTCGACCGCAGCGAACCGGGCTATGCGGGATGGCAGCGGCGGCAATCGCGCGTGGCCGAGATGTACCAGCAGATCGCCGACGACCAGCGGCGATGCATGGAGGCGCGGCCGGATATTCCCGCCATCCGTCGCGACAGGGGCATGCGCTTGCAGGCGCTGTACCGACTGGAAGCCGAGCAACGCCTCGCGATGCTTGGACCGTCGCGGCGGGCCTGGCTGGGACCGCTCTGGCGGGGCCTCGCCATGCCGGGATTGCGGCGCAAGAGCGCCGAACGGGCATTGAAGCTGGTCTTGCCGAGGAGATGGTTCGGGCGCGGCTGAGTGACCCGCGGGCCGGCGCAACGCCCCGCTGTCTCGCGCCGGCGAAGGATTCAGTCGCCGGCCGGCAGGCCTGCCAGCAGCGCGGGCAGCCGGTGCAGTTCGGTTTTCCCGAGGACCGTCGCGGGCACGCCCGGCACCGGCGTTTCATCGGCACCGGTCAGCAGCACCAGCGGCAGGTCCGGCAGGCGCTGGTGCAGCAGCGCCAGCGCGGCGAGGCCCGAATACCCGGGCAGGTTGAGGTCGCTCACCGCCACGCTGGGGGTGAACGTCTCCAACGCTTCGAGCAACATGCGCTCGCTGCTGACGCAGCGGAGGTCGAAGCACAGCCCGGCGTCTTCCAGCTGGAAATGCAGCAGGTCCGCGTCGTCCACGCAGTCCTCGACCAGCAGGATGCGCAGCGTGGCCATCACAGGTTGGTCGGGGTCTCGTTGAGGACCGCCCAGAACCGGCCCAGGGTCTTCACCGCGGTGAAGAACTGCTCGGAGTCCACCGGCTTCACCACGTAGGCGTTGACGCCCAGGTCCCAGCTTCGGGCCAGGTCGCTTTCCTCGCGCGAGGAGGTCAGCACGACCACCGGCAGGCGCTTGAGCTGCTCGTGGTTGCGCAATTCGCGCAGCACTTCCAGGCCGTCCATGCGCGGCATCTTGATGTCCAGCAGGAGCACGGCGGGCAAGCCCTCGGGGCGGTCCGCATGCTTGCCCCGGCGGAGCAGGTAGTCCAGCGCCTCGAGGCCGTCCTGCACGTGCACGATGGGGTTGGCGAGGTGCGCCTCGCGCAATGCGTCGATCGCCATCTCGGCGTCGGCGGGGCTGTCTTCGGCGAGCAGGATGGCGCGGATGATCGGAGTCATGCCTTGGTGTCCGGTTGTGCGTCGATGGACGCGGGGAGGATGAAGGTGAAGCGCGCGCCCTTGCCGGGTTCGGCGGCGGCGTGGATGTGGCCGCCGTGGCGCGCCAGCACCCGGCGGACGCTGGCCAGGCCGATGCCGGTACCTTCGAATTCGGTGACTGAATGGAGCCGCTGGAACACGCCGAACAGCTTGCCGGCATAGGCCATGTCGAAGCCGACGCCGTTGTCGACCACGTCGAAGCGGTGGTCGCCATTGTCTTCGCGCCCGTAACCGACCTCGATCACCGCCGGCTCCGAGCCGGCGCTGTACTTCACCGCATTGGACAGCAGGTTGAGCCACACCTGCCGCAGCATGTTCTCGTCGCCTACCATCATCGGCAGCGGCGCGATCCGCCAGTCGATGCGGTGGCCGGGATGATCCTGCGCGGTGTTGGCGTCGAGCATCGCGCGGGTCTCGTCGACCACCGACTGCATGTCCACCGGCTGCAGGCGCAGCGCGCTGCGCCCCAGCCTGGAATAGACCAGCAGGTCGTCGATCAACTGCGACATCCGCCGCGCCGAGGTGGTGATGGTGTCGAGGTAGTGGAAGGTCTTTTCGTCGTTGCGTTCGCCGAGGTGGCGACCCAGCTTGTCGGCGAAGCCGCCGATGTGGCGCAGCGGCGCGCGCAGGTCGTGCGACACCGAATAACTGAAGGCTTCCAGTTCGCGGTTGACCTCGGAGACCTGGTCGACCTTGCCCAGCAACTGGCGGTTGAGCTCGCGGACCTGCAGCTCGGCGGCCTTCTGCGCGGTGACGTCGTTGGCGGTGACCAGGGCGACCTCGTCGCTGCGGTCGGGCAGCGCCATCCGCCGCGCGTTGACCAGCAGGGTGCGTTCGCGGCCGTCTTCGCCGCGATGGGTGATCTCGTGGTCCCACAGTTCGCGGTCGCGGGCCAGCACATCGACCAGGCGCTGGCGGGTTTCCGGGGCGTCCCAGGTGCCACGGCCGAAGTCGCCGATCGGCGACCCGCTGGCGCTGCCCTCGGCAGCGGCGAACACCTCGACGAACGCCGGGTTGTGCAGGACCACGCGCAAGTCGCGGTCGACCACCGCCATCGGCTCGCGCACGGTCTGCAGCACCGACTGCGCGCGCGCGCTGGAGCGTGCCGCCGCCGCCTCGGCCACGCGCCGGTTGCGCCATTGCCAGCGCAGCAGCAGCGCCACCGCGCCGAGCAGCAGCAACTGCAGGACCATCGCGGCCCAGGTCACGCCCGCGCTGCGATTGGCCAGCCGCGCGGCATCGCTCGTCCGCGCCTTCAGCAGCGACTGCTCGGTGGCGGAGATCTCGCTGCTGATGAAGCGTAGGGGATTGCGGTCGAGCAGCCATTCCATGTCGCGCGGGTCGGGTTGCCCCGCGGGCCTGGCCAGGATGATGTCGGAGATCTGCCCGCGCTGGTCGATGATCGAGCCGAGCTTGCCGATCCGCAGTTGCTGGTCGGGGTTGTCGCGGGTGAGCTGAACCAGCCGGGTCACGTTGAGCGGGATTTCCCGCCGGCTCTCGGCCAGGCGCTCGCGGATCGCCGGGGAATCATGGCCGTAGGCATAAGCTACCGTGGCGGACTCGCGGTTGCGCAGGTCGTACATCAACGCCTGCACCGTCGCTTCGATCTCGTGCGTGTGGTTGACGATCTCGGCCGCTTGCACGCTCTTGCGGTTGGCATCGCGCACCACCCAGAACGGCCCGACCACGATCAACAGCACCAGCGCGGCGATCAGCGCGATCAGGCCGGCGGTCTGGCGGGCGGGCGGGTTCGATTGGGGCATGCAGGCACGTTGGTGGGAGGGACGGCAGGAGGGCCGCCGCCTGCGGATCCCCCGCCGGCGTCGCCACGAGAACGGCACGCGCCGGGAGCATAGCCGGCAGTCCCGTGAAGGAATCTTCACGCCGGCGGGAGCCTGCCCGGCCGGCGCAGTGAAAAATAAATTATCCGGGTAATTCGATATTTCGGGTGCGGTGCAGCATGGCGATGCCCGGAACGCTTGCTAGACTCGGCCTCCGACCGATCGCGCCGTGGTGGAACAACGATGAACTGGCTCAACGAAATGCTGCAGAATGACCCGGACCCGCAGGAATCGCGGGAGTGGGTGGAATCGCTGAAGGCGGTCATCGACCACGACGGCCCCGGCCGCGCCCACCAGCTGCTGGAGGGCATGGTCGAACTGACCCGCCGCGCCGGCGCCTACCTGCCGTTCGACCCCACCACCAGCTACATCAACACCATCCCCACCCACATGGAGCCGGCGATGCCCGGCGACGCCACCATGGAGTGGCGGATCCGCTCGATGATCCGCTGGAATGCGATGGCGATGGTGGTGCGCGCCAACCGCAAGCCCGGCGAGCTGGGCGGCCACATCGCCAGCTTCGCGTCCTCGGCGACCCTGTACGACGTCGGCTTCAACCACTTCTGGCGCGCGCCCAGCGCCGACCACCCGGGTGATTTGCTGTACATCCAGGGCCACAGTTCGCCGGGCATCTACGCCCGCGCCTTCCTCGAGGGCCGGATCAGCGAATCGCAGCTCGACAACTTCCGCATGGAAGTGGATGGCCGCGGCATCAGCAGCTACCCGCATCCGTGGCTGATGCCGGATTTCTGGCAGACCCCGACGGTGAGCATGGGCCTGGGCCCGATCGCCGCGATCTACCAGGCGCGCAGCTGGAAGTACCTGGAAGGCCGCGGCCTGATGCCGAAGACCGACCGCAAGGTCTGGTGCTTCCTCGGCGACGGCGAGACCGACGAGCCCGAATCCCTCGGCGCGATCGGCGTGGCCGGCCGCGAGGGCCTGGACAACCTGGTCTTCGTCATCAACTGCAACCTGCAGCGCCTGGACGGCCCGGTGCGCGGCAACGGCAAGATCGTGCAGGAGCTCGAGAGCGTGTTCCGCGGCGCCGGCTGGAACGTCATCAAGGTGCTTTGGGGCAGCGGCTGGGACGCGCTGCTGGCCAAGGACAAGAGCGGCAAGCTGCTGCAGCGCATGGAAGAGTGCGTCGACGGTGAGTACCAGGACTTCAAGAGCAAGAGCGGCGCCTATGTGCGAGAGCATTTCTTCGGCAAGTACGAAGAAACGAAGGCCCTGGTCGCCGACATGAGCGACGAGCAGATCTGGGCGCTGACTCGCGGCGGCCACGACCCCGAGAAAGTGTTCGCCGCCTACGCCGCCGCCGTCAGGCACAAGGGCCAGCCCACGCTGATCCTGCCCAAGACGGTGAAGGGCTATGGCATGGGCGAATCGGGCGAGGGCCAGATGATCGCCCACCAGGCCAAGAAGATGACGCAGGACGCACTGCGCGGCTTCCGCGACCGCTTCCAGATCCCGGTGTCCGATGCAGAGCTGCCCAACGTGCCCTTCATCCAGCTCGCCGAAGACAGCCCCGAGATGAAGTACCTGCGTGAGCGCCGCGCCGCGCTCGGCGGCTACCTGCCGCAACGCCGGCGCAAGTCGGTCGCGCTCGAGATTCCGCCGCTGGCCACCTTCGAGCGCCTGCTCAAGGACACCGGCGAGCGAGAGATCTCCACCACCATGGCCTTCGTGCAGATGCTCGGCACGCTG
>DATIDW010000042.1:0-273760 GCA_035456065.1 Thermomonas sp. | reverse complement strand
CCCGCCTCGACCCCGTCCTCCGCGCCCGTCTCCATCCGCCAGGACGACCTGATCCAGTCCGTCGCCGACGCGCTGCAGTACATCAGCTACTACCACCCGGTCGACTACATCAAGAACCTCGCGGCGGCCTACGAGCGCGAGCAATCGCCCGCGGCCAAGGACGCGATCGCGCAGATCCTGATCAACTCGCGCATGTGCGCCGAGGGCCACCGCCCGATCTGCCAGGACACCGGCATCGTCACCGTGTTCCTGGAAGTGGGCATGGACGTGCGCTGGTCCGACGCCACCATGGGCGTCGAGGACATGGTCCACGAAGGCGTGCGGCGCGCGTACAACCACCCGGACAACAAGCTGCGCGCCAGCGTGCTGGCCGACCCCGCCGGCAAGCGCAGCAACACGAAGGACAACACGCCGGCGGTGGTCAACATGAAGATCGTCCCGGGCAACACCGTGGACGTGATCGTGGCGGCGAAGGGCGGCGGCTCGGAGGCGAAGTCCAAGTTCGCGATGCTGAACCCGTCCGATTCCATCGTCGACTGGGTGCTCAGGACCGTGCCGACGATGGGGGCTGGCTGGTGCCCGCCGGGCATGTTGGGCATCGGCATCGGCGGCACCGCCGAGAAGGCGATGCTGCTGGCCAAGGAGTCGTTGATGGAGCACATCGACATCCAGGAACTGATCGAACGCGGCCCGTCCAGCAAGGTCGAGGAACTGCGCATCGAGTTGTACGACAAGGTCAACGCGCTCGGCATCGGCGCGCAGGGCCTGGGCGGCCTGACCACCGTGCTCGACGTCAAGATCAAGGACTACCCCACCCATGCCGCCAACCTGCCGGTGGCGATGATCCCGAATTGCGCGGCCACCCGGCATGCGCATTTCACCCTCGATGGCAGTGGCCCGGTCACGCTGGAACCGCCATCGCTGGAGGATTGGCCGTCGTTGACCTACAACCCGCAGAACGCGCGCCGGGTCGACCTGGACACGCTGACCCGCGAGGACGTGGCCACGTTCAAGCCGGGCGAGGTGCTGCTGCTCAACGGCAGGATGCTCACCGGCCGCGATGCCGCGCACAAGCGCATCGTCGACATGCTGGACAAGGGCGAGCCATTGCCGGTGGAGCTGGCGGGGCGCTTCATCTATTACGTCGGCCCGGTCGACCCGGTGCGCGATGAAGTCGTCGGCCCGGCCGGCCCGACCACCGCCACCCGCATGGACAAGTTCACCGAGCAGGTGCTGGCGCAGACCGGCCTGCTCGGCATGATCGGCAAGGCCGAGCGCGGCCCGCTGGCGCTGGAGGCGATCCGCAAGCACCGCTCGGTCTACCTGATGGCGGTCGGTGGCTCCGCCTACCTGGTGTCGAAGGCGATCAAGGCGGCGAAGGTCGTCGGTTTCGCCGACCTCGGCATGGAGGCGATCTACGAATTCGAGGTCAGGGACATGCCGGTGACGGTTGCGGTCGATTCCGATGGCACGTCCGTGCACCAGACCGGCCCGAGGGAATGGCAGGCGCGGATCTCGCAGGCGAAGATCGGCGACATCCCGGTGGTGGTGGCGTGAGCAACACCCGCGTCGTCCAGGGGCCCGGCTTCCGGATTCGCTACGAGGACGAGCCGGGCTTCCTGCGCGCACACGTCTTCGACGGCACCGATTCTGTGGCTGTATCGATCGCGATGTGGCGGATGCTGGCGTCGGAAGGTGCAGCGGTGGGCGCGACGCGCTTGCTGGTGCTGGAAGACCTGTTGTCGACGGTCGAGCTGGGCGACCTGGGCGCGGTCGTCGACGGGATCGAGGCGGCCGGCATCGGCCGCTTCCGCACCGCCTTCGTGGAGATGCGCGACGACATCCAGGGCAGCGAGCAGGGCGAAATCCTGCTGCAGGAACGCGGCATCACCATCCGCATCTTCTCCAACGAGACCGAAGCGCGGCACTGGCTGCTGTACGGCAGCTAGTTCGCCCGGATCGGTTCAGGGCTGCGCAGGCGGCTGGGGATACAGCAAGTCGCCGTCGTCCTCCTGCCGGCGCGCGTGGCCCACCTGGGCATCCAGGGTGTGGTCCACGGAGGTGTCGCGTGGGTGTTCGGGTTCAGCCGCGTGCACCGGGTCGACGCCGCTGCGCAGCAGGACGACCTTCTGCACGGTGTCCGGCGGCAGCATGTCGCGCTGGCGAAGGGCGGAGCGCACCCGGCGCATGGCCTCGCTGCGGGTGCGCGCCAGGTCGTTGCGGCCCTGGTCGATCCAGCCGGCGAACTGCAGCGTCGCGCCGTCGTTCGACAGGCTGCGGATGATCGACGAGGGCGCGGGATCGGCGAGCACGCCGTCGACCGATGCGATCGCGGCGATGCCTGCCTCCATGGCCGCATGCCAAGAGGCGCAGTTCTCGATGCCGGTCTCGAAATCGAAGCGCCGCTTCGGGTTGCGGCTGTAGTTGAGCAGCACCGACTTGAACACGATGCCGTTGGGGAGCTGCAGGTGGTTGCCATCCACCGTCATCAGGATCGTGGCGCGGGCGGTCAGCGCCACCACCTTGCCCTCGAATGTATCGATGCGCACGGTGTCGCCGGGCGAGAACGGTTTGCGCAGGCTCAGCAGCACGCCGGCGATGTAGTTCTCGGCGATGTCCTTGAAGCCGAAGCCGAGCACCAGCCCGATCACGCCGGCCGACCCGAGGACCGCGCCGACCAGCGAGGTGGCATTGAGCAGGTCCAGCGCGACCACCACGCCCGCCAGCACGATGAGGAACCGGACGGTGCTGCGGAGCAGGCCCTCCATGTAGGGATTGCTGCTGCTGATCCGCTTCACGAACCGCATGCGCCGGCTGGCCACGCCGCCCAGCCAACTGGCGAGCAGGACGATCAACAGTGCGACCACCAGCAGCGGGATGCTGGCGACCAGGTGCAGCAGCTTGTCCTGCACCTGTTCCAGCGCGGTCATGAAACGTTCGCCGAGGCTGCTGGCGGTGGGGAGCTTGGCGGGATCTAGGATCGGCATCGGCACGCGTCAGAGTTGGGACTTGATCGGGAGGATGAATTTCTCGAACAGTTTTTCCCGCAGCGGACGATCTTTCCACATCTTGTAGGTGTAGCGCACGGTCGGCTCCAGGTCGGCCTCGAACACCGCGGCCATGCGCTCGGCGAAGGCCGCGTCGTAGACGTTTAGGCTGGCTTCGTCGTTGAGCCGGAATGAACGGATGTCGAAATTGGTGGAACCGACCGAGGTCATCAACCCGTCCACCACCAGCAGCTTGTTGTGCATCATCGTGGGCTGGTATTCGTGGATCTCGACCCCGGCCAGCAGCAGCTCGCCCCAGTGCGCCTTGGACGCCAGCCGCACGGTCTCCGAATCGATGTGCTTGCCCGGCACGATCACCCGCACCCGCACGCCCCGATGGCGCGCCGCCTGCAGCGCCTGGATCATCAGCGGGTCGGGCACGAAATAGGCGGCTTCCAGGTCGATGCTGCGCTCGGCCGCGGCGATCGCCATCAGGTACATCAGGTGCATGCTCTCGCTGCCGCCCGCCGGCGAGGCCACGAACATGTGCGCGTCCATCGCGCCGGCGGCCTCCAGCGGCGGGAAATAGTCCGCGCCGTTGAGCACCACGCCGGTCGTCTTGATCCAGTTGTCGTTGAACGCGGATTGCACTTGCGCGACCGCCGGACCCTCGATCCGGAAATGCATGTCGCGCCAGTGGTCGGTGTCCTGCGCATGGCCTTCCCACTGGTCGGCGATGCCGACGCCGCCGGTGAAGCCGAGGCGGCCGTCGATCACCAGCAACTTGCGGTGGGTGCGGTTGTTGAGTCGGCCGAGGTTGTACCACTTGAGCGGCCGGTACTTGTGGACTTCCACGCCGGCGCCCTGCATCTGCTGCAGCAGGTCGTCGTCCATCTTGATGCTGCCGGCCCAGTCCACCATCACCTTGACCTTGACCCCGGCGCGCGCGCGCTCCGCCAGCGCCGCCGCGAACTTCGCGCCGATGTCGCCCGACCAGTAGATGTAGGTCTCGAAGGTGATCGTGGTGGTGGCGCTGCGGATCGCCTCCAGCATCGCCGGGAAGATCTCGTCGCCGTTCTGCAGGTCGGTGACCCGGTTGCCCGGCAGGATTCCCGGTCCCAGCAGGACGCCCATCTCGCGCCGGAACTGCGGGTCGGCCACCGCGTAGCGATGCTCGATCTTGCGTTCCAGCGTCTTCTCGGACGTCTTGAAGTTCATCGCCAGCGTTGCCGCCAGCAGGGTCAGCAGGGCAGTGATGGCGATTGTCCAGGCCATGCGTTTGCGGCTCCAGCGTCGTGGCATCGCGGTGATCCGTCGTTGGATCCAGTGGGCGCGAAGCTTGGCCTTTGCGCATTCAGCGTGGTGTGAACGCCCCCATTACAGCCACCAGGCCAACGCGAACAGCCCGAGCATGGTGAAAGCGAGGGCCAGCTTGAGCACGGTCCCGAACAGGATGCCGAACCAGGTGCCGACACCGATCTTCGCGGCCTGCCCGAGGTCCTGCTTCTGCAGGCTGCGCCGATGGACCAGCTCCCCGCCGATCGCGCCGGCGAACGGTCCCAGCAGCAGGCCGACCGGCCCGAGGAACAGGCCACCCAGGGTGCCGAGCATGGCGCCGATGATCGCCAACCTGCTGGCGCCGACCCGCTTGGCGCCGAGTGCGGTCGCCCAGAAATCCACCGCCAGCGAGAACACGGTCAGCAGCCCGAGCACGACCAGCATCGGTATGCCGACTTGCTGGAAATCACCGGCCCAGGCGGCCAGCAGCATGCCGGCGAAGACCAGCGGCAGGCCGGGCAGTGCCGGCAGGACGGTCCCGGCGATGCCGACCATGACCAGAACGATCGCAAGCAGGTAGAAGAGGGTGTTCGATTCCATGGGGCATCCGCTGCAGGGGCACCACGCATTCTGCAGGATGCGGGTTGCAGTGCTGCGTGTCCTGGCACGCGAACGGCCCGCAGTGCGGGCCGTTCGTGTGTGGGACGGGGTGGGCGGTTTACTGGAGGTAGGCGCGCCCATCGCTGATGCGGACGCGGGAACCTTCGCGGAAACCGGACACGTCGCCCTGGGTAACCGCAGTGGTGCGGCCGTCATCCATGCGCACGTGCACGGTGTAACCGTCGCTGCGGTTCTTCTGGATCGCGTTGCCCGCCGCGGCTCCGGCGACGGCGCCCGCGGCGGCGGAGACGTTCTGGTTGCCCGAGCTGCCGCCGGTTTGCTTGGAAATTTCATGGCCGGCGACGGCGCCGATGAGTCCGCCGATCACGGTTCCAGTCGCGCCCGAGGCGCCGCCAACGGTGATGCGGGTGACGGTGCCGCAGTTCTGGCAGGTGTTGCTGCCATAGCCGCCGCCCTGGTAGCTGGAATTCGTAGCGGTGCTGGCGCAACCGGTGCCGGCGGCGAGGGCGAGGCCGAGCATGGCCGCGCCCAAGGCACGCATGTGTGGAGTGCGGATCGTCATGTCAGTTTCCTTCCGGTGGAATGTGGGTATCGCCGATGCGGACGACGGGTCGGATCGTGTTACCCCGCGCATGAACCGCGCCCGACGTTTGCCGTGGGCTGCCCAGGACGGCTTACGGGTGGTTCACCGACGTCGAAAGCACGTCAAGGGTTTTGCCGGGACGACACACAACAAGGCCGCCCGGAGGCGGCCTTGAAGGTACACATGGCGATGGATTTCAGCCGCGGAAATCCTGGTGGCAGCCCTTGCAGGTCTCGCCGATCGATTTCATGGTCGTACCGAGTCCATCGCAGGTCAGTGGCGGACTGGCGATCGCCTTGTCGGTCGCGGCGCGCATGGCCGAACTTGCGGCAGTGAAGCGGGTATCGTCGCGCAGGCTCGGAAAGGCGGCGTCGAGATCGTTGGAGGTGACGCGCAGGGCCTGCAGGTGCGGCAGGATGTCGGTCGCGTTGCAGCGATTCGCATCCAGGTCGGCCTTCAGTTGCCCCATGTGCCAGTCCTGGACGTGCATCAATGCCTCGGGGAAATGATCCTTGCGCTGGTCGATCGCGCGCAGCGCCATCACGGTGGCGATCGCGCCGACGACCAGGCCCAGGCCCAGCAGGAACAGGTAGCGGCCGAAATTCGACGGTCGGCGGTTCGGGTCTACGTTGGACATGCGGGCTCCTAACGATTCAGCTGGGGCGGTGGTGTGGCGATCTTGGCACAGGCGACATCGTGGTCAACACCGTCGCCCCAGCCCCCTGAGTCAGGGGGCGATTCGCGCCATGGGCGCGAATGGGGGGTGAGCAGGGAATTCGAGCGCCGAAGCCGCGAGCCTGCGAACGCCCGCCGGCATGCAGGCCGGCGGGTCGGGCAACCGCTCACCAACCCATGTGGTGCCCGCCGTTGATGTCGAGGTTCGAGCCAGTGATCCAGCTCGCCTGCTCATCGGCCAGGAAGCCGACGCCGTAGGCGATTTCCTCCGGCGTGCCCAAGCGGCCGGTGGGGATGTCCGCCACGATCTTCGCGCGCACTTCCTCCGGCACCGCCATCACCATGTCGGTGGCGATGTAGCCCGGCGAAATGGTGTTGACGGTGACGCCATTGCGGGCGTTCTCGCGTGCCAGCGAAATGGTGAAGCCGTGCATGCCGGCCTTGGCCGCGGCGTAGTTGGCCTGGCCGTACTGGCCCTTCAGGCCGTTGATCGAGCTGATCTGGATCACGCGGCCCCACTTCCGCTCGCGCATGCCCTCGATCACCGGGCGGGTCACGTTGAACACGGAATTGAGGTTGGTGTTGATCACGTCGGTCCACTGGTCGGCCTTCATCCGGTGGAAAGTGCCGTCGCGGGTGATGCCGGCGTTGTTGACCAGGATCTCGACCGGCCCCAGCGTGGCCTCGACCTCGCGCACCATCGCTTCGGCTTCCTCCGGCGAGGTCACGTCGCCCTTGACCAGGGCGACGTCATAGCCATCCGCCTTCATCTTGTCCTGCCAGGCGCGCGCCTTTTCCTCATTGCGGTAGTTGGTGGCGACCTTGTGGCCCATGTCGGCGAGGCGCTTGACGATGGCGGTGCCGATGCCGCCGGTGCCACCGGTGACGAGTGCGACGCGGGATGTCATGGGGGAACTCCTGGAGGGGGAAGGACTGATCGCGCTGATTCTAGCGGCGGGAGATTGCGGGATTGTTGTGCGGTGCGGCGGATGCGCGTGCATGCCGCGGCGCGGCACCCGGTCGAGGCGGAAGGCATCGGTCGCGGCAGCGAGGAACTCCGTGCACGAAGCGGCCGGTGACGACAGGGCTGCCTGGCCCAGCGCGGCCCAGCCCGCCTGCAGGGCGGGCAACGGATCGGCGGGATCGACCGGCCTGGCGGCGCAGGACTTCGACAGCTTGCGGCCATCGGTGTCGAGTAGGAGCGGCAGGTGGGCATGGCGCGGCGTCGGAATCCCCAGCGCGCGTTGCAGCGCGACCTGGCGCGGCGTCGAATCCAGCAGGTCGGCCCCGCGGACGACGTCGGTGATGCCCTGCGCCGCATCGTCCACCACCACCGCGAGCTGGTAGGCCCACAGGCCATCGGCGCGCCTGAGCACGAAGTCGCCGGCGTCGATGTCGACCCGCTGCGCCACCCGGCCATGGACCAGGTCATCGAAGGCGATCTCGCAGCCGTCCTCGACGCGCAAGCGGATCGCCGGATCCGGACGTCGTGCAGTGGCCACGCAGCGGCGGTGGATGCCGCCGCTGGCGGCCAGGTCGCTGCGGCTGCAGTGGCATTCGAATGCGAGGCCCGCCGCCAGCAGGCGATCCAGCGCGGCCTGGTACAGCGCATGCCGCCTGCTCTGGTATTCGACGGGACCGTCGTGGCGCAGCCCGAATGCGGCGAGTGCGGCGACCTGCGCGTCGGCGGCGCCCGCGACTTCGCGCGGCGGATCCACGTCCTCGATCCGCAGCAGCCATTCGCCGCCTGCTTGCCGAGCCAGCAACCAGCTGCCCAGCGCGGCGAGCAGCGAGCCGGCATGCAGGGGGCCGGTGGGCGAGGGTGCGAAACGGCCGCGGTAGGCGGGGACGGGCATGGGCGTTCGGACTGCCTTCAGATTGAATTTACGGGTGACCAGCCACAGTTCACCTACAGGCCGCGCCTCCCCAGCGGCAGGATGGCAGACCGATGTTCAAGCGCATGTTCCTGTTCCTCGCAACCAACATGGCGGTGCTGGCGCTGGCCAGTATCGTGATGGCGGTCCTCGGTGTGAACCCGCAGCAGTTCGGTGGCCTGCTGATCATGGCGGCGCTGTTCGGCTTCGGTGGCTCCATCGTCTCGCTGCTGGTCTCCAAGTGGATGGCAAAGCGCTCGACCGGCGCGCACGTGATCGAGACGCCGCGCAACGAGGCCGAGCAATGGCTGGTGACCACCGTGCGCCGGCAGGCCGAGGCCGCCGGCATCGGCATGCCCGAGGTCGCCATTTACGACGCGCCGGAGATCAATGCCTTCGCCACCGGTGCCAACCGCAACAGCGCGCTGGTGGCGGTGTCCACCGGCCTGCTGCGGGCGATGAGCCGCGATGAGGCGGAAGCGGTGCTGGGCCACGAAGTCAGCCACGTCGCCAATGGCGACATGGTGACCATGGCCCTGCTGCAGGGCGTGCTGAACACCTTCGTCATCGTGTTGTCGCGGGTGATCGGCCGCGCCATCGACGGCTACCTGGGCAACCGCGACGGCTACGGCATCGGCTACTACCTGGGCGTGTTCGTGCTGGACATGGTCTTCGGCCTGTTCGCCTCGATGATCGCGATGTGGTTCTCGCGCCACCGCGAGTTCCGCGCCGACGCCGGTGGCGCCGCGCTGGCGGGCAAGCAGAAGATGATCGCCGCGCTCGAGCGGCTGGCGCAGACCCATGGCGAGAGCACCCTGCCCAAGCAGGTCGCCGCGTTCGGCATCAGCGGTGGCGCGGGTGGCGGCTTGAAGCGCCTGCTGATGAGCCATCCGCCGCTGGAGGAGCGGATCGTCGCGTTGCGCAATGCCAAGCCGGATGCTGGCGGCCTGCGCCAGGGCGTGGTGGCCTGAGCCCGCGCAGCGAGGGCTGCAAAGGAAAAGCCCGCCGGAAGGCGGGCTTTTCGTTGCGGCACGACGGCCGCGGTCAGCTGAAGTCGTAGGTCATGTCCGGGCCGGCCGCGGCCAGGAAGTCGCCCTGCACGTAATCCACGCCGGCGGAGAACAGCATGGTCATGCTGGCGGCATCCAGCACCCGTTCGGCGACCGTGCGGATGCCGCGGTTGCTCGCCTGCTGGGCGATTTCGCGCACGCGACCCTGCGAGTCGGTGCTCTTGGCCAGGTCATCCATGAATTGCGGGTCGATCTTGAGCAGGGCCGGCTCGAAGTGCTGGAGTGTCTGCAGGGAATTGAGCCCGGCGCCGAAATGCTCGAGCGCCATCCGGGTGCCGAAGCCGGCCAACGCGCCGGCGAACTCCTGTGCCGCGTGCAGGTTGGTGAACACCTTCGCTTCCGGCACCGCCAGGATCAGCTGCTCGCCAGGCACGCCGGCGGCCGCCAGCTGTTCGGCGATGAAGGCCGGCATGCTGGCATCCAGCAGGGCGTCCTGCGACACCGACAGCAGCACGCTGGTGCGCTTGCCGGCGCGCAGGCGCTCGCCGACCAGGGCGATCGCGCGGGACACCGCCCAGCGGTCGATCGGGCCGAGCAGGTCGTGTTCCTCGGCGATCGGCAGGTAGGTGCTGGCCTCGACCGGGACGCCGTCGCTGCCATGCAGGCGCAGGAACATCTCGTAGGTCTCGCTGCCGTCGCCTTGCAGGGCGATGACCGGCTGGAAATCGAGGCGGAAGCCTTCGCTGTCCAGCGCTCCGCGGATGCGCGCGACCCAGGCTTCGATGCGTTCCTGCTCGGCACGGTCGACCGCGCCGGGGTCGAACAACTGGACGCGGTTGCCGCCGACGCCGACCGCGGACACCACGCCCTGGCTGGCCTTGGCCAGCACCTGGCTGGTGCTGGCGATCTTCTCGCCGATCTGCACGCCGCCGATGCTGACGGTCGCGTTGAGGGTGTTGTCGCCAACCTCCAGGACATGGCCTGCAAACGCCGCGCAGACGCTCTCGGCGAGGTCGCTGGTGGCGCGATAGTCGCTGCCGCGTGCCAGCACCGCGAGCTGGTGCTCGCCGAAGCGGGCGGTGACCGCGCCGTTGGCGACGCTCTCCAGGCGCTGGCCCATCGCCGCCATCAGGTCGTCGGCGGCGTTCAGGCCGATCACCTCGAGCAGTTGCGCGTAGTGGTCGGGCTCGATCAGCAACAGGCCATGCACCGCTCCCTGGCCCGCTGCCTCGGCGACGGCGCCGTCCAGCAGGCCAAGGAAGGTCGGGCGGTTGAGCAGGCCGGTGGCCGCGTCGCGCTGCTTGAGTTCCTCGACCTGGCGGGCCAGCTCGGGATCCTGTTCCGCGGCCTGGCGCCGGAAGATGACCTGCTGGCAGGCCTCGCCCTCGTACTGGGCAGCGGTGAATTCCATCACTGCCGGAAAGTCGTCGCCGTCGATGTCGCGGGCGGTGAGTTCGTGCCGCGGCGGCGGCGGTTCGCCCTTGGAGAGCCTCTTGAGCAGGGCCTTGAACTCTTCCACGTCTTTCGGCGCGATGAAGTCCAGCAGCGACATGCCTTCGATGTCCTCGAAGGTCTCGTAGCCAAACATCTCCAGGTAGGCCTGGTTGGCGCGGATGTGCATGCCCTCGTGGATGTAGGCAATGGGCTCGCGCGACGAATCGATCAGCATGTCGCAGCGGCGTTCGGTCTCGCGCATCTGCGCTTCCAGCGCGCGCTGCGAGCGGCGCGCGTCGACGTCGTGCCATTCGGTGCGGACGTTCTTGAGGAATTGCTGCGGCCGGCCACGCAGGGCGACGGCTTGCGCACCTTGGGCCTGCACGCTGTCGAGGATTTCGTCGGTGATGCCGTCGAGCACCGCCAGCAGCGGCACGTCGCGGCCGCAGCCCATGACCACCATCGCCACTTCATTGAACGGCAACAGGGTCGAGGCATGTTCTGCCAGGACCATGTCGACCGGCTGCTGCGCCAGCATCTGCGCCAGTTCGTCGATCGATTCCGGGCGCAACGGACGCACCGCGATGCCCGCGTTGCGCAGGCTGCTGACGATGGCCTCGGCCTCGTTGACCTGGTCGTCGACGAGCATCAGTCGTAGAGCGGTGTCCTTGCCGATCGCCATGCGGGGGCTGCAGTCCGTGCGTTGAGGGGCAAGGCTACATCATGCCGGTGACGGAATCCCCGCGTCCACGGCCGCGAGCGGGGTCTTGCCGGGCGCGCCGGCGACCTCGCGCACGAGCGTCGGCAGCAGGTACCCGGGCAGGCGGGCGGCCAGTGCGGCGTGAAGCGCCAGCGCTTCGGCGTCCGGCACTTCGAAGTGGGCAGCGCCGGCGACGCGGTCGAGCTGGTGAAGGTAGTAGGGCAGCACCCCGGCCTCGTGGCCGCGCTCGCACAGCGCGGCAAGCGCCTCCACCGAGTCGTTGACCCCGCGCAGCAACACCGCCTGGTTCAGCAAGGTGATGCCTGCTTCCCGGAGCGCGGTCATCGCGGTCTCGACCGCGGCATCGAATTCGTTGGCATGGTTGGCATGGACCACGATCGCCACGGGCCATGGCAATCCGCCCAGCCAGGCCAGCAGGCCGGCATCCACCCGTTCCGGCAACACGATCGGCAGGCGGGTATGGATGCGCAGGCGGCGGATGTGACCGATACCGCGCAGGGCATCGGTCAGTTCCGCCAGCTTGTGGTCGGCCAGCGACAACGGGTCGCCACCGGACAGGATGACCTCGTGGATCGAGTCGTCGGCGCGGATCAGCTCCACGGCCTCGCGCCAGCCGGCGGCGGCGGCGGTGTCCTCGGCGTAGGGGTAGTGGCGGCGGAAGCAGTAGCGGCAGTGGATGGCGCAGCTGCCGGTGGCGATCAGCAGGGCGCGGCCGTTGTACTTGTGGATCACGCCACCACCGCGGCGAGCCTGTCCATCGCCGACCGCGTCCAGGTCGAACCCGGGCACGACGCGGTCCTCTTCGAGGATCGGCAGCACCTGCCGCAGCAGCGGGTCGTGCGGATCGCCATGGCGCATGCGGGCGACGAAGCCACGCGGGACCCGCAACGGGAACTGCGCGGCCGCGCCAGCGGAGAGGCCCGCGGCGAGTTGGCCCAGCCCGAGCATGTCCAGCAATTCGCGTGGGTCGCGCACAGCCTCGCGCCAGGCCTGCCGCCAGCCGGTCGGCGCGGGCACGGGGTGCGGTCGCGTGGGGGCAGCGGTTATCATTGCGGTTCGGATCCGTTTGGTCCCGGCGGTGCGCCGGGATCCCAGCCACCACATTTTAGGCCGCCCTGCGGGTGGCGCGAAGGAGTATCCATGGCCAGCCTGGGCATGAACGACGTCAAGACCGGTCAGAAGATCCTGATCAACAACGATCCCTGCATCATCACCGAGACCGAGTACGTGAAGCCGGGCAAGGGCCAGGCCTTCACCCGCATCAAGTACCGCAGCATCAAGTCGGGCCGCGTGGTGGAAATGACCATGAAGGCGACCGACAGCGTCGAGCAGGCGGACGTGGTCGACACCGACATGCAGTTCCTGTACGCCGACGGCGAGTACTGGCACTTCATGAACCAGGAGTCCTTCGAGCAGGTCCAGGCCGACAAGGCCGGCATGGGCGGCGCCGAGAAGTGGCTGAAGGGCGAGGAAGAGTGCGTGGTGACCTTGTGGAACGGCACCCCGATCGCCGTGCAGCCACCGAACTTCGTCGAGCTCAAGATCACCGAGACCGACCCCGGCGTGAAGGGCGACACCGCCGGCACCGGTGGCAAGCCCGCCACGCTGGAGACCGGCGCCGTGGTCCGCGTGCCGCTGTTCGTCGGCAACGAGGAAAAGATCAAGGTCGACACCCGCAGCGGCGAATACGTTTCGCGCGTGAAGTAAGCCGATGACCGACATCGTCCCGCAGGCCTGCGATCTGATCATCGAAGCCGGCTGGGTGGTGCCGGTCGTCCCGCACGGCGTGGTCCTCGCGGATCACGCCGTCGTCGTGTCCGGCGGCGCGATCGTCTCCGTGCTGCCGATCGCCGAGGCACGTGCGCGATTCACCGCGACGGAAACCGTCGCGCGCCCGGATGCCGCGCTGATCCCCGGCCTGGTCAATGCGCACACCCACAACCCGATGACCCTGCTGCGCGGCGTCGCCGACGACCTGCCGCTCAAGGTCTGGCTGCAGGAGCACATCTGGCCGATCGAGGGCGCGGTGATCGGCCCCGGCTTCGTCGCCGATGGCGTGACCCTGGCGATCGCCGAGATGCTGCGCGGCGGCACCACCTGCTGCAACGAGAACTATTTCTTCCCCGACGTGCAGGCGGCGACCTACAAGCGCCACGGCTTCCGCGCGCGGGTCGGCCTGCCGGTGATCGATTTCGCGACCGCGTGGGCGAGCAGCGACGACGAGTATTTCGATCGCGCCGGCGAAGTCCACGATGCCTGGCGCGATGACGCCCTGGTCGGCACCGCGTTCGCCCCGCATGCGCCGTACACGGTCAACGACGCCAACTTCGAGCGCGTGCGGATGCTGTCGGACCAGCTGGACGTGCCGGTGCACCTGCACCTGCACGAGACCGCGCAGGAGGTGCAGCAGTCCATCGAGCAGCACGGCCAGCGGCCGATCGCGCGGCTGGACCGGCTGGGCCTGGTCAACGACCGCCTGATCGCGGTGCACATGACCCAGTTGACCGAGGCCGAGGTCCACCTGTGCGCCGAGCGCGGCGTCAGCGTGGTGCATTGCCCGGAATCCAACCTCAAGCTCGCCTCGGGCTTCTGCCCGGCCTGTGCGCTGGTGCGCGCCGGCGTCACCCTGGCCATCGGCACCGATGGCTGCGCGAGCAACAACGACCTCGACATGGTCGGCGAGACCCGCACGGCCGCGCTGCTGGCCAAGGCGGTGGCCGATGACGCCGCCGGTTTCGACGCCCACGAAGCCCTGCGCGCGGCCACCCTGGGCGGCGCGAAGGCGATCGGCTTCGATCACCTGGTGGGGAGCCTGGAGCCCGGCAAGCAGGCCGACATCGCCTGCGTCGACCTGTCCGCGCTGGAGACCCAGCCGCTGCACAACGTGGTCTCGCAACTCATCTACGCGACCGGACGCCACCAGGTCAGCGATGTCTGGATCGCCGGCGCGCACAAGTTGCGCCAACGCGTGCTGGTCGACATCGACCTCGACGGCGTGCTCGCAAACGCGCGCCAGTGGCGCGACCGGATCGCCACCGTGAGGCCGGCATGACCGCATCCACGCACAATTTCTCGCAGGCCGAACTCGACAAGTTCGACGAGCTTGCCCAGCGCTGGTGGGACCCGGACGGCCCGCAGAAGGCCCTCCACGCCCTGAATCCGCCACGCCTTGGCTATGTCGCCGAGCGTGTTCCGTTGCGCGATGCCGCGGTGCTGGATGTCGGCTGCGGCGGCGGCCTGCTGAGCGAGGCGCTGGCGCAGGCCGGTGCCAGGGTCACCGCCATCGACCTCGCCCCGAACCTGCTCAAGGTCGCGCGCCTGCACGGGCTCGAGTCCGGGATCAAGGTCGACTACCGCGAGACCGCGGTCGAAGCGCTGGCCGAGGAAGTGCCGGCATCGTTCGACGCGGTCACCTGCATGGAAATGCTGGAGCACGTGCCGGAGCCGGGTTCGATCGTCCGCGCCTGCGCCACGCTGCTGAAGCCGGGCGGACGCCTGTTCGTGTCCACCCTCAATCGCACGCCTGCGGCGTTCGCGCTGGCGATCGTCGGCGCCGAGTACGTGGCGCGCGTATTGCCGAAAGGCACCCACCAGTACCGCGACTTCATCAAGCCGTCCGAGCTTGCGAAGTGGCTGCGCGAGGCCGGCCTGGAACTGGAGGACGTCAGCGGGCTGATGTATGAGCCGTGGCGCAACAGCGCACGCGTGGTATCGCGCACCGACGTCAATTACCTCGCCTGCGCGCGCAAGCCGGGATGAGCACGGGCGTGTTCCCGCGGCTGGTGCTGTTCGACCTGGACGGCACCCTGCTCGACAGCGCGCCGGACATGGTCGCCACCGTCAACCGCATGCGCGCCGCGCGCGGCCGGCCGCCGATGCCGCTGGACGAACTGCGCCCGCATGTGTCGAAGGGCTCGCGGGCGATGAGCGCCACGGCCTTCCCGGAACTCCGCGGCGAGGTCCCGGGCGAGATGATCCGCGAGTTCCTTGATACCTATGAGCAGGAGCTCGGGCGCAGCAGCTTGCTGTTCGATGGCGTGGCCGCGCTGCTGGAGGCGATCGAGGCCGACGGCGCGCGCTGGGGCGTCATCACCAACAAGCCGGAATACCTGGCCCGGCAGGTCATGCCGCAACTCGGCTGGGACACCCGCAGCGCGATCCTGCTTGGCGGCGACAGCCTGCCACAGCGCAAGCCGCATCCATTGCCGCTGCTGCATGCGGTGGAGCAACTGGGCGCGGCGATCGGGGATTGTGTCTACGTGGGCGACGACCAGCGCGACATCGACGCCGCGCGCGCGGCCGGGATGCGTTCGGTGGTAGCGTTGTGGGGGTATCGGGACGAGGGGGAGCGCCCGGACGCCTGGGGAGCCGATGCGCTGGCGACGATGCCGCGCGACCTGGCTTCCCCGGCGTTCTGGGCGAAGTTGCGATGAGCGAGGCCGACGCACTCCAGGGCTTCCTGGGCAAGTGGGAAGCGCAGTGGCCCGAATGGCGGATCGCGGAAGCCTTCGTGCCCGCGCCGCAGCGCGGGCTGGCCCAGGCGTGGTTCGCCTTGCGCGAGGAACTGGCGGAAGCCGCCTGGGGTGGCGAAGATTCGCGTCCCGGCGAGGCCAAGCTGGGCTGGTGGGCGGAGGAGCTGGATGGCTGGTCGCGCGGACTGCGCCGGCATCCGCTCGGCCTGACCCTGCAGAAACTGCCCGCGCCGTGGGGCAACCTGGCCGCCTGCCTGCCCGCGCTGCGGGCCAGCCGCGAGCGGCCCCAGGGCCTGGCCACCGCAATGTTCGAACTGGAGCCGTACGCGGAAGCATTGGCCGGCGTTGCCCAGCGCCTGTTCGACAACCCGACCCCGGCACCCGCCCGCAACGTGGTGGTCTCGCTGCTGGCCGAGCGGGTGCTGCGGCAGCCGGAGGCGGCGACGCCGCTGGGCGACCTCGATGTGCGTGGCTGGGCCCGTGGCCTGCTGGCGCAATGGCCCACTCCGGCACACGGCAGTCGCCCCGGCCGCATCCACGCCGCCATCGTCCGCGGCCGCCTGCAACGTTTCGTCGGAGGCAAGCCGGTGCCGATGAGCCGTCCCGGCGTGCTGTTCACCGCCTGGCGCGCTGCCCGCGGCTGAGCGCCGGCGCGGCACGCAGCGTTGCGCAGGTGGTCACCCGCGGGCCGGTACAATGTCGCGATGCACAAGACCAATCGCCACGCCTCGTTGCCCGACGTCGCCTTCGACGCGGCCGCGCTTGCGCGCCCGCTGGACTGGGTCGGCATGGATGCGATGGCGTTGCCGATCCGCCTGCATGGCGAGAACGGGCAGGCCCTGCACGTGCCCGCCAGCGTCGACGTCGCGGTCGACCTAGAGGATGCCTCCGCGCGCGGCATCCACATGTCGCGGCTGTACATGCAACTCCAGCAGTCGCTGGCCAATGAGGCACTGAGCGCGCCCGCGCTGCGCAAGCTGCTGGAAACCTGCATCGCCACCCAGCAAGGGCTGTCGACGCGCGCGCGCCTGCGCCTCCGCTACGACCACCTGCTGCTGCGGACCGCCCTGGCCAGCGCCAACGCAGGCTGGAAGAACTACCCGGTGGTCCTGGAGGCCGAATTGCGCGATGGCCACCTGCACCTGTCGCTGGCGTTCTCGGTCGAATATTCCAGCACCTGCCCGGCGTCCGCGGCATTGTCGCGGCAAGTCAATGCGGATCGTTTCGAGGCCGATTTCGCCGGCACCCGCGCGCTCTCCGGGGAGGCGGTGCGCGACTGGCTGGCCTCCGAACGTGGCCTGGCCGCGACCCCGCACGCGCAGCGCAGCCGCGCCGAGGTGAGGGTCGAGTTGAAGCCCGCCTTCGACGAACTGCCGCTGCGCCCTCTGGTGGACCTCGTGGAAGCCGCGTTGGGCACGCCGGTGCAGACTGCGGTCAAGCGCGAAGACGAACAGGCCTTCGCAGAGTTGAATGCCGCCAACCTGATGTTCTGCGAGGATGCCGCGCGCCGCGTCGCCGCCGCGCTGGCGACGGATGCGCGGGTCTCCGCGTGGCGGGTGCGGGTGGCGCATTTCGAGAGCCTGCATCCGCATGATGCGGTGGCGTCGGTGAGCGGTCGCAACTCCTAGCAAGCCGCTCGCCTGCATCGATGCGGCAGGCGGGTATCCGCTTCGCGGCTCGAAATGCCGCTGCGCGAACACCCGCCTGCCGCATCGACGCGTGCGTGGTTTGCCGTTATTTCCGCTCCAGCACCAGCAGCGGGTCGATGCGGGTGTCGAACCAGTTCATGCCCCAGTGCAGGTGCGGCCCGGTGGCGCGACCGGTCGCGCCGACCGCGCCGATCACGTCGCCCTGCTTCACCGCGTCGCCGACCCTGGCGTCGATCCGCGACAGGTGCAGGAAATTGCTGCTGATGCCGTGGCCATGGTCCAGGACCATCGTGCCGCCCGTGAGGTAGAGGCCCGGGTCGGCGAAAGTGACCACGCCGCCGGCGGGTGCCTTGACCGGGGTGCCGGTCGCCGCGGCGATGTCCATGCCCGAATGCGGTGCCTTCGGCGTGCCGTTGTACACGCGCTGGTTGCCGAAACGCCCGCTGATGCGACCCTCGACCGGCCAGATGAACGCCTGCGCGAAGCCGGTGCGTGGGTCGTCGCGGGTACGCACGGCGGCCACGCTGGCCTGTTCGCGCTCGATGCGTTCGCCGATGGCGGGCGGTGGCTCCACGGTGGTCGGCGGCACCCCATCGACCTGCTCGACCGGCCAGTCGCGTGGCGTGATCGCCACGCGGTGCTCGATCCAGGCGGTCGCCGGCTGCCTGATGCGCAACACCGCCTCGCCGGTCGCGTCTCGCCCGATGCCGAACACGAAGCTGCCGTAGGGCGTGACCCGCAGCGTGCGGCCTGCATATTCGACGATGGCGGCCTGGTGGGTCACGCCGATCACCATCGCGCCCTGCGGCGCGGACACGGGCAGGCGGGTGGCGCGCATCGGGATGGCGCCGCCGCCACCGATCATTGGCTTCGCGTCCGTCGGGCCCGATTGCGCGCTTGCGATGCCCGCCAGCGAAAGAGCCAGCAGCAGGGCCAGGCGAAGGGGCATCAGCGGTCGAATTGCAGGCGTTGGCCGGCGGGGTCGCCGACCAGCGCTGAGCCGTCCCACGCCAGTGCGCCATTGACCCAGGTGGCGGCGATACGCGAACGGAAGGTGGTGCCCTCGAAAGGCGACCAGCCGCAACGACTCAGCACGTCCTCGCGGCGAACGGTGTACGGGGTGTCATCGATGAGCACCAGGTCGGCCGCATAGCCTTCGCGCAGGTAGCCGCGACCCACGACATCGAACAGTTGCGCCGGCGCATGCGCGAATTTCTGCACGACCTGGGCAGTGGTCAGGCGGCCTTCGTGGACCAGCTCCAGCGCGGCGTTGAGGGCGAACTGCACCAGCGGCAGGCCGCTCGGCGCGCTGGCATAGGGGCGCGCCTTCTCCTCCAGCGTGTGCGGCGCGTGGTCGGTGGCGAGCACGTCGAGGACGTCGCCGGCCAGCGCGTCGATGATCGCCTCGCGATCAGCCTCGTCCTTGATCGCCGGGTTGCACTTGATCAGGTTGCCGAGCCGCGCGTAGTCGGCGCGGGCGAAACGGGTGAAATGCACGCAGGTCTCGGCGGTGATCTTCTTGCGGCTGCCGTCGGCGCGGATCAGTGGGCCCTGCTCGAACAGCGCCAGCTCATCTGCGGTGCTGATGTGCAGCACGTGCAGCCGGGTGCCGTGCCTGTTGGCCAGCGAGAGCGCCAGCCGGGTCGACTTGATGCAGGCCTCGCGCGAACGGATGTCCGGATGGCAGGCGACCGGGATGTCGTCGCCGTACTTCGCCTTGTATTCGGCGAGGGTGGCGTCGATGGTCGGAGTGTCTTCGCAATGGGTGATGATCGGCACCGGGGCGTCGCGGAAGATTGCGTCCAGCGTGTCCGGATTGTCGACCAGCATGTTGCCGGTGGATGCACCCATGAAGACCTTCAGGCCGGGCGTCGCGCGGGGGTCGATCGCGCGGACGGCCTCCAGGTTGTCGTTGCTCGCGCCCATGTAGAAGCCGTAGTTCGCGCGGCAGCGGCCGGCCGCGCGGCGGTACTTGTCCTCCAGCGCGGCGGCATCGAGCGTCGGCGGCACGGTATTGGGCATGTCCATGAAGCTGGTCAGCCCGCCAGCGACGGCCGCGGCGGACTCGATCGCCATGTCGGCCTTGTATTCCATGCCCGGCTCGCGGAAATGCACCTGGTCGTCGATCATCCCCGGCAGCAGGCGGCGGCCCGCGGCATCGATCACTGCCTCGCGGTCGCGCGCCGCCAGGCCGCTGCCGATTTCGGTGATCAACCCATCGGCGAAACGCAGGTCGCCATCGAATTCGCGGCCCTCGTTGACCAGGCGGGCGTTGACGATCAGCGTCGAGGTCATGTCGGTTCCTTAGGCGGGCGGGACGGGGTCGTGCCCGCCGGGATGCAGGGGATGGCAGCGGCCGATGCGGCGGATCGCCAGCCAGCTGCCCTTGAGTGTGCCGAATCGGCCGATGGCCTGCATCGCGTACTCCGAACACGTGGGCACGAACCGGCAGCGGGTGCCGAGCAGGGGGCTGATCCAGCGCTTGTAGCCGCGCAGCAGCGCGATGAGCAGATGGTCGATCACGGGCCTTGGATGCAGCATGGCGCATTGTTGCGCGGTTGCTGCGATGTGCCCGGCAGGGTATAACAGCGCGCTTTCCCGCCTCAAGGGAACATCGAGGAATACCTGCTCGTGGCAGCGAAGAAACCCGTGAAAAAGGCCGCCAAGCCGGCCAAGAAGGCCGTCCCGGCGAAGAAGCCGGCGGCCGCCAAGAAGCCGGCCGCCAAGCCGGTGGCCAAGAAGGCAGCTCCGGCGAAGAAGCCGGTGGCCGCCAAGAAACCGGTGGCCAGGAAGGCGGTTGCGGCGAAGAAGCCAGCGCCGGCGAAGAAGGCGGTGCCCGCCAGGAAGCCGGCGGCAAAGCCCGTCGCCAAGAAGGCGGCCCCGGCCAGGAAAGCCGCGCCCGTGGCTGTGAAGAAGGCTGTCGCCAAGCCTGCCGCGAAGCAGGCGGCTGTCGCCAAGCCGGCACCCACCAAGGCCGTTCCCGCGAAGGCGGTTGCGCCGAAGGCCGCGCCGGCCCCGGCCAAGCCGGCACCTGCGAAGGCCGCGCCGGCCAAGACCGCGCCCGCTCCCTCCAGGGCCGCACCGGCACCGAAGAAGGAGCCGGCGGCGCCGGTTGCCGCTCCGGTGGCGGCGGCACCGATCCGCAAGCCGCAGGGCAAGGTGGCGGTGGCCATCGTCTCCAAGCCCGCCAGCCCCGCGCCGAAAGTCAAGCTGAAGGTCGTGCCGTACCAGACCGACGAAGCCACCGGGCGCCCGATCCTGCCGGCGGGCTACAAGCCGGGCGCGGACGAGGAATACATGAGTCCGTTGCAACTCGAGTATTTCCGCCAGCGCCTGTTCAACTGGCGCAGCGACCTGGTCGAGGAATCCAAGCAGACCATCGAGAACCTCAAGGAAGAAGTGCGCGATGTCGGCGACGAGGCCGAGCGCGCGACCCGCGAGACCGAGAACTCGCTGGAACTGCGCACCCGCGACCGCTACCGCAAGCTGATCGGCAAGATCGACAGCACGTTGAAGCGGCTCGATGGCGGGGACTACGGTTTCTGCGTGGACACCGGCGAAGAGATCGGGCTTGATCGCATGGAGGCACGCCTGACCGCGGAGCGCACGATCGACGCGCAGGAGCGCTGGGAACACCTGCAGAAGCAGATGGGCGACTGACGTCCGTTCGATCGACCATGCGAGCCGACGGCGCCCTTGATGGGCGCCGTTTTCGTTTGCGCGCCGGAGCGCGGGTTCGGGTTCGTGAGCAGCGACTAACGAAACCCGCACATTGTCGCTACATGACCGCGTTCAAGCTGCGTGCGTGGAAGCAGAGGGCGGGTTCGAACCCGATCGTGCACCACGTACCACCTTCCCCCGAATGGAGCATGCACATGAACAAGGACATCATCGCCGGCAACTGGAAGCAGCTGAAGGGCAAGGCCCAGGCCCAGTGGGGCGACCTCACCGATGACGTGTTCGACGTCGCCGAAGGCAACAGCGAATACTTGTCGGGCAAGCTGCAGGAGACGTATGGCTGGCAGCGCGATCGCGCCGACAGGGAAGTCACCGACTTCGGCAAGACGCTGAACTGATCGGACTCGATCACGCATCGGTCGTTCCCGGAAGCCCGGCGCCTGCGCCGGGCTTTCGCATGCGTGCTGGCGCGATCGATCAGTGCATGTCGCGCAGGTCCAGCGTGCGCAGTCGCGGCGCCTTCCACGCGGTTGCCGCCACGATGCCCATGGTCACGAACCCGCCCAGCACCACCGACGGCACCAGTCCCAGCAGGCGCGCCATCGAGCCGGCATAGAAAGCGCCCAGTTCGTTCGACGAGCTGATGAAGATGCTGTTGACCGACGACACCCGCCCGCGCATCTCGTCGGGGGTGGTGAGCTGCAGCACGGTCGAGCGCAGCACCACCGACACCCCATCGAACACCCCCGACAGCAGCAGGAACAGCACCGACAGCCAGAATGCCGTGCTCAGCCCGAAGCCGACCATGCAGGCGCCGAAGCAGGCGACCGCTGCCAGCATGATCCGCCCGGCATTGGCCTCCAGCGGGTGCCGTGCCAGCCAAAGCGCCGCTGCCACCGATCCAAGCGCGGGCGCCCCCCGCAGGATGCCGAGCGCTTCCGGGCCGGCATGCAGCACCTCCTTGATGAAGGCCGGGGCCAGCGAAATCGCGCCGCCGAACAGCACCGCGAACATGTCCAGCGCCAGCGCCGCCAGCAGGATCTGGTGGCTGAACACGAAGCGCAGGCCTTCGCCGATGCTGGCGAACACCGGGCCGCGTTGCTGCTGCTGCGCGGGCTCGCTGACCGGCATGCACAGCAGGGCGCCGGCGGCGGCGGCGGCGAACAGCGTGGCGAGTGCGTAGGCGACCCATTTGCCGGCCGCGCCCACCAGCATGCCGCCAATCGCGGGTCCGAGCACCAGGCCCGTCTGGAACACCACGCTGCCGATGCTGGCGCCGCGCGCGAACTGGTCGCGGCGCAGCACCCGCGCGAACAGCGCGTTATGGACAGGGCCGAGGAAGGAACGGGCGACCCCGCCGATCGCGATCGCCAGGTAGATCGGCCACAGGCCGCGCAACGGGACGACGTCGCTGGCGACCAGCGCCAGCAGGAGCGCATTCAATGCGAGCACCGCGCAGGCGGCGGCGCCCAGCTTGCGGCGCGGCAGGTGGTCGACCAGGTAGCCGGAAAACGGCGCCACGCAGAAGAATGGGATCACCTCGGCCAGGCCGATCAGCCCCAGCGACCACGGGTCGCGGGTGAGTTCGTAGACATGCCAGCCCACGGTCACCGCGACGATCTGGTACGAGAAGAGCGTGCAGATCCGGTACAGCATCAGCCAGCGGAAGCCGACACTGGCGAGTGGCGACATCGGCGTCGCGTTCATCCTGCCGGGCTGGCCCGGGCCTGCGTCTGCATGGCGTGTTCGCGGATGAAGGCCAGCAATGCCGCCAGGCCGTTGCTGCGGGTAGGCGACAGGTGCTTGGCCAGGCCGATCGCACCGATGTAGTCGGGATCGGTGGCGAGGATCTCTTCGGCGCTGCGCCCGGAGTACACGCGCAAGGCCAGGAACACCAGGCCCGAGACGATCGCTGAATCGCTGGCGGCGGCGAACTCGAGCTTGCCCGCGTCGCCGGAGGGCACGATCCACACCATCGACTGGCACCCGAGCAGGCGGTGCTCCTCGCTCTTCCATTCCTCCGGGAAGGGCGGCAGCTTGCGACCGAGGTCGATCAGGTACTGGTAGCGCTCCGACCAGTCACCGAAGAATGCGAACTCCTCGGCGATGGCGGCTTGCGCTTCCGCGGGCGTGGATTCGAACGGGAATCCGGTGCCGCTCATGCCCGCTTCCAGCGCACGCCCTGCGGCGTGTCTTCCAGCAGGATGCCTTCGGCCGCGAGCTGGTCGCGGATCGCGTCGGCGCGGGCGAAGTCGCGGGACTTCTTGGCCTCGATGCGCTCCTCGATCAACCCCTGGATGCGTTCGTCGTCGGTGCCGGATGCGCCGCGCGCGAACCAGGCCGGCGGCGCTTGCTGCAGCAGGCCGAGTACGAGGCCCGCGCCCAGCAACTGGCGCTTCAACGCAGTGCGCGTCGCGGCGTCGGAGGCCTTGCGCGCCTCGCCCGCGATGCGGGCGACCTCGGCCAGCGCCGCAGGGGTGTTGAGATCGTCGTCGAGCGCCGCTTCGATGCTGGCGGGGATCTCGGGGTCGGCGTCGGCGTCGCCCAGGTCGCGCAGGGTGCCGTACAGCCGGTCCAGCGTGCGCACCGATTGCTCGATGAGCGAATCCGACCACTCCAGCGGTTGCCGGTACTGCGCCGAGAGCAGGGCGTAGCGCAGGGCTTCCGGCGGATGCACGCGCACCAGGTCGTGGATGCGCTCGATGTTGCCGACCGACTTGCTCATCTTGGCGCCGCCGAAATTGAGCATGCCGTTGTGCAGCCACCAGCGCGCGAACGGCGCGCCGCCATGGGCGCATTCGCTCTGGGCGACTTCGTTCTCGTGGTGCGGGAACTGCAGGTCGACGCCGCCGGCGTGGATGTCGATGGTGTCGCCGAGGTGGGCCTCGGCCATCGCCGAGCATTCGATGTGCCAGCCCGGCCGCCCGCGGCCCCATGGAGAGTCCCAGCCGGGGAGGTCGTCGCTGGAGGGTTTCCACAGCACGAAGTCGCCGGCATCGCGCTTGTAAGGCGCCACTTCGACGCGCGCGCCGGCCAGCATGTCGTCGGGGTCGCGGCGCGAGAGCTTGCCGTAGCCGTCGAAGCTCGCCACCGAGAACAGGACGTGGCCGTCGGCCGCATAGGCATGGCCGTCGGCGATCAGTCGCTCGATCATCGCGACCATCTGCGGCATGTGCGCGGTGGCGGCGGGCTCGATGTCGGGGGCGAACTCGCCGTCCACCCCCAATGCCGCCATGTCGTCGCGATAGGCGGCGGCAAACCTGTCGGTGATGGCGGCGATCGGCGTGCCCAGTTCCTTCGCCGCCGCATTGATCTTGTCGTCGACGTCGGTGATGTTGCGGGCGTAGCGCAGGCTGCCGTAGCGCCGGCGCAGCAGCGCGGCCAGCACGCCGAACACCACCGGCCCGCGGGCATTGCCGATGTGCACGTAGTTGTAGACGGTCGGGCCGCAGACGTACATCGTCGGGCTGGCGGGATCGAGCGGCGCGAACGGCTCGGCCCGTCGGGTGAGGGTGTTGTAGAGATGCAGTGTCATGTTGGCACGCGCGTTGGACGCGCCATTGTAGCGGCCAGTGCGCCGACGACAGCGGCGATTCATACCCGTCGCGGGCCACGCCGATAGACTTGCACGCATGATCGTGCGCCGCGTCCTCCTCCCGACCCTGTGCGTGGCCGCCCTCCTGGCGGCCACGCTGGCATCTGCGCAGGACCCGTCGCCCGAGGTCGTCATCCCGCCGGAGAACGTGCGCTTCGACTATGCGCAAGTGCTCGCGGTGAAGCCGATCTACCAGGTCCTGCGCACGACCAGCACCGAGCGGGTCTGCGATGTCGCCAGGGTGGGCGAGTCCAAGCTGTCGCGGGTGGTGAGCTCGGTGAAGGGGCGCCTTGCCGGCAATCTCACCCCCGAGGAACGCAAGGCAGGCCTGAGCAACTGCCGGATGGAACCGGTGGAGCGTGAATTCCGTCGCGCGATCGCCTACGACGTGGACTATGTCTACAAGGGCAGCAAGTTCCGCACGCGGATGGCGCGCGACCCCGGCAATCGCCTGCGGGTGCGCGTCTCGATCACCCCGCAGCCGCACGACTGAGGCGGAACGCTTGCATGCTGCGGCGCGGCATGTCAGCATCCGCGCCCTGATGCACGCATCCCTCGCCACGCGTTACGCCGACTCTGCCCGGATGGCCTCCGGCATGACGTCGCGTGCGCGCCGACCGGAACTTGGCCTAGTCGCTGGGTAGACCGGATCGCGTTGTCATGCACCTTCCGTCAAACCCAGCCCACCGGCTGGGTTTTTTCGTTTTCCGCCCCCGGTTTCACCCGCAACCGTCCTCCCGCCACCGCGCCGTTCCAAGGAACCGATGATGCAGTCGAAGCATTTCCTCAACACCCAGGACTGGAGCCGGAGCGACCTCGACGCGCTGCTGGCGCGCGCCGCGATGTTCAAGCGCAGCAAGCTGGGCGACGACCTGAAGGGGCGCTCGATCGCGCTGGTGTTCTTCAATCCGTCGATGCGCACCCGCACCAGCTTCGAACTGGGCGCGTTCCAGCTCGGCGGCCATGCGGTGGTGCTGCAGCCCGGCAAGGATGCATGGCCGATCGAGTTCGACCTGGGCACGGTGATGGACGGCGACACCGAGGAGCACATCGCCGAAGTGGCACGCGTGCTGGGCCGCTACGTGGACCTGATCGGCGTGCGCGCGTTCCCGAAGTTCGTGGACTGGCAGCGCGACCGCGACGACCTCGTGCTGAAGTCCTTCGCCAGGCATTCGCCGGTGCCGGTGATCAACATGGAGACGATCACCCATCCCTGCCAGGAACTGGCGCACGTGCTGGCGTTGCAGGAACACTTCGGCAGCAGCGACCTGCGCGGCAAGAAGTACGTGCTGACCTGGACCTACCACCCGAAGCCGCTCAACACGGCGGTGGCGAATTCCGCGCTGACCATCGCCACCCGCATGGGCATGGACGTGACCCTGCTGTGCCCTACGCCGGAATACGTGCTCGATGAGCGCTATATCGGTTGGGCGAACGACAATGTTGCCGAAAGCGGTGGCTCGTTCGCGGTCAGCCACGACATCGAATCCGCCTATTCCGGCGCCGACGTGGTCTACGCCAAGAGCTGGGGCGCGCTGCCGTATTTCGGCAACTGGGAACCCGAGAAGCCGATCCGCGACCGGTTCAAGCACTTCATCGTGGACGAACAGAAGATGGCGCTGACCAACAACGGCGTGTTCAGCCACTGCCTGCCGTTGCGCCGCAACGTCAAGGCGACCGACGCGGTGATGGATTCGCCGAACTGCATCGCCATCAACGAGGCCGAGAACCGCCTGCACGTGCAGAAGGCGATCATGGCCGCGCTGGTCGGCTGATTTTCCCCTCCCCCTGCGCGCAGGGGGAGGCCGGGAGGGGGCTGACCTTCCCGGCGAACCCCGACCCTTCCCCAGCCCTCCCCCGCAAGCAGGGGAGGGAGCCTAAAACGAGATGCCGAAATGACCTCCCCGAATGATTCCCGCGACATCGTCCTGGCCTTTTCCGGCGGCCTCGACACCAGCTTCTGCGTGCCCTACCTGAAGGAGCAGGGCTGGAACGTGCACACCGTGTTCGCCGATACCGGCGGCGTGGATGCGGATGAGCGCGCCTTCATCGAGCAGCGCGCCGCTGAACTGGGCGTCGCATCGCACGTCACCATCGATGGCGGTCCGGCGATCTGGGACGGCTTCGTCAAGCCGTTCGTGTGGGCCGGCGAGGGCTACCAGGGCCAGTACCCGTTGCTGGTGTCGGACCGTTACCTGATCGTCGATGCCTCGCTGGCGCGCGCGCAGGAACTCGGCACCAATGCCATCGCCCACGGTTGCACCGGCATGGGCAACGACCAGGTCCGCTTCGACCTGGCGGTCAAGGCCAGCGGCGACTACCGCATCGTGGCGCCGATCCGCGAGATCCAGAAGGAACACACGCAGACGCGCGCCTACGAACAGGCCTACCTGGAGCAGCGCGGCTTCGGCGTGCGCGCCAAGCAGAAGGCCTACACGATCAACGAGAACCTGCTGGGCCTGACCATGTCCGGTGGCGAGATCGACAGCTGGGAAGCGCCGGGCGATGGTGCGCGTGGCTGGTGCGCCAGGCGGGAGCAGTGGCCGCTGGATCCGCTGGAAGTGACCCTGGGCTTCGAGCGGGGCGTGGCGGTGTCGCTGGACGGCACGCCGCTGGATGGCGCGGTGTTGCTGGCCAAGCTCAACACCATGTTTGCGCAGTACGGCGTCGGTCGCGGGATGTACACCGGCGACACCACCATCGGCCTGAAGGGACGCATCGTGTTCGAGGCACCGGGCCTGGTGGCCTTGCTGGCGGCGCATCGCGCGCTGGAGGAGGCGGTGCTGAGCAAGTCGCAGAACCGCTTCAAGCCTGACGTCGCCCGCAAGTGGGTCGAACTGGTGTACGAGGGCTTCTACCACGATCCGCTGAAGGCCGACCTCGAGGCCTACCTGGCGTCCTCGCAGCGCATGGTCAACGGCGAGGTCGTGCTGCGCACCAGCGGCGGCCGCGTCGATGCGGTGGCGGTGCGCTCGAAGCACATCCTCAACTCGAAGGGCGCGACCTATGCGCAGTCCGCGGACTGGGGCGTCGAGGAAGCCGAGGGCTTCATCAAGCTGTTCGGCATGAGCAGCACGCTGTGGGCGCAGGTGAACACGGTCCGTGAGGGCAGCGGACAGGGCGACGCCTGACATGCTCGATGCGGTCCTTCGCCACCTGGAAGCGCTGGTGTCCTTCGACACCCGCAATCCGCCGCGCCTGATCGGGACCGGCGGGATCTTCGACTACATCCGCGCGCAGCTGCCCGGCTTCCGGGTCGAGGTCACCGACCACGGCGACGGTGCGGTGTCGTTGTTCGCGGTGCGCGGCAATCCACGGCGGGTCTTCAACGTGCACCTGGACACGGTGCCGTCGTCCGAGGCCTGGACCGCCGACCCGCACGTGATGCGCCGCTTCGACGACCGCGTGGTCGGCCTGGGCGTGTGCGACATCAAGGGCGCCGCGGCCGGCCTGATCGCCGCGGCCAATGCCACCGATGGCGACGCCGCGTTCCTGTTCTCCTCCGACGAGGAAGCCAACGACCCGCGTTGCATCGCCGCCTTCCTTGGCAGCGAACATGGCTTCAGCGAGGCGATCATCGCCGAACCGACGCGTTGCGAAGCGGTGCTGGCGCATCGCGGGATCAGCTCGGTGCTGATGAAGTTCAAGGGCGAGGCCGGGCATGCGTCCGGCGCCAACGCGATGACCGCGAGCGCGCTGCACCAGGCGATGCGCTGGGGCGGCAATGCGCTGGACCTGGTCGAAGGCGAGGCGCAGGCGCGCTTCGGCGGATTGACCGGGCTGCGCTTCAACATCGGCAAGGTCGAGGGCGGGATCAAGGCGAACATGATCGCGCCGAGTGCCGAGGTGCGCTTCGGCTTCCGTCCCCTGCCGTCGCAGGACATCGACGCGCTGCACCTGCGCTTCGGCTCCTGCGCGGCGAGTGGCGCGCTGGAGCGCTACGAAGAAACCTTCCGCGGCCCGTCGCTGCCGGCAGGCGACGTGGCGAGCGCCGAGGAGCGCCGCCTGCTGGCGCGCGACCTCGCCGACGGGCTCGGCCTGCCGATCGGCAACGCGGTCGATTTCTGGACCGAGGCCTCGCTGTTCACGCAGGCCGGCCTGACCGCGCTGGTCTACGGGCCTGGCGACATCGCCCAGGCCCACACCGCCGACGAATTCGTCACCCTCGAGCAACTGCAGCGTTACGCCGTCGCCATCACCCGCCTGCTCCAAAACAACTTGCCTGGAAACGAAACGCCGTGACGCCGATGTTGACCGCGAATGCCATCCACGACCCGCAGACCCGCCAGACCATCGTGCGGCTGTTGTCGAGCATGGGCAGCGCCAAGGAAATCAACCAGTACCTCAAGCGCTTCTCGCAACTCGACGCGGCCCGCTTCGCCATCGTCAAGGTTGGCGGTGCGGTGCTGCGCGACGACCTCGACGCGCTGGTGTCCTCGCTGGCCTTCCTGCAGGACGTGGGCCTGACCCCGATCGTGATCCATGGCGCGGGCCCGCAGCTCGATGCGGAACTGTCCGCCGCCGGCATCGTCAAGCAGACCATCGACGGGCTGCGGGTGACCTCGCCGGAAGCGCTGGCGATCGTCCGCCGGGTGTTCCATGCGCAGAACCTGAAGCTGGTCGAGGCCTTGCAGGCCAGCGACGCGCGCGCCACCAGCATCGTCTCCGGCGTGTTCGAAGCCGACTACCTCGACCGCGACCGTTACGGCCTGGTCGGCGAGGTGAAGCGCGTCGACCTGGCGCCGATCCAGGCGAGCCTGCAGGCCGGTTCGATCCCGGTGATCGCCTCGCTCGGCGAAACCGTCGGCGGGCAGATCCTCAATGTCAATGCCGACTTCGCCGCGAACGAACTGGTGCAGGTGCTGCAGCCGTACAAGATCGTGTTCTTGACCGGCACCGGCGGCCTGCTGGACGCGGACGGCAAGGTGATCGATTCGATCAACCTCTCCACCGAGTACGAACACCTGATGCAGCAGCCGTGGATCGAAGGCGGCATGCGGGTCAAGATCGAGCAGATCAAGGACCTGCTGGATGGCTTGCCGCTGGCGTCGTCGGTGTCGATCACCCGGCCGGCGGAACTGGCGAAGGAACTGTTCACCCACAAGGGATCGGGCACCCTCGTGCGGCGTGGCGAGCGCGTGGTCGAGGCGGATTCATGGGACGCATTCGACTTGCCGCGGCTGCGCGGGCTGATCGAGTCCGCGTTCGGTCGCAAGCTGCTGCCGGACTATTTCGAAACCACCAGGCTGCATCGCGCCTACGTCAGCGAGAACTACCGCGCCGCGGTGATCCTCACCAGCGAGGAAGCGGGCACCTACCTCGACAAGTTCGCGGTGCTCGACGATGCACAGGGCGAGGGGCTGGGCCGCGCGGTCTGGCAGCTGATGCGCGAACAGAACCCGACCCTGTACTGGCGTTCGCGCCACGGCAACCCGGTCAACATCTTCTACTACGCGGAATCCGACGGCTGCATCAAGCGCGAGAAGTGGAAGGTTTATTGGTACGGGCCCGCCAGCTTCGACCTGATCGAACGCTACGTGGAATCGTCCTCGGCGCGCCCGGCGACGCTGGAAGACGTGCAGGCAACGGGAGCCCTGGCCGATGTCGCCTGAGTCCATCCGGGTTGGCCTGGTCGGCGCGCGCGGCTACGTCGGCGCCGAGCTGATCCGCCTGCTGTCCGCGCATCCGCGCTTCGAGCTGGCCTATGTGTCTTCGCGGGAACTGGTCGGGCAGCGGCTGGCCGACCACAACGATGCCTATCGCGGCGACCTGCTCTACACCTCGCCCGTGTACGAGGACCTGCCGCAACTGGGCGCCGAGGCGGTGGTGCTGGCGCTGCCGAACGGCAAGGCCGCGCACATCGTCGGCCAGTTCGACGACGCGGGCGTCGATCCCGTCATCGTCGACCTGTCCGCCGACTATCGCTTTGACCCGTCCTGGTACTACGGCCTGCCCGAACTGACCCGCGATGGTTACCAGGGCCAGCGCAGGATCAGCAATCCCGGCTGCTACGCCACCGCGATGCAGCTGGCGGTCGCCCCGATGGCCAGCGTCCTGGACGGCCCGGTGCAGTGCTTCGGCGTGAGCGGGTACTCGGGCGCGGGCACCACGCCCAGCGACAAGAACAACGTCGAGCTGCTGCGCGACAACCTGATGCCGTACGCGCTCACCGGGCACGTGCACGAACGCGAGGTGTCCAGGCAGCTCGGCCATCCGGTCGAGTTCATGCCGCACGTGGCCCCGCATTTCCGCGGGCTGACCATCACCGCCAACCTGCGCCTGTCGATCGCGTTCGACATCGAGGAGGTGCTCGCGCGCTATCGCGGCCGTTATGCCGGCGAGCCGCTGGTGAAGGTGCTGGACGCGGCGCCATGGGTCAGTCGCATCGCCGGTGCGCACCATGTCGAGCTGGGCGGCTTCACGCTGGCTGGCGACGGCAGGCGCCTGGTGGTGGTCGCCACCGAGGACAACCTGCTCAAGGGTGCGGCCACGCAGGCCCTGCAGAATCTCAACATGGCGTTTGGTTTGGACGAATTCCTCGGGATTCCGCTGTAATCCTCCTATCCGGGAAAGGCGACGATGGCTGATCTGCTTTGGCAAAAACCCGGCGTGGCGGTGGACGCGCGCATCCAGGCCTTCCTGGCCGGCGACGACGTGCTGCTGGACCGCGAGTTCTTCCTGCACGACATCACTGCGAGCGGGGCGCATGCCGAAGGCCTGCAGCGCATCGGCATCCTCACCGCGGATGAGCTCGCCGGGCTGAAGCGCGAGCTCGCCGCGCTCGCGGAGGATTTCCGCAGCGGTGCCTTCGTGCTGGACGAGCGCTACGAGGACGGGCATTCCGCCATCGAGGCGCGCCTGACCGAGCGGCTTGGCGATGCCGGTCGCAGGATCCACACCGGTCGCAGCCGCAACGACCAGGTCCTCGTCGCCACCCGTTTGTGGCTGAAGGAGAAGCTGGCGCGTGTCGCCGAACTCTCTCGCGGGATCGCCAGGGTCGCGCTGGATCGCGCCGAAGCCGAGAAGCACGTGCCGATCCCGGGTTATACGCACATCCAGCGTGCCGTGGTGTCGTCGGCTGGCATGTGGTGGGCCGGTTGGGCGGAAGCCTTCATCGATGACGCCATCCGCGCCGCCGACACGCTCAAGCTGGTCGATGCGAATCCGCTCGGCACCGCCGCCGGCTACGGCGTGAACCTCAGGCTCGATCGCGAGCACACCACGCAGGCGCTCGGGTTCGCGCGCATGCAGCTGTCGCCGATCTACGCGCAGTTGTCGCGCGGCAAGTTCGAGCTGGCCGCGCTGGAGGCGCTCGGCAGCGCGACCCTGGACCTTCGCCGCCTGGCCTGGGACCTGTCGCTGTACACCACCGCGGAGTTCGACTTCGTCGCCTTGCCGGCGCAGTACACCACTGGCAGTTCGATCATGCCGAACAAGCGCAACCCCGATGTCATCGAACTGATGCGCGCCACCCATGCCAGCGTGGCCGCGGCGCGCACCGAGATCGAGCAACTGCTGTCGCTGCCATCCGGGTACCAGCGCGACCTGCAGGCGAGCAAGGGTGCGATCTTCCACGGCTTCGGCCGCGGGTTGGCCGCGCTGGAACTGTTGCCCGACCTGCTGGCGAACCTCGAATGGCGTGGGGACCGCATCCGCGCGGCGATCGATTCCGGCATGTACGCCACCGATGTCGCGGTGGAAGCCGCGATTGCCGGCGTGCCGTTCCGCGACGCCTACAAGGCCGCGGCGGCGTCCGCCGATTCGGCCGGGCAGGGCCGCACGCCGGAAGGTTCGCTGGCCGCGCGCACGTCGCCCGGCGGTGCCGCCGACCTGCGCCTGGACGAACTGCGGGCGCGCTGGAACGCATTGAACGAAGGCGCGCGGGCCTGAGCATGGCGACCTTCGCACCGCAATCCCTGCCGAACTGGCGACGCGCGGTGCTGAAGGTCGGGAGCAGCCTGCTCGCGGGCGGCGGCGGGCTTGATCCGCTGCATGCGCGCGGGTTGGCCGGCTTCATCGCGGCGTCGCGCGCGCGCGGCCGCGAGGTCGTGCTGGTCTCGTCCGGCGCGGTCGCCGCCGGGCGTGGGCGCATCGGCACTGCCGGCAATGGCATCGTCCAGCGCCAGGCGCTGGCCGCGCTCGGGCAGGCCTCGCTGATGGGCTTCTGGCAGGCGCTGTTCGACGCGCCGGTAGCGCAGGTGCTGCTGACCCACGACGACCTGCGCAATCGCCGCCGCTACCTCAATGCGCGCACCGCGCTGCAGGAATTGCTGCGCCTGGGTGCGCAGCCGATCGTCAACGAGAACGACACCGTCGCGGTGGACGAACTCAAGCTGGGCGACAACGACAACCTCGCCGCGGCGGTCGCTTCGCTGGTCGAGGCCGACCTGCTGCTGATCGCCACCGACATCGCCGGCCTCTACAGCGGCCATCCATCGCACGATCCCGGCGCGCGGCCGATCGAGCGCGTCGAGGTGGTGACGCCCGACGTGCTGGCGATGGCCGGGGGCGCGGGTGCGCTCGGCACCGGGGGCATGCGGACCAAGCTCGAGGCAGCGTCCAAGGCGTCGGCGGCCGGCATCGCCACCGCGCTGTTCTGCGGACGCGATGCGGACACCGTCGATGCGCTCGAACACGGCACGTTGCATGGCACCTTCATCGCCGCGCACGGCAACCGGATCAGCGCACGCAAGCAGTGGCTGCGACATGCGCCGACCTCCGGCGTGGTCGAGGTGGACGACGGCGCGAAGGCCGCGCTGCTGCGTGGTGCCTCGTTGCTGCCGGGTGGCGTGCGCCGGGTCGAAGGCGATTTCCGCCGTGGCGACGTGGTCGACGTGCGCGCGAGCAGCGGCGAGCTGCTGGCCCGCGGGCAGGCGCAGTACAACGCCGGCGAGAGCGCGCGCATCGCCGGCCGCCACAGCCGCGACATCGAGGCCATCCTCGGCTTCCGCTACGACGAGGCGATGATCCATCGCGACGACCTGGTGCTGCTGCACATCGACATCAATCAGGAGGCAACGGCATGAGCGCGGCTTTCACGGGCGGTTACGTGCGTGGACTGGCGATGGCTGCGCGCGAGGCGCAACTGGCGATCGCCAACGCCGATGCAGGGACCCGCCGTGCCCTGCTGCTGTCGATGGCCGACCGGTTGCTGGCCGGGCAGCAGGCGATCCTGGCGGCCAATGCCGATGATCTCGCCAAGGCAGAGGCGAACGGCGCCAGCAAGGCGACGCTGGACCGGCTTGCATTGGATCCGGAACGGGTGCAAGGCATGGCCGAAGCATTGCGCGATGTCTCGGCGCAAACCGACCCGCTGGGCGAGGTGACGCGTCGCGAAGTGCGTCCGAACGAGCTGGTGATTGAACGCCAGCGCATCCCGCTCGGCCTGGTGGCGATGATCTACGAGGCGCGTCCGAACGTGACTGCCGAAGCCGCGGCGCTGTGCCTGAAGGCCGGCAATGCCGTGCTGCTGCGCGGCGGTTCCGAAGCCGCGGCCAGCAATGCCGCGATCGCCGCCTGCCTGCATGCGGCGTTGCGCGACGCCGGGCTGCCGGAAGCGGCGGTGTCGCTGGTCGCGGACACCGCGCGCGAGCACGTGCTGGAACTGCTGCAGTTGTCCGACCTGGTCGACCTGGCCATCCCGCGCGGCGGCGAGAGCCTGATCCGTTTCGTCGCCGAGCACGCACGCGTGCCGGTGATCAAGCACTACAAGGGCGTCTGCCATCTGTACGTGGACCGCGCCGCCGACATCGAGCTGGCGCTGGGCCTGCTGGTCGACGGCAAGGCCTCGCGGCCGGGCGTGTGCAATGCGCTGGAAACCCTGCTGGTCCATCGCGACATCGCCGCGGATTTCCTGCCGCGCGCACTGCGCGTGCTGGCCTCGCATGGCGTGGAGGTGCGCGGCGACGACGCGACCCGCGGTTTCGATCCATCGCTCGCGCCGGCCAGCGAGGCCGACTACGACGCCGAGTTCCTCGACCTGATCATCGCAGTGAAGGTCGTCGATGACCTTCCAGCCGCGCTGGCGCACATCGCCCGCTTCGGCTCCGACCACACCGAGGTGATCGCCACCACCGATGACGCGGCGGCGGCGGCCTTCGTGCGCGGCACCCGCAGTTCGGCGGTGATGGTGAATGCGTCCTCGCGCTTCAACGATGGCGGCCAACTCGGCCTCGGCGCGGAGATCGGCATCTCCACCACCCGACTGCATGCGTACGGCCCGATGGGCGTGGAAGCGCTGACCATCGAGCGCTTCGTGGTCCGCGGCGAGGGCCAGATGCGCCACCCGCCACGCGGCTGAAAGCCGCCGGAATCGCTTCGCCACGATCGGTTGGATCGGCATGAGCCGGTTGATCCCTGCTTCGCGCTTCTGCATACAGGGCGGTGATCCGCGGCCGTGCGCTCATCTAGGCCATTTGGTCGATAGGCGATCGCAGTGGGGCGGCACTAACCTGCAGGTGGCCACGACCAGAGCAACATCGATGGCATCGCCGCGCGCGAGGGGATGTGCCCGCTGGGGGCGCCTTCGGATGACGAACTGACGCAGGCTGCCGGCGATGACGACCTCGGTCGCGACTGGCTGAAGGTCCGGCAGCGGTTGCGGTTGAACAACGGCATCGACAGCAACAAGGCCCCAGGATGCAGGTTCTGACGGCCTTGCAGGCGGGATACGCGAGATCGCCGGGATTCCGGACACCAACCTGTAGCCAATAAGTCCTATGCCTTACCGCGAATAGGCCGGCTTGGCCCGCGGTTCCTAGACTCCGTGCTTGCCGCGCAGGCCTTGCCTGCGCTCCGCCGTACGTCCGGGAGCCCTCCGCATGCGCCGCGTCGCGTCGTCCTCCACCGGCTTTGCCGTCCTCCTCCTGGCCCTGTCATTGGCCAGTCCCCTGGTTCAAGCGAACTGCACGCGAGCGGTGGTGGGCGCGGTGTCGTCGGCGGTGCCGCCGGTGGTGTCGTCGTCGGTGGTGCCGGGTCCAGGTCCGCAGTCTTCGGGAGATGCGGCGTCGGATGCGATGTCGGAAGCGCGCCAGGCGCTGGCGGCGCTCGGCCGGTTGGAGGATGCGGACACGGCGTTGGCGTTGGCGGCGGAAGGCGCGGCGCTGTACGAGCGCGAGTCGGTGAAGCTGGACGGGTATGCGTATTGCAGCCAGGCGGTGGAGCTGGCGGAGAAGGGCGAGTTCCGGGACAGCACGCGTGCGGCGAGCAAGGCGCTGCACGTGGCGTTGCAGACCGGCAACGTCGACCTGCTGGGCAAGGCGTACCGGGACCTGGCGATCGCGTTCAGCTATGGCGGGCAGCTGGAGCGTGCCGAGCAGTTCGCGACGTTGTCGCTGAAGTACCCCGGGGTCGACCCGACCCAGGTGAGCGGCCCGGGCAAGAAGGTGCTGGGCGACGTGCGCACGCGGCAGAAGCGCTATGACGAGGCGATCGCGTATTACGACCAGGCGCGCGGCGAGAGCTCGGAGCGCTTCCGCCCGCTGGTGGATGCCTCGCTGGCCAATGCGTTGATCCTGTCCGGCGACCTGGTGCGCGCGCGCAGCACGCTGGACGCGCTGGCGGTGCCGGCGGATCCCTCGCAGCAGGCGCAGCTGCAACGCACGCGAGGTCGCCTGCTGCTGGCCGAGGACAAGCCGGCGGAGGCGCTGGCGTTGTACCAGCAACTGGCCAGCGCGCCGGTGAGTGGCGATGAAGGCTTCTACCGGGCGTGGGCGCTGGACGGGATCAGCAAGAGTGAGTCGGCGCTGGGCAACGAGGCGCGGGCGGCGCAGGCGCTGGACCAGGCGATCGACGTGTTCGACAAGGCGCGGGCGAAGTTCCGCAGCGACGAGTTCAAGATGGGTCTGTTCTCGGACCTGCAGGTGGTGTTCGAGCGGGCGATCGGGATGCACAGCCGTCTCGGCGAGCCCGGCAAGGCGTTCGACATCAGCGAGCGCAGCCGCGCGCGTGCGTTGCTGGACGCGGTGGCCGGTCGCGCGGAGATCGGCAATGGCGAGGCGGAGGCGCTGGACGCGGCGACCCTGCAGACGATGCTCAAGCCGGACGAGGTGGTGGTGGCCTACCACGCGCTGCCGGACCGGCTGATGGCCTGGGTGCTGTCCAATGAAGGCGTGCGCGAGGTGCCGCTGCCGGTGGCGATCAAGCGCGCGGACTTGGCGCGGCTGGTGGATGCGTACCGGGATGCCTTGATCGGGGTGAAGCCGGCGATGGAGGTCGGCGACAAGATCGGCAGCCTGCTGCTGGCGCCGCTGCAGGTCCCGGCCGGCAAGCGCATGGTGATCGTCCCGCACGGTCCGCTGCACTACCTGCCGTTCCAGGCGCTGCGGCTGGAAGGCCAGTACCTGATCGAACGCAACCCGATCTCGATCGCGCCGTCGATCAGCATCGCCGCGCGGCTGGCCGAGCGCACGCCGACAGTGCCGGCGCAACTGGTGGCGTTCGGCAACCCGACGATCAACCCGGACGTGGCGGAGCCGCTGCCGGGCGCGGAGCGCGAAGTGCATGCGCTGTCCCGGCAGTTCCCGGGGGCGACGCTGTTCTTCAAGGAACAGGCGAACAAGAGCAACTTCGAGGCGAGCGCGCCGACGGCGCGGTTGCTGCACGTGGCGGCGCACGCGATGGCGGACACGCTGGACCCGCTGCACAGCAAGGTGCTGCTGGCCGACGAGAACGGGCAGCCGAACTACCTGGAGGCGAAGGACGTGCTGGGGATGGACCTGAAGGGGACGGCGATGATCGCGCTGTCGGCCTGCGAGTCCGGGCTGGGACGGGTCGAGGACGGCGACGAGGTGCTGGGGTTCACCCGCTCGTTCCTGTCGGCGGGGACGAGCACGCTGCTGGCCTCGCTGTGGCCGGTGTCGGATGCGGCGACGGAGACGTTGATGACGACGTTGTACGACGACCTGGCGAAGGGGGTGCCGGTGCAGGACGCGATGCGCGATGCGCAGCGTGCGGTGCTGGCGAACCCGGAGACGGCGCATCCGTTCTTCTGGGCGCCGTTCAACCTGATCGGCAACTGGCGATTGAAGGTGGAGAAGTGAGCATGGTCGCGAAGCGCCAGGCAGGGACCCCGGGGCGTGGCCTGCCGGGTGGGATGCGGATGAGCGTGTTGGCGGTGGCGCTGCTGGCCACGCCGCTGGCATGGGCTGGCGAGGTGGAGGACGCGGCGGACGCCGCGGATGCAGCGGCGGTGCCGCAGGAGGCCACGCCGGCGGCGTTGCCGGCCCAGCAGGCGCAGGCGCTGCCGGAGCCGCAGATGGCGGGTGCCGCCAGCTTCGTGCTGCAGGGGGTGCGCTTCGTCGGCGTGAGCGGTGCGACCGACGTTCCGGAAGCAGAGCTGCAGGCGGCGGTGGCCGGCAAGATCGGCCAGTCGGTGACCTTCCGCGACCTGGAGCAACTGGCGGCCAAGGCCAGCGCGGTGTACCGCACGCATGGCTATGCGCTGGTGCAGGTGTTCGTGCCGGTGCAGGAAGTGGTGGATGGCCAGGTCGCCTTCCATGTCAGCGAAGGCGCGCTGGGCAACGTGAGCATCGAGGTCGCCGATGGCGCGCCGGTACAGCAGGAGCGCGTGGCGAGGACGCTGGCGGTGCTGGAGCCGGGCAAGCCGCTGAACGGCCAGCGCTACGAGCGGGCGATGCTGCTGCTGTCGGACCTGCCGGGGATCAAGCCGCAGTCGGCGATCTCGGCGGGCGCGGTGAACGGCACGACCGACCTGACGGTGAAGGTGGGCGAGCGCGACCGGCTGCAGTACGGGCTGGAACTGGACAACTACGGCACCCGCGACTCGGGCCAGCACCGGATCACCGGCAGCCTGCGTTGGGCGAGCCCGTTCGAGCGCGGCGACAACCTGGACCTGCGGGTGATGCTGGCGCAGGGGATGCACACGGCGTTCGGTCGGCTGTCGTACGAGAGTCCGGTGGGGTACACGGGCCTGCGGGTGGGCGGCGGCGTGGCGCGGGTGCAATACGAACTGGGGGGCGTGTTCGAGGCACTGGAACCGACCGGGGTGGGCGTGGTGGCGGACCTGTCGTTCAGTTATCCGCTGATCCGCCAGCGCACGACCAACCTGTTCCTGCGCGGCGGGATCGACAACAAGGACCTGACCGACCGCTTCGAGCAGGTGGGGTTCGAGACGAGGAAGCGGATCCACGGGCTGAGCCTGGGGATGGCGCTGGAGAAGCGCGACACCTGGCTGGGCGGTGGCTACACGAGCGTGAACGCGCAGGTCTACCGCGGCAAGCTGGATATCCGCGATGCGATGAGCGAGGCGTTCGACGCGCCGCCGTTCGGCTACGGGACGGAAGGCAGCTTCGGCAAGCTGACGATGCAGTTCGCGCGGTTGCAGTACGTGTTGCCGAAGCTGAGCCTGTACGTGGGGGGCGGGTTGCAGCGTGCGAGCAAGAACCTGGACACCTACGAGAAGTTGTCGTTGGGCGGTCCGAAGGCGGTGCGTGCGTACGCGACCGGCGAGGCGCTGGTGGACGATGGCTGGCTGGCGACGATGGAGTTGCGTTACGCGGTCAACCCGGAAGCGTCGTTGTTCGCGTTCTATGACGCGGCGGACGGGGATTTTTTCCACGATCCGCGGCCGGCGGACCCGGTGACTGGTCGCAGCTTGCGGGGTTACGGGGTGGGGTTCAACTGGAGCAAGCCGGGCTTGGTGACGATGAACCTGAGCGTGGCGTGGCGTGGCACGGGTCCTGGCCTGACGGATGGCGGTGATCGCAATCCCCGGGCGTACTGGTCGATCCAGAAGGCGTTTTGAGGAGTAGGTCGATGCGCATGAAGAAGACGAGCCGCAAGCAACTTCGGATCCTGCGTCGCCGGCGGCTGGCGTTGGCGCTGGTGGGGGCGATGGCGATGCCGCTGGTGCCGGCGATGGCGCAGAACCTGCCGAGCGGTGGCGGGGTGGTGAATGGGTCGGCCTCGATCAACGAGGCGGGCAACACCATGACGATCACGCAGACGACCAAGGGCGCGATCATCGACTGGGGCAGCTTCAACATCGGCAGCGGCTACGGGGTGACGTTCGACCAGCAGTTCGGGACGAGCAGCGTGACCCTGAACCGGGTGATCGGGTTCGGCTACTCGAGCAGTGCCTCGCAGATCGACGGCACGCTGACCTCCAACGGCAACGTCTTCATCATCAACCCGGCCGGCATCACCTTCGGCAGCGGCGCACAGGTCAACGTCGGCGGGTTGCTCGCCTCGACCCTGTGGATGAACTCCGGCGACTTCATCAACGGCCTGGCGACCGGCCAGTTCGTGTTCACCGACTTCAACGGCGACACCAGCCCCTCCCACCAGGTACGCAACAGCGGCACGATCACCGCCGGCGCCGGGGGCGTTGGCCTGGTCGGCCAGACCGTCTGGAACAGCGGCTCGATCACCAGCAATGGCGGCAACATCATCGCCGGCGCTGGCACCCAGGTGACCGTCGACATGGTCGGTGACGGCCTGACCCAGGTCACCATCAACGTGCCGCCGACGGTGGATTCCGGGATCATCCAGGATCGCTTCGGATCGATGACCGCCGATGGCGGGAAGATCCTGTTGCGCAGCGCCGCGACCGCCGGCGGCACCGGCGGCGCGATCTACGCCTCCGGTGTGCTGCGCGCGCAGACCATCGCCAATGTCAACGGCCGGATCGAGCTGACCAGCATCGGCGGCCCGGTGATGGTGGGTGCCCCCGGGATCTTCTCCGACGCCGGTTCCCCGTTCACCGAAGGCATGATCGACGTCTCCGGCGCCGCGGGCGAAACCGGCGGGTCGGTGCTGATCCAGGGCAACGGGGTGCAACTCGTCAACGACGACGACACCCCGGCCAATCCGACCGATCCCACCTCGGTCGGCAGCATGATCAACGCGACCGGCGTCCTCGGCGGTGGCCAGGTGACCATCCAGTCGAGCGCGGGCATCAGCATGCTCGGGCTGTCGCGGATCGTCGCGGATTCGGATTTCGGCACCGCGGGACAGGTCGGGTTGGCCGCGGTCGGCGATGTCCTCCTGCAGGGCGACATCAGTGCCGCCTCCAAGATCGGCAACGGCGGCAGCGTCAGCCTGTTGTCCACCACCGGCAACCTGTTCGTGCTGGGCACCGTTTCCGCCTCGGGTGCGATCAACGGTGGCTCGGTGTTGCTGTCGGCGGCGAACGGCGGACTCGGGATCGATAGCTTCGTCAGCGCCGATGGTGGCAGCGGCAACGGCGGCCAGGTCAGCGGCGTGGCCACCACCCTGATCCTGACCGAGGATTCCGAGGTGAGCGCGAATGGCGGTGGTGGTGCGGGTGGCCTGGTCGGGTTCCGCGGCACCAGTGCGCTTGCGGCCTACGGGCTGCTGTCCGCCCGCGGCAATACAGCGGGCGGCAGCGTCGTCACCACGACGAATGGCACCTTCGACCTCCGCGGACTCCTGGTCGATGCCGGGTCCATCACGGGCACGGCGGGTAGCTGGTTGCTGTCGGCGCCTTCGTTCACCGTGGTCAACGGCGCCGATGTCGGCGGCGTGGGTGCGCCGGTGCTGGGCGACAGCGTGCAGGACGCCGAGATCAACTATGCATTCCTGACCGGTACCAGCGTGGTCTTGCAGTCGGCTGGCTACGTCCAGTTCGACGATGCCCAGGTCGTCGCCGACAATGCCTTGCCGCTGTCGTTCATCGTCAACGCGGATGGCGGGATCTTCGGCAACGCGTTCTCGATCACCAGCCTGAATGGCCCGCTGGACATGGTGTTCAACGCCAATGCCTCCAGCCTCAACACCGGCTTCGCCGGGATCGATTTCAGCAACGCGACACTGGACAGCAACGGCGGCAACATCGCCATGTACGGCCAGTCCGACCCGACGGCGGGCGCCGCCAGCAACTACGCGACAGGCATCGCGCTCACCGGCAGCACGATCAACACCGGTGGCGGCAACGTGCTCATCCGTGGCGCGAGCACCGGCGGCGACGCCGGCCCCGATGACGCCGGCGTGGCGTTGTACAACACGTCTGTCGATGCGGGCGCTGGCGCGGTGGCGATCCACGGCACGGGCGATGGCGTTGCCAGTGGCGTGATCCTCGGTTTCAGCGACATCACCGCTGGTGCGGGCGGGGTGTTGATCGATGGGCAAGGCACCGACGCGAACGGCCTCTACGCCTATGGCAGCGCCATCGCCGCCACGGGCGGCGACATTTCCCTGACCGGCATCGGCGGCGCTTACGGCGTGGATTTCGATGGCGGCCTGTACAGCTACGGTGGCGATATCGTGGTGCATGGCGAAGGCGGCACCGGCGCAGGCGTCGATTTCTCCGGCCCGGTCGACAGCGGCGGCGGCGACATCACGATGTATGGCTACAGCGCGGATGCGACCGGCCTCGAATTCGGTGGCGGCTATTACAGCGGCATGATCAGCGTTGGCGGCGACATCTCGCTGACCGGCCATGGTGCAACGGGCGGCGTCGCGCTTTATGCAAGCTACGGCAGCGGACCCATCCTGTTCGCCCCCGGCGACGTGGACGAGATCGACAGTGGCGGTGGCGGCCTCACCATCACCGGAACGGCATCCGCGGTCGATGCGGTTGGCGTCTACCTGGATGGCATTGGCCTGGTCGGCGGTGCCGGCGACGTGACCGTCGATGGTTCCGCACCGCTGGGCGTGGGCGTGCTGTTCGCGAACGGCGCGGGCATCACCACCACCACGGGCGCGATCACCCTGATCGGCACCGGCGCGGACTTCGGCCTGGACATCACCGACGGCGCGCTGGACACCGACAGCGGCGACATCACCCTGGACGGCACGGCCACCGCGGCGACGGCCACCGCCGGCGTGCGGGTGACCGGCGATGGCCTGGTCACCAATGGCGGCGACATCACCGTGACCGGCAGCAGTGCCGGCGGCGTCGGCGTGCAACTGGGCGCTGGCGGCACGTTCGCGATCGACAGCGGTAGCGGCGACATCGACATCTACGGCTACAGCGCCGCCGCCGAGGGGCTGGTCTTCAATGGCGGCTTCTTTGACGGCATCAGCAGCGGTGGCGGGGACATCCGCCTCGAGGGCGTGGGCGCCACCGGCGGCGCATTGCTGATCGGCAGCGGCTACGGCAGCAACAGCATCGACAGTGCGGGCGGCCTGATCACCATCATCGGCACCGCTTCCGCTGCGGATGCACTCGGCGTGCTGCTGTCGAGCATGGCGGTGGTCGGCAGCAGCGGCGACGTGCGCATCGACGGCACCTCGCCGGCCGGCGTCGGCGTCCTCTTCGAGAACGGCGCCAGCGTGTCCACCACGACCGGCGCGATCGGCCTGTACGGCACCGGCGCGGACTTCGGCCTGGACATCGCCGATGGTGCGCTGGACACCGACAGCGGCGACATCACCCTGGACGGCACGGCCACATCGGCGACGGCGATTGCCGGCGTGCGCGTCACCGGCGACGGCCTGACCACCGCCGGCGGCGACATCACCGTGACCGGCACCAGTGCTGGGGGCGTTGGCGTGCAGTTGGGCGATGGCGGGGCGTTCGCGATCGGCAGCGGCGGCGGCGCGATCACCATCGAAGGCACCGGCATCGATGCCGGGGTCCTGATGGATGGCAACCAGGTCGCGAGTGGCGGCGGAGCCGTTTCCATCACCGGGACCGGCGGTGGCCTCGGCGTGTCGCTCGCCGGCAGCGATATCGACAGTGCGGGCGGCGACATCGAGATCGAGGGCACCGCATCCGCTGCCGGTGGAGCCGGCGTGTACCTGTACGACGCCCAGTTGGCTGGCGGCGCCGGCGACGTGGTCGTCCGTGGCTCTGCGGCAGGCGGGATCGGCATCCAATTGGGTTACGGCAGCGCGATCTCGACCACGACCGGCGCGATCGGCCTGTACGGCACCGGTGCGGACTTCGGCCTGGACATCGCCGATGGCGCGCTGGACACCGACAGCGGCGACATCACCCTGGACGGCACGGCCACCGCGGCGACGGCAGTCGCCGGCGTGCGCGTGACCGGCGATGGCCTGGTCACCAATGGTGGCGACATCACCGTGACCGGCACCAGTGCCGGCGGCGTCGGCGTGCAGCTCGGCGATGGCGGCGCGTTCGCGATCGGCAGCGGTGGCGGCGCGATCAGCATCGAAGGCACCGGCATCGATGCCGGCGTCCTGATGCAGGGCAACCAGGTGGCGAGCGGCGGCGGCACGGTGTCGATCATCGGCACCGGTGCGACCACGGGCGTGTCGCTGGACGGCAGCGACATCGATAGCGCCGGCGGCGACATCGACGTGCAGGGCGAGGCATCGGGAAGCGGCGTCGGCATCGACCTGGTCGATGCACGCCTGGCCGCGGGCGCGGGCGATATCCGCCTGTTCGGCGATGCAGCATCAGGCTCTGGCGTGAATTTCGCCGGGCAATCCGGCGTGTCGACCACGACGGGCGACATCAGCATCACCGGCATTGGTGCATCGATCGGCCTGGACATTGCCGGCGGTGCACTGGCCACCGACAGTGGTCACATCGACCTGCGCGGGCGGGGTACCTCGTCGGGTGCCATCGGCCTGCGCATCGGCCAAGGCGTCGACATCGCCACCGACGGCGGCGGCATCGAGCTGAGCGGGCAGGGCAATGCGGCAGCCGGTCTGGTCATCGGCGACGGTGCCAGCGTGGATGCCGGCGACAGCCTGGTCGTGCTGCGTGCGACCAGCACGAACCCGACCGACACGATCGACATCCGCGGCAACATCCACAGCGGCGTGGGCGTGAACCTGCGTCCCGGTGGCGTCGACCTGCAGGGCCAACTCACCGAAGCCACCGCGGACAGCATTTACCTGGGCAGCGGCAGCGGTGGCTTCGCGCTGTCGAATGCAGAATTGGCGCTGATCGACACGCCTGAACTGATCATCGGCAGCAACCTGCATGCGGGTGCGATCCAGGTATTGGGCGGCATCAACCGCGCCGGCAACCTGACCCTGCAGAACGGCGGAGGCACGGGCGGCATCGCCCTGCAGGCCGCGCTGAACGTCGGTGACCATACGCTCGCCCTGTCCAGCGGCGGTTCGATCACCCAGGGCAGCGCCGGTGTCATCACCGCGCACAGCCTGCTCGCACTGGCCGGTGGCGACGTCCTGCTGGCGACCGCGCTCAACGACGTGGCGAACACCACGCTGGCAGGTTCGGCGGGCGGCGATTTCGAATTCCAGGATGCCAACACGCTTGCCATCGGCAGCGTCTCGGCGATCGGCTTCGATGCCTCGTCCGGCGGGCTGTCCAGCTTCGCCGCGAACGGGATCAATGCAGGCGGCGACGCCTACGTGCGCAACCTGCAGGGCGACCTCACCCTCAATGCCGGGGTGACCGCGACCAACATCGACCTGGTCACCGCGGGCCGCTTGCAGAACGTGGCAGGCGCCAGCCTGGTGGCGAGCGGCGACTGGCGGGTCTGGGCCAACACTTGGGAGGGCGAAGCCCGTGGCGGGCTTGCCGGCGACGGCAACCTGCCCAACCTCTACGGTTGCGCGTACCTGGGTGCGTGCGGGGTGACGGTGCCGGGCGTGGACAACCACTTCATCTACGTGCAGCAGCCGGTCGCGTTGATCAGCTTCGACAACGCCACGCGCGAATACGGCCTGCCGAACCCGTTGTTCACCTTCAGCGTGACCGGCGCGATCCTCGGCGACACCCCCGCCAACGTGGCCAGCGGCAGTGCGACCACCACCGCGACCATCGGCAGCGACGTCGGCAACTACGCGATCACCGGCAACTTCCTCTCTGCGGCCGGCTATCGGATCCAGTTCGTGCCCGGCACGCTGGCGATCACCCCGGCGACCCTGCTGTTCACCGCCGATGGCGCGATCCGCTATCTCGGGTTCCCCAACCCGGATTTCACCGGCACCGTCACCGGCTTCCGCAACGGCGACACGGTCGGCAGCGTGTTCGGCAACGCGCCCATCTGGTCGTCGCCGGCGGGGTCGCTGTCGCCGATCGGCTACTACCCCGTGGTTGGCGGAGCCAGTGCCAGGAACTACGTGTTCGCGCAGGCGCCGGGGAATGTCACTGCCTTGCGCATCATCCCGTTGCCGCTGTTGCCTTCCACGCCGATCGAGTTCGTCCGCGAGACCGTCAACACCTATGTGTACGACCGCAACTTCGGCGGCGCGCCGGTCTGCGCGGTGAATGCCTCGATCGACGACACCGGGTTGGCGGCGGCTGGAGACGGGCTGTCGACCGAGTGGACGAAGGTGCGCTCGCGGCCGAACCTGACCAACTGCTTCGACAGCGAGCGCGAAAACGGCTGCGGCAGTTTCTGACCGGACGTTCGCTGGCGTCGCCGATCAGGCGGCGCCACGCAGGGCGGCGCCGCCCTGCGCAAGCAGGGCGCGCAGCTTGGCCGGTGCGAGTGGACGCAACAGGACTCGCGCCTGCGCGCGTCCGGCTTGTTCGAACACTTCACTGCTGGCGCTCGCGCTCAGCACGATGCGGATGGCGCGCGGGTATTGCCGGGAGACCGCGTCCAGCGCCGCCCATGCCGGGTCGCCGGGGGCATCGATGGAGCAGACCACCGCATCCACGGCGTCCCTGATGCCGGGTGCCGGGTGCGCGGTGCGCTCGCCCGCCAGGAACACCGGGGCGTAACCCCAGGCGCGCAGCAGCATCGGAAGCGTGTCGGCGTCGCCCGACATCTCCGAGAGCACCAGCACCTGCTGCAAGCGCTTGCCTGCGATGGCACGCGGCAGGTCGATCTGGAAACAACTGCCGCCATGCAGGCGTGAGCGCAGTTCGACGCGGCCGCCGAGCAGTGCGGCGAGCCGCGAGACGATCGCAAGGCCCAGGCCGAAGCCCTTGCGGTGGTCGCGCTCCGGGTTGCCGACCTGGAAGAACTCGTCGAACACGCGCGGCTGGTGCACGGGCGAGATGCCGATCCCGCTGTCGCGCACCTCGATGCGGACACGCTCGCCACGCACGCGCGCCGCCAACAGGATGCGGCCACCCGGCGGCGTCGCGTTGATCGCATTGTCGAGCAGTCGGCCCAGCAGGCCCGCCAGCATTCCTGGGTCGGTCGTGACCGCCAGCGACTGCGCGTTTGCATGCAGGGTGACTGCGCCACGCGCAGCACGCTCGTGGTGGGCGGTGAGCAGTTCGGCGAACAGGTCCTGAAGGTCGCAGGCCACCGGCTGCGCCTGTAGGCTGTCGGCCTCGAGCTGGGAGAGCAGGAGCAGGCCGTCGAGGATGTCGGCCATGGTCCGGATCCCGTCCTGCACCCCGGCGATATCGGCTTCCTGCGCGGGCTGTGCGTTGCGGCGCAGGCGTGCCAGCGCGAGGTCCATCGCCTGCAAGGGCTGTCGCAGGTCGTGGTTGCTGGCGGCCAGGAAACGCTGCTTGGCGCGTTGTGCGCCATCGGCTTGCTGCATCAGTCCGACCATTTCGGCGGACAGCTGCCGGTACTGCTTGGCTTGTGCTTCGCCGCCGGCCTGCAGGGTGTCCTGCCGGCGCCCCCAGGCAGTCAGCAGCGGGGCGAGTTCGGGCAAGAGGGTGGGGGGGGCAGCGCCAGCTTCAGCCTCGACCAGCGATGCCAGGCGCAATGCTTCCCGCCGGGTCCGTCGCGAGGCCAGAATCCAGGAGGCGCAGGTGCCCAGCACCCCGCCGCAAACGACGAAGCCCGATGCCAGCAGCAGTTGCTGCATCGCGTCCATGCATCCCCCGGAATTCACGTGCAGCGTAGGCAGGCGCTGCGTTTCCTGCGATATCCCATCGGCGCTAGCCGGGGCGCAGGCCGTACACGCCGGAACTAGGCCGAATGTGCTATCGAATCGGCGCCGCGCCGGGTGCAGACTTCCCGGAAAGAACGGGTAACCATGCCCGTGCACCAAGCGCATTCCGGCCGCAAGGCCACTACGTTACGAGGATTGGACGATGAGCATGACCAAGTATCTCCGCACCGCCGTTGCGATCGCGATCCTGGGCGCCTGCGGCAGTGCGTTCGCGCAGGATCCGCAGAGCGCGCCTTCGGTGGATTCGATCATCGACAGCCTGAAGGCGGACACGCCGGCACCTGCCCAGGGGCAGACGCGTGCGTTGCGCCCGGGCGCGGCCTCGATGGCCACTGCGCCGGCGCCCGCGCCGGCGGCACCGGCCAAGCCGGCGTCGATCAACATGCAGATCAACTTCGAGTACAACTCGGCCGAGATCGCCGGCAGTTCCGAGAAGACGATGGCCACACTCGCCAAGGCGCTGGCGTCGCCACAGCTGGAAGGCCGCAAGTTCACCGTGATCGGCCACACCGATGCCAGCGGTTCGGCGGCCTACAACAAGGCCCTGTCCGACCGTCGCGCCGCCGCGGTTCGCCGCTACCTGATGGACAACGGCGTTGCCTCCTCGCGCCTGCGCGCGGTCGGCAAGGGCGAAAGCCAGCTGCTCGACAGCAGCGACCCGGAAGCCGCAAGCAACCGTCGCGTCGAAATCCAGGCCACCGGCGGCTGAGGCAGCGGGAAAGAGGGCGCCGGCATGCCGATCCAGGTCGTCAACGGCGCCATCCTGATGTGCCCATTCGGCGTGGCGCCGTCTACCTTCGTGGTCACGCCCGAGAAGTGTGTGTTGTCCGGCAACCAGCCAGCGGCGAACATCATGGACTTCGTGCCCATGAAGAACATCATGCCGTTCGGCATGTGCATCACGCCGAGCAACCCCGCCGTGGCGTCCGCAACCGCTGCAGCTTCCGGGGTATTGACGCCGGCGCCCTGCGTGCCGGTTACCACGCCTTGGACCCCGGGCGCTGCAAACGTGTTGCTGAGTGGCATGCCGGCGCTGGACAACATCAGTACCTGCAAATGCGCCTGGGGTGGAGTGATCGCGGTGACCAGTCCGGGGCAGGGGACCGAAATGATTCCTTAGGGACAGTCGCCCTGGTGGGGCAATGCCTCGAACGAAAAAGCCGGCCATGGGCCGGCTTTTTCTTGTCGCCAAAAGCGCGATCCCTACTTCTTGCGCATCAGGACCATCGGGCCGCGCTCCGCGAACCACTCGAGCGTATGCCAGCGATGGTAGCCGCCATCCGGGTCCATGTAGGAAACGTGCGTCAGGTATTGCCCGCTAAGGCGGTAGATCAGCACGGCATGGGCCCACCTGTCGCGCTTGTAGGCACAGAACACGTAAGAGTGCGGCAAGTGGTCCAGCAGGTACTGGCGCAGGGATGCGCCATTGAACCCGTCGGCCCACAATCCGAATCGAGTCGCGATCTGCGGGATCTTTGTCGTCGGCGTGATGCCGCCGGTCTCGCCTTCGCCGTAGGCCGCGATCATGTCCGCTTCCGACACCGTGCTGATCCGCGAGTCGGCGCGGGACCAGCTTTCCAAGGTGGCCGCCCAGCAACTATCGGTCAACGTCTGGCGAATCCTGGCGGGTGGTTGGCGGTTGATGCCGGCCGTCATCGGATCAGCCGAACAGGTTGCCCAGCGACTCCGCGGCGCTGCCCATCGCACCGGCCGCTGCATTGGCGGCGGATTGCGCGGCGCCTATGGCCCCCTGTGCGGCACCGGCCACCGCGCTGGAGGCCTCGCCGATTGCGCCTTGTGCGCTGGCGATGGCGCCTTGCGCAGCTTCACCCGCCTGAGCGGCGGCCTCGCTGGCGGCGTTCTGGGCGGTGTTGAGCGCAGCCTGCGCAGCGCCGCTCAGGGCCTGTTGCGCCTCCTGTGCAGCCTGGTTGGCCTGCGCCAGGCCTTGTTGCGCCGCCTCGTTGACTTGCTGCTGGGCCTGGGCGGCGGCGTCCTGGGCGCTGGAGATGGCTTGCTGGGCGGCATCGCCGGCCTGCTGCTGCGCGGAGTCCACCGCGGCCATGGCTTGGTCGATGGCGCCTTGCGCGGCATCCTGTGCCTGCTGCTTCATCCCGTTGACCGCGTCCTTGGCCTGCGCGATCGCCGCGCCGGCCTGGTCGCGGACCGCCTGCTGTGCCTGCTGGACGGCGTCCTTCGCCGTGCCGAGTGCTTCCTGGGCTGCAGCGTTGGCGGTGGCCTGCGCCTCGTCCAGTGCGGCCATTGCATCGTCCATCGCCCCGAGCGCCTGGTCGGCGAGGGTATCCGCCTGGTCCAGGGCATTGTCGGCCTGTTCCAACAGCGGGCCGGCGATGTCGTTGAGCGCGCCCACGGCATTGCCCAACGCGTTGTTGGCCTGCGCCATGCGGCGCGCCAGCTCGTCCTGCAGCATGCGCACGTACGGACAATCCGAGGCCGGGAAATCCATCGGCAGGTTGGGGAAGCTGGTCGGGAGCGCCGCCAGCGCGCCCGCGACCTGGCCGAGGACGTCGCGGGCATTGTCCAGCACTGCCTCGCGTGCCTGTTGCAGGGCGTTGGTGGCTGCGTCCCGCAGCAGCGCCTGTGCCTGGTCGATCGCGGTGTTGGCGGCATTCAATGCATTGCCGACGCCGTCCTCGATCAGGTTCATTGCGTTGTCGACCATGCCCATGGCGTTGTCGATGGCCCCCTGGGCAGCCTGCTCGGCGGTGGCCATGGCGTTGTCGAGCGCCTGCGTCGCCGACGCCAACGCGCCTTCGGCCAGCGCCTTGGCCTGGTTCTGCGCCTGGTCGACGGCCGCCTGCGCTTGCGCCAGCGCATTCTGGGCGGCGGCGCCCGCCTGCTGGCTGGCGCTGTCCAATGCCTGGTTGGCCTGGGCCAGCGCGTTCTGCGCCATGTCGTTGGCAGCGGCGCGGGCACCGTCCATGGCCTGGTTGGCCTGGTTCAGTGCGCCCTGCGCGGCGGCTCCGGCCTCGCCGATGGCTTGCTGGGTGGCTTGCTGCGCCTGGGCCAGCGCGCCATTCGCTGCGCCGGCGGCCGCGGCGGTGGCATTCGACACCGCCGTCTGCGCCTCGGCGATGGCGCCCTGCGCCGCCGCTGCCGCCTGCTGCGTGGCTTCCTGCGCAGCCTGCTGCGCCTGCTGCACGGCCTGTCCCGCGGCAGCGCCGATTTCCGACAGGCCTTCGGTGAGTTCCTCGAACATGTCAGCCTCCGTGTGAGCGACGGAAGTCGCTGTAGGCGGACGCGGTCCACATCTCGATCAGCAGGGCGCGGTCGATCTGCGCACTGCTGCGGTCGGCGAGGATGCCGACGATGGACGGGTCGCTGGCGACGCGGTCGTTGCCGAACAGGGAGCAGGCCAGCGCATAGGCGGCTACCGCACGCTGGCTCTTCAACCCGGCCTTGCGGCAATGGGCGATGACCGCATCGAGCTGGGCATCCAGCTGGTCGAGCTGCAGCGGGGACTTGCCGCCCAGGTGCAGGTGCAGGAAGTCGGCCAGGTTGTTGCGCAACTGCACCTCGCCGATCGCCGCCATCTGTTTGCGCTTGACTGCCAGCACCGTTGACTCCTTCAAGCCGCCGTGGAGAGCGGCAGCGCCTGTGGCTCGGCCCTGCCGTCGCGTGCGAAGAACAGCACGCTGTCGGGGCTGCGGCTCTCGGCGTAGACACCGTGGATCGGGCCGAAGAATTCCTTGCGCGCGGGCGCATCCAGGACCGGGATGACGGTGCGGAAGGCGCGCGGGTCGTAGAAACGGAACAGCATGCTGCTGCCGTCCGGCGCGCGTACCCGCAGGACCCGGCGCAGGTGCGCGCGCATCGTCCGCAGGTCGAGGCCGGCTTCGGTCACCAGCACGATGCCCCAATGGCCGTTCCAGCCCTCGCCCAGGGCCATCTGCGTCATCTGGCTGTCCGGATCCAGTTTCACCAGCCAAGGCGCGGCCGCGCTGAGCATCGGATCCAGCGCGCCTTCGAACAGGCAGGCCGCGTCCGGCGCGATTTTCGCAAGCCGTGCGGGCAGGTCGTCGATCATCGCGCCATCCATGACCGCATAGACCGCCCGGGCAGGTTGCCCGAAGACCATTCTGTGCAGCGATTCGTACTGGCCTTGCGGGATCACCTGGTCCTGTCTCCAAGCGTTCATCGGCAACGCCGACGACGTCGCTGGCCGCTGGTCGCACGCGGAAGACGTCGAAGACCCTGGCTTGGATGATGGAAGCGCTCCACCCCCTCGCCACAATGTTTACGCAGGTCGGCGCCGAAACAGGTCATGCCATCATCGCCCGGTAGGCGGCACGGGCAGCGGCGCATTCGGCACAGAAGGGCTGGCCCTCCAGTGCGGCGTTGCGCAGCGCCTGCGCCTGGAGTTGCTGGACGGGATCGGTGACCTTGCCGTCCTTGGTCGCTTCCACGCCCTTGGCCTCATTCATCGTGCCCGAAAGCGAGGGCATGGAGACCGTGGTGCCGGAGCCACCACTGTTGATCATCACCAGCGGGGACTGGATCTGGATCATCCCCGGATTCATGGTGATGCTCGAGGATCCCGCCTTCAGGCTGATCATGTTGCCGTCGAGGTTGATCGCGACCGTGGCCTTGGCCTCGATGTTGCCCCCCTGTGCGCCCAGGACGATGTTTCCAGCCACGGACAGGGCGTCGATGTTGGATGTCGCCTTGAGCCGCAGCCCGGATTTGGTGCCCAGCGTCATGTCGCCGACGGAACTGTTGGCCCACTCGGCGTACATCACCTGGTGGTAATCACCCTTGACCCCGACGGTGTACTTGCCGTCGATCTTCAGGTCGGAATTGCCGCCGACGTATTCGTGCTTGTCCGCCTTCACGTTGACGTTGAGGGCCTTCTGCGCCTGCAGGAAGACTTCCTCGCTGCCCTTCTTGTCCTCGAAGCGCAGTTCGTTGCTGCCGCCGCCGCCCTTGGACGAGAGCGTCTTGATGGTGGACTTGGTCGCATCCGTCGGCAGCGTATACGGCGGCTTGTTGATGCCGTTGTAGACGCAGCCGACCGCGATCGGCCTGTCCGGGTCGCCCTCGAGGAAATCGACCACGACTTCCATGCCGATGCGCGGGATGAACATCGTCCCGTAGCCATTGCCGGCCCACATCTGCGCCACGCGGATCCAGCACGAGGCCTTGTCGTCCGGCATGCTGGTCGACTGGTTCGACAGCTTGCGGTCCCAGTGGAAGCGGACCTTGATCCGGCCGAGTTCGTCGGTATAGATCTCTTCGCCGGCGGGGCCGACCACGATCGCCGTCTGCGGGCCGTGCACCAGGCCCTTGCGAGTAGTGAGCGGCGCGCGATAGACCGTCGCGTGCGGCTGCAGGGTGAACTCGTTGCCGTAGTCACCGCCACCGCCGCCACCGGCAGTCAGATTGTTGCGTCCGTGGTGCCAGACCGACAGGATCATGTATTCGACGTTGAATTCGTCGAACGGGTGGTCGTACAGCGTGAATGTATGGCCAGGCACCAGCGTGCGGATCTGGCTGTCGCCGCGGTAGCGCAGGTGGCTGGACTCCTCGGCTTCCATGAGCACCTTGGACAGGTGCTTGCCGGTTTCCGTGTCGCTGAGGCCGCTCTGCGAGACGAAGCCACCCGGATAGCGGTAGCGCTCCAGGCCATGGTCGGCCCCGATGTCCAGGACCGTCGGGGTGTTCTCGCCGACCGATCCACGCCTCTTGTAGTCCCAGTCATGCAGCGTCACCTTGCGGGTGCGCATCTGCTCGCTGCGGGAAAGGGTGCGGATCGCGTCGAAGTTTTCCGCATGCCCGTCGTGGTGGAACGGCAGTTCGTCCGGCTCCAGCGCGGGATTGCTGTCCTTGTTGTCGGTCAGGACCAGGATGTGCTTGGACTCGCCGCCATTCTCGCTGTGCCGGAAGTAGTAATGGATGCCCTCGCGCTCGAGCAGGCGCGAGATGAAGGCGAAGCTCGTCTCGTTGTACTGCGTGCAGTATTCCAGTCGCGGGTGATGCCCGGTCAGTTCGGGCAAGTAGTCGCTGTACGAGAACTCTTCGAAGATCTTGTCGATGATTTCCGGGACCGACAGGTTCTGGAAGATCCGGCAATCCTCGTGCTGGGTCAGCATCCAGAACCACGGCACGATGTCGCATTCGTAGGTGTAGAGGTCGCCCTCGCCATCGGGGGAGGGCGCCCGACCGGTCTGCGAGAAGCGCGAGACGTAGCCGTTCCAGTGCCGCTCGCCCCCCATGTAGCTGGTGTCGAACGTCTCGATGCGCAGGATCGCCCACTTGCCGATGATCTTGCGGGGGTCGATGTCGTCGTGCTCCGACAGCAGGCGCAGGCGGAATTCGAACAACTCGGAAACCGCCTCGTGCCCGGACATTTCCTCGATCAACAGGTCATCCTCCCCATAGTCCTGCAGGGTGAGGAAGTACATCCGGTTGCTGGTGGAAAGACTGAGGGGCATGTCTCGATGCCTTGGGTGTCGTTGGCTATCGTCGGTGGTGTCGCGCCTCCGCGACATTCATCCGAAGAGCTATGCGTGGCCGATGCCACTGGTCACGGCATGGCGTCACGGCCTAGCGCGAAGGGGGTAGAACCCACGCTGCCGTCCCTGGCGGCGTGGGCAGGCGTTCGCGGGGCGTCAGTCCACCGCGTAGGTGAAGTTGCCGTCGTCGCCCGCGCCGATGCGGATGGCGCTGATGCCGCCACCCGCCGCCATCCGCTCCAGCACGTGCCCGGACACTTCCGGCAGCACGGTCCCGGTGAGGATGTTGTCGATGTTGCGGGCGCCGGAATCGACCTCGGTGCAGCGCTTGGCGATGGCGTCGACCACCGCCTCGTCGTACTCGAACGCCGCGCCATGGTTTGCCTTGATGCGCTTGCCGATCTTGTTGAGCTTCAGGCGCACGATCTTGCGCATGTTCTCGTCGCGCAGCGGGTAATACGGGATGACCGCGGTGCGGCCGAGGAAGGCGGGCTTGAAGGTGCGGTTGAGCTCGGGCTTGAGCAGGTCGTTGAGGTAGGCGACCGTGGGCACTTCCTCGGACTCGTTGCAGGCCTGCATGACCAGGTCGGTGCCGGCATTGGAGGTGAGGATGATCAGGGTGTTGCGGAAGTCGATCTCGCGGCCCTCGCCATCCTCCATGCGGCCCTTGTCGAAGACCTGGAAGAACAGCTCCAGCACGTCCGGATGTGCCTTCTCGATCTCGTCCAGCAGGACCACCGAATACGGCCTGCGACGCACCGCCTCGGTCAGCACGCCGCCCTCGCCATAACCGACGTAGCCGGGCGGCGAGCCCTTGAGGCTGGAGACGGTGTGCGCCTCCTGGTATTCGGACATGGCGATGGTGATCATGCTGCGCTCGCCGCCGTACAGCGCATCGGCCAACGCGATCGCGGTTTCCGTCTTGCCCACGCCGGAGGTGCCGACCAGCAGGAACACGCCCTTGGGCTTGTCCGGATCCTCGAGGTTGGCGCGCGACGTGCGCACGCGCTGGGCGATGGCGTCGAGCGCATGGCTCTGGCCGATGACGCGTTCTTCCAGCGAGTCCTTGAGCTTGAGCACGGCCTGGATGTCGTCGGCGACCATGCGGCCAACGGGAATGCCGGTCCAGCCGGCGATGATCTGCGCGACCGCGCTGGAATCCACCACCGGCAGGATCATCGGCTCGAAGCCCTGCAGCGCCTTCAGTTCGCCGCGCAACGCGTTGAGCGTGGCAACGCTGTCGGCCCGCGCAGGGTCATCGGCGGCCAGCGCCTCGACCTTGTCGAGCTCCGCATGGATCTTGCCGACCAGTTCCTTTTCCTGGGCGAAGCGGGCTTCGTCCGCGGCCAGGGTTTCGCTGACCTTCGCCGTTTCCTCGGCGATCTCGCCGAGGCGCTTTTCATGCGCGGCACCGCCGGCGGTTTCCTTGTCGAGTTGCGCGCGTTCGGTGGCGAGCACGTCGAGGCGCCGCTTGGCGTCTTCGATCCGCGCGGGGGTGGCGTTCTGGCCGATCGCGATCTTCGCGCACGCCGTGTCCAGCACGCTCACCGCCTTGTCCGGCAGCTGGCGCCCGGGGATGAAGCGCGAGCTGAGCTTGACCGCCTCGATGATGGCTTCGTCGAGGATGCGTACCTTGTGGTGGGCGGCCATCGCCTGGCCGACGCCGCGCAGCATCGAGACCGCCTTCTCGTCGTCCGGTTCGTCGACCTTGACGACCTGGAAGCGGCGGGTGAGCGCGGGATCCTTCTCGAAGTATTTCTTGTATTCCGACCAGGTGGTCGCGGCGATGGTGCGCATCTCGCCGCGTGCCAGCGCCGGCTTCAGCAGGTTGGCCGCATCGTTCTGGCCCGCCGCGCCGCCGGCGCCGATCAGCGTGTGCGCCTCGTCGATGAACATGATGATCGGCTTGGGGCTGGACTTGACCTCCTCGATCACGCCTTTCAGGCGATTCTCGAATTCCCCCTTCACCGATGCACCGGCCTGCAGCAGGCCCAGGTCCAGCGACATCAGTTCGACCCCGCGCAATTGCGGTGGCACGTCGTCGGCGGAAATGCGCAAGGCGAGGCCTTCGACCACCGCGGTCTTGCCGACGCCGGCCTCGCCGGTGAGGATCGGGTTGTTCTGCCGGCGGCGGGTCAGCACGTCCACCATCAGGCGGATCTCGGAATCGCGTCCCAGCACCGGATCCAGCTTGCCTTCGCGAGCGCGCTGGGTGAGGTTGATGCAGTACTGGTCCAGGTTCGGCGTGCGGCTCGGCTTGCCGCCGGCCGGGGCGCTGCCGGGCGTGCCCGCGTCGCCGCCAAGCGCACCGCCGGCGTCGCCGAGTGCCCGCGCATCGCGGGCCTCGCTGGAGGCTTCGGTGAGCGCGTGGAAATTCTTGGTGAGGGTTTCGAGGTTGATCTTTTCGAGCGAGCGGGCGCTGACGCTCACCAGTCGGCGCAGTTCGGCGTCGGCGAGCAGGGCGACCAGCAGGTGGCCGCTGCGGACTTTCGCCTCGCCGAATTCGATCGACGCCCAGCCCCAACCCGACTCGAACAGCTTCGGGATCATCGCGGACAGCGCTGGCGTGCGCTGGTTGCCGGTCTTGAAGCCGTCGAGCGCCTTGCCCAGTTCGCGCTCCAAGGCCTCTGGCGCGATCTCGAACTGGCGCAGGATGCGGCGGATGTCGGTGTTCTCGGTCTCGAGCAACTTGACCAGCAGGTGCTCGACTTCCACTTCGTAATGGCCGCGCGACATGCAGAGGCCGGCAGCGCCTTCCATCGCGCCGCGGGTGGTGGTGTTGAGTCGCGCGATCAGCGACCGAAGGTTCAGTGCCATGATTGGCCTCCCATTGCGGAAAAGTGGAATTCGCAGTCGTTTGCCGGCCGTGGGTCGCGACGACCGCCCAGCCAGGTGTTCCAGCCCAGTTGCGGGCGGTCTTGGTCGCGCGCCCCCAGCCGCAGCGGCGGAACCTGGTCCGCGCGCAGCGACAGCCGCACGCGCAGGTCGATCGCCAGCCCGGTGAGGAAGCGGGTGAGTTCGATCACGTCGCCGAGTCGCGGGCCGCGTGGCAGCAGGGTGTTGAAACGGCTGCGATCGAGCGGGCCGATGGTCAGGCGCAAGGTGGTCTGGCGGTCCCAGTAGCGGCTGCCGAGCACGCAGCCGTGGCCGAGACGGTGGGCATCCCGACCCAGCCGCGTGCGCGCGTCGGTCGAGATCGTTTGCCATGTGCCCAGGCAACCCGCGGCGTGCACCGGCGCGCCGACCACCGCCGAAACGACCTGCGCGATCGCGCGCTCACCGTGCGGGCGCTGCGCGACCAGGCCGGAGAAATACACCAGCGCCGCGCCGGGCAGTTCCCGGGTTTTCGTCGCGACACGCCGGTTCGGGTGCAGCCGCGCCTGCAGCGCCGGCGTGCCCAGTCCGACCACGTGCTCGAGGTAACGCAACACCGAGTTCTGGAAGCCGAACTGGCGCCCGATCTCCGGGCGGTGCTTGGCCCACGCCAGCCAGAACAGCGAGACCAGGCGATGGTTGAACAGGTCGAGGAATTCGTGTGCGCTGCGGTCGCGATGGGTCTTGCGGGCGATCAGCAACTCCGTGTAAGTGCGCGGCAGCACCCCGGAGGGGCCGGTCAGGCCCATGAAGTTCACGCAGACGCGGGTGTTGATGTCGCCGGTCTCGATCGAATCCAGTTCCGACGGAGGGAACGCCAGCGACGCGGGCGTCGTGAAACGCAGCGGGCCGGGGCGCGAGCCGGTGCCACGGCCGTCGAAACCGTTGGCCGAATACAGCAGGCGGACGGCCTGGAAGAATCCGAAGCGCCCCGGTTCCGCATGCAATCGCTCCAGGGCGGGCTGCATGGGATCGATGGAAGCCACGTGGTCGTGGCGCGGCGGCTGGGGGCCTGCGCTCTCGGTGGTCATACCAGCGGCAGGCTCCCGCTGCGCGGCGCGAAGCGGACCATCCAGTCCTCGCGCTGCTGGGTGCGCACGCTGAGCCGTGTATACGAGTTCGCCGTGCAATAGAGCCCGAAGAAGCGATCGAGGATGCAGGCCATCAGGTAGACGCCCGAGCCAACGTACTGGTTCTCGTCGAACTCGAGTTCGATCTCGGTGCCACGCACGAAGGCCTGGCGCGGGGCCTGGCCGACGCGGGTGGTGGACGGCTTGCCGCCCACGCTGGTGATCCCGGCGATCTGCTTGCGCAGGGTGCCGGAGTCCGCGAAGTTGTACAGGCTGAGGATCTCCAGCAGCGCCTCGCGGCCGCCATCGACGATCGACAGGTGGTTGAGCGAGAGGTGCGAGATCAGCCGCCACTGGTTGGCCTGGCGCATCGGCGCGCGCCAGGTCGCGCTTGGCTTCTTGAGCAGGCGCGCACCGGCGATCACGCCGCCCTGTTCCAGTTGCAGCTGGCTCTCGTCGCCGCCGAACGGCAAGGCGGAGGGCAGGTCGCGGTTGGTGCAGGTCAGGCTGACCGACAATGTTTCCACCGACGGGGTGCGCGGGTTCATCTCGCGGTCGACCAGGCTCAGCATCACGTCCGAGCCGTCGTCGTTCGGCAGCAGCGACGGACGCCGCTGCAGGTACCAGTAATGGCCGCTGCCGTCGTCGTGCAGGCCGTGCTGCACGGAGTAGGCGGGATAGAACTCGACCGAATCGTTGCCGGTCGGCGTGCGGCTGAACTTGCGCACCCAGTCCACCGAGTACACCTCGAGCCCCAGCGGGCGGCGAACATCGGGGACGACCTGGTATTCGTGGCGTTCCTGCGACAGCCGGATCGGTTCGCCCTGCTGCTTGAACAGGTTGACGATGGGCGTGCAGAACAAGCGGAAGGTGTCGGCGCTGACCGCCTGCTCCAGCCGCTGCAGGCGCTCCGGGCGGCCGAACGCGCCGAGTTCGATGGCGACTTCCACCGCGCCGTCGAAACGCGAGAGGTCGAGCCGGGTGAGGTCGATGAACAGGAACTTCTCCGGCAACACGAAGTATTCCTGGATCAGCCGGTAGCCGAGGAACGAGCGCGAGTCGTAATCGAGAAGCGCGTCCTCCTCCTCGAAGCCGACCGGTTGCAGGGCCGACGCGGGCAGGCGCAGCGGTGGCACCTGCGGCGCGTCGTCCGGCGCGCGCAGTGTGATGCTCGCGGTGGCATTGAGCAGCAGTTCGTGCAATGCATGGACCAGCGGGCTTTCGCCGTCCAGGTACAGGCGCAGGCGCCCGATCGGCAGCTTCGACAACGGCAGCTGCGCGGTCGGTTCGATCCGCAGCCGCAGGGTCGCGACGGTATCGTTGCGGGTCACCGCGAAGGCGGAGCGCTCCGCGGCTTCAAGGCGCGCATCGGCGATGCGGATCGGCCAGACTTCGACCGGATAACCCGTGCGGTAGCGGATCGGCAGGCCCTGCACCGGGCGGGTCAGCAACTGGCTGTGCCGCGGCAGTTCCTGCATCGTGCTGATTTCGGCGCCGGGTGCCAATTGCAGCTGCGCGATCGACATCGACGGCACCGGCCGCAGGAAGTGCGGATAGAGCACCGACAGCATCGCCTCGGTGATCTGCGGGAACTCGTCGTCCAGCTTCTTGTGGATGCGCGCGGTGAGGAACGAGAACGATTCGATCAGCCGCTCGACGTGCGGATCCTCGCAGACTTCACCTTCCATCTGCAGCCGCGAGGCGATCTTGGGGTACTTGGACGCGAACTCCTTCGACAGCCGCCGCAGGTAGGTGAGTTCGTTCTCGTAATACGGCAGCAGCTCGTCGAGCATGGCGGTCCCGCGGCATGGGCCCGAGCGCGCGTCATGCGCGACCTATGGCCCATACAGGCTAGATAGCCACCACCGGGGCAGCCATTCGCCGGAAGGCGTATGCCCTCTGGTGCGGACTCGATGGCCGTCGCGTCGTCGCGATTGCGTGCGCGCTACAACCCGGGCACGAGGGTGTCCAGCGTGGTGCCGTCGTCCTCGACGCAGAATTCCTCGTCCGGCACCGCGCAATCGCGCAGCGCCTCGGTACCGCCCGCACCGCGGGTCTTGATGCCGCTGGCGGCGGCGCTGCCGGCCACCGACTTCGGCAGCATCAGCCACATCCGCACCGGCTGGTTGGTCGCCAGCGCCATCTTGCCGGCCTTGTCGCCGAAGCCCCAGAAGAAATCGCCGCGCACGCTGCCGCGGATCGCGCCGCCGGTATCCTGCGCAAACACCAGGCGCCGCATCGGCCCCTTGTTGCCCGGCTGCATGCCATCGATGAACACCGGCGCGCCAAGCGGGGTGGCGCGCGGATCCACCGCCATCGAGCGGCCCGCGCTGAGGGGCACGCCGAGTGCGCCGATCGGGCCTTCAGGGCCATCGCCGATGCGGCGGAAGAATACGTAGCTGGGGTCGGGGATGCCGGTGCGCGGCACCGCCACCCCGCTGCCCACCGCCTGGCCCGCGGCCTTGCCGCCACCCTTGCCCTCGAATTCGGACATGTCCATCTTCGGCGCGCCCGACGAGGTCTTGGGCGATGCCTTGCCGCTTGAGACGGGCCGGGCATCCGCGACTGCGGCCACTGCGATTTCCTCTTCCGGCGCGACATAGCCTTCGTCGGCCACCGGTGCGGTGAGCAAGGCCTGGATCATCGCCTCGACCTCGGAGGACTCGACTTCGATCGCGACGCTGCTGTCGACGTCCTGCGCAGGTGCCGCGGCCGGGCGCTTGGCCTTCGGGCGCGGCTTCGGCTTGGCCTTGGCGACCGGACGCGAGCCGCTGCTGGCGCTCGCAGGGCCGCCGCCCTGCAAGGCAGCGACGATCCGCGCCACTTCATCATCCACCGCATTGCCGCCCGACGCCTGTTTCCTGGCGCCGCGGGTGCCGCCGGGGATCTCGATGTCGGTGGTGGGCTCGGCGACCAGCGGTTGCTGCAACGCACGCGCCTTGATCGCCAGCAGGATCGCGTCGGAATCGCCGCGGGTGGCGTTCGGCATGAATGGATGGCCGTTCTGCTCGGCATAGGCGAGGCGGATCAGGCCGCCATCCTTGAGCTGGATCTTGCCGGAGCCCTGGATTTGCATCGAGTAGAGCTTGAACGGATCCGCGACCCAGGCGAGCACCGGTGCATCGATGCCGCTGGCGTCGATCACCTGGCGGGTCGGGTACGGCTTGATGGTGTTGCCCACCACGCGCACGCGATAGCGCTTGTCGCGGTTGTTCGGCGAGGTCCCGACCAGGTCGATGGTGTACTGGCGCGCGCCTGGCGCGCCGGCATCGGCGCCGACCAGGCGGCCATCGGCGACCTTCAGCCAGCGGCTGGACTGTCCCGCCACGGTGCGCGAATCGACCATGTACATGTCTTTGGGGATGCCGTAGATCGGGTACTTGTACGCGCCCTGCTGGTGCAGCGAGCCCGAGATCAGCGGCTCGAAATAACCGGTCAGCTTGCCGGTCGCGCTGCGCGTCGACGTCAGCATCTGGTAGGCATAGAACTCATCGTGCATGAACTGGCGCAGCGCTTCGTCGTTGCGCGGCAGCTTGGCCAGTTTCGCGCACAGGGGCGCCCAGGCGGAGCGGCGCTTCATCGCCTTGCAGTTGGTGCTGAAGCTTGCATACGTCTCGTCGAAGCTTTCGTCGCCCCAGCCGGGGATCTCGTCGAACATCACCGGCACATAGGCGGCGGTCTTGGTCGCGAAGGCCGGCCCCAGGTCCGGGTTCGCCGGTCCCTCCGGCGCGCTCTGCGCGGCGGCGAAGCTCGAGAGGGCGATGCCGAGGGCGAGCAGCGGTGCGCGCAGCCGGCGCAGGTGGATGGCGTTTGCGGTGGGTGTCATGGCCTTGCCTCGACGGCCTCGAACGGGGCCGTGCACGATGCGATCAGGCTGCGCCCGGCCCCCGGAGCCGACAATACGGCGTACGCACTATGGCCCGCGGGCTGGCGTGATCAGAGGTCCTGGAGCTTGCGCGAGGCGACCACTGCCTCGACCCGGTTGCGTACATTCAGCGCACGGAAGATGGCGGCCAGGTGGATCTTGACCGTGCCCTCGCTGATGCCCAGGTCGCGCGCGATGAGCTTGTTCGGCTTGCCCTGGGACAGCAGCCGCATGACATCGATCTGGCGCTCGGTCAGGAGTTTCCGCAGGCCATCGATGCCGCGTACCGGGGCGGCGGGGGGTGGGGTGGCGACCTCGCCGGGTTGCCACCCCTGCGCCTGCGCATTCGCCAGCAGCAGTGGCGGGATGTAGATGCCGCCGGCCATGACCAGCCGGATCGCGGACAGCATCACTTCCGGGGAATAGGCCTTGGGGATGAAGCCGAGCACGCCGATTTCCATGAGCGAACGCATCAGGTCCACATCCTCCGAACCCGACAGCACGATCACGGGTAGCGCCGGGGCCTGGGCGCGCAGGCGGCTGACATGCTGATGGCCCTGGGTGCCGGGCATGGTGATGTCGACCAGCGCCAGGTCCAGCGAATCCGCATGGCTCGCCACGACCTTGTCGAGTTCGTCCAGGTTCATCGCGACCACCGTCTCCACGGTGGGGTCGAGCTCGGCCAGCTTGAGCTTCACCCCTTCGATGATCAGGCGGTGGTCGTCCGCTATGAGCACTTTCATTGCGGCATCTTCATGCGTGTCCTGTCCGGTCGCGCGATGTCGCGCAGGCTGCGGCGAACGCGCGGGCGCTCGATGGGCCACACCTTAGTCGGTGTGCGGAGCCGCCAGCAAGGAGCGGGCGCCGTTCCTACGGCATAGCTCCTACGGCATATGGTTGGTGGTGGCGCGCACGCCGAAGAATGCCCGGCAGCGTGCGCCCCGTCGGCGCCGACGAATCCGAATGCCGATGACCGGGATGGCCCGCCAGCGCGATGCGTTCCCGCCTGCCCATGCGTGCTTGCGCAGGCTGCTGGCGGCAATGCTCTGGTTGGCATGCGCCTGCGTCGCGGCACAGGCCCCGACCGCTGCCGATCCGGCTGCCACGCCAACCCAGGCAACCCGTGGGGTGTCCGCGCAGGCCGCGCGAGACGCCGTCGCCGCGCGAGTGGAGCAGGTCGCTCCCGTGCAGGAGCAGCAGGTTCCGCCCACGCCGCCGATCATGCCCGCAGCCGATGGCGCGCCCATATCGGCCGTCGCCCCGGTGCCTGCCGACATCGCGCCGGTGGCCACGCCCCCGCGTCTGCGTGGCGTGGTGTTCCGGGTGACCCCGCCGAGCACCGCGTCGTTGCCGGCGGAGCTCGGACAGGCAGCGGTGGCGCCGTCCGCCGACGCCACCGCCGCGCCCGCGCCGGCCCCGGCGGTCTCCGCAGCGGTGCCGCCACGCCCGAGCTACCTGATGGGCACGATCCATTTCGGCACCCCGGAAGAGCAGGGCATCGACTACGCGAAGATCGAACAGCTGATGGGCGAGGCGGAGACCTTCGTCAACGAGGCCAATCTCGACGAAGCCTGGAAACCCGAATACGACCGCTATCGCTGGTTGCCGGTGGAGACGCCGCTCGCCGGCATGATCGGGAAGGACGCGCTGGCCCAGGCGAATGCGCTTCTGCCGCAGGTGCGCCCGCAGGACCTGCAGCGGATGAAGCCGTGGTCGGTGCTGGCCCTGCTGGAGGCGCGTGGCGAAAGCGGTGGCGAGGCGACCATGGATGCGCGCTTGCAGCGCATGGCCGGTGGTGCCGGCAAGCGCATGGCGCACCTGGAGACGCTCGAGCAGCAATTGCAGGCGCTCGATTGCGTGCCGGCGTCGGAGCATTCGACGGTGCTGGCCGAGCGCCTGCGTGGGTCATGGATCCTGCGCATCGAGTCGGCCGAGGCGATGGCGTTCTATCGCGGCCGCAACCTGGATGCATGGCTGGCAAGCATCGACGAGATGGAAGGCCTCGGCGACCAGGCGAAGGCGATCGAGCAACGTTCGCGGCGCTGCCTGCTGGAAGACCGCAACGCGCGCTGGATCGGGCAACTGGAGACCCTGTTCCAGGACGGTCCGTGCCTGGTGGCGGTCGGTGCGGTCCATCTGGTCGGGCAAGACGGACTGCTCGCGGCGTTGCGCCGCGACGGTTACCTGATCGAGGCGCTGCCGTTGTGAGCGGGTTCTTGCGTTATCGGGAGAGTGGAGTGGGGCAGCGCACAAGGGAGCGAACGGCATGGCATTCGGCATGAACGGGGATCGGCAGGTCCATTGGGGCCAGGGCGCGTTCCTGAGTCCGCAGCACCTGCAGGCGCAGGATGCGTGGGAACAGGCATGCCGGCACGCGCTGCACCTGCGCCTGACGCCGTTCCCGTGGGGCTACGAGGCCCTGCGTGTGCGCGAGGACGCGCTTGGCAGCGGGGTGGTCGACGTCGAGCAGTTCGCCCTGGTGACCCGCACCGGCGAGCGCCTGGCCGGTGGCTCGGTGGATACCGCCGGCGGCAATACGCGGGTGCCACAGCGCAACATCGCCGAGCTGCGCGTGCCCGGCAACGATCCCATCCCGGTCTGGCTGGTGTTCAACCGCGAGCGCGCGATCCAGGGGCTGTCGCAGCGCGAGTCAGAGCGTTTGCTCGCCCGGCACGTGCTGGCCACCGACAACCTGGCGGATCCGTTCGACCCGCAGGCACCGGAGTCCGACGTCGATTTCCTGCTGTACCAGCCGAACATCGTCACCGGCCTGGACGAAAACGCCGAGGCCATCGTGCGCTCCTCGGACAGCTACAAGTTCGCCGAACTGCTGCCGGCCGGGCCAGGCAAGTTCAAGCTGTCGCACGACTACATCCCGCCCACCACCGCCATCGCGGCCTCGCACAACCTGTTGCGCTGGACGCGCGCGCTGCGCGACCTGCTGGTGTCGCGCGGGCAGGACTTCGCCGCGGTCAAGCGCCAGCGCGGCATCCGCGCGGCCTCCACCAGCGCGCAGGAAGTCATGCGCGTGGTGATGATGCAGACCTTCGGCCGCCACATCCCGCTGTTCCAGGAACATGCGCGCCTCAACGCCGTGTCGGCGTATGCGATGTACCAGGACCTGCGTCGGCTGGTGGCGGAGTTCTCGGTGTTCTCCGAGGACATCGGCTACTTCGGCGAGCTGGCCAACAAGCCGCGCGAGACCGAACTGCCCGACTACGACCACGAAGACCTGCGGCGCTGCTTCCGGATCGGCTTCGACCGCGCCGAGGCGTTGATCAAGGCGTTGACGGTCGGCGCCGAGGTCGGCATCACCCTCGCGCACGACGGGCGCTTCTACCGCGCCGACCTGCCGGCCAACCTGTTCGAGAACGACAAGACCCGCTTCTACCTGGCCTTCGAGTCGGAGCAGAAGGGCGCAGAACTATTCGCGCGGCTGTCGCGCACCGGCAAGATCGCCTCGATGGACGAAATGCCGCGCCTGCTGTCGGCGGCGCTGTTCGGCCTGAAGATCGACCTGCTGCCGGTACCGCCGGAAGAGTTGCCGCAGAAGAGCCCGAACACGACGTACTTCCTCGTCGACACCACTCATCCCTTCTGGCAGATGATCAAGAACGGCCGCAACATCGCGGTGTTTTCGGACCTGCCCGCCGATTCGACCGTGATCAAGCTGTTCCCGGTCGCAACGCAGGACTGAACGCATGGCCCGACTCCTGCACCACTTCACCCCGCTGTTCTCGTATGGCCTGGCGCTGGACGAGAAGGTCAGCGCCAACCAGGCCAGCGAACCGGCGCCATCGGTCATCGCCCGCGCGCGCGAACTGATCGACCGCGCCAAGGCCGCGTCGCTGGCGGACGGCAAGCGGCCGGAACAGGTCGATGGCGCGGCCTTCGCGGTGGTGGCCTGGATCGACGAGATCATGGCGCGCAACCCGGCCTGGCTGGTCAGCGGCGCGCCGCCGTTGCAGGTGACGATGTTCAACACCAACAACGCAGGCAACGAATTCTTCCAGCACCTGTCCGCGATCAAGCAGGACCAGGACGAAGTGCGCGAGGTCTATTACCACGCGATCCTGTGCGGCTTCGTCGGCCAGTACTACTACGAGAACGCCGACACCGGCGAGCTCGGCAAGCTCAAGGAGCTGCACGCGCGGCAATTGCCGGTCGCCCCTGCGCCGATCCACACCCTGCGCGAGGAGAAGATCACCCCGCAGCCGTATGGCGTCGCCGATCCGTCCGGCCCGAAATATCCGCGACAGTGGGACCGCATGCTGCTGCGCATCGGCGCACTGGTCGCCCTGCTGATCCCGCTGCTCTACCTCGGGTGGATCCTGTTCAACCCGAAGCCCTCGATCCTGGCGCCGGTGCAGAAGGAGTTGGCGGCGTTCCCGTGCTCCGCGCTCGAAGCAAGCGTCGACGAAGGTGCGGTGAAAGTCACGGGCTACGTCTCGCGCGCGGACGACATCGCCGCCGTGAAGCAGCGCGTACTTGGGGTGCAGGGCGTCGACTCCGCGGACGTGCAGGTGGAGCACCGCATCTGGCCGCACTGCGAGGTGGTGGACATCCTCAAGGCCTACAAGGCGCGCAACGACGACGGCCAATACGGCCTGACCGTGACCCCGTTCACTGGCCATTCCGAGCGCTTCATCGAAGGCGAGAAGATCACCGTGAAAGTCACCGAGCCGAATTACGACGGCTACCTGTACGTCGATTACTACACGGTGACCGGCGACGTCGCGCACATCTTCCCGCATCCGCAGGAATCCGAGACCGGCCGCACCTTCGGCGGCAGCGAACAGCTCACCATCGGCGAGGAGGGCCGCGGCTGGGTCGTCTGCCCGCCGTTGGGCCAGGAGCTGATCACCGTGATCAGCTCGCCCACGCCGCTCTACACGGATGCATTGCCGGAGGCCGAAGCGGCCAAGGATTACCTGCCAAGGCTGCGACGGATGCTCGACGCCAACCGTGGCAACGCCAAGTTGGCGGCTGCGTACCTGTTCATGCAGACCGAGCCGGCGGAAGGCGCTGACAAGCAGGCCGCACTGGTGGCGTGCGGGGTTGGCGAAGCACCGGCGGAAGACGCGCAACCGCCTGCGGACGAAAGCACCGGAGCCGCGCAAGAGGAGCCTGCACAGTGAACCCCCTGGACTTCGTGGAACGCCTGTTCTCGAACATCGGCTCGATGTTCTCGCGGATCGGCTCCCTGTATGAAAGGGGAGCCGACTCCGCCAAGAAGCCTTGGCTGCGGCGCATCGTGGTCACGCTGGCGCTGCTGCTGGTCGTCGTCGGGCTGGTGTTCCTGGGGCTGGCCCTGATCCCGATGGTGCCGATGCGCTTCTGGCAGGTGCTGGCGATCTGCCTGATCGCGCTGGTGGTGCTGTGGTGGTTCACCGCCGGCCAGCGCAAGGCCTCGCTGAAGGGACGCACGCGCAAGCGGATCGGTGACCTCGGCCCCGGCAATGCCGACGACGAGAAGGTCCCGGTGCAACGCATGAACGCGGCGATCGCGGAGGCCAAGCGGACCATCGCGCGGTCGCCGGAGATCGAAAAGGGCCGCAACCCGCTGTACCGGATTCCGTGGATGCTGTTCGTCGGCGACCAGGCGGCAGACGTGCTCGGCGTGCTGCGCGCCGGCAGCGAGGTTTCGCCGTTCCCGGCGTCCGACAAGCCGGCGATGGATGCGGACGATGTCTGGCGCTGGTGGTTCCACAAGTCGATGATCGCCATCGAGATGCATCCGCGCGTGGTGGCCGACGCCGGCGCGCGGCTTGACCGCGGCTTGTGGTACCAGGCGCTGATGCAACTCGCCAACGAACGCGAGAAGCTGCCGCTGAACGGCATCGTGGTCACGGTGGCGGCGCAGACCCTGGTCGGTCCGGCCGACAAGCTCAAGGAGACGGCGACCCGCCTGCGCCGGTTGGTGGACGAGGCGATGGAACACCTGCAGGTGCAGATGCCGGTGTACTTCGTGGTCAGTGGGCTGGATCGCCTGCCGGGTTATGCGCAGGTGCGCGCCACCTTGCCGGCCGAGGCGTTTTCGCAGGCATTGGGCCACCGCTTCGCCGACAACGAAGTGGTCAGTGCCGCCACCAGCGGGCGGATTGCCGAGGTCATGCAGCCGATCGAGGAACGCCTGCACGCATTGCGGATGACCGCATTGCGCGCGCAGCACACGCCGCAGGCACGGCGCGCGGTGTTCGAGTTCATCGAGTCGTTGCGCCAGGCGGGGCAGGGGCTGAGCCTGTTCGTCGGGTTGATGCTGGAGGACAATCCGTTCCAGCGCACGCCGCGCTGGCGCGGCCTGTATTTCGCCGGCGCCGCCGATGCGACCAATCGCGGCGGTGCGTTCGTGGCCGACCTGTTCACCCGCTTCCTGCCAAGCGACCAGCCATTGGCCGGCGCCAGTTTCCGCGGCAACGCGGGACGCATGGCGATGGCCGGCGTGGGCGTGCTGGCGATGCTTGGCCTGTCCGCCTCGATCGCCTACAGCCTGTCGAAGGCGAGCGGCGACGACTCCACCCTGCTGGCGCAGACCCAGGCCGCGTGCACGGAAGTCGCCGATCGCACGTCCAGCGGGCGCATCGAATGGGTGGCCGGTTGTGGCCGTACGATCGAGAAACTGGAGGCGGAAGCCAGCAACAAATGGCTGAGTTTCGGCATCCGCAAGGCCGACACCCAGATCCGCGACATAAAGCAGCGCGTGATCGAGGACTTCAACAACCTGATCCTCGCCCCCGAGGACCAGATGCTGGCCGTCGACATCCAGCAGCATCGCGCCGGGATCGAGCATGTCCTGGCGATCACCCAGCGCTTGCGCCTGTTGGAGGAAGGTTGCGACGACAAGTGCCGCGAACGCGAGCTGGCGAACAATGTCAGCTTCGATTCGCGCGCGCGGTTGTTCGCACCGTTCCGAAGTCCCCGCAACGACACCAGTCGCGACCGCGAGAACGCCGCGGATCTGTTCGCCACCTATCTCGGCTACCTGCGCTGGCAAAAAAAAAACGTCCTTGACGCAGAGCGTGAACGGCTCGAAGGCCTGCTGACGAAACTGCTGGCCAGCTACACCCCGCGGGCGCCCGACCTGCAGAAATGGGCCGACACGCGCGGCCAGGCGCTCGACCTTGCCACCTTTTGGCTGCCCGAGGATGCGGTGGTGGGCACCGAGGGCGAGATGGCCGGGGTCTCCCGCGCCTACACCCGCGACGCCTGGGAAGGCATCGTCGAGCCGCTGCTCACGACGCTGGAGGCGCAGGCACCTGGCCAGGAAGCGCGGGTCGACGATCTTCGCAACGCCTACTTCCGCGATTACTTCGCAAGCTGGGCCAAGTTCCAGGCGCATTTCCAGGATGGCATCGGACTCTGGCGCGGGCGCTACGGCGACCTGCAGAAGCGCGCCGCCAGCCACCAGAATCCGTACACGCTTTTTTTTCAGTCCGCCCAGCGCAACTTGCATGAACTGCCGATCGACTGGCCGTTCTCGTCGCGCTGGGCTGCCACGTGGGCGCGCATGAAGAGCGACTGGACCGAATCCTGGCGGCCATTTGGCCGCTTCGTCGCCGACTCCTTCAAGTTCGGCGGCGAGAAGGTCACGCCGCCGGTGTGGTTGCTGGCGATGCACGACACCGAGGCCCGCGTGCTCGCGGCCGACCAGGCGGATTACGCCCGCGGCTACCTGCGCCTGCAGGCCGAAGGCTCGGGCGAGGACGTCTACCAGCTGGCCTCCGACCTGTTCGCCAGCAGGGGCAAGGCGGACAAGCCGCCCGCCTCGGAATATGCCGAGTTGCTCACCGCCGTCGACAAGCCCGACGAGAAGTTCGCCACCGCGTTCAAGGGCAACGACCTGGCGGCGTGGTCGGTGGTGCAGGGGCCGGCCAAGCTGCTGCTGTTCCTGACCGTGCACCGTGCCGGCGAATACGTGCAGGAACGCTGGCGCGAGAGCGTGGTCAAGCCGCTGGCGGCATTGCCGCAGGAGCAGCAGATCGAGGCGCTGTATGGCGAGCAGGGCAAGCTCGGCGCCTTCGTCAACGACTGGCTCAAGCCCTTCATCAGCGAGAAGGAGCGGCTGCCGGTCAAGGTCGGCGGGGTTGCGATGCCGCTCACGCCCGGCTACCAGAACATGGTCGCGGCGCAGCGCAAGTTTCTGCCGGTGCTCGGCGACATCGCCCCTTTCCTGGCCGGCAGCTTCACCCTGGTGCAACCAAGCCAGCTCGGCGCGCTTGACGAGGGCGGGGACGGTACCGTGTTCCAGGTGGAGTGCAGCCAGCGCAACTTCCGCGCCACCTCCGCCGGGGCCTCGCTGGCCGATGCCACCGCCAAGGTGTTCTGGTCACCGTCCAGCTGCCTCACCGCCAGCATCCAGATCAACATGGTGGCGCCACCCGACGAGGAAGCGGAGGTAGTGCAGGAATTCGATCCAGCCACCAGCCAGATGGTCGACACCGCACCTGTTGGCGAGTCGATCAGCCTCACCCGCATCTATCAGGGGCCGGAAGGCTTCGCGAAATTGATCGAGGAATTCGCCGGCGGCTCGCGCGTGTTCGCCGTCGAGGACTTCCGCGAGAGCTACAGCCCCGCACAGTGGTCGGAGGTGCGCCAGCGCCTGGCCGAAGCCAAGTTCCGCAGCGCCCGCGTGTTCCTGCAGGTGGAGCTGTCGGACCAGATGAAGCAATACCTCGGCGCCAGCACCGCGCGTGCCGAAGTCCCGAGCGTGATCCTCGAATAACCCAGCCACCCGGAGCCTGCCATGGCCATCGATGTCAACGAACTCCTCGCCCCGATCCCGGGCAGCGACCCGGCGGGCAGCGATGCCAGCTTCTCCGACCAGTTCGACCGCATCCGCGAAGCGCGCCGTGCCGACGATCCCAACCTGGCCCAGGGCGAATGGAAGACCGAACTCAAGGTCGCCGACTGGCGCGAGGCGCAGAGCCTGTCGGAGGACATCCTGCTGCGCACCAGCAAGGACCTGCAGGCGGCGGTGTGGCTGGCTGAGGCGGCGACCTCGCGGTATGGACTGGAGGGTGCGCGAGACGGGTTCGCGCTGCTGGCCGGCCTGTTGGACACCTATTGGGATGGGCTGTACCCGCGCGCAGACGATGGCGATCTCGAGGAACGCGCGGGCAAGCTTGCCTGGTTCGCGACGTACGGCGCGCGCGCGTTGCAGCAGATCCGCCTCAACGACGACCCGCAGGCACCGCTGACGTTGGCCGGCTGGATCGACTCGCGCGAGGTCGACAATCTGGGCCGGCAGAACGCCGAGGCTTACCAGGCGGCGCTCGACGAAGGGCGGATCAACGGCGAGGCCTACGACGCGCGGATGATCGCAACCCCTGAGCCAATGCTGCTGGAGCGACTGGTCGAGGTACAGGCGGCTCGTGATGCGTTCACCCGCTTCGGCGCGGTGTCGGATGGAAGGCTCGGTCGCGATGCGCCCAACCTGGCCCCGATCGACGACGCGCTGAAGAAGATCCAGCAGGTCTATTCGAGGGTCGCGACGGCCAAAGGCATCGGCGGCATCGCTGCGGTCGACGAGGAAGGCGCTGGCGCCGCGGCGGATGGCAGCGCGGGCACGGTGGGCGGCGCGACGGGTGGGGGCGGCGGTGTCGCGCTTGACCTCGGTGGCGGTAGCCTTGCGTCGAAGGAAGCAGCCCTGCGAGCGCTCGGCGAGATCGCCGGCTTCTTCCGCCGGACCGAGCCGCATAGCCCGGTGGCCTACCTGCTGGAACGTGCGGTCCTCTGGGCGAACATGCCGCTGGAGCAGTTCCTCGCCGAACTCATTCGCGACGAAGGCACCTTGTCGTCGATCCGCGAGAGGGTGGGCCTGCCGCCGTCGTTCTGACATGCGCCAGGGACGCATTTGCGCGTGGTCGGCGGCCATTCCGCCTGTCAGGTCGAATGGCATATGCCCATTTCTGGCCGTCCGACGGATGTTTCGCCCGCGGCCTGCTTCCTAGACTCGTTTGCAATTTCCGGGTCATGACCGCGTGTTTCGCGGACGCCCGGCCACCACAGTCGCACCACCACACCGCGTACGGGGAACGTCATGGCCAAGAAGGAAAGCACCCAACACAAGCTCGATCGCGTTCGCGCGCCGCGCGTGCAGCTCACCTACGACGTCGAGGTCGGTGATGCGATCGAGAAGAAGGAACTGCCGTTCGTGGCCGGCGTGGTCGGCAACTTCAGCGGGCAGCCGGCCGAGCCGCTGGGCAAGTTGAAGGATCGCAAGTTCGTCAACGTCGACAAGGACAACTACGACGACGTGCTCAAGGGCATGAAGCCGCGGGTGCAGATGCAGGTTGACAACAAGCTCGCCGACGACGGCTCCAAGCTCGGCGTGGAACTGACCTTCCGCAGCCTGGAGGATTTCTCGCCGGAGCGTGTGGCCAACCAGATCGAACCGCTGCGCAAGCTGCTCGAGGCGCGCCAGAAGCTGGCCGACCTGCGCAACAAGGCGGCCGGCAACGACAAGTTCGAAGACCTGTTGAACGACGTCCTGCAGAACACCGACAAGATCGCGCAGCTCACCCGCGAAGTCGGTGGCAAGTCCGAGGAATAAGCGCCGCGCTGGCACCGTCGCCAACGTCGATCCATAACGCCAAGACCCAACGAGCAGAGACATCATGGCCAATACCGAAACCCAGGCGGCGGGCGCCGCCGTAGCAGAAGCTGCCGAAGGCGGCCTGCTCGACCAGATCCTCACCCAGAGCAAGATCGCCCGTTCGGATACCGAGCGCAGCCGTGCCCGCGACCTCATCAGTGAATTGGTGGCGCAGGTCAGCGACGGCGCGATGGTGGTGTCGAAGGACGCCATCGGCGCGCTGGATGCGCGCATCGCCGAGATCGACCGCGTTCTTTCCGAACAGCTGTCGTCGGTCATGCATGCGCCGGAATTCCAGCAACTGGAAGGGAGCTGGCGTGGCCTGAAGTACCTGGTCGACAACTCCGAGACCAGTACCAACCTGAAGATCAAGGTGCTGAATACCAGCAAGAAGGAACTGGTCAAGGACTTCAAGAGTGCGTCCGATTTCGACCAGAGCACGCTGTTCAAGAAGATCTACGAAGAAGAGTACGGCACCTTCGGCGGTGCGCCGTTCGCCACCCTGATCGGCGACTTCGAGTTCGGCCGCCACCCGGAAGACATGTACCTGGTCGAGGAGATCTCGCACGTCTGCGCAGCGGCGCATGCGCCGTTCCTGAGCGCGGCTTCGCCGGAACTGCTGGGCTTCGACGATTTCACTGAATTGTCTGGCCCGCGAGACCTTGCCAAGATCTTCGACACCGTGGAATACGCGAAGTGGAAGAGCTTCCGTGCCTCCGAGGATTCGCGCTATGTGGGCTTGGCGATGCCGCACGTGCTCGGCCGCCTGCCGTATGGCCCGGACACCGATCCGGTGGAAGCATTCAACTTCGTCGAGCGTACCGACGGCAGCGACCACAACAAGTACCTGTGGATGAATGCCGCCTATGCGCTGGGCACCAAGGTTACCGATGCATTCGCCAAGTACGGCTGGTGCGCGGCGATCCGCGGTGTCGAAGGTGGTGGCCTGGTCGAAGGCCTGCCGACGCACACCTTCGCCACCGACGATGGCGAAGTGGCATTGAAGTGCCCGGTCGAACTCGCGATCACCGATCGCCGCGAAAAGGAACTCGCCGACCTCGGCCTGATCCCGCTGGTGCATTGCAAGGGCACCGACTACGCCGCCTTCTTCTCCACCCAGTCGGCGCAGAAAGCCAAGGAATACAACACCGATTCGGCCAACGCCAACGCGCGCCTGTCCTCGCAACTGCAGTACATCTTCGCGGTCAGTCGCATCGCCCACTACCTCAAGTCGATGATGCGCGACAAGGTCGGCAGCTTCGCGTCGAAGTCCAGCGTCGAGCTGTTCCTCAACAACTGGATCGCGCAGTACGTGCTCCTGGACGACAACGCGTCGCAGGACATGAAGGCCCAGTATCCGTTGCGCGAGGCGCGCATCGAGGTCGTCGAGGTGCCCGGCAAGCCCGGCGCCTTCAAGTCGGTCGCCTTCCTGCGCCCGCATTACCAGCTCGACGAGCTCAGCGTCTCCCTGCGCATGGTCTCAGAACTGCCAAAGTCGGCGCGCTAAATCGCGATGTCGCGGGCGAATTAACCCCATCCCAATCAAGGAGAAACAAGCATGGCTTCCGATATCTTCCTCAAGATCGAGGGCATCGAAGGTGAATCGGCCGACGGCAAGCACAAGGGCGAGATCGACATCTTGTCGTGGTCGTTGGGCGCGTCCAATGCCGGCACCATGGCCCATGGCGGCGGCGGCGGTACCGGCAAGGTGTCGTTCCAGGACCTGCACTTCACCAAGCGTGTGGACAAGAGCAGCCCCAAGTTGCTGGAACACTGCGCCAATGGTAAGCACATCAAGAAGGCGGTGCTGATCGGTCGCAAGCAGGGCGGCGACCAGATGGAGTACATGACGATCACCCTGACGGATCTGCTGGTGTCGTCATTCCAGCAGGCTGGCTCCGGTGAAGACTCTGAGCAGTGCTCGGTCAACTTCTCCCACATCGAGTACAAATACACCGCTCAAAACGAGAAGGGCGCGAAGGCGGGCGACACTGCGATGAAGTGGAACATCAAGAAGAACGATAGCAGCGCGGCCTAAGCGGAAACCTGCGTGGCCAGATCGCTGATGGAACGATTGGTCGACGCGCCCCTGCCGGAGGATTCCGGCAGGGGCGTTTCCACGTTGGACATCCACAACGGGATCGCGCGTGACCTGGAAAACCTGCTGAACACGCGGTCTGAAGGCGCGCGCATGATTCCCGAGGCGTACAAGGAATCCCGTGCGTCTTCCTTGACGTATGGCATCCTGGATTTTTCCTCCTACAGCCTGCTGAGCCCGCAGGATCGCGATCGCATCCGGCGTTCACTGGAACAGGCGATAGCGCTGCACGAGTCGCGATTGAGCCGCGTGCGAGTCCAATTGGAGCCGCAGAGGGAGCTGGATCGCGCCCTGCGCTTTCGCATCGACGCGCTCATGGACCTGGGCGAGGATGACGAGAAAGTCCTGTTCGATGCAGTCCTGCAGCTCAACACGCAGAGCTACGTCGTGCGTTGATCCGAAGGGCCGCGCGCGACCTCCGTTTCGACCAGCAAGCCCATACGCGCCATCTGCTGCAGGCCCTCCGCAAGCTGGGGCGCGAGCACCTGCCGCCACCATGCTTCCGACTTCACGCCCTGTTCGCCATCGTCGCCTGGAACCGGCAGCTTCGACATGCGGAGCGCCAGGTCGTGCAGGATGGTGTCGCGATTGCGCTTGCCGTCCAGCAGTCGCGCCAGTTCAAGGGCCAGGCGGTTGTCAAGGCGCACCATCGACGGGCGCAGGCTCGCCACGACATCTTGTCCCGCTTCGATCTGCAATCGCGCCAGCGCGCTGGAGAGGGGGCATTCGTCGGCTCGTGCGGAAAAGCGCGGTGCGTCGACATGCAGGATCAGCAGCCCCATTTGAAATCCGGCTACCAGCACCTGCATCAGGGCCTCGGCGTCATCCTCGATGGGCGCCTGGCTGGCGCACGCCTGGCGAGCGAGGGCGAGCAGTTCGGTCGCATGCAGCGGTAGCGGGAACGAGCTGCCCATCGCGACCAGCGCAGCCTTGGCTGCCGGGTGATCGACCCGCAGCGCCGCACCCTCCGGACCGGCAAAACGCACGCTGACACCGGCCTGCATGTCGGCTTCGCCACCGTCGGCAACCTCCGCGCGGATTTGTCCCACGGCCTCCATGGCCAGCACCGCCTCCCGGAGGGGAGCTGGTTGAAACGCCGCTTCCGCTCGCCGCAGGAGCGTCTGTCGAAAGCGGCGGCCCTTGAGGAAGTCGAGGTGCTGTTCCTTGAGAAGCGGGTCGACACCCTCCAGCTCTTGCAGGCGGCTACGCGCGGATTCCGACGCGCCATGTATCGACATCTCCGAGTAGTCGGCTTCCGCCAGGAATGCGAGGCCATGGGGCGCGGCTTGCGCCACGAAATCCGTGATCAGGAAGGCATCGTTGACATCGGCGAGATCGTCGTGGAATACGACGCTGGGTTCCGTGCGCCCCAGGAGTTCGGTGGCCTCGCCGCGTAGCAGCTCGGCATAGCGTCCGTCGCCCGGAGTGCCGTCGCGCAGGTACTGGAGGAAGCCCGAGGCGGCGGCGAGGCGTTGCCCCGGATCCGGGATGCCGCCGACCTCGAATTTCATCATTTGTGCGAGCATTTTCCGGATATGGCAGCCCGGCAGGGCATTGAAGCTGATGTAAGCGACACCAGCAGCGGCAAGTGACTGGCCACACAGCGCAAGCAGGCGTTCGCGCACGAACCCAGGTACCCAGGAATAGAATCCATGCGCCAGCACGTAGTCGTATGGCCGTGGACCCGGATTCCATTCCCGCAGGTCGGCGGCGACCAGTTGCAGGTTCTCGAGTCCCAGGGATGCGCGCATGGCTTCGCCGCGGGCGATGGCGCTCGCTGACAGGTCCACACCGACGAACTGGCTCTCCGGGTACGCCTGCGCCAGCGTGAGCAGCTGCAAGCCGTCGCCGCATCCGACCTCCAGCAAGTGGCATTGCCTCGGCGATGCAGCGGCGATGCCATGCAGGCGTGCGAGCGCGGCCAGGCGCGAGGGGTGCATCTGCGGATGGATGTAGCTCGGATATTCGACCACGTCGTAGGCAAATGCATCGTTCATCGGGAATCGCCCTGGGGTAATGGATCGTCGGGTGTGACGCGCGCGGCGAAGACCGTCGCGAGCATCGCTTCGCGCAGCCTGGGCGGGGACACCGGCTTGAACAGCACCGGGATGCGGTTGGCGGCGATCTCGCCGATCCGGTCGGGGCGGGTTTCACCGGTGACCAGCAGGCGGGCGAACCGGGGCCGCTGCGGGTCGTGGCCGTAGTGCCGGGCCAGCGCGCGCAGGACGTCCAGGCCGCTGCGGCCTTCGCGCAGGCGCAGGTCGCTGATCACCAGGTCGGGCGGCAGCGTCCAGCCGACGACCGCTGCGATCGCGCTGGCCTCGTTGTCGGCGATGCGGATCTCGCAGCCCCATTCCTGCAGCAGCGCGCGCAACCCCTCGAGGATGCTGGCTTCGTCGTCCACCACCAACACCCGGAGCCCGCTGATGTCCAGCGGCATGTCCGCGGGTTCTTCGCTCGCGGCGGAACCGGCCAGGCTGGTGTCGAGCACGAGCGAAACCAGCGTCCCCACCCGTGGCCGCGAGGCCAGCCGCACCTCGCAGCCCACCAGTTCGGCCAGCCTGCGCACGGTGGCCAGCCCAAGCCCAAGGCCGCGCTTGCGTTCGCCGCCTTCGTCGCCGCAGGGGCTGACCTGGTAGAACTCGTCGAACACCTGCGCCTGGTGTTCGGGCGCGATGCCGGTGCCGGTGTCCCAGACATCGATGCGCAGGCGGCCGTCGTCCTGGTGGCGCACGCCGACCAGCACGCCGCCCTCGTCTGTGTAGCGGAGCGCGTTGCTGACCAGGTTGTTCAGGATGCGTGCCAGCATGGTGCGGTCCGTGCGCACCCAGGCATCGGTCTTGCGCACGATCAGGCGCAGGCCGCGCGACTCGGCGAGGATGCGGAAATTGCGGCTGACCTCGTCGAACACGTCGTCCAGGCGCACGTCGCCGATCGCCGCGTGCATCACGCCGGCCTCCAGTCGCGACAGGTCGAGCAGTTCGGAGAACAACTGGTCGAGCGAGGACACGCATTCCTCGATGTGCATCACCCGGGTGAGCTTGTCTGGATCGGTCTCGCCGGCACGCAGGGCGGACGAGAACAGGGTGAGTGCGTAGAGCGGCTGGCGCAGGTCGTGGCTGGCCGCGGCGAGGAAGCGTGCGCGTGACTGGCTGGCGGCCTCGAGGCGGCTGTTCTTGTCGGCCAGTTCGATGGCGGTGCGGCCGAGTTCGCTCTGCATGCGGTTGCGCGCATCGGCCAGGGCCTGCGAGGCATCGTTGACGCCGCGTTGGAGGCGACCGAGGAGGGCGTCGTCATCGACCTGCAGGCGCACCTGCTCGCCGCGGCCCAGGCCCTCGATGGCATCGGTCAATGCCATGACAGGCCGTGACGCGCGGGCGGCGATGCCCCAGCCGATTGCGGCCACCACGGCGAGCGCGAGCAGCAACAGGGCCCCGATGCGCCAGAGGATGGAGAGGAACCCGGCGCTGTCGTCCGGCAAGGCCAGCCTGGCGGCGTATGCCAGCAGGCAGAACGCCACCGCGACCGCAAGCGACAGCGGGATGACCACGCGCATCGCCCACAGCCGCAACAGGGCAGACCGGTCATGCGGGGTCGAAGAAGGTCGTGGTTCGATGGCTTCGGGCATGCATCCATCCGGCAGGCGACGCTTGTGCAAACGCAGGATCGCACGGTGGCTGGACACCGTGCGGCGAATGGCGTGGCGTTCCCCGACGCCGGCATTCGCGGCGCCCACGAAAAAGCCGCCTTTCGGCGGCTTCGTCGTAACTGCTTGAATCTGTTGGTCGGGGAGACAGGATTCGAACCTGCGACCTCTACGTCCCGAACGTAGCGCTCTACCAGGCTGAGCTACACCCCGACAGCAGAGCCGCGCATTTTAGGGATATGTGGCGCGGTCGGCAAGGGGGCGGCTGTGCGCAAGCCGCCGGCGGTTAAACTGGCGCCATTCCGTGCCGGAGTCCTCGCCTTGATCAAGCCACGCACCCCGCCCGGTGTCATGGAGCTGCTGCCCCGCGACCAGATCGCCTTCCAGCGCATGCTGGACACGATCCGCCAGGTGTTCGAGCGCTTCGGCTTCCTGCCGGTGGAAACCCCGGTCATGGAGCTGTCCGAGGTGTTGCTGACCAAGTCCGGCGGCGAGACCGAGCGGCAGGTGTATTTCGTTCAGTCCACCGGCGCGCTCAACAAGTCTGCCGAAAGCGGGGGCGGCGAGGGCCTGCCCGAACTGGCCCTGCGCTTCGACCTGACCGTGCCGCTGGCCCGTTACGTGGCCGAGCACGAGCACGACCTGGCGTTCCCGTTCCGCCGCTACCAGATGCAGCGCGTGTATCGCGGCGAACGCGCCCAGCGCGGACGCTTCCGCGAGTTCTACCAGTGCGACATCGACGTGGTCGGCAAGGACGCGCTGTCGCCGCGCTTCGATGCCGAGGTGCCCGCGGTGATCGCGGCGGTGTTCGATCGCCTGGCGATCGGCGACTTCACCATCCAGCTCAACCACCGCAAGCTGCTGCGTGGCTTTTTCGAGGGGCAGGGCATCGAGGGCGATACCCAGTTCGCGGTGCTGCGCGAACTCGACAAGCTGGACAAGCGGGGCGAGGACGCCGTGCGCGCCACCCTGGCGGGCGAAGGGTTCGGGCTGGCCGGCGACGTGATCGACCGCCTGATGGGGTTCTCCCGGGTGCGTTCGACCGGCCACGCCGATGCGTTGTCGAACCTCGATGCACTGGGCAGCGGCACGCCGCTGTTCGAGGAGGGCCGGGACGAACTGCGCACGATCCTGGCGCAACTGCGGGCGCTCGGGGTCGCGGAGTCGCGATATGCGCTGAACCTGTCGATCGCGCGTGGCCTGGACTACTACACCGGCGTGGTTTACGAGACCACCCTGGACGCCTATCCGCAGATCGGATCGATCTGTTCGGGCGGGCGCTACGAGAACCTCGCCGGCCATTACACGAAGTCGAAGTTGCCCGGCGTCGGCATTTCCATCGGCCTGACCCGGCTGTTCTTCCAACTGAAGGACGCCGGCCTGGTCGACACCGCCGACAGTTCGGTCGATGCCTTGATCGCGCTGCTGGACGATGCGGGCCTCGACCACGCGCTGGGCCTGTCGCAGCGCTTGCGCGCGGCCGGACTCAACGTCGAGACCCAGCTGGAGCCGCGCAAGCTGGCCAGGCAACTGCAGTACGCCGACAAGGCCGGCATCCGCTTCGTCGTGATGCATGGCGAGGACGAGGCCGCGCGCGGCGTGGTCGCGGTCAAGGACCTGCGGCGCGGCGAGCAGTTCGAGGTGGCCGAGGCCGAACTGGCCTCCACGCTGCTGGTCGAGCGCGAACAACTGCGCACCACCGGGGGGCAGGCGCGATGAGCGTGCGCCTGGATGGCGTTTCGCTGACGCGCGCGCAACTGCTGCAGGTGGCGCGCGGCGAAGGCATCGAACTGGACGAGGCCTCCTTGCCACGGGTCGCGCGCGCCGCCGATTTCCTGGCCGCGCAGGTCGCCCGCGAGGAGCCGATCTACGGTGTGTCCACCGGCTTCGGCAGCAACGCCGACAAGCTGCTCGGCGCGCATCCGTTGCGCGACGAGTTGCCGGGCGCGGCGCGATCCGGGCAGTCGCCGCACATCGAACTGCAGCGCAACCTGATCGTCACCCATGCGGTCTGCGTGGGCGAACCGTTCGCGCCGGAGGTGGTGCGGGCGATGCTGTGCATCCGCATCAATACGCTGCTGCGCGGGCATTCCGGCATCCGCGTGCAGACCTTGCAGGCGCTGGCGGCGATGCTCAATGCCGGGATCGTGCCGGTGGTGCCGCAATTGGGATCCGTCGGTGCGTCGGGCGACCTCGCGCCGCTGTCGCACCTGGCCATCGTCCTGCTCGGCGGCGGCGAGGCCTTCGTCGATGGCGAGCGTGTTGCCGGCGCCGAGGCGCTGCGCCGCAAGGGACTCGAGCCGGTCACGCTGTCGTACAAGGAAGGCCTGGCGCTGAACAACGGCACCGCGCAGATGCTGGCGACGGGTGTGCTTGCGGTGCAGCAGCTGGACGACCTGCTCGACACCGCGGACCTCGCCGCGGCGATGACCATCGATGCCTTCGCCGGGCGCCTTGGTGCGTTCGCGCCCGAGGTGCATGCGCTGCGTCCGCATCCTGGCCAGCTGAAGACGGCGGACAACCTGCTGCGCCTGCTCGACGGCTCCACCCTGGCCGACATCGCCTACCATCTGGTGCCCAAGTTCCGGCCGTGGTTGCCGGGCAGCTGGGACACGCCGCATGCGCAGGCGCTCGGTTTCGACATCGGCTGGGACTGGGTGCCGTTCGGCCAGCGCCACGGCCGCGAGAAGTTCTATCGGCGCTTCCGGCCGTTCCGTGGCGGCAAGAAGCACCAGCCGCAGGACAGCTATTCGCTGCGTTGCATCCCGCAGGTGCATGGCGCGGTGCGCGATGCGCTGGAGCAGGCCAAGCGCGTGCTCGACATCGAGCTCAATGCGCTCACCGACAATCCGCTCGTGTTCCCGGACAAGCAGGCGGAGCACGTCGAGGAGCAGGTGATTTCGGCCGGCCATTTCCACGGCATGCCGCTGGCGCTGGCGATGAGCTACCTGAAGGCGGCGATTCCCGTGCTTGCGTCGATCAGCGAGCGCCGCCTCAACAAGCTGGTCGATCCCGCCACCAACGACGGCCTGCCGGCGTTCCTGATCGGCAACGAGGACGGCACCGAGTCCGGCCACATGATCGTGCAGTACACCGCCGCGGCGATCGTCAACGACCTGGCGAGCCGGGCGATGCCGGCCTCGGTGTACTCGATCCCGACCTCGGCCAACGCCGAGGACCATGTCTCGATGGGCGCCAACGAGGCCCGCCACGTGCTGGCGATGGCCGCCGACCTGGGCAAGGTGCTCGGGCTCGAGCTGTACACCGCCGCGCAGGCGCTCGACCTGCGCCGCGACATGATCAATGCCGCCCGTGATCTCGCCGATCGCACCGATGCCGAGGGTTTCGCGGCGAAGGTGCAGGGCGGGCCGCTGCCGGATGCCGCCGACCGTGCTGATTTCCTCGCCGAAGTCGATGGCCTTCGTGCGCAATTGGCCAGAGCCGCCGAATTCCGCCCGGGTCGGGCGGTCGCGGCCGCGCATGTCGAGATCCGCGCGCACATCCCGTTCCTGGACCGTGACCGCGCGATGGACGGCGAGGTGGCCACGGCGGTCGCCCTGGTCGCGGATGGTCGCGTGCTGGCGGCGGCGCGCAAGGCGCTGGGCTGATCCGGTCGATCTGATCGCGCCACGACCTTGAGCTCAGGCGCACCGCCGGGGTTGACCGCTTGCGTGATTGCAAGTTAATGTATTAACACGCTAATACGTTAATTCAATGAAACAGCGAGCCGAACCCCTGCCGAAGTACGACGCCAACATCGCCATCGAGGCGCTGGCGGAAGCGCTGTCCGCGTTGAAGGGCGCGGCCGAGATCCGCGCCTTCCTCGAAGACCTGTGCACGCCCGCCGAACTGGAAGCCATGGGCGACCGTTGGCGGGTAGTGCCGCAGTTGCTGCAGGGCGTGCCGTATCGCGAGATCCACGACCGCACCCTGGTCAGCGTGACCACCATCGGCCGCGTCGCCCGCACGCTCGAACGCGGCACCGGCGGATACGGCATGGCTGCCCGTCACCTGCGCCTGCCCACCGATTCCCATTGAGCCCATCCCCATGAGCCCCACCGCCAACAGCGCGGTGCGCGATCGACTGCGCATCGCCATCCAGAAATCCGGACGCCTCAGCGAACCGGCGCGCGCGCTGCTGGCATCGTCCGGCCTGAGCTGGCGCGAGAGCCGCGACAAGCTGTTCTGCTACGGCGAGTCGCTGCCGGTGGACCTGCTGCTGGTGCGCGACGACGACATCCCCGGCCTGATCGCCGACGGCGTCTGCGACCTCGGCATCGTCGGCCGCAACGTGCTGGCGGAGCAGGCCGGCGAGCGGGTCGAAGCCGGCAAGCCCGAGGTGTTCCGCGAATGGCGCGCGCTCGGCTTCGGCGGCTGCCGGCTGTCGCTGGCGGTGCCCGACGACTGGACCTGGGGCGGCCCGGCGCAACTGGCCGGCAAGCGCATCGCCACCACCTATCCCAACCTGCTGCGTGGCTGGCTGCGCGCGCAGGGCGTGCAGGCCGAACCGGTGGTCCTCAATGGCTCGGTGGAGATCGCGCCGCGGTTGGGACAGGCCGACGTGATCTGCGACCTGGTGTCCAGCGGCGCGACGCTGGCCGCGAACCAGCTGAAGCCGGTGCTCGACATCCTGCAGAGCGAAGCCGTGCTGGCCGGTCCGGCGCAGCCTTTCGGCGACATCCGCGCGGAACTGGCCGACCTGCTGCTGCGGCGGATGGACGGCGTGCTGCGCATCCGCGACAGCAAGCTGCTGATGTTCCAGGCGCCGCGCGACGCGGTCGACCAGTTGCTGCTGCTGTTGCCCGATGCCGAGCCGCCGACGATGTGCGCGGTCGATGGTGCGGACACCCTTGCCTTGCAGGCGCTCTGCCATGGCGCGATGACCTGGCAGCGGCTGGAAGACCTGAAGCGCGCCGGTGCGCGTGGGCTGATGGTGTTGCCGGTGGAGCGGATGCTGGCATGAAGCGGATCGACTGGAATGCGCTGGGCGAACGCGAACGCGCGGCGGTCCTGCGGCGCCCGGTGCAGGCGGTGTCCGACGCCGTGCGCAGCGGTGTTGCGGCGATTTTCGATGCGGTCGCAGCCGAGGGCGATGCGGCGCTGCGTGCGTGCACGCGCGAATTCGATGGCGTCGATCTGGTGGATTTCGAAGTCGATGCCGTGGAGTTCGATGCAGCATCCGGCCAGGTGCCACCCGAGGTACAGGCGGCGATCAGCGAGGCGGCAGGCCGCATCGAAGCCTTCCATCGCGCCGGCATCGCCGCGCCGTATGCGGTGGAAACCGCGCCCGGGCTGCGCTGCGAACGCGTCCAACGGCCCATCCCGCGCGTCGGCCTGTACGTGCCGGCGGGCAGTGCGCCGCTGCCTTCGACCGCGTTGATGCTCGCGATTCCGGCACGACTGGCTGGCTGCACGGACATCGTGCTGTGCACGCCACCGCGCAAGGACGGCACCGCCGATCCCGCGGTGCTGCTGGCGGCGCGGCAGGCACCGGGCGTGCGCGTGTTCAAGCTCGGCGGCGCGCAGGCGATCGCCGCGATGGCGGTGGGCACCGGACGCGTGCCGCGCTGCGACAAGTTGTTCGGGCCCGGCAATGGCTGGGTCGACGAGGCCAAGCGGCAGGCGCTGCAGCGGCCGGGCGGGATCGCGATCGACATGCCCGCGGGTCCTTCGGAAGTGCTGGTGGTCGCCGACGCGGGCGCCGATCCGGTCTTCGTCGCCTCCGACCTGCTGTCGCAGGCCGAGCACGGCCCGGATTCGCAGGTGTTGCTGGTGTCGGACAGTGATGCGCTGCTCGATGCGGTCGCGGTCGAAGTCGATGCGCAGCTCGCGCGATTGCCGCGCGCCGCCATCGCCATGCAGGCCCTGTCCGCCTCGCGACTGGTGCTGGTGCGCGACATCGCCCAGGCCATCGAGGTCAGTGATGCCTACGCACCCGAGCACCTGATCCTTGCCGTGCGCGATCCACGCGCCTGGCTCGAGCGCGTGCACAACGCCGGCAGCATCTTCCTCGGCGACTGGACCCCGGAAGCGCTTGGCGATTACTGCAGCGGCAGCAACCACGTACTCCCCACCGGCGGTGCCGCGCGGGCGTGGAGCGGGCTGTCGGTCGCCAGTTTCCAGAAGGCGATCACCGTGCAGGACGCCAGCCGCATCGGCATCGCCAGCGCGGGGCCTTGCGCGGCCACGCTGGCGCATGCGGAGGGCCTGCAGGCACATGCACGCGCGGTGGAGTTGCGACTGGAGCGCGCGGCATGAACGCGACCGTGGCCGCGCTGCTGCGCGAAGACCTGCGCGACTTCGGCGGTTACAAGTCGGCACGCAGCGACCTGGTCGAAGGCGATGTCTGGCTCAATGCCAACGAATCGGCGTGGGCGAATGCGTCCGATGTCGATGCGGCGTTGCGACGTTATCCGGATCCGCAGCCGCGCGGGCTGCGGTCGATGCTGGCGAATTTGTATGAAGTCGAACCCGGGCAACTGCTGGTCGGGCGTGGCAGCGACGAAGCGATCGACCTGCTGGTGCGCGCGTTCTGCGCGCCCGGCCAGGGCGCCATCGCGATCGCGCCACCGGTGTTCGGCATGTATGCGGTCTGCGCGCGCCTGCACGGCGCGCGCATCGTCGAGGTCGCGCTCGTCGATAGCGAGCGGGGGCTATGCGTGGACCTGAAGGCGCTGGGCGATGCCGCGTTGGCCAATGGTGCCAGCCTGGTGTTCCTGTGCTCGCCCGGCAATCCGTCCGGCGAGGCGTTGTCGCTGATCGACGTTGCCGCGTTCGCGATGCGCCTGCGCGGCAAGGCACTGGTGGTTGTCGACGAGGCCTACGGCGAATATTCCGACGTGGCATCCGCCACCGCGCTGTTCCCCGCGCACGAGAACCTCGCCGTGCTGCGCACGCTGTCGAAGGCGCATGCGCTGGCGGCGGCGCGGGTCGGCTGCGTGCTCGGCGCGCCCGAACTGATCGAGGCCCTGCGTCGCTGCCAGGCGCCGTACCCGATGCCGCAACCGGTGACCGAGGCCGCGCTGAAGGCGCTTGCATCACCATCGCTGGCGACCACCGCCGCCCGTGTCGCCGACACGCGTGAGTGGCGCGGACGGCTGGCGGACGATCTACGCCGACTGCCGCAGGTGCAGCGCGTGTATCCGTCGGCGGGCAATTTCCTGCTGGTGCGCTTCATCGATGCCGATGCCGCCTTCGCACAGTTGCTCAGGGCCGGCGTCGTCGTGCGCGACATGCGCGCGATGCCGCAACTGGGCGACGCGCTGCGGATCAGCATCGGCACCCCGGATGAATGCCGGCGCGTGCTGGCGGCACTGGATGCGGATGCGGTGGAGGTGGCGGCATGAGCGGCAGGCCGATCCTGTTCGTCGATCGCGACGGCACCCTGATCGAGGAGCCGGACGACTTCCAGATCGATGCGTATCCAAAGCTGCGCTTCGTCAGGGACGTGATCCCGGCGATGCTCAAGCTGCGCGACGCCGGCTACGACTTCGTCATCGTCAGCAACCAGGACGGCCTCGGCGGCGCTGCCTATCCGCGCGAATCCTTCCAGGGCCCGCACGACCTGATGATGCAGGTGTTCGAGAGCCAGGGCATCCGCTTCCGCGACGTGCTGATCGACGAGAGTTTCCCGCACGAGGACAAGCCGACCCGCAAGCCGGGCATCGGCATGATGGTGGGCTACCTGCAGGATCGCGGGATCGACTGGACGCGTTCGGGCATGGTCGGCGACCGTCCTACCGATATGGAATTCGCCGAGAATCTGAGGATTCGCGGCTTCCAGCTGCGGACCGCGCAGTTCGGCGGCGAGTGGGACTGGAACGGCATTGCGCATGAACTGGCCGATGCGCCGCGTCGCGCGGTGGTCCAGCGCAATACGAAGGAAACCAGGATCCGCGTCGAGGTCGACCTGGATCGCGTCGCCGAGCCGAAGGTCCACACCGGCCTGCCGTTCTTCGACCACATGCTCGAGCAGATCGGCAAGCACGGCGGTTTCGCGCTGGACGTGCGCACCGAGGGCGACCTGCACATCGACGAGCACCACACGGTGGAAGACACCGGCCTCGCCCTTGGCCAGGCACTGAAGGAGGCGCTGGGCGACAAGCGCGGCATCGGTCGCTATGGCTTCACCCTGCCGATGGACGAAACCCTTGCGAGCGCCGCGCTCGACTTCAGCGGTCGTCCGTACTTCGTGTTCGACGGCGAATTCAGGCGCGAGCGCGTCGGCGACCTGCCGACCGAACTGGTGCCGCATTTCTTCCGATCGGTCTGCGATGCGTCGGGGTTGAACCTCAACCTGAAAGTGCAGGGCGACAACGACCACCACAAGGTCGAGGCCTGCTTCAAGGCGCTGGCGCGCGCGCTGCGCCAGGCGATCAGGCGCGAAGGCGCGGAGCTGCCATCGACCAAGGGCACGCTGTGACAGGACTGGCCCTGATCGATGCCGGCGGCGCCAACCTCGGCTCGGTGCGTTACGCGCTGGAACGGTTGGGCGTGCAGGCACGCATCGTCCGCGATGCCGATGGCCTGCGCGATGCCAGGCGCATCATCCTGCCCGGCGTCGGCGCCGCCTCGCCGGCGATGGCCTTGCTGCGCGAACGCGGGCTGGTCGAGCCGTTGCGCGCGACGCGGCTGCCGCTGCTCGGGATCTGCCTGGGCATGCAACTCCTGTTCGAAGGCTCGGATGAAGGCGATGTTGAATGCCTGGCACTGCTGCCCGGTCGTGTGCGCAAGCTGGTCGCCGGGCCGGGTGTGCGCGTGCCGCACATGGGCTGGAACACACTGGAATCGCAGGCCGCGTCGTCGCTGCTGGACGGCCTCGGTGCCGATGCCAGCGCCTATTTCGTGCACAGCTACGCGGCGCCGGTGACCCCCGACTGCATCGCCAGTTGCACCCATGGCGAACGCTTCGCGGCGATGGTGCGGCGTGGCAACGTGGCCGGCGCTCAGTTCCATCCGGAGCGCTCGGCCGCGGTCGGCGCGCGCCTCCTCTCGAATTTCCTGCACTGGAACGGCGCATGAGCTTCACCGTCTATCCCGCCATCGACGTGCGCGAGGGGCGCGTGGTGCGCCTGCGGCAGGGCGATTACGCCGACGAGACCCGCTACGGCGAGGATCCGCTGGCCCTCGCCCGGCGCTACGCCGATGCCGGTGCGACCTGGCTCCACCTGGTCGACCTGGATGCGGCCAAGGCCGGGGGCTATACCTTGCACCCGCTGCTGCGGGGCATCGTGGCGGGAACGGGCTTGCAGGTGCAGACCGGCGGCGGCGTGCGCACGCGCGAGGATGTTGCCGGGTTGCTCGATGCCGGCGCGGCGCGCGTCGTGGTGGGTTCGCTGGCAGTGCGCGATCCCGCCAGCGTCCTCGCGTGGATCGGCGAATTCGGCAACGACCGCGTCACCGTCGCGCTGGACACGCGTCGCGATGCCGATGGCACCTGGCGCCTGCCCGTGCACGGCTGGACCGAGACCGCATCGGAAACCCTCGACGAGCTGCTGCGCCGTTATGCCGACGCTGGCCTGAAACACCTGCTGTGCACCGACATCGACCGCGACGGCATGCTGTCGGGTCCCAACATCGCGCTGTATGGCGGGGCGTGCGTCGCCCATCCGGGCCTGCAACTGCAGGCCAGCGGTGGCGTGCGCGATGTGGCGGATGTCATCGCCGCGCGTGCAGCCGGCTGCGCCGGCGCCGTGCTCGGCAAGGCCCTGCTGGAAGGGCGGCTGTCGCTGCCGGAGGCGCTGGCATGCTGAGCCGGCGCATCATTCCCTGCCTGGACGTGCGCGAGGGCCGCGTGGTCAAGGGCGTGCAGTTCCGCGACCACATCGACATGGGCGACATCGTCGAGCTGGCGACCCGCTACCGCGACCAGGGCGCCGACGAACTGGTGTTCTACGACATCACCGCCAGCCCGCAGGGACGCAGCGTGGATCGCGGCTGGGTCGAGCGCGTCGCGCGGGTCATCGACATTCCCTTTTGCGTGGCCGGTGGCATCCGCAGCGTCGACGATGCGCGCGCGGTACTGCTGGCCGGCGCCGACAAGATCTCGATCAACACGCCGGCACTGGAACGTCCCGCATTGATCACCGAACTCGCCGAGGCGTTCGGCGTGCAATGCGTCGTCGTCGGCATCGACTCGGTGCGCGACGCCGACGGCGAGTGGCGCGTGCGCAGCAACACCGGCGATCCGGATGCAATGCGCGCACCCGGCAAGCGCACGCTCGACTGGGTGGTCGAAGCACAGGCGCTGGGTGCCGGCGAGATCGTGCTGAACTGCATGGGCAGCGACGGCGTGCGCGCCGGCTATGACCTCGAACAGCTCGCTGCCGTGCGTGCGCGCTGCGCGGTGCCGCTGGTGGCATCCGGCGGTGCCGGCGAGGCCCGGCATTTCGTCGACGTGTTCCGCGTCGCCGACGTCGACGCCGCGCTGGCCGCCAGCGTCTTCCATTCCGGCGCGGTGCCGATCCCCGCGCTCAAGCAGGCCCTGCGCGCGCAGGGCATCGAGGTGCGGCCATGACGCAAGCCATCGACATCGATATCGACGCGCTCGCCTGGGACAAGCAAGGCGGCCTGCTGCCCGCGATCGTGCAGGACGCCGGCAACCTGCGCGTGCTGATGCTGGGCTACATGGATCGCGAGGCCTTGCAGGCGACGCTCGCCAGCGGGCGGGTCACCTTCTTCAGCCGCAGCAAGCAGCGCCTGTGGATGAAGGGCGAGACCTCCGGCGACGTGCTCGACCTGGTGCACATCGAAACCGACTGCGACGCCGATACCCTGCTGGTGCAGGCGCGCCCACACGGGCCGACCTGCCACCTGCAACGCGCCAGTTGTTTCCCGGGCGCGCCCGCGGACAGCCTGGCGGAATTGGACGCATTGGTCGCCACGCGCGATCGCGAACGCCCGCAAGGCAGCTACACCACGCGCCTGTTCGACGGCGGCGTGCGCGGGATCGCGCAGAAGGTGGGCGAGGAGGGCGTGGAAACCGCGCTGGCCGGAGTGGTGCAGGACGACGATGCTTTGCTCGGCGAAGCCGCCGACCTGCTGTTCCACCTGATCGTGCTGCTGCGCGCACGCGGGCTGTCGCTCGACGATGCCAGGCGCGTGCTCGAGGCACGCCGCGGCTGACTCTCTGATCGAAGCGGTCAGACCAGGCTGACCGAGTGCCGCACGCAGTTGCGGCCGTCGTCCTTGGCCCGGTACAGCGCTTCGTCGGCGAGCCGGATCACGTCCTCCGGCGTCGCACGTTCCCCTGTCGCGGTATGCACGCCGATGCTCGCGCTGAGATGAATGCCGCGGCCGTCGCTGTCGACCGGCGTCTGCTGGATGCGCAGGCGCACCGCCTCCGCGACCTGCAACGCCTGCTGCGCATCCATCCCGGGCAGCACCGCCACGAATTCCTCGCCACCGAAGCGCGCAACGAGGCCGCCGCGCGGCAGCACCACGTCCTCGATGCAGCGCGCGGCCAGGTTCAGGCAATCGTCGCCGACCAGGTGGCCGTGGCTGTCGTTGATCCGCTTGAAGTGGTCGAGGTCGAGCAGCAGCAGCGCCACCGGTTGGCCGCTGGCGTTGCGTTGCTCCAGTGCCTGCGACAGCGCCTCGCGGAAATGCCGGCGGTTGTAGACGCCGGTGAGCGGGTCGCGCTGGCTGTACTCGCGCAACTGCACGTTGGCCTCCCCGAGTTGCGCCATCGCCGTGCGCAGCTGGCGGGTGCGGTCGATCACGCTGCGTTCCAGCCGCTCGTTGTTTTCCTGGACGATGCGGATGTTCTCGTTGCGCAGCCCGGCATAGCGCGAGCCCAAGGCAAGCGAAAGCAGCAGCATCTCCAGCGCGGAGCCGACCTGCACCCCGTTGAGCGTCCAGAAGTTCGGCGGCACCAGCCCGAACGCGAGCAGGGTGAAGGCGGTGGTGCCGGTCAGGAACAGCGACCAGGCCAGCAGCAGCAGGCGCGCAGGCTTGTAACCGCGGCGCAGCATCACCACGGTGGCGACCATGATCCAGACCACGCCCACCAGCACCGCGCGCGAGGCCAGCGGCGTTGCCGTGCTGTACGGCAACCAGAACGAGGCGACGCCCAGCACCACGAAGAATCCGGTCATCCCCAGGCTGGCCAGGTTGCCGCGCGGCCAGTGTTCCTGCAGCTCCAGGAAACTGCGGGTGAACAACTGCATGCCGACCAGCGCCAGGCAGATCGACAACGGCACCGAGGCATCCGCCAGCCAGGGCGAATTCGGCCAGAAGTATTCGAAGCCGTAACCGTTGAGGGTGAACAGCACCATGCCGAAGGCGCCGGTATGCAGCAGGTACCAGAAGTAGCCGGGGTCGCGCAGCATCAGCCACAGCACCAGGTTGTAGAACAGCAGCGCCAGCACGATGCCGTAGTACAGGCCGGTCGAGAACTGCGCGTCGCGCATGACTTCGGTGAAGGCGCGCGGCGTGTACAGCACCAGCGGCACCTGCATCGAACTCTGGCTCTGCACGCGGACCAGCAGTTCCACCTGCTGCCCGGCGGGCAGGTCGAGGCGGAAATTGGGGTGGCGATAGCGGATGTGGCGGCTGGCGAACGGTGCGTGGTCGCCGCTCGACTGGTGCTCCACGCGCCCATCCGGATAGCGCAGGTAGACGTCGAGCTGGTCGCTCAGCGCGTACTGCTGCACCAGCAGCCAGCGTGGTTCGTCGCGCTGGGTGTTCAGCAGCGGCAGGTAGAACCAGTACGCGCCCTTCTGGAAGCCGAAGTTGGGACTGCCATCGGGCAAGGGCGAGAACCTGCCGGCGCGGGCCTGGGCGAACGCGTCGGTGGCGCCGTCGCTGGCGTGCAGGTCATGCCGGTAGCCGATCGCCTGGTTGAGCGGGATCGCGCGTTCGCCGGCAAGCCGCAAGGGTTCGGTCGCGCGCACCGGCCACGCCGACGCGAGCAGCAGCATCGCCGCGACGAACAGCCATGCCTGCAACATGCCCCTGGATGCGCGCAAACGAGCCCCCGCCGATTGGTCCCCTGCGATGATTCTAGTGCAGCCGCCGCCGCGCCATAATGGGGCATGACCGGACTCCTGCTTGCCGCTGCGCTGGCGCTCGGCGCGAACTTCGACACCGTGGCCGTTTCCTGCACGCCCGTGCAGGTGGAAGCCCCGCTGCCGATGCCGAGCGCCGGTCCCGCCGGTCCCGGCTGCATCGCGTACCGGCGGGTGCCGCGCTCGCATGCAGGCGACACGGCGCGGGTGCTGGTGTTCGGCGATCCGCAGGTGAAGTCCGCGCGCGACCTGGACTACTTCCGCCGCGACATCATCGCGCCGGCGTCCGGCACACGCGATGCGGCATTCGGCATCACCCTCGGCGACCTGGTCGATGACGTGCCAGCGCTGTTGCCGGAGGTGAAGGCAGCGACCGCGTCGCTGGGCATCCCGTGGCTGCATGCGCCGGGCAACCACGACGTGGACCAGGGCGCGAGCAGCGATGCCGATTCGCTGGGCAACTTCCACCGCGCGATCGGGCCGGACACCTACGCGCGCGAAACCGCACTGGCCAATATCGCCGTGCTGGACGACGTGATCGCGATGCCCGGCAGCAAGCCGGCCTACATCGGCGGCCTGCGCGAGGACCAGTTCGAATTCCTCGGGCGCTGGTTGCCCACGCTTTCGAAAGACCGCCTGCTGGTGCTGGCGATGCACATCCACCTGTTCGACGAAGCCGGCAAGGACAGCTTCCGCGACGCCGACCGCGAGCGCCTGTTCGCGCTGCTGGCATCTTTTCCGCACGTGCTGGTGCTGACCGCGCACAGCCATACCCAGCGCCATGTCTTCCACGGCGCCGACGAGGGCTGGCACGGCGCGACCCCGCTGCACGAATACAACGTCGGCGCCGCCTGCGGCTCGTACTGGTCCGGGGTCGCGGATGCGCAGGGCATTCCCGCGGCGACGATGCCGGACGGCACCCCGAACGGCTACGCATTGCTCACCGTGGAAGCGGGTGGCGGGTACGCGCTGGCCTGGCACAACGCCCGCGATGCGAACGACAACCAGATCGGCCTGCATGCGCCGAAGGTGCTGCGACGTGGCGCCTATCCGGCCTGGGGCGTGTTCGCGAACGTGTACATGGGCATGCACGACACCCGCGTCGAATTCCGCGTCGATGGCGGGGCGTGGATGCCGATGAAGAAGGTGCTGCAGCCGGATCCCGCGCTGCTGGCCGAGAACGCGCGCGACGATGCCAGTGACGCGCTGCGCGGGTTCGATCGCTCGCCCGAGGCCGACGTGTCGCAGCACCTGTGGCGTGGCGCGCTGCCGACGAAACTCGATGCCGGCGCGCATGTGGTCGAGGTGCGCGCGTTCGATCGCTGGCGCGGCGAGCAGCGGGCGACGACGACGTATCGACTGGAAGAAGCGCCGCGCTGAGGCGTAGGCGGAGCGCCGCCCGCCTACCGCGGGTCTGGCTCCGTCCTGCCGGCCGGTTCAGCGAGCGGCCACGGATAGGGCACGGGTGCGCCGGCAGCCAGGTGCGAGTTCCAGCCAGCGAGCCGGTCCCTGATCGCCTTGCCCTCGGAGATCTGCGGATGCGATGGCTCGAGGTCCTTGCTTGCCTCCCAGCCGGCGATGCGTTCTTCCGCGTGACGGAAGGCGGCCGGGAAGTCGGTGCCGCGGTTCAATCCTTCCACCAGCCAGGCGCGACCGAAGTAAGTCGCATTTGAGTCGCTGTCGCATCCGAACGAGGGGCGGTCGCTGCGCGCCGCCGTCATCAGCAGGGTGTTGTCGCCTTGCAGCCGCCTGATGAAGCCGCCGGAGTAGCAGGCGGATATCGCGATCACCCGGTTGCGGATGCCGGCCTTGTCGAGGACGTAGGCGAGGTCCTCGGGCACCAGCACGTCGTCGACCAGGGGCGGGAAATACAGCGCGAGTTGGTGGTCCGCGGTGCCGTGCATGGTCAGGTACAGCAGCAGGATGTCCTCGCGGCGATCCATGCGCCTGGCCACGCCGGTGATCGCGTCGTACAGGTTGTCGTAGCTGGCGAGCGGCGCGGGCCTGGTGGCCAGGCTGTCCGGATGGCTCACCAGCGTGAGCACGCCCCGCGCATGGAAGCGTTGCGCCATCAGCGTGGCGAAATACCTCGCCTCGTTGCGGAACACATCCTGGCTGCCGTCCCCGGCCACGCCGATGGCATACAGGTCGACCACGCCCGCTTGCTGGCGGGGCATGGCGGCGAGTCCCGCTGCGACCAGGCGCTGGTCCCGATCGGCGAAGAACGCCTCCACCGAATCCTGCTTGCGCGACGCCGCGGCGGTGGCCATCGCCACCAGCAGGGCGAAGGCGCAGGCGAGGGGCGCCGCGCGGCTCATGCGCCGGGATCGACCTCGTCGAAGCGTTCGACCCGCGCGTGCCCGTGCGTCGCCGCTTCGTCGAGGCGCGGCTGCGGATAGTCCTCGAGGCGATCCAGCAACACCGTGCGCATGCCGGCGTCGCGCGCGGCATCCAGTTCCGCGACCACGTCGGACAGGAACAGGATGTCGCCGGGGCTGCGATCCAGCCGGTCGGCGATCAGCCGATAGCTGTCGGCATCGCGCTTGTGGCCCATTTCGGTATCGAAGAAACCGCGGAACAGCGGCACCAGGTCGCCGGCATCGGTATGCGAGAACAGCAGCTTCTGCGCCGGCACCGAGCCGCTGGAGTAGACGGCGAGCGGGTGTCCCGCGCCATGCCAGGCGCGCAGCGCGGGGACCACGTCGGGATACAGCGGCGCGGTGAAATCGCCGCTGCGATAGCCGGCTTCCCAGACCATGCCCTGCAACGCCTTGAGCGCGGTGTGCTTGTGGTCCTGGTCGATCCAGCCCTGCAGGGTCTCGACGATCATCTCGTCCTGGCAGAGGCCGCCGTTTTCGGCCGCGACGATGTCCAGCCAGCGGCGCACCTCCGGATCATCGCCATGCTCGCGCACGAAGCCGGGCAGGGCGGCGCGCGCATACGGGAACAGCACGTCGCGGACGAAGGAGATCGAGCTTGTCGTCCCTTCGATGTCGGTGAGGATCGTGGTCTTGATCACGACGGGCGCGCCTGCCCGACTTCGTAGCGCGGGAATCTCTGCGCGATGTCGGTGCCGGTGAAGTGGCCGACCCAGCCATCCGGCTCGGTGAAGAAGCGGATAGCGACGAAGCTGGGGTCGGGGCCCATGTCGAACCAGTGGGTCATGCTGTCCGGGACCGCGATCAGGTCGCCGGCCTCGCACAGCACTTCGTGGACCTTGCCATCGACGTGCAGGCTGAACAGGCCGGAGCCGGCGACGAAGAAGCGGACTTCGTCTTCCTTGTGGAAGTGCTCGTCGAGGAACTTGCCGCGCATCGCTTCGCGGTTCGGGTTGTCCGGGGCGATGCTGACCACGTCGACCGACTTGAAGCCGTTGGCCTCCACCAGACGGTCGATGTCGGCCTTGTAGGCGGCCATGATTGCCTCCGGCGCATCGCCGGGCTGCACCGGATGCGCGGGTGCCCATCGCTCCAGGTGCACGCCGATCTTCGCCAGTTCGGCGCCCATCGCGGCGCGGTCGTCGGTCGCCAGCAGCGGCGTGGCGGGGGCGTTGTCGTCGAAGATGCGCAGGCGGCTCATTGCTTCAGTGTCCTCAGTTCCAGTTCGCAGCCCAGCAGGAATTCGAAGGCTTCCAGGTGGCGTCGTGCCTCGGCCATGTCGCGGCCCCAGGCATACAGGCCGTGGCCGTCGATCAGGTAGCCCCACATCGGTTGCGCGTCGAGGGCGGCCTCGACCCAGCCGGCCAGTTCAGGCATGTCCTGCGTGTTGGGGAACACCGGCACGTCCATCGCGCCTTCGTGGGTGGTGTTGCCGAAGAACGCCTTCTGCAGTTCGTAGCCCTCGAAGCGCACCCGGCCTTCCGCCGCATACAGCCGCGAGGCCACCGTCTGCGTGCGCGAATGGGTGTGCAGCACGCAGCCGATCTCCGGGAAGCGCCGGTACAGTTGGGTGTGCAGCAGGGTTTCCGCCGAGGGGCGCTTGTCGTTGCCGACCGGGTTGCCGTCGAAGTCGACGACCATGATGTCGGCCTCGGTCAGCCGACCCTTGTCGCGGCCGGAGACGGTGATCGCCGCATGTTGGTCGTCCAGCCGGCGGGAGAAATTGCTGCTGGTCGCGGGCGTCCAGCCGGCATGCGCGAGCTCGCGCACGTTGGTGATGATCTCGCCGGCGAGGTGGCGCAGGTGCTGGGCGTCGTAGGGGAGCGTTTCCATGCCGCGCAGTGTAGCGAATCGACCGTGCAGGTTCGGCGAACCACGGGCAAACAAAAACCCGGCCGAAGCCGGGTTTTCGTCATCTCGACATGCCCATGGATCAGGGGCCGGTGTTGGGGCCTTCCTGCACCAGCGGATCCGCATCCAGCGTGTGGCCGGTGCCGTGCAGCAGGTGCTCGTTGCCGGGCGCCAGGTGGCTGCGGCGACGCGCATAGGCGAAATACACGATCAGGCCGACGATCGCCCAGATGCAGAAGAACTTGATGGTCGGGTTCCAGCCCAGGCTGAAGAACAGCAGCAGGCTGCCGGCGACGGCCAGCGGCCCGACGATCCAGATCATCGGCGTCTTGAACGGACGCGCGCGGCCCGGCTCGGTCTTGCGCAGCACCATCACGCCGATCGCCACTGCGGCGAACGCGAACAGCGTGCCGGCGTTGGAGATGTCGGCGAGGATGTCGACCGGGAACAGCGCCGCGAAGAATGCCACGAAGATGCCGGTGATCCAGGTGATCACGTGCGGCGTCTTGTACTTCGGGTGCACCGAGGCGAGCTTCTCCGGCAGCAGGCCGTCGCGCGACATCGTGAACAGGATGCGGGTCTGGCCGAACATCATCATCAGCACGACCGACGGCAGGGCGAGGATCGCGGCCCAGCCGACCATGTCGCCGACCAGCGGGAAGCCGATGTCGCGCAGCACGAAGGCCAGCGGCTCCTTGCTCGCGGAGAGCGCGCCACCGGGTTGCGCACCGGCCGAACCGACCGCGGTATAGGCCACCAGCAGGTAGATCACGGTGCACACCGCCAGTGAGCCGATCAGGCCGATCGGGATGTTGCGGTTCGGATTCTTGGTCTCTTCCGCGGCGGTCGACACGGCATCGAAGCCCACGTACGCGAAGAAGATCGAGGCCGCCGCGCCCAGCACGCCGACGCCTGACAGCGGGGTGCCCCAGCCGTTCGGCAACATCGGCTCGAAGTTGCTGCCCTGGACCTTGGGGAAGGCCAGCACGATGAAGGCGATCAAGGCGACGATCTTGATCATCACCAGCACCGCCGTGACCTTCGCCGACTTGCTGGTGCCCTGCACCAGCAGCCAGGTGACCAGCAGCGCCAGCAGGAAGGCGATCAGGTTGAAGCCGCCCTTGTGGGTAACGCCATCGACCATGTGCACGACGGCGCCCTGGTCCTTGATGTGTTCGACCCAGAATGGCCCGGCCGTCAGGATGTCGGGTAGCCCGAGGCCGTGATGCGCAAGGAAGCCGTTGGCGTAGCCGGACCAGCCCACCGACACGGCGCCGGCCGCCACCGCGTATTCGAGGATCAGCGCCCAGCCGACCATCCACGCGACCACTTCGCCGAGGACGGCGTAGGAGTAGGTGTAGGCGGAACCGGAGACCGGCACCATCGCCGCGATCTCGGAGTAGATCAACGCGGTCAGCGCACAGACGATGCCGGCGATGATGAACGAGTACATCATGCCCGGGCCGGCCTTGTTGGCCGCGACCGAGGTCAGCACGAAGATGCCGGTGCCGATGACCGCGCCGATGCCGAGCATGGTCAGGTCGAACGCGCCAAGCTGGCGGGAGAGGGACCGCTTGCTGGCGGTCGCCAGGATCAGGTCCAGCGGTTTGGTGCGTTTGAACAGCATCGGGTTCCCCTTGCGCCAGGCGGCGTCAGAATCCGGCGACCATAAACGGTCACATGCGGCGGGCACAAGCGCCGGCAGTCATCCGGCGGCGATAATCACGCTTCCGCAGGTTCAAACAACGCAGCATGTCCCATATCGATGATCGCGCGCTGGCCTCCGCGCTGGCTGAATACGCAAGACGCTGGCCGGACGAGCATCCGACCGTGGGCTTGTTCAACGACTTGGCCGCCGATCCGGCCAACCCGTACGCACGCGAACGCCTTGCCGGCCACTTCACCGCATCCTGCTGGCTGGTCGACCGCACCGGCGAGCGCATCCTCATGACCCACCATCGCAAGCTGGGCATGTGGTTGCAGTTGGGCGGGCATGCGGATGGCGAGCGCGACCTGCAGCTCGTGGCGTTGAAAGAGGCGGAGGAAGAATCAGGCCTCGGCGGCCTGTCGGTCGACGCGGGCATCTTCGACCTCGATCGGCACTGGATCCCCGAGCACAAGGGCGTGCCGGCGCACTGGCATTACGACGTGCGCTATGTCGTGCATGCGGGCGAGGACGAGTCCTACACGGTCAGCGAGGAATCGCATGACCTGGCCTGGCGCAACATCGCGGAGCTGGCGGTGGAGGCGGGCACCGACGCGTCCGTGCAGCGGATGGCGCGCAAGTGGCTGGCGCGGACGTAGGGGCAGGCCCCCGTGCCTGCCCCACGCAGGGCGACCACGGGGCGACCACAGGGCGACCATCCACGCGACCACAGGGCGACCACAGGGGGTCGCCCCAACATCAGTACAGCACGCGCGTCCGCAGCGTTCCCGGGATCGCCGCCAGCGCCGCGCGCAATTCGGCGGCCTGGGCATCGTCGGCGGCGACGTCGATCACCACGTAGCCCACGTTCGCATCGGTGCGCAGGAACTGGCCGTCGATGTTGATGCCGCGCTGGCCGAAGATCTCGTTGACCCGCGACAGCACGCCCGGCACGTTGCGATGGATGTGCAACAGGCGATGGCTGCCGGCGTGTTCGGGCAGGGTGACTTCGGGGAAGTTCACCGCACTCAGGGTGCTGCCGTTGTCGCTGTAGCGGACCAGCTTGGCCGCGACCTCGATGCCGATGTTGTCCTGCGCCTCCAGCGTGCTGCCGCCCACGTGCGGGGTCAGGATCACGTTGTCGATGCCGAGCAGCGGCGACACCAGCGGGTCGTCGTTGCCCTTGGGTTCTTCGGGGTACACGTCGACCGCAGCGCCGCCGATGTGGCCGGACTGCAGCGCCGCCGCCAGCGCGTCGATGTCGACCACGGTGCCGCGCGCGGCATTGATGAGATGCGCGCCGGGCTTCATCTTCGCCAGCTGCGCGGCGCCGATCATCCATTGGGTGGCCGGCGTTTCCGGCACGTGCAGGGTGACGACGTCGGATTTCGCCAGCAGCTCGTCCAGGTCGATCGAAGCGCGCGCGTTGCCGAGCGAGAGCTTGGTCTCGATGTCGTGGAAGACCACGTGCATGCCCAGGGCTTCGGCGAGCACGCCGACCTGGGTGCCGATGTGGCCGTAACCGACGATGCCCAGGGTCTTGCCGCGGGCCTCGTGGCTGCCGGCGGCGGACTTGCTCCAGCCGCCGCGGTGGCATTGCGCGGATTTCTGCGGGATGCCGCGCAACAGCATGATCGCCTCGGCCAGCACCAGTTCGGCCACGCTGCGGGTGTTGGAGTAGGGCGCGTTGAAGACCGGGACGCCGGCAAGTTCAGCGGCTTCGAGGTCGACCTGGTTGGTGCCGATGCAGAAGCAGCCGATCGCCATCAGGCGCTTGGCATCGGCCAGCACCGCGGCGCTGAGGTGGGTGCGCGAGCGGATGCCGACGAAGTGGGCGTCGGCGATCGCCTTGCGCAGTTCTGCCTCCGGCAGCGACTTCGCGTGGGTGACGATGTTGCTGTAGCCGGCCGCCCGGAACGTCTCCACCGCGTTGGGGCTGATGCCCTCCAGCAGCAGCACCTTGATGTCCTGCTTCGGGTAGGAGGTCTTCTTCGGGGCCATGGCAGGGCAACGGGCGAGGGGAGCCGCACTATGCCAGATGCAGGACCGCTTTTGCCGCACTGCGTCATGCCATTTCGACGCGCTGCCATGCCGCGCCTGACGCCGCGGAAAGTTGCGATTGAAACCGCGCCGCGATGCGCCTCGCGGGCGCTGGACGCATGCTCGCGCGGCTGGCACGCTGCAGGCCCCGCACGTCGCATCGCCACGTCCCCATGACCGATTCCCGCCTCGCCGGCCTGCAGCAGTCGGTGCCCGGCCTGCGCCTGAAGACCGACCCCGCCGACCTCGAGCATTACGGGCGCGACTGGACCCGGCGCTGGACGCCGACGCCGCTGGCGATCGCATTGCCGGCCAGCGTTGATGAGGTCCAGGCGATCGTGCGCTGGGCGAAGGCGAACGCGGTCGCCATCGTCCCCTCCGGTGGCCGCACCGGGTTGTCCGGTGGTGCGGTCGCCGCGAACGGCGAACTCGTGGTCAGCCTGGAACGGATGAACCGGGTCATCGGTTTCGATGCGATCGACCGCACGCTCACGGTGCAGGCCGGCATCCCGCTGCAACTGGCGCAGGAGGCGGCACGCGAACACGGCCTGCAGTACCCGGTGGATTTCGCCGCGCGCGGCTCGTGCAGCATCGGCGGCAACATCGCCACCAATGCCGGCGGCATCCGGGTGGTGCGCTACGGCAATACCCGCGAGTGGATCGCCGGGCTGAAGCTGGTGACCGGCGAGGGCGACCTGCTGGACCTTGGCCGCAGCCTGGTCAAGAACTCCAGCGGCTACGACCTGCGCCACCTCGCCATCGCCTCGGAAGGGACGCTGGGCATCGTGGTCGAGGCCACCCTGAAGCTCGCCGATCCGCCGCCGCCGACCAACGTGATGCTGCTGGCGCTGCCCTCGTTCGAGGCGCTGATGCAGGTGTTCGAGGCGTTCCGCGCGCGCCTGCAGTTGCAGGCCTTCGAATTCCTCACCGACCGCGCGCTGCACCACGTGCTGGCGCATGGCGCGCAGGCGCCGTTCGCGGAAACGCATCCGTTCTACGTGGTCACCGAATTCGCCAGCGACGAGGCCAGCGAGGCCGAGGTGCTGGCCGCGTTCGAACAATGCATGGGCGACGGGCTGGTCAGCGACGGCGTGATCAGCGGCAGCGATGCGCAGGCGGCGCAGCTGTGGCGCCTGCGCGAAGGCATCACCGAGAGCCTGGCGAAATACGTGCCGTACAAGAACGACGTGTCGGTCCGACTCTCCGCGATGCCCGCGTTCCTCGCCGATACCCAGGCCTTGCTGGGCACGGCGTACCCGCAGTTCGACGTGGTCTGGTTCGGCCACATCGGCGACGGCAACCTGCACATCAACGTGCTCAAGCCGGAGGCAATGGCGCAGGCGGACTTCGTCGCCGACTGCGACCGCGTCACCAAATTGCTGGCCGAACGCCTGCACGCGCATGGCGGCAGCATCTCCGCCGAGCACGGCATCGGCCTGGTCAAGAAGCCCTATCTGTCGAGCACGCGCAGCGAGGCGGAGATCGCGTTGATGCGCGGGATCAAGGCCGTGCTGGATCCGGCGGGAATCATGAATCCGGGCAAGTTGTTCGACCCTTGATCCATGCCGATCATCCGTTCGTGGTGAGCTTGTCGAACCACAACGGATGCAGCATCGCCCGTTCATGGTTCGACAGGCTCACCACGAACGGGATGGGCATCCGCTGCAGCGCGGTGCCAGCCGATCGAGCTTCATGGGCTGCGCCCTGGCGCACCGGTCAGGATCGCGATGCCACGTCGGTGCGCCAAGGCGCACCCTATGAGGCGAGCCGCGCGTCCAGGCGCTCGCGGATCGCCGGCCATTCCGGTGCGGTGATCGAGTAGGTGTAGGTATCCCGCAGCGAGCCGTCCTTGTGCCGCTTCCACGCGCGCAGGATGCCGTCCAGCTTCGCCCCGAGCCGTTCGATCGCGGCGCGGGAACGCAGGTTCTGGTGGCTGGTGTGGAAGAACACCGACTGCGCGCCGAGGGTGTCGAAGGCGTGGCCCAGCATCAGCCGCTTGTTGGCGGTGTTGACGTGGCTGCGCCAGACCGACGCTGCGTGGAAGGTGTAGCCGATCGCCAGCGTCGGCACCGACAGGTCGATGTCGTAGAAGCGGGTGCTGCCGACCACGCGATCGCCATCGATGATCGCGAACGGCAGCACGCGGCCGGCATCCGCCAGCAGCAGCGCCTGCTCGACCCACTCCGGGATGCCGTCGCGACCCGGCACGTTGACGTAGTTGATCGCGCCGATGTCGCCATCGTCCACCGCGTCCTGCAGCGCCGGGATGTGCACGCGCGCCAGCGGTTCCAGGCGGATGCCGTGGCCAGCCAGCACGATTGGGGAAATCGATTCAGTCATCTGCATGCGTGGTGGCGGGATCGGCGGGGATTCGCGCAGCGGCATTTCGAGCCGCGAAGCGAATCCCTGCCGGTTCCGCCAAACCGGTTACTCCGCGCGGCCCGCGAATTCGCCGGTCACGGTGTTGACCCAGACCTTTTCGCCGTTGCCGATGTACTCCGGGACCATGATCTCGATGCCGGTGCTCAGGCGGGCCGGCTTCGGGCGCTTGGTCGCGGTGCCGCCCTTCAGTTCAGGCGGGGTCTCGACCACCTCGATCGCCACGCTGGCAGGCAACTGGATGGCCACCGGCAGGTCGTCGATGATCTGCACGTAGCAGCCGGTGAGGTCGTCGACGATGTAGCCCGCGGCATCGCCGACCACGTCGGCGTCGAGCGTGTACGGGGTGTAGTCCTCGTCGTCGAGGAACACGAAGGCATCGCCGTCCTTGTACGAGTAGGTGGCCTGCCGGCGCGAGAGTTCGACTTCCTTCAACTCGTCGTCGCCGCCGACGCTGAGGTCGAGCTTGGTGCCGCCGGGCACGCTGTACATGGTGAAGCGGAACTTGACGTTGCCGCCGCGGCCCTGCGGGCTGCTGCGTTCGATGTCGCGGATCTGGTAGACGCTGCCGTTGTGTTCGACGACGTTGCCCTTCTTGATGTCGTAAGCCTTCATGGGATGTCTTCTATCGGGAATTGTGGAGAGCGCGGAACACGCGCTCGTTGAAGAACCAGGTGAGCAGGCCCCAGCAGAGGCCGCCCAGCGCGCATAGCGGCAAGGCGACGGCCATCAGCAACGGGAAGCGCGGGTGGTGGATGCCGAAACGATGCGCCATCAGCGCCGCCATCGCCAGGAACATCAATCCTCCCCAGAACGCCACGCCCTTGACCAGCACGAAATGCCACTGGCCGCGCGCGCGGATCGCCGGCCACTTCTGCGCGACCCAGCGCTCGGCGCGCGAACCGTGGTCGGTCACTTCGGCGCCAGCCGGGTCGCGCCGTCGAGGCGGATGGTCTCGCCGTTGAGATAGGTGTTGCCGAGGATGTAGGCGACCAGGTCGGCGAATTCCTCCGGCTTGCCCAGTCGCGACGGGAACGGGATCGATGCCGCCAGTGACTGCTGCACGTCGTCCGGCATGCCATCGACCATCGGCGTCCAGAAAATGCCCGGTGCGACCGTCAGCACGCGGATGCCGAAGCGCGCCAGCTCGCGCGCCATCGGCAGGGTCATGCCGACCACGCCCCCCTTCGATGCCGAATACGCCGCCTGGCCGATCTGGCCCTCGTAGGCCGCGACCGAGGCGGTGTTGACGATGACGCCGCGCTCGCCGTCGGCGCCGGCCTGGTTGCCCTGCATCTGTTCGGCGCAGGCCTTCGCCACGTTGAAGCTGCCGACCAGGTTGACCATCACCGTGGCCTGGAACTGCGAAAGCTTCATCGCGCCGTCGCGGCCGAGCACGCGGCCGGCGCCGAGGATGCCGGCGCAGTTCACCGCCACGTTCAGGCCGCCGAGGAAGTCCTTCGCCGCGGCGACATTGGCGGCGACGCCGGCTTCGTCGGTGACGTCGGTGCGGAAATAGCACGCGTTGGCCGCACCGAGCTCGGCGACGGCGGCCGCGCCCTTGTCGTCGTTGACATCGAACAGCGCGACCTTGCCGCCGTGCGCGACCAGGTGCTTCGCCACCGCGAAACCGAGGCCGGAGACGCCACCGGTGACCACGGCGAGGGCATTGGAGAGTTGCATGCGGGGTTCCTGCGGGCGGAAAACCGCGATTTTACCGGATGCGTCCGATCTTCTCCCTCCCTTTCGCCGCAGGCGAAGGGGAGGGTTGGGGAGGGGGGCTTCGTCGATTGCGGCGGTTCTTGCCGAGTCAAAAAAGGGAAAGCTCAAAAGCAACCCCACCCCAGCCCTCCCCTGCGCGTTGCGCAAGGGAGTGGGTCAGAGCGCCAGCAGATAAAACGTGTTGCACCCGCCATGCCCGGTCGCGCCCATCGGCCCCTCGATCCGGTGGAACCCGCTGCGTTCGTACAGCCGCATCGCCGCATCCATGCCGGTCAGGGTTTCCAGGTAGCACTGGCGGAAACCGAAGCCGCGTGCCGCGTCCAGGCAGGCGGCCATCATCGCGGCGCCAGCGCCGATCCCGCGCGCTTCCGGCAGGAAATACATCTTGCGCAGCTCGCAGGTGCCGCCGTCGTCGCCGGCCAGCGGCGCCACCCCGGCGCCGCCGACGACCACGCCGTCGCGCTCGACCACGAAATAGGCATGCCGCGGCTCGGCGTACGCGCGGCTCATCCAGTCCACTTCCGGATCGCTGATCGCGAAGCCGCAGCCGGTGGCGCCGAACTCGGGCATCACCGTGCGGATGATCGATGCCATCGCGGCATCGTCGTCGGGTCGGATCGCGCGGATCGACGCGTGCTCCTGCAGTGCCATCGTTCAGTCCTGTTGCGCGATCACGCGCCTGGCGAATTCACCGGGCAACAGGCCCGGCGCGAAGAGGAAGCCCTGGCCGATGTTGACCCCCAGTCGCAGGAGGAAGTCGCGCTGCGCTTCGGTCTCGATGCCCTCGGCCACCATGCCCAGGCCCAGGCTGCGGGCGATGCCGGCCACGGCCTGGCAGATCGCCACGTCGGAGGGCTTGGCGGGCACGCCCTGCAGGAAGGTCTGGCTGAGCTTCAGGGTGTGGATCGGCAGGCGGCGCAGGTAATTGAGCGCGCTGTAGCCCTCGCCGAAATCGTCGATCGACAGTTGCACCCCGAGCCGGCGCAGGCGGTCGAACACCGCCAGCGAATCGGCCGCATCATCGACCAGCACGCGTTCGGTCAATTCCAGTTCCAGCGCATTGCCGGGCAGGCCGGCACCCTGCAGCACGCGTTGCACCCCCTGGCCGAAGTCGTCGGCGATGAATTGCCGGTACGACACGTTCACCGCCACCCGCTGGATCGGCAGGTCCTGCTCGCGCCAGCGGCGCATCTGGGTGCAGGCTTCCTGCAGCACCCACTGGCCGATGCGGACGATGTCGCCGGTGGTCTCGGCGAGCTCGATGAAGCGGTCCGGCCGCATCTCGCCCAGTTGCGGGTTGCGCCAGCGCACCAGCGCCTCGGCATACAGGATGCGCCCCGTGCGCAGGTCGACCTGCGGCTGGTAGACCAGGTGGAACTCGCCGTTGTCCAGCGCGCGCCGCAACTGGGTCTCGGTCTGCAGGCGCTCCTGCTGGCGGCTGGCGAGTTCCGGCGAAAACGACTGGAAGCCGTTGCGCTGCCGGCGCTTGCTGTCGTACATCGCGACATCCGCGCTCTGGATCAGCTGGTTGGGGGTGTCGCCGTCGTCCGGCGCGCGCGCGATGCCGATGCTGGTGGTGACGTTGAATTCATCCTTGCCCAGCCGGAACGGTTCGCCGAATGCGTGCTGGACCTGACGGGCCAGGCGTTCGGGGCGCTGCCGGTCGTCGTCGGCGCGGCAGGCCACCAGGAACTCGTCGCCGCCGAAGCGCGCGATCAGGCCTTCGGTGCCCACCGCGCTGGCGATGCGTTGCGCGGCATCGACCAGCAAGGTGTCGCCGGCATTGTGGCCGAGCAGGTCGTTGACGATCTTGAACCGGTCCAGGTCGATGTACAGCAGGCACAGCCCGGACTGGCCGGGGTTGCGCAGGCGCAGTTCGATCTGCTCGAGGATCGCGTCGCGGTTCATCAGCCCGGTGAGGGCATCGGTCTGCGCCTGCATGCGCAATGCGTGTTCTGCGTGCTTGCGTTCGGTGATGTCCTGCAGGGTGCCGCTCAGGCGGTCGCTGCCGGGGTCGTGCGGATCGGGCTCGCCGATCATGCGCACCCAGAACGGCGTGCCATCGGCCTGCGCGCCCTGCAGCTCCAGCTCGAAACCGGTGCCGTCGCAGATCGATTCCAGGGTGCGGCTCAGGCGCTGGCGGTCGTCGTCGCGCAGGCAGGCGAGTACCTCGTGCATGGACGCGAGTGCATGCGCGGCGCCGAGGATCCGGAGCGCCTCGCGGGTGAGGTACAACGCGCCACTGGCCCGATCCCACTGCCAGCCACCGATCTGCGCCAGTTCCTGCACGCGGTCGAACAGCGACCTGTCGCGCTGCAGTTCGGTGATGTCGCTGCTCAGGGTGAGCACCATGTCCGCGTGGTCCGCGCCCGGCGCGAACTGCGGCACCGCGGTCACCGACAGCCACAGCAGGCGCTGGGTGCTGCGCCGGAACAGGCCGATCACCTTGCTGCTGACCGCCTGGCCGGTCGCCAGCGCGCGCGACGCCGGATGCGCCTCGAACGGCAGGAGACGACCGTCCTCGTCCACCACCAGCCAGTCGTTCCAGTCCGGCTCGCGGTGGCTGGAATCGTCGCCGCCGATCCCGTAGATGCGGCTCGCCGCGGCGTTCATGTAGTGCACGCGCCCCTGGCGATCCTGCAGGGTGATCGCCTTGTCGATGCCCTCGATCAGGGTGTTGTAGCGGACCTCGGCGTCGTGGCGGGCGCTGAGGTCGCGCGCCACCGCCACCATCGCGTCCCGGCCGTCGTAGACCAGGTTGGCCGAGTGCACTTCCACCGGGAAGCGCGTGCCGTCCGCGCGCATGTTGGTCACTTCGATGACGTAGGTTTCGCCGCGGTCGAGGGTCTCGAGCACCGGCACCAGGTGGTCGCGCGGCAGGTCCGGGTTCAGCACTTCGATCGGCTGGCCGATGATGTCCTCGCGGGGGCGCCTGTAGGCGCGCATGCCGGCCTTGTTGAGGTCGAGCACGGTGCCGTCGCGGGCGAGCACGCTGACCGGGTCGGGCACCGCATCGAACAGTGCGCGGTAGCGCAGGTTGCCGGCCTCGACCGCCGCCTGCGCTGCGGCCAGCGCCTCGCTGGCCCGCATCAGCAGGTCGTGCAGCGCAGGTGCCAGGCCGGGCGTTGCGGCGGTGACCAGCAGTGTTTCCGCCAGTGGCCGCGCATCGACCGGTGCCGGGTCCGGCGGGGCGGGATGCAATGGCGTGGACGGTGCCTTCATTGGGCGGCCAGGGCCTTGCCGACCTTGCTGCCGGTCTCGCGCCCGAGCAAGCCCGCCAGCCAGCGCCCGACGTCCGCCAGCGCGGGCAGGTCGATGCCGGTGCGGAGGCCCAGTCCGTGCAGCATGTAGACCACGTCCTCGCTGGCCACGTTGCCGCTGGCGCCCCTGGCGTACGGACAGCCGCCGGCACCGGACACCGCGCTGTCGACCACCGCCACGCCTTCCTCGAGGCAGGCGAGCACGTTCGCCAGCGCCTGGCCGTAGGTGTCGTGGAAATGGATCGCCAGCGCCGGCATCGGCACTTCGGTGGCCACCGCCTTCAGCATCGCCCGCGCCTTCGCCGGGGTGCCGATGCCGATGGTGTCGCCCAGCGACACCTCGTAGCAGCCCATCGCGTGCAGGCCGGCAGCCACGCGCACGACGTCGTCCAGCGGCACTTCGCCCTGGTAGGGGCAGCCGAGTACCGTCGATACGTAGCCGCGCACGCGCACGCCATCGGCCCTGGCCCGTTCCAGCACGGGCCGGAAGCGCTCCAGCGATTGCGCGATGGTGGCGTTGGTGTTCCTCAGGTTGAATGCCTCGGAGGCCGCGGTGAACACCGCGACTTCCGCCGCGCCAGCGGCGCGCGCGCGTTCATAGCCCTGTTCGTTCGGCACCAGCACCGGGTAGGCGATGCCCGGCTGGCGGGTGATGCCGGCCAGCACCGCAGTCGCATCGGCCATCTGCGGCACCCATTTCGGGCTGACGAAGGCCGTCGCCTCGATGCTGCGCAGGCCGGTCCGCGACAGCCGGTCGATCAGGTCGATCTTGCCCGCGGTGCCGATGTCAACCTGCTCGTTCTGCAGGCCGTCGCGTGGACCGACCTCGACGATGCGCACGTCGGCGGGACATCCCATCTCAAGGCTCCCGTGCAGGCGCGGGCACCGCATCGGCGGTCGGCGCGGCACCGGCGGGCACGCGTCGCAACACCATCAGCGGTTCGGTGGTGAACAATTCGCGATGCTTGCGCAACAGCGTGGCGATGCGCTTGCCATCGCCGGCGATGAAGTTGCGGTACGTCGGTTCCTTGGTCTTCAGCCCCTGGGTGTCGGCGCGCGCGCTGTGGCCATCGATCTTCTTCGCCTTGATCGCCGCGGCGATCCACGCATGGTCCGGCTCGTACAGGCGGATGCTGTCGCCATCGCGCTCGTAGCGGAGCAGGGTGGCGCCGCAGTGCGTGTTGCCGTCACCGGCGCAGTCCGGCTTGCCGGAGTCGTTGTGCACCTGCAGGTACTGGCCCGCACGCGTCTCGATCAAGGTCAGGTGCAGCGGCTTGGTTTCGCCGGTGGTGGTCTCGCTCCGGCAATCGGCGGCGATCTCCACCGCGCCCTGCGGCTTCATCGGGTCGTCGGCGGTGCCGACCGGTTCCCAGCGGCCAGGCCAAGTCGGGTCGCAGTCGGTGGTGGCGCCGGTCGGAATCGATTCGAACACGGTCGTCGAACAACCCGCCAGGCCCAGCAGCAGGGCGAGCAACGAAACGCACGCCAGCCGCGGCATCGTCATTCCTCCAGCGTCGCCAGCACCGCATCGCCCTCGACGAAGTCGCCGGCCTGCGCACGCACCTCGGCGAGCACGCCGCCGCGCGGCGCCTTGAGCGCCAGTTCCATCTTCATCGCCTCGATCACCAGCACCACGTCCCCCGCGCTGACCGCATCGCCCGGCTGCTTCTGCACCACCACCACGCGGCCCGGCATGGGCGCGCGGATGCGGTGCTCGGTGGCGGCCGACGCCTCGCCGGTCCGACGATACACGGCCTCGGCGTGCAGGTGCAGGCGCTGGTGCCCGTCGTGCACCAGCACGCCATCGTCCTGTGCGCGCGCACCGAAGCGTTGCATCGCACCGTCGATGCGCAGGCTGAGCTCGCCGCCCTGCAAGCGTGCGCCGGAGATCGCGTGGGTCTCGCCGTCGCGTTCGATCCGGTACTCGCCGTCGTGGCCGTGCGCGACCAGCTCGATCCGCCGATCCTCGGCAGGCGAGCTGCCATGCGCGAACGCCAGCCTGCGGGTGCCGCCATGGCCAAGCCGCCAGCCGTCGGCGATCGCCCACGGCGACCCCGGATCGCCGCCGGTTGCAGCCGCCGCGCGGGCGGCGGCTTCCTGCGCGAGCAACTGGGTGGTGGCCGCGGCCAGCAGCAACACCGGGTCGGTGGCGGCCGGCGACAGGAATTCGTCGAGATGGCGATCCAGGTAGCCGGTGTCGATGGTGCCGCCGACCACCGCCGGATGGCGCACCAGGCGTTCGAGGAACGCGATGTTCGATTTCGGGCCGCGGATCTCGCAGGCGGCCAGCGCCTCGCGCAGGCGGGCCAGCGCGCGCGGGCGGTCCTCGTCCCACACGACCAGCTTGGCGATCATCGGGTCGTAGAAGATCGTCACCGTGTCGCCTTCGACCACGCCGGAATCGATCCGCACATTGCGCGAGGCCGTCGGCAGGCGCAGCGTCTGCAGCGTGCCGGAGCCGGGCAGGAAGCCGGCATCCGGGTCCTCCGCATACAGCCGCACCTCGATGGCGTGGCCGTGTTGCCGGACCTGCTCCTGCGCCAGCGGGAGTTTCCCGCCGGCGGCGATGCGCAGTTGCCATTCGACCAGGTCCAGGCCGGTGACTTCCTCGGTGACCGGATGCTCGACCTGCAGGCGCGTGTTGATCTCCATGAAGTAGAAACCGCCGTCGGCGCCGACGATGAACTCCACCGTGCCGGCGTTGGCGTAATCGATCGCGTGCGCGGCCTGCACCGCGGCGGCGCCCATGCGCGCGCGCAACTCCGGGGTGAGGAAGGTCGAGGGCGATTCCTCCAGCACCTTCTGGTAGCGGCGCTGCGCCGAGCATTCGCGCTCGTTGAGGTGGATTGCGCCGCCATGCGTGTCGCCGAACACCTGGATCTCGATGTGGCGCGGATGTTCGATGTAGCGCTCCAGCAGCACGCGGTCGCGGCCGAAGGCGTTGCGCGCCTCGCGCTGGCAACTTTCGAGGTTGGCGAGGAACTCGCCGGCATCGCGGACGATGCGCATGCCCTTGCCGCCGCCGCCATGCGCGGCCTTGATCATCAGCGGATAGCCGATCGCGTCGGCCTCGCGCTGCAGCAGCCCGGGCGACTGGTCCTCGCCGGTGTAGCCCGGCACCACCGGTACGCCGGCCGCGGCCATCAGGTCCTTGGCGCCGGCCTTGCTGCCCATCTTGCGCATCGTGGTGCCGGACGGGCCGATGAAAGCGATGCCTGCGGCCTGCACGGCATCGGCGAAATCCGCATTCTCGGAGAGGAAGCCGTAGCCCGGATGGATCGCCTGCGCGCCGGTGTTCCTGGCCACTTCGATGATCGCGTCGCCACGCAGGTAGCTGTCCTGCGGGCGCGCGCCGCCGATGCGGTGCGCTTCGTCGGCCAGGCGCACGTGCTGCGCATCGGCATCGGCGTCGGAGAACACGGCGATGGTACGGATGCCGAGCGTGCGCGCGGTGCGGATCACCCGGCAGGCGATCTCGCCGCGGTTGGCGATGAGGAGGGTGTGGAACATCAGGCGCTGGCGTCCGGCAGGTGGCAGACCGCTTCGATGTTGTGTCCGTCGGGATCCAGCACGAAGCCGCCGTAGTAGTCGGGGTGGTAGTGCGGGCGCAGGCCGGGCGCGCCGTTGTCGCGGCCACCGGCGGCGAGCGCGGCGGCATGGAAGGCATCGACCTTCGCGCGGCTGTCCGCCACGAAGGCGACATGGGTGTGCTGGCCGGGCGCGCCGTCGTCGCCGAACCAGAAGTACGGCTTGCCGGCGTGGCCGAAGCCTGCGGCGCTGGCGCCGGCGATCTCTTCCTGCGCCACTTCCATGATCAGGCCGATGCCCAGCGGCGCCAGCGCCTGCGTGTAGAACGCGAGGCTGCGGGCATAGTCGGAAACCGGGATGCCTACATGGTCGAGCATGCGATTACTCCGTGATCCAGCGCGGCGTGCGCTTGTCGAGGAAGGCGGACAGGCCTTCCTGGCCTTCCGGCGATACGCGCAGGCGCGCGATCAGGCTGGCGTTGTCGGCGTCGTGTTTCGCACCATCCGCATGCGTGCAGACATCGCGCACCAGGGACTTGGCGTTGGCGCTGGCGATCGGGCCTGCCTTCAACAACAGGTCGATCTGCCGCTGCACGGCGGTATCCAGCGCCGTGGCGTTCACGACCTTGTGCAGCAGGCCGATGCGCAGCGCTTCGGCGGCATCGAAGATTTCCGCGCTGGCGAAGTAGCGGCGCGCATTGCGTGCACCGATCGCGGCGATGACATAGGGCGAGATCACCGCCGGCAGCAGCCCGAGTTTCGATTCGGTCAGGCCGAACTTCGCGTCCGTCACACCGATGGCGATGTCGCAGCATGCCACCAGGCCCACGCCGCCGCCGAACGCGGAGCCTTGCACGGCCGCGATGGTCGGTTTCGGCAGTTCGTCCAGGGTGCGCATCAGGCGGGCGAGGGCGAGCGAGTCGATGCGGTTGTCGGCCTCGCTGGCGGCGGCCATGCCACGCATCCAGTTGAGGTCGGCGCCTGCCGAGAACGAGGCGCCATCGGCTTCCAGCACCAGCACGCGCACGCCCGCATCGGCGGCGACATCCTCCAGTGCGGCGGTCAGCCCCGCGACCAGCCCGGCATCGAAGGCGTTGTGCACCTGCGCGCGGGTCATCCGCACGTGGGCGACCGGTCCGTCGCGGTGGAGCTGCAAGGGTTCGCTCATGCGGGATCCGGCAAGCCTGGCGCTGGTGAATGCGCATGATACCTGTCGGCGCAGGGCGCTCCGACGGAGCATGTCGCGATGCTACAATCGAGAACAATTCCCATTTGGCTCGACACGCCGCGACCGATGACCTTGACCGAACTCGCCCGGCGCACCCCGGCCATCGTCGATGGCGTCGAAGAGCGCTCGCCCGACGATCCCATCGCGCGCCGCCTGCGCGAGCTCGGCTTCGTGGCCGGCGAGGAAGTCGCGGTGCTCGCGGCTGGTCCGTTCGGCGCGGAGCCGCTGCTGGTGCAGGTCGGCTTCACCCGCTTCGCGCTTCGTCGCGCCGAGGCCGCGCGGGTCCGCCTGCGCTCGGCGCATGCCGCGAACCCCGGGGCCGGCGAGTGAACGCTGCAGCCGCGACCCCGCGCATCGCCCTGGTCGGCAACCCGAACTGCGGCAAGACCGCGCTGTTCAACCTGCTCACCGGCAGCCGGCAGAAGGTCGCCAACTACGCCGGCGTCACCGTGGAGCGCAAGGAAGGCCGCCTGCACGCGCCGTCCGGCCGCCACTACGCGGTGCTCGACCTGCCCGGTGCATACAGCCTCAACGCCGCGAGCCTGGACGAGGCGGTGACCCGCGACCTGATCCGCGGCTTCTATCCGGGCGAGGCTGCGCCCGACCTGCTGGTCTGCGTGGTCGATGCCACCAACCTGCGCCTGCACCTGCGCTTCGTGCTGGAACTGCGCGCGGTCGGCAAGCCGATGCTGGTCGCGCTGAACATGGCGGACGCGGCGAAGCGGCGCGGCATCGACATCGATGTCGGCGCCCTGCAGCGCGAGTTGGGCGTGCCGGTGGTGGAGACGGTCGCGGTGCGTCGTGGCGGTGCGGATGCGTTGCTCGCGCAACTGGATGGCGTGGTCGCGCATCCCATCGCCGCCACGCCGCGATCGGTGGAAGGTACCGACCTGCACGAGGAAACGCGCCGCCTGCTGGCGGCCGCGGTGCGCATGCCGGAGCGCACCGCGAAGATCGACGACGCGCTGGACCGCTGGCTGCTGCATCCGGTGTTTGGCCTGATCACCCTGGTCCTGGTGATGTTCCTGATCTTCCAGGCGGTGTATTACTGGGCGACGCCGGTTGCCGACCTGATCGACGCGGGTACCGGAGCGCTGGGCGAGTGGGCCGGCACCATGCTGCCGGAAGGACCACTCAACAGTTTGGTAGTGAAGGGCATCATCGCCGGGCTCGGTGGCGTGATCGTCTTCCTGCCGCAGATCCTGGTGTTGTTCGCCTTCATCCTCGCGCTGGAGGAATCCGGCTACCTGCCGCGCGCCGCCTTCCTGCTCGACCGGATGATGGCGGGCGCCGGGCTGTCGGGACGCAGCTTCATCCCGCTGCTGTCCAGCTTCGCCTGCGCCATCCCCGGGATCATGGCCACGCGCAGCATCCAGGATCCGCGCGACCGCCTCGCGACGATCCTGGTGGCGCCATTGATGACCTGTTCCGCCCGCCTGCCGGTGTATGCGTTGCTGATTGGTGCATTCATCCCGTCGCGCGAGGTCTGGGGTGGATTCAACCTGCAGGGACTCGTCCTGTTTGCGCTGTACATGGCCGGCATCTTCAGCGCGTTGGCGGTGTCGTGGGTGATGAAGAAGTGGCGCCGCGACAAGGGCGAGCATCCGCTGATGCTGGAACTCCCGTCGTACCGCCTGCCCAATCCGCGCGACGTGCTGATCGGGCTGTGGGAGCGCGCGGTGATCTTCCTCAAGCGCGTGGGCGGGATCATCTTCGCCCTGACCGTGCTGCTGTGGGTGCTGCTGACGTTCCCCGGCGCGCCCGCCGACGCGACCATGCCGGCGATCGACTACAGCTTCGCCGGGCGCATCGGCCATGCGATGACCGCGGTGTTCGCTCCGCTCGGCTTCAACTGGCAGATCTGCATCGCCCTGATCCCGGGCCTGGCTGCGCGCGAGGTCGCGGTGTCGTCGCTGGCCACGGTCTACGCGCTGTCCGCGGCTGACGACGATGCCGCTGCGCAGGCGCTGACCCCGCTGCTCCAGGACGGCTGGTCGCTGGCCACCGGCCTGTCATTGCTGGTCTGGTTCATCTACGCGCCGCAGTGCATCGCCACCTGGGCCGCGATCAAGCGCGAAACCGGCTCGTGGAAGACGATGGCGCTGGCCGCGAGCTACCTGTTCGCGCTCGCCTACCTGGCGTCGTTCGTGACCTACCGCGTCGCGGTGGCGCTGGGCGGAGGCTGACCGATGGGCGCCGGCCTGCTCGCGCAATACCTGGTCATCGCGCTGGTGGTGATGGCCAGTATCGCGATGCTCATGCGCTCGCAGTTCCCCGCGGCCACCCGCAGGCTGCGCATCGCCATCGCGTTGCGCTTGCTGCGCGACGGCTCGCCGGCTTGGATGAGGTCGCTGGGTCGCCGCATCGCGCCGGTGGCGCGCGGTGGTGGGAACAGTTGCGGCGGTTGCGACAGCTGCGATTGATTCCGCGCCGTCATCCCGGCGAAAGCCGGGATCCAGTCCTGGGCACGTCCTGCGAAAGCTGGATGCCGGCTTTCGCCGGGGTGACGGCAATGATGCCTAGTGCCTGAGCCGGCGCTTGCCGGGATTGGCAGGCACCGCTTCCACGCTGACTTCGAAGCTGCGCGACTCGCCGGGGAAGACCGCGCCCACGCCGGCGACGTGGCGGCCGATTTCCTCGCCGCGCTCGTTGCGGATCACCACCACCATCGTGTATTCGAACGCGCCGTCGTCGGGGGCATTCACCGTGCCTTCCACCTTCAGCGGCACGAAGCGCTGCGCGGCATCGGTGGCGGGGGCATCGAACTTCAGGTGCCCGCGACATGCCGGGCAGACCGACGAACTTTCCAGGATCGTGGCCTTGCAGTGCGGACAGGTACGGGTCGCGCCTGCCGTGCCCGGGCGAACGGCGCTCATGCGGCGCCGGCGCTCTCCGCTTTCTCGGGCTTGGCGGCAACCGACTTGCCGTCCTTGTCCCAGCCGCATTCGACATGGCCGCGGATGCGCGAACCCGCCGCCACGGTCAGGGTGCCGGCCTTCAGGTCGCCGTTGATCACGCCGCTCTGCTGCAGTTCGACCTGCTGCGCGGAATGGATGTTGCCGTCCAGTTCGCCGGCGAGGGTGACCTTGTTGGCGGCCACTCCGCCGGACACCTTGGCGCCCGGTTCGATGGTGAGGTTGCCCTGTACCTTGACGTCGCCCTTGAACTTGCCGGCGATGCGGACATGGCCGCTACCTTCGATCTTGCCTTCGATGGTGAGATCGGCGGCGATCACCGATTCGCGGGCGGCGGCCGCGCTTTCCACCGCGCGGATCGGCGCAGGCGCAGGCGCCGCGGCGATCGGCTCGGGCGTCGGTGCCGACGCGGGAGCAGGCGAAGCGAGGTCGAAGCGCGAGGGTTCATTGGCCTTGGGGGCCGGCGGCGTGTCTTTCCAGATGGCCATCGAACGTGACTCCACGGGGGTGGGCCGTCGAGGCTATCACCGATTTGCAGCGACCTGCGGCATGAATACGGGAGGTAATCGCTGCAAGTGACGAGCGTGTTTGCGTTTTTGTGATCAGGAAGCGGTTTCCTGGCGGAACACGGACAGCCCGACCACGATGGCGAGCAACAGCACGCCCTGCACCTGGAACAGCCGCCACAACCAGCCTGCCTGCATGCGGGCGCGAACGAGGGTGATGCCTCGCCGGCGGGCGAACAGGACGTCGTTGAGCACCTGCGCGGCGAACGCATACACCGCGGCGATGCAGGCCAGGTAGCGCATTTCGACGGCACCGCCCGCCGACTGGTGAAGAACCAGGAACGCAAGGCCATAGCCGCTGGCGCCGGCGGCCAGCGAGGCGCCCTGGCTGGCGCTGCTGCCCTGTTCGCCATCGTTGCGGGCGCCGACCCAGGCGATCGTGGTCATGAGGAAGGGAAGGATGCCGCTGCCGCCGGCCGCAACCGCCGCCACGCCGCAGGCGAGGCCGAGGGTCGTCATCAGCAGCAACCAGTCCCACTGCATGCGCGACTGGTTGTAGGCGCGCAAGCGCATGAGCCCGCACACCACGAGGGCGTATGCCAGCCACAGGCCGGACACCCAGCCGAAGAAGGCCGCCCAGTCGAGCAGGAACCCCTTTCCGTATCCCTTGTCGTCGCCGGTGGTGGCCACGAGGAGGGCCAATGCGAGCGACCACAGGGCAAAGCGTGTTGCGCTGAACCCCAGGCGTTCGCGATGCAGCGCACCGCGATCCGTGGCCCGCTCCCAGAAGTGTCGCGCCTGTTGGTCGAGGCGCGCCGAGGCGGATTCCGGATCCGCCGCGTGCAGCGCGCGCGCGAGTGCGCCGGTGCGGCCAGGCAGTCCCGGGCAGGCGATCAGGCACAGGCGTCGCAGCCACCGGAACGGCTCCAGCAACTCCCTGGCGATGCCGCGGTCGGCCCAGGTCGCGTCCGCGCCGGCATGCGTGCGCAGCACGCGCTCGAATTCGGCGGTGTCGCCGAGGCGGCGCTGGAGGTCGTCGAGTCGATGCTGCAACCAGCCGTCGATGCCGGCGATCATGTCCATCCCGAAGAAGCGGGTGAGCGTTTCGAAGTGTCGCGACGCGGTGGCCGCATCGACCGACTCCAGTGCATCGATGACCACCGCCTGCATGGCGTGCTTGCGCTCCAGCGAGTACAGGTCGTCATTCGCCTGCAGCCAGGCTTCCACTGCTTGCCGCGTGTCGCTGCGCATGCGCCCGACCAACTCGCCCGAAAAGGCGCCGACATCGAAGTCCTCGGTTCCGGGCATGTCGATGCCGTGGTCCACGAAGGCGTCGGCGTCGGCATTGGCAGCCATCCCCGCTGCATCGAGCGGCGCGAACGTTGCGTCGCCGGGTTCGCCGACCGGCGCAGGTTTGGCGATGTCGCTCGCGTCGATCCCGTCGCCATCGTCTTTGCCTTCGTCTTCGTCGTACCAGCCCTGCTCGCGCCAGCGCGCCTGCTCCATGCAAGCCTCATAGGCTTCATGCAGGCGCTGGAACGCGGCGGCATCGTCGTCCGGCCGGTGCGTGCGCAACAGTCGTGCGTAGGCACGCTTGATCGTGGCGACGTCGGCCGTGGCGTCGAGGCCGAGGATCTCGAATGGCGACATGCCTCAGTCGAAGCCCTGCGCTTCGAGCTGGTCGAGCGCGCGCGACAGTTCGCCGCGCTCGCGTTCGATGCGGACCCGGTCCTGGCCTTCGAGGATCGACATGAAGCGCGCCAGCCAATCCTGCAACTGGCCCCGTGCGTCCAGGCGCTCCTCGTACAGGCGCTCGATGCGGGCGATGGCCGCCAGGTTGGCCTGGTCTTCGCGCGGATGCACCTTCAGCGCCGACAGCGAGGCCAGTCGCTCGCGGATCTCCGCTTCGCCGAGCACGCCGGCATTGTCCTGCAGGATCAATTCGCGCTTCTCACCGGTGCCGATGGTGGTGGACTCGACCTGCAGCACGCCGTTGACGTCGTAGGTGAAGCGCACGTCGACCGCCGGCTGGTTCTTCTTCATCTTCGGCGCGAGGCGGACGTCGAGCGTGCCGAGCAGTACGTTGTTGACGACGCGCGGACTCTCGCCCTGGTAGATCTCGAGCCTGATCTCGCGCTGGCCGTCCTGCATCGCGCAGAACCCTTCCGAGCGGCTGACCGGTACCGTGGCATTGCGCTCGATGATCGGCGAGAAATGCCCGTTGCTGACGCGGCCGTGCTCGTCCTCGCGCCCGGTGGCGATCCCGAGCGTGTAGGGACACACGTCGGTCATCACCACTTCCTCCAGCGCCTGGTTGCGCATCTTCATCCCGCCGACCACCGCGGCGCCGAGCGCGATGGCCTGGTCGGGATGCACGTGGCGCAGCGGCAGGCGGCCGAGCATGCGCGTGACCAGGCGGGTGAACAGCGGCATCCGCGACGCACCGCCGACCATCACCACTTCGCTGAGGTCGCCGGGCGCCAGCTTCGCATCGCGCAACGCCCGCTCGATCGGTGCGCGAACGCGCTGCAGCAGCGGCTCGGCAAGGCGCTGGAAACCGGCGTCGTCGATCCGCCACTCGCGTGCGGCGGTGCCGAATTGCAGGTGGGCCACGGCTTCGTTCGCCGAGGACAGCTGTTTCTTCGCCGCTTCCAGCCGCGCCAGCAGCATCGCGAGTTCGCTTGCGGGCAACGCCCGGCGGTCGATCCCGAGGTCCCTGCAGCAGGCGTCCGCCATCGCGTCGAGGAAATCCTCGCCGCCGAGGTGGTTGTCGCCCGCGCTGGCGTGGACCTGCATGACCCCGTCGAAGATCTCGAGGATCGAGACATCGAAGGTGCCGCCACCGAGGTCGAGCACGATGAAGGTCGATCCGTCGATGCGCTCCTGCAACCCGTAGGCGAGCGCCGCCGCGGTGGGCTCGTTGACCAGGCGCTCGACCTTGATGCCGGCGAGTTCGCCCGCCGCGCGGGTGGCCTTGCGCTGGGCGTCGCCGAAATATGCCGGCACGCTGATCACCGCTTCGCGGACTTTCTCGCCCAGCGCGGCCTCGGCATCCGCCAGCAACGAGCGCAGGACCAGCGCCGACAGCTCCTCGGGACGGAACTCGCGTTTGCCGAGGCGGCTAGTGCGGTTGGAGCCCATCCAGCGCTTGAACGCGGCCACGCTGGCCTGCGGATGGGTGATCAGCCGGTCGCGCGCGGACTGGCCCACCAGGATCCCGCCGTCGTCGCCGACGCTGATCGCCGAGGGCGTGAGCAGGTCGCCGAGGGCATTCGGGAACAGCCGGGGCGCGTTTCCTTCGAAGCAGCCGATGAGGGAGTGGGTGGTGCCCAGGTCGATGCCGACGATCATCCTTGAATCCATTCTCCTTGGGGTTGCAACGCGCTCGATTACATCCGGAACACGCCGAAGCGCGTCCGCTGTTCGATCGGCGCATTGAGCGACGCGGACAGGCCGAGCCCGAGCACGCGACGGGTGTCGGCGGGATCGATGATGCCGTCGTCCCACAGCCGCGCGGTGGCGTAGTAAGGATTGCCCTGGCTTTCGTATTGGTCGCGGACCGGCGACTTGAACGCTTCCTCTTCGTCCGCGCTCCAACTGCCGCCCTTGAGCTCGATCCCGTCGCGCTTGACCGTGGCCAGCACCGACGCCGCCTGTTCGCCGCCCATCACGCTGATGCGCGCGTTCGGCCACATCCACAGGAAGCGCGCGCCGTAGGCGCGGCCGCACATCGCGTAGTTGCCGGCGCCGAAGCTGCCGCCGATCACCACGGTGAACTTCGGCACGTGCGAGCAGGCGACCGCAGTCACCATCTTCGCGCCGTCCTTGGCGATGCCGGCCTGCTCGTACTTCTTGCCGACCATGAAGCCGGTGATGTTCTGCAGGAACACCAGCGGGATGCCGCGCTGGTTGCACAATTCGATGAAATGCGCGCCCTTGAGCGCGGATTCCGCGAACAGGATGCCGTTGTTGGCGACGATGCCGACGGGGTAGCCGTGCAGGTGGGCGAAGCCGGTGACCAGGGTCTTGCCGTAGCGCGCCTTGAATTCCTGGAAGTCGCTGCCGTCGACGATGCGCGCGATCACCTCGCGGATGTCGAACGGACGCCGCGCATCCCTGGGCACGATGCCGTACAGCTCCTCGGCGGCGAACAGCGGCTCGCGCGCCGGCTGCACCGCCACCGGCGGCGCCTTCGTGCGGTTGAGCGTGCCGACGATGCCGCGCGCGATCTCCAGCGCATGGCGGTCGTCCTCGGCGAAATGATCGGCCACCCCGGACATGCTGGTATGGACATCGGCGCCGCCGAGGGTCTCGGCATCGACCACTTCGCCGGTGGCTGCCTTCACCAGCGGCGGCCCGCCCAAGAAGATCGTGCCCTGTTCCTTGACGATGATCGATTCGTCGCTCATCGCCGGCACGTACGCGCCGCCGGCGGTGCAACTGCCCATGACGACGGCGATCTGCGGGATGTTCTCCGCGCTCATCCGCGCCTGGTTGTAGAAGATCCGGCCGAAGTGTTCGCGGTCCGGGAACACCTCGTCCTGCAGGGGGAGGAAGGCACCGCCGGAATCGACCAGGTAGACGCAGGGCAGGCGGTTCTCGCGGGCGATTTCCTGTGCACGCAGGTGCTTCTTCACCGTCATCGGGAAGTAGGTGCCGCCCTTGACCGTCGCGTCGTTGGCCGCGATCACGACTTCCTGGCCCATCACCCGGCCGATCCCGCAGACCATGCCGGCGGCGGGCGCGGCATCGTCGTACATGCCCTCCGCGGCCAGTGGCGCGATTTCCAGGAACGGCGAGCCCGGGTCGAGCAGGGCGTCGATGCGGTCGCGCGGCAGCAATTTGCCGCGTTCGGTGTGCTTCGCGCGGGCCTTTTCGCCGCCGCCGTTCGCGGCGCGGGCGAGGCGACGGTCGAGTTCGGCCACCAACTCGCGGTGCCACGCGCTGTTGTCGAGGAAGTCCTGCGAGCGGGGATCGATCTGCGAAGTCAGCGCGGGCATGCGGTCATCGACGATGCGGGCAATGCGAAAGCATAACCGCTGCGGCAGGCCGGGCTGGGGCGGACGGCGACCCGAACCCTCGACGGCGCCGTCTGCGCAAGGCCCTGTCAGCGCGTCTCCGCATGGCGCCGGCAAGGGCCTGTGGGAGCGGGCGAGCCCCCAGGAGACAGTCCCGCCGCGGCGGGCGACGTGCAAGAAAGAGAAAGGCCCGCCGAAGCGGGCGACAATCGGAAAGAGAAAGGCCCGCCGAAGCGGGCCTTTCGGGGTACAGCAAGCGAAGAAGATTACTTCTTGGCTTCTTCGGCAGCGGCCTTGGCCTTGTCGGCGGTGGCTTCAGCCTTGTCGGCGACCGCAGTGGCGGCGTCGGCGGTGGCGTCGGCGGCAGCGGCGGTGGCTTCGGCGGTCGCGGCAGCGGCAGCGTCGGCGGCGCCTTCGACGGCGGCGGCGGTCTCGCCAACGGCTTCGCCGGTGGCAGCGGCAGCGGCATCGACGCTAGCGGCAGCGGCGTCGCCAGTGGCGGCAGCGGCGTCGGCGGTGGCAGCAGCGGCGGTGTCGGTCGCTGCGGCGGCGTCGGCAGCGGCGTCCTGGGCGGTCGCGGTTTCATTCTTGCAGGCCGACAGAGCGAGGACGCCAGCGGCGAGGAGCACGTAGAGCTTGGTGTTCATGGATCTCTCCTGAGGATTTAGGGGTTGTCTGAAATACAACGGTTCGGGATCAGGCAACGCCAGTGCGCTTAGCGATCCGGCGGATGTGGCCGGCGGGTCGTTCACTGACTCACAACAGCCCCGGTGTCCGGGGCACGAAAAAGCCGTCGGCGTACCGACGGCTTCCCCGATCTTGCAGTAACGAGATGGCGGGTTACCCCGCCAGTTCGATTACTTCTTCTCTTCAGCCGAAGCAGCGGCGTTGCCGGCAGCAGCAGCGGCCTGCTCGGCCGAATCAGCGGCGTCCTGGGCAGCGTCGGCAGCGTCGCCGGCGGCGGCGGTACCGGCGGCAGCGGCAGTGGCGTCAGCCGAAGCGGCGGCAGCGTCAGCAGCCGTAGCAGCGGTGTCGGCAGCGGCCTGGGCAGCGTCGGCAGCGACAGCGTCGCCGGTTGCAGCGGCGGCATCGGCCGAGGCCTGGGCGTCCGCAGCGGCTTCCGAAGCCTCAGCGGTCGCTTCAGCGGCCTGGTCCTTGTTGGTGCAGGCGGTCAGGGCCAGGCCCAGAGCCATCGCCAGCAGGAGCTTGTTGATCGACATGATACGGATTCCTCGTCTTGAATATGAGTTTTGGCAACGCGCACAGTGCGCGCCGGTAACATGATGACAAGCCATTGTCGTGTGTCAAGCGGTTGACCGTTTTTTTTTGATCCTGCCGTTCGCGGCCTAACGGGACTTTTACACGAGCTCGATGGCCAGGGCGACCGCCTCGCCGCCGCCGATGCAAAGTGAAGCGACGCCACGCTTGCCACCGCGCGCCTGCAATGCATTCAGCAATGTCACCAGCAGGCGAGCGCCGGAAGCGCCGATCGGGTGTCCCAGCGCAAGCGCGCCGCCGTTCACGTTGATCCTGTCCGAGGCGATGCCGAGATCCGTCATTGGTGCCATCGCCACGCAGGCGAAGGCTTCATTGATCTCGAACAGGTCCACGTCGGCAACTGTCCAGTCCGCCTTGGCGAGCACGTTGCGCAGCGCCGAGACCGGCGCGGTGGTGAACCATTCCGGTGCCTGCGCGTGGCCCGCATGCGCGACGATGCGCGCGAGCGGCGTGGCGCCGGCGGCTGTTGCGGCTTCGGCCGACATCACCACCAGTGCGGCGGCGCCATCGGAAATCTTGGAGGAGGAGGCCGCGGTCAGCACGCCATCCTTGCCGAAGGCGGGGCGCAGGTCCGGGATCTTGGACGCATCGATCTTGCCCGGTTCCTCGTCCTTGTCGACCACGACCTCGCCCTTGCGGGTCTTGACCGTGACCGGGGTGATCTCGGCGGCGAACGCGCCACTCGCCTGCGCGGCCTGCGCACGCCTGACGCTCTCCGCCGCGAACGCGTCCACCGTCGCGCGGTCGTAGCCGTACTTCGCGCAGGTGGCGTCGCCGAACACGCCCATCGCCTTGCCGTCGTCGGGATTGGTCAGCCCGTCCCACGCCATGTGGTCGACCAGTTCGCCATTGCCGAAGCGGATGCCGGTGCGCGAGCCGTTGAGCAGGTGCGGGGCATTGGTCATCGATTCCATGCCGCCGGCGACCACGGCCTTGGCCGAACCCGACTTGATCAGGTCGTGCGCCAGCATCACCGCCTTCATGCCAGAACCGCAGACCTTGTTGATGGTGGTGCAACCGGATGCATCCGGGATGCCTGCCGCGCGTGACGCCTGCCGCGCCGGAGCCTGTCCCAGTCCAGCCGGCAGCACGCAGCCGATGATCACTTCATCGATCTGGTCCGCAGCCAGCCCCGACTGCGCCAGCGCACCCTGGATCGCGGCGGCGCCCAGGGTCGGCGAGGGCACGCCGGTGAACTGGCCGAGGAATGATCCGATGGCGGTGCGCTTGGCACCGACGATGACGACGTCGCTCATTGGGGGCTCCGGGCCGCTTGGGCCGCTTTGGTCGAACACCGATTATGGCGCGAAATCAATAGGCATGCTGCGCCGCCGCATGCGTGACCGGTTCAGTTTGCCGGCGTTGCGAAAACAGCAGGCGGGGCATACAAGACAGGCACGGTGCGCTAGAGGCTGGCGAGGTCGGCGGTGCACCGGCAGGGAGCATCATGATTCACACGCACGATCCCATTTCCTTCGGTAACCGCCGGCTGGCACGCGCATTCCTGCCCTGCGCGGTCGCGCTCGCTCTGGCGGCTTGTGGTGGTGGCAGTGGCGGCAACGTGCGGCCGAGCACACCGATGCCGCCGACAACGCCAGGCAACAATGGCCTCGACTTCACCCCGACGGTGGCCAACGACGGCAGCCTGACCCAGGTGAATCCGCCGGCGATCCAGAACTGGGGCGCGCCGGTGACGCTGACCGATCCCGCCATCAATCGCCACCTCAGCCTGACCAATGCCACCGGTGCCCTGGGCGCGGGGCTGAAGGGGCAGGGGGTCACGATCGGATTCCTCGATTCCGGCGTGAACCGCAACCATCCGACCCTGAGCGGTCGGGTGGCCCGCAGCTTCATCAACATCTGCGAGACGCCGGCATGCGGCAACGACCTCAGCGTCGACGACAAGATCGGCCACGGAACCGTCGTTGCCTCGCTGGCAGCAGGCCGTCCGGCGCCGGGGCTTTACAGTGGCGGGGAAACCGGCAACTGGGGCGGCGGCATCGCCCAGGACGCGACCATCGTGTCCTCGCGCATCATCAGCGATGCCCCGCCGGACGATGACGGTTCCGGCGAAGGCAACGAAATCGGGGCGGGCCAGGGGTACGGGCCGTCCTTCCTGGAATTGCACCGGGAACTGGCCGACGCCGGCGCGAAGATCATCAACAACTCCTGGGGCGGGCTGTACTGGGACGATCCGGCGCTGACCACCGAACTGGCCACGGCCTACAAGGACTTCGTGGTCAATCGCGGCGGCATCGTCGTGTTCGCCAACGGCAACGCCGGCGAAGACCCGCGTTTCCGCACGCAGCCATCGGACAACGCGCGATTGCCGACGCTGGCGAACGATGCGGTGCTCGAAAAGGGCTGGCTCACCGTCGGCGCACTCGATCCATCGACTCTCTACCCGGAACGGCTGACCGACTATTCGCAGCAATGCGGACCGGCGATGAACTATTGCCTGGTCGCGCCGGGCAACGTGGTGTTCATCGATCCGGACGCGACCACGGCTGCGAACAGCGGCCTGTACCAGGGCGGCGGCACCTCGTACGCGGCCCCGCTGGTCTCGGGGGCGGCGGCGGTGGTGTGGTCGGCGTTCCCTTACTTCAGCAATGACCAGGTGCGGCAGGCGATCCTGGGCAGCGCCACCGACCTCGGTGCAGCCGGCGTCGACCCCGTGTTCGGCTGGGGGCTGCTCAACGTCACCCGCGCGGCGAGCGGACCCAGCAATTTCGCCTGGGGCGACTTCAGCGTGTCGTTCACCGGTCACTCGGTATGGAGGACGTCCATTACCGGCAGCGGCGGCCTGATCAAGGCGGGCAGCGGCATCCTGACGCTGGCGCAACCTGTCACGTACACGGGGGATACCAGAGTGCTGGCGGGAGGCCTGGACATTCGCGCCGGGTTGCAGTCGAACCTGATTGTTTCCAACGGCGCCACGGTCTGGGCCAAGGGCATCATCTTCGGCAACGTCAGCAACAGCGGCTTGTTCCTCAACGGCGCGGACAACTCGACCGTCATCGCCAACAGCGCCAGCTACACCCAGGCCGCGACCGGCAACCTCGGGGTCTGGCTGGGCAGTCACCTGCGGGTGGGCGGCGTCGCCAACATCAACGGACAGGTGTCCGTGCTTGGCGTCAAGAGCGGCTACACGACCACCGCCAGGGAAACCCTGCTCAACGCGACGGGAGGCGTGAACGGCACGTTCGCGTCGCTGCGGGCCGCGCCCAACGTGTTCCTGGACGCGAGCCTAGCCTACGACCCCAACAACGTCTTCCTCAACATCAACCGCATCAACGTCGCCAGCGCGGTCGCGGGGATGAGCCTGTCCACCATCACCCAGGCCTCGGCGGCGCGGGTGGAGTCGGCGATGGGCGCGATCGACGGCCAGTTGGCAGGCAATGTGCCGGTCGGCATCGGCAGCGCCTTCATCGATGCCGCGGGTGCCCTGCAGCAGGCCTCCAGCGTCGCCCACGCGGATCGCTCCCTGCGCAGCCTGTCGGGCGAGTTGCACGGCGCGTCGGCGGCGCTGACCCTCGACGCCATCGATGCCGGCCGTCGTGCGCTCAACGGACGACTCGACACGCTGTCGCATGCGCCGCGAGCAGCGGGCGGCTGGTACCGCGACCTGTCCAGCGGCGGCACCCTGGCGCAGGGCGGCTTCGACAGCGTCGGCATCGATGCCAGCGGCGAGATGATCGGCAACGACTGGCGCGTCGGCAGCAATGCCATCGTCGGCATCGCGATGAACCGGCTGGACCAATCGAGCTGGCTTGGCGAATTCGGCGACCGCAGTCGTGGCCACCAGCGCGAATTGCAGGTGTACGCGTCTGCCTGGCGTGGCGACTGGTATGGCCAGGCGCAACTGGCCTCCGGCACGTTCCAGCGGCAGATGCAGCGCAACCTGATGCTCGGTGCGATGCAGGACGCGGTGGCCACGCAGCTGTCGGGCGATTACGTCGGTGCGTTCGGCGAAATCGGTCGTCGCTTCGAGGCCGGCGGGATCGCGCTGACGCCCTACGTGGGCAGCCAGTACGTGCAGATCGCCAATGACGGCTTCGACGAAGGCGGCGCGAGCGGCTTCGGCCTGCGCGCGAATGCATGGGACAGCAGCCGCTGGCAGGGTTTCGTCGGCCTGCGCGCGACGCGCGGATGGCGGGTGGGCGACATCGACCTGCGCGCGGATGCCCGCGCCGAATGGCAACGCACGCTGTCGGCGAGCGGCTTCGCCTTCGATGCCAGCTATGGCGGCGTGTCGCAGTGGGCGCCGCTGCAGGGCATCGGCCTGGCCGATCGCGTCGGCCTGGTCGGTGCGGGAGTGGCGGCGAACCTCGGAACGCGCGCGACGTTCCGCTTCGACCTCAGTCGGCGTTCGAGCCCGGTGGGCGACGACGACCTGGCGTGGCTGCAGGCGTTCTGGCGGTTCTGAGTCGATCCGACAGGCCCCTCCCCCTGCGTGCAGGGGAGGTTGGGAGGGGGTTCGAGGCGCATAGCGCCGAGCATTCCGGCAAGTGCCAACCCCTCCCCCTCAGCCGCTTGAGGCGACTTCGAGCTCCCCTGCAAACAGGGGAGGGGGTAAAAGCGGATCAGCTGTTGCCGGCGAACAGTTCGCGGCCGATCAGCATGCGGCGGATCTCGTTGGTGCCGGCACCGATCGCGTAGAGCTTGGCGTCGCGCAGGATGCGGCCGCTGGCGAATTCGTTGATGTAGCCGTTGCCACCGAGCGCCTGGATGCCTTCGAGCGCGACCTGCACCGCGGCTTCGGATGCGTGCAGCAGGCAACTCGCGGCATCGATGCGGCTCTTGTGGCCGGCGTCGTAGTCGCGTGCGACCTGGTAGGCGAAGGCGCGCGACGACTGCAGCGAGGTGTACATGTCGGCGATCTTCGCCTGCATGATCCCGAAGGTGCCGATCGCCTGGCCGAACTGGCGACGCTCGCGCACATAGGGCAGGGCGAGGTCCAGCGCCGCCTGCATCAGCCCGATCGGGCCACCACTGAGCACCAGCCGTTCGGTGTTCAAGCCGCTCATCAGCACGCGGACGCCGTTGTTGAGGTCGCCGAGCACGTTCTCCGCCGGGATCTCGCAATCCTCGAACACCAGCTCGCAGGTGTTGCTGCCGCGCATGCCCAGCTTGTCCAGCTTCTGCGCGGTGGAGAAACCCTTCATGCCCTTCTCGACGATGAAGGCGGTCATGCACTTGCTGCCCAGCTCGCGGCTGGCGGTGCGCATGTAGACGATGAGCACGTCGGCCTCGGGGCCGTTGGTGATCCACATCTTGTTGCCGTTCGCGACCCACACGCCGTTCCTGAGCTCGGCGCGGCAGGACATCGAGCCGACCACGTCGGAGCCGGCGCCGGGTTCGCTCATCGCCAGCGCGCCCTTCCATTCGCCGCTGCACAGCTTGGGCAGGTATTTCGCGTGCTGTGCGGCGTTGCCGTTGGCATGCAGGTTGTTGACGCAGAGGTTGGAATGCGCGCCGTAGCTCAGGCCCACCGAACCCGAGGCGCGACTGATTTCCTCCATCGCCACCAGGTGGGCGAGGTAGCCCATCTCGCTGCCGCCGAGCTCGCCCGGCACGGTGATGCCGAGCAGGCCCATCTCGCCCAGCTTCGGCCACAGGTCCTGCGGGAAGGCGTTGTCTTCGTCGATCTGCGCCGCACGCGGCGCGATCTCGCTATCGGCAAAGCGGCGGACCGCCTCGCGCAGGGCATCGATGTCTTCGCCGAGGGGAAATGGACGCATGGAATGAGTGCTCTGCGAAATTGAACGGTTTTGCAGAGCCCCCCTTTAGTAAAGGGGGGCGCCGCGATAGCGGCAGGGGATTTGGCAGCGATCAGTGGGGCCCAAAGTTTGCACGCAAACTTTGGGATTGATCTGAGCGCAGCTCAGATCAATGCCCACGAATGCGGCCCTGGAAGCGCGGCTGCGCGCGACCCAGCGGCAGCTTCAGCTTGCCGATCGTGCGGATGCGCTCCTCGGCCAGGCGGTCGGCGGCCTGGTAGGTCGGCACGCCATCGCGGTCGCTGATTTCATAGATGCGGGTGAGGTTGTGGTAGATGGTGCGCATCATGCGCATGGCGCGCTCGCGGTTGTAGCCGTCGAGCTCCAGCGCCACGTTCATCACCCCGCCCGCGTTCACCGCGTAGTCGGGTGCGTAGAGGATGCCGCGGCGAGCCACCTCGTCGCCGATCGCGTTGTTGGCCAGCTGGTTGTTGGCCGCGCCGCAGATCACCTTCGCTTTCAGGCGCGGCAGGGTCTGCTCGTTGACGGTGCCGCCCAGCGCGCACGGCGAGTAGACATCGGCCGGGACGTCGTAGATTTCGTCCAGGCCAACCGCCTCCGCGCCGTACTCGGTCACGGCCTTGTCCACCAATGCCTTGTTGATGTCGGTCACGAAGATCCTCGCGCCGCGTTCCTTCAGCAGCTTCACGTACTCCATGCCGACGTGGCCGAGGCCCTGCACGGCGTAGGAATACTTGCCGATGTCCTCGTCGCCGAACTTCTTGTTCAACGTCGCCATCAGGCCCTGCAGGGTGCCGTAGGCGGTGAACGGCGACGGATCGCCCGAGCCGCCGTGCACCTGGTGCACGCCGGTCACGTACTCGGTTTCGCGGTACACGTATTCCATGTCGTTGACATCGATGCCCACGTCCTCGGCGGTGATGTAGCGGCCGCCCAGCGACTCCACGAACTGGCCGAACGCACGGAACAGCGCCTCGGACTTGTCGGTGGCCGGGTCGCCGATGATCACCGCCTTGCCTCCGCCGATGTTCAGGCCCGCCACCGCGTTCTTGTAGGTCATGCCGCGGCTCAGGCGCAGTACGTCGTTCAGCGCTTCCGCCTCGGTCTTGTACGGCCACATGCGGGTACCGCCCAGGGCCGGGCCCAGCACGGTGTTGTGGATGGCGATGATCGCCTTCAGGCCTGCATCCTTGTTGTGGCAGAACACGACCTGTTCGTGGCCGTAGGTGTCGAGGGTTTCGAAGATCATTGCGGGAACTCCGGTCGGAGCCGCTCGCGTGTCGCGATGGCGCCGACGGTCTGGAAGGGACAGGGATCGAATGGGGTGGTCCGCACCGGATGCGGCAAGGGCCGGGTGCAGGGCGCGCATTCTAAGGCATCGTGATTGCCCGGGCTTGAATACGGGCGGGTACGGGTCAGCCCGAGGCCGGTTCGACGCGGTTGCGCCCGTTGGCCTTGGCCCGGTACAGCGCACCGTCCGCGAGGGTGAGCAGGAGGTCGGCGCAGGCGACGCCGTTCGGCACCCGCGACACCGCGCCGATGCTGCTGGTGACCGCCGGACCGCCGCTGCCATCGTCGAGGGGCGGCATCGCCTGCAGCGCCACCCGGAGCTCCTCCGCCACCGCCAGCACGGCATCCAGGTCCATCCCGGGCAACACCACGCAGAATTCCTCGCCACCGTAGCGGGCGACCACCGCGCCGCCAGGCAGCGTCGCCAGCAGGACCCGCGCGACCGCCTGCAGGCAGAGGTCGCCGGCGATATGGCCGTGGGTATCGTTGATCGCCTTGAAATGATCCAGGTCGATCAGCAGCAGGCCGAGCGGGCGCTGCGCGTCATGGCCGTGGCGACAGTGCAGTTCCAGCGACTCGAACAGGCGCCGGCGATTGCCCAGGCCGGTGAGCGGGTCGGTGTAGGAGAGCCGGCGCAACTCGTCGTTGGCGCGGCGCAGTTCGGTGTCGCTGGCCTGCAACTGGTTGGTGCGTTCGCGGACCATCTCGCGCAGTTGCAGTTCGCGCAGGCGCAACTGGCGTTCGCGCAGCTTGAGCACGCCCCAGAACAGGCCGAGCGCCGCCAGCACCAGCAGGGCGCGGGCCAGCGGCGTCTGCCACCAGGCCTGCGGCACGTCGACGGCGAGTTCCAGCGGTTCGGCCGGCACCCCGGCGAAATCGGTCGCCTCGATGCGGATCCGCTGGCGGCCGGCGGGCAGGCGGGTGAACGCATGGCCCTCAATGTGCTCCCAGGCGCCGTGGGTATCGTCGCCGCCGAGCAGGCTCACCCGATAGCGGGAGCCGGCTTCCTTCTCGCCGGTGAGCAGGTCGTAGTGCAGCTCCAGCGTGCTGTCGGCGCGCGGCAGGGCGAGCACGCCGTCCACCGCGTGCGCCGGCTTGCCATCCACGCGCAGGCCGGTGAGCTGCAATGGCGACGGCCGCCGCGGCGTCGACTCGGGCGGCGTGTAGACCGCGGCGCCGCCGACGGTGCCGATCCAGACCCGGCCTCGATCGTCGACCTCCAGCGCCTTGCCGTTGCACTCGTCGTGCGGCACGCCGTCCTCGCGGTGGTAGGCGGTGGCGATGTAGCGCTCGCCCGCCGGTCGCCAACTGAACACGCCGTAGTCCGTGCACACCATGATGTCGCCGCGGCCGTCGCGCACCGCCCCGTAGGCCTTCGGGATCGGCAACGCGGGCAATTCGGGTTCGGTGACGATGCGCGGCCGGTCGGGGTTGCCGACATCGATGCGCAGCAGGCCGTTGCCGTTGCTGCCCATCCACAACACCGGGCGTCCGTCCGCATCGGGGATCAGGCGCAGGTCGTAGAAGCGATCGACCGGCAGGCCGATGTCGCGGCCGAAGGAGCGCCACTCGCCGGCGCGGCGGCGAACCAGGCCCTTGCCGGCGGTGCTGAACCAGAGGGTGTCGTCCACCCGCACCGCGGCGTAGACCCGGGCGGGCATGTCGCGGCCTGGCTGGAACCATTCCCAGCGCGTGCTATCCCAATGCGCCATGCCCTGTTCGCGGGTGCCGATCCAGACCCCGCCGTCGTCGGCCAGCAACAGGCTGACCGCTTCGCCGGGCATCTTCTTCCACGGCGTGGGCAGCTCGACGAAGCGCTCGCCCTGCAGGCGTGAGACGTGCCCGCCCCATGTGCCGATCCACAAAGTGCCGTCGCGGCTGCCGTCGGGGACGCGGAGGATGCTGCGCGCGCTGTCGCTGGGCAGGCCGTCGGCGCGGCCATAGAGTCGCCATTGCCCGTGTTCGTAGCGCGCCACGCCTGCGCCGTCGCTGGCCAGCCAGACGCGTTGCCGGCCGTCGCCGGCGGCTTCCACCGATACATCCCAGATGCCGTTGCCGCTGCTGCCCAGCCGGCTCACCAATCGCCACGGTCCCGCCAGCGGGGTGCGCACCGCGCCGGTGTCGGAGCCCGCCCACATCACCGCCACGCCCTGGCTGGTGCGCGTCTGCGCCAGGGTGCGGACACGCTCGCGCAGTTGCGGGATGCGCGGATCGGCGCCGATCCAGCCGGCACCGTCGCGCAGGATCGACAACCCGCTGCGGGTCCCGGCCCAGACCTCGGTTCCGGCGCCGGACGCGTCGACCAGTTCCAGGTCTGCGACGAAATCGCTGGGCAGCGCGCTGTTGCCGGAATGCCAGCGGGTCCAGCGGCCATCCGCAAGGCGCGCCACCCCGCCACCCTGCAATGCGAGCCACAGCACGTCCGATGTCCCGGCGCGCGCCTGCAGCTGCAGGGTCCGGATCTCGTCGGTGCGCGGGCCGGGCGCGTCGATCGTTTCCGGTACGCACGAGGCCTTGCCGACGCAGCGGTACAGGCCGGCGCCGAAGCTGGCGATCCACAGGGTGTCCGCGACGCCGCCGTTGGCGGGTTGCAACGCGACGTCGAAGATGTCGCGGGTCGCCAGCGCGGCGGGCAGGGCGCGCGGCTCCCAGCGCTTGCCCGTCCACTCGGCGATGCCACTGCCGGCAGCGAAGATCCGGACCTTGCCGGCCGGGCCGAACGCGCGCAGGCGCTGGCTGCGGTTGCTGCCGAACGGCGAGCCCAGCGAGTACCACTGGCCCTCACGGCGGCGATACACCCCGGCGCCATCGACACTGGCCAACAGTTCGCCATCCGCGGTGCTGGCCAAGTCCAGGATCGGCTTGCCGAGCACGCCGCCGGGGCCGGGCTCGGCCACGATGCGGGCGCCGTTGAGCCGGCCCAGCCCGCGCATCGTCCCCAGCCAGACCTGGCCATTCGGCAGCGCGGCGATCGCGTTGACGGTGGGGTCGGGCAGGCCTTCGCCAGTGTCGTACACGTCCGACGGCAGCCAGCCGACACCGTGCAGGTCCGCATTCGCCGTCGTTGCAGGCGCGCCCGCCGACGCGGGTGCCAGGCAGGTGAGCAGGAACGCGACGGACAGGATGTGGCGCATGAGCCTCCGGATTCTCGAAGAATCGTTAAGCAAACTCCATGCCATCGCCTGCACTAGGCGACCGGCGGCGCTTTCCGGGGCATCAATGCATGGCCGCGTTTCGCCGCGGATGTCGTGCATGCTTGAATGCGCGCGCCACCTGCGCCCGACCCTGCCTGGAGACCACGATGCTCGTCCTCATCAAACAGACGGCCCTCGCCGCCGCGCTCGCCTGCCTCATTCCCGTGGCTGCGAGCGCCGCCGAGCCGCCCGCGGCCACCACCGCCGCCGAGCAATCGGTGACCACGCCGGGCGGCAGGGCGACTTTCCTGCTGCCGGCCGGCTGGGGCAAGACCGTGCAGGGCAACGCGGTGATCATCACGCCGCCGGAAGCGGACGGTTCGCGCTCGGCGTTCGTCGATACCAGCGCGACGACGCCCGACGAGGCGGTCGCGGAGGCGTGGAAGGTGCTCGGGATGTCGCCGAAATTCCTGCTCGCCACCGACGCCGCCCCGCGCGACGGCTGGGACCAGCGGCGCTTCTACGACTACGACGTCCCCGCCAACGCCAAGCGGGTGATCAACGCCGGCGCCTTCCGCAAGGGCACGTCGTGGACGGTCATGGTCGCGGACGTGGACCAGGCCATCGCCGAGAAGCGTGGCTCGCAGTACGGCAAGATCGGCCAGCGCTTCCAGCCGGCGGGGTACAAGCGCGAGACCTTCGCCGGGCGCACCGCGCACAAGCTGGATGCCGCCCGCCTGCAGCAGGTCAGCGACTTCGTCGAGCAGATGCGCAAGGATTTCGAGGTGCCCGGCGTGGCCATCGGCATCATCCAGGACGGCAAGGTGGTGATGTCGCGCGGCTTCGGCGTGCGTGAGCTCGGCAAGCCGGACAAGGTCGACGGCGACACGCGTTTCATGATCGCGTCGAACACCAAGGCGCTGACCACGCTGATGCTGGCCAAGCTGGTCGACGCCGGCAAGCTGGACTGGAACGCACGCGCGGAAGATGTCTATCCCGCGTTCAAGCTGGGCGACGCCGCGACCACCGACAAGGTGCTGGTGAAGCACCTGATCTGCGCCTGCACCGGCGTGCCGCGCCAGGACATGGAATGGTTGTTCGAAGGCGAGAAGCAGACTCCAGCAACCGTCATGACCACGCTGGGCACGATGCAGCCGACCAGTGGTTTCGGCGAGTTGTTCCAGTACTCCAATCCGATGGCGGCGGCGGCGGGTTACATCGGTGGCCAGGTCGCGTACCCGGGCAGCGAGCTCGGCGCCGGTTATGACCAGGCGATGCAGGCGCTGGTGTTCGATCCGCTGGGCATGCGCAACACCACGTTCGACTATGCGAAGGCGCAGACCGGCAACTTCGCCGCGCCGCATGGCTACGACATCAGGCACGAGGTCCAGGTCATGGGCATGGGCCTGAACGACACCGTCGTCGCGTCGCGGCCCGCCGGCGCGGCCTGGAGCACGGTCAACGACCTGCTCAAGTACGTGCAGATGGAGATCGACCACGGCAGCTTGCCGAATGGCACGCGCTACATCGGCGAGGCCGCGCTGCTGCAGCGCCGCGAGCCGCAGATCGCGACTGGCGTGGACCGCAATTACGCGATGGCGCTGGAGGTCAACAAGAGCGACGGCGTCACCGTCATCGACCACGGCGGCGACATGGGCGGCTTCCACTCCAACATGATGTGGTGGCCGGAGCAGAAGGTCGGCGCGGTGATCCTGACCAATGCAGATGAAGGCGTGATGCTGCGCGGGCCGCTGAAGCGCCGCCTGATGGAACTGATGTTCGATGGCGAGGCGCAGGCGCAGGCGACCGCCGCGGCCAATGCCAAGGCCAATCGCGAAGGGTTCGATGCATTCCGCAAGTTGCTGCAGATCCCCGGCGATGCGCAGGCGCTGGCGGGCCTGGCGCCGCGTTATCACAACGATGCGCTGGGCGACATCGTGGTCAGCCGCCAGGACGGAAAGGCGAGCTTCGACGTGGGCGGGTTCTCGTCGGAAGTGGTGACCCAGTCGCAGCCCGACGGCAGCGTGGCCTTCGTCACCATCGATCCGGTCGCGACCGGCTTCCAGTTCATTCGCGCGGACAAGGACGGCGTGCGCAGGCTGGTCGTGCGCGACGGCCAGCACGAGTACGTGTTCGACGAGGTGAAGTGATCCCGGGTCGCCCCGCTGCTTCGGCGGCGGGGTGGCTCAGCCGGCCTTGGGCGGCTTGAAGTCCGCGCAGGGGTCCGGCCGTTGCGTGGTCGGGATGCGCTGGACTTCATCGAACGCCGCCGCATCCGACGCAGGCTCCAGGAACCCGATCGCACGCGGCGCCAGGCCATCGCGTTGCAGCCAGAACGGCACCGCGATGTCCTTGCGCACGTGCCCGTTGCCGGCGATCAGCACCACGCCGGCGTCGGCATGCGTGCGCATCGTCTCCGCCATCACCACGTCGCGGGCGACCTGCGCCTTCGCCATCGGCGCGACCATCGCCTCCGGCAGCGCGCCGCAATGGCTGTCGCGCACTTCGGTTTCCTGCGCCGCGACCAGCGACGCGGGCAGCGCGTGCAACCGATAGCGCGCGATCAGGTCGGCCGGCAACCCGTCGGCGAACCCGCCCTTGACGACCTTCGAGGCATCCGCACGCGAGAGATTGGCCGCGCGCAGCGGCAGCTTGTACTGCATCGCCAGCGCGATCACCGGGGTGTAGTACGGCCACGTCCAACTGGATTTGGCCGGGGCCACCTTCGCGACCACGCACTCGGCATCGGCGCAGTCGCGCATGGCGGCATCCAGTGCGGCCTGCTGGTCGGTGTCGAACTGCTCCATCGCGATGACCGGCCGCCAGCCAGCTTCGATGCGCGTGCGCAGCAGGGCGGCGCGGGCGGCATGGCCGGCCATGTTGTCGTGCACTTCGCCAAGCAGCAGCACCTGCGAAGACCCCGGCTTGTCGGTGGGTGGCGCGTGCTGGCAGCCGGCAAGCGCCAGCGCGGAGGCGAGCAGCGTCACGCGGATCGGATGGTGGGTCATGGCGGTCGGCATACGGGGGTGTCCGGCCCATCCTAACCCGCGCGTTACAATCGGGTTTCACCTGAAACGATGTGGATCCGCCCCATGAGCACCCCGGCCGCGAACCTCCCGCAGCAGCAGAACGACTCGACCCCGCTGCGCTTCGTCACCGCCGCCAGCCTGTTCGATGGCCACGACGCCGCGATCAACATCATGCGCCGGCTGATCCAGGCGCAGGGCGCGGAAGTGGTGCACCTGGGCCACAACCGCAGCGTCGAGGACGTCGTCCGCGCCGCGTTGCAGGAAGACGCCGACGGCATCGCGCTGTCCAGCTACCAGGGCGGCCACGTCGAATACCTGAAGTACATGGTCGACATGCTCAAGGAGCGCGGCGCACCGCACATCAAGGTGTTCGCCGGCGGCGGCGGCACCATCACGCCGGAAGAGATCCGCGAGCTCGAAGCCTACGGCGTCGAGCGCATCTACCACCCGAACGACGGCATGAAGATGGGGCTGGTGGAGATGATCGAGGACGTGGTCGCGCGCGCCGGCGAAAACCGGGGTCAGAGTCGACTTTCGTCCAGCGTTGCATCAAATGTCCAAGGCGATTTGCCGAAAGTCGACTCTGACCCCGGTTTTCATGCGGCCGCGCCCAGCATGAAAGATGAAATCGCCATCGGCCGCGTGCTCTCCGCCATTGAAGACGGCCGGCATTCGGAGGCCGAACTCTCGCGCCTGCGCAAGGAATGGCAGCTTGCCGGCGGCAAGACCCCGGTCATCGGCATCACCGGCACCGGCGGCGCCGGCAAGTCTTCGGTGACCGACGAACTGCTCAACCGCTTCCTCGCCAGCTTCCCGAAGATGCACATCGCGGTCATCTCGGTCGATCCCACCCGCCGCCGCACCGGTGGCGCGCTGCTCGGCGACCGCATCCGCATGAACTCGCTGCGCAGCCATCGCGTGTACATGCGCTCGATGGCGACGCGCCGGCAGAACGTGGCCACCAACGCGGTGCTCAAGGACTGCATCGGCTTCCTCAAGTCGCTGGGCTATGACCTGGTCATCGTGGAAACCGCCGGCATCGGCCAATCGGATTCCGAGATCGTCGACCTGGTCGACTTCCCGATGTACGTGATGACCAGCGACTACGGCGCGGCGTCGCAGCTCGAGAAGATCGACATGATCGACTTCGCCGAACTCATCGTGCTCAACAAGTACGACAAGCGCGGCGCCGAAGACGCGCTGCGCGACATCCGCAAGCAGTGGAAGCGCAACCGCGTCGCCTTCCAGACCGCCGATGCCGACGTGCCGGTGTATCCCACCATCGCCAGCCAGTTCAACGACCCCGGCATCAGCTGGATGTTCGCCAACCTGTGCCGCTTGCTGCGCGAGAAGGTTGGCGTGGCGTGGACGCCAGGCCTCGACACCAGCCTGAAGGAGCCGCGCGCCACCGTGCTGATCCCCGGCGCGCGCGTGCGCTACCTGGCCGAGATCGCCGAGCAGGGCCGCGCAATCAACCGCCGCATCGAGACCCAGGCCGAGATCGCCGACCGCGCGCAGTCGCTGTGGCAGGCCTTGCAGGAGCTCGGCGACGACCGCCTGCCGAAGCAGCTGGAGCTGTACAGCGCCGACGCTCTTGTGGGAGCGGACCTGGCCGCGACAGGCAGCGATGAGGTCGCGGCCAAGTCCGCTCCCGCAGTGGACCGCAGCCTGCTCACCCTGCGCCAGCGCTACAACGATGCCGTGCAATCGCTCGGCAACGATTCGCTGAAGCTGCTGCGCGAATGGCCGGCGCGGCTGAAGTCGATCACCGACGAGGTCACCGAATACCAGGTCCGCGACAAGACCATCCGCGTCGACAACTACCGCACCTCGCTCAGCCACCAGCCGATCCCGAAGATCGCCGCGCCCACCTATCGCAGTTGGGGCGAGCTGCTGACCTTCCTCGGCAAGGAAAACCTGCCGGGCAGCTACCCGTACACCGGTGGCGTGTATCCGTACCGCCGCACCGGCGAAGACCCGATCCGCATGTTCGCGGGCGAGGGCACGCCGGAGCGCACCAACCGCCGCTTCCATTACCTCAGCGTCGGCCAGCCCGCCGCGCGCCTGTCCACCGCCTTCGACAGCGTGACCCTGTACGGCGAAGACCCGGCGCCGCGCCCGGACATCTACGGCAAGATCGGCAACTCCGGGGTCAACATCCCCACCCTGGACGACATGAAGAAGCTGTACTCCGGCTTCGACCTGTGCGCGCCCAGCACCAGCGTGTCGATGACCATCAACGGCCCGGCGCCGATGATCCTGGCGATGTTCATGAACTGCGCCGTCGACCAGCAGGTGGAGAAACATCTGAAGGCCGACGACGCCCGCTGGGCCGCCGCGCAAGCCAAGCTCGACGAGCTGTTCGCAGGCAAGGTACGTCCGCAATACTCGGGCGAGCTGCCGCCGACCAATGACGGCCTGGGCCTCGGCCTGCTCGGAGTGTCCGGCGACCAGCTGGTCGATGCCGACACCTACGCGCGCATCAAGGCGCAGACTCTCAGCACCGTGCGCGGCACCGTGCAGGCGGACATCCTCAAGGAAGACCAGGCGCAGAACACCTGCATCTTCAGCACCGAGTTCGCGCTGCGGATGATGGGCGACATCCAGCAGTACTTCGTGGACAACGCCGTCCGCAATTTCTATTCGGTCAGCATCTCCGGCTACCACATCGCCGAGGCCGGGGCGAACCCGATCAGCCAGCTCGCCTTCACCCTGAGCAACGGCTTCACCATCGTGGAGTACTACCTGGCGCGCGGCATGAAGATCGACGACTTCGCGCCCAACCTGTCGTTCTTCTTCAGCAACGGCATGGACCCGGAGTACACCGTGATCGGCCGCGTGGCCCGCCGCATCTGGGCGCGCGCCATGCGCGAGCGCTACGGCGCGTCCAGCCGCAGCCAGATGATGAAGTACCACATCCAGACCAGCGGCCGCTCCCTGCACGCGCAGGAGATCCAGTTCAACGACATCCGCACCACGCTGCAGGCGCTGTACGCCCTGTTCGACAACTGCAACAGCCTGCACACCAACGCCTACGACGAAGCCATCACCACGCCCACCGAGGAAAGCGTGCGCCGCGCGGTGGCCATCCAGATGATCATCAACAAGGAACTGGGGCTCAACTTCATCGAGAACCCCTGGCAGGGCAGCTTCGCCGTGGACTACCTCACCGACCTGGTGGAGGAAGCGGTCTACAAGGAGTTCGAGGCCATCAGCGAGCGCGGCGGCGTGCTGGGCGCGATGGACACCATGTACCAGCGCGGCAAGATCCAGGAAGAGTCGCTGTACTACGAGCACAAGAAGCACGACGGCAGCCTGCCGCTGGTGGGCGTCAACACCTTCCTGCCGAAGGAGCACGCCGGCGAGATCGCCACCGAGATCGAGCTGATCCGCAGCACCGAGGAAGAGAAGGGCCAGCAGATCGCCAACGTGGCCAACTGGCAGCGGGCGCGCAACGCGCTGGCGCCGTCAGGCGAGACCTCGCATTCGCACATGGCGGATGCCGATGAAGTGGAGGAGCCGGAAGCGCATGACGGGCATGGCCTGGGCTACCTGCAGCAGACGGCGCGGGACCGCAGGAACGTGTTTGCGGCGTTGATGGAGGCGGTGAAGACGCATAGCCTCGGGCAGATCTCGCATGCGTTGTACGATGTGGGTGGGGAGTACAGGCGGAATATGTAGGCGGGTATCTCGTCTTGCTCAACGACTCGACGTTTTGCAGGTCATCCGTCTTTCAAGCGCGAAAATGGCCGTTTCCGAGTAAAGAACTGTCCCTTGTCAGCGTTTTCGATGTATCGGATTTTGTCTCTGACCCGCTCAAACTCTAGAAATTTCTCTTGGCCACCGCGATCGTCGTCTGCATAAGCTGCAAATGTCGATGCAATGAAATCCACGATCGCGATATTCGGCTCGTCTTGCTTCCCGCAGAAGATGATGTCGGGGCAATTTTGCGGCGCACGACCACCGGATAGAGAGATCTGGAAATAGATGCGTTTCGTAAGTTCCTCAATCTGATTTCTGGAAACTTTGCTGTTTTGTTCAATCACGATCTTGAGAGTCGCCCCGTCGCTTGTCGAAAGTAGCTGGCGAAGCAGTCTGCTGTACAGGTCGAGATACGCGGTCTGATATTTCTCGGGTTCGATCTCTTGAAACGAAATTGCGGCACTGAAAGGCATCGGCGGCATTTTTTCAAGAAAACGGGTCCGCAGATCAAAATGAATCTCGGAGTAGTGCAGTCCGCGCTTTTGGACAATTGATTTGTCCCCTTTTGAAAAGGGGTCTGCTAGGTAGTCGCCTACCGTATCGCTGATAACGGCGGATAGCTGATGTGGTTCTTCGGTCCGAGCGAATGCAAGTGCCAATTGGGGGCGATCGTTTGTCTTGAACTCGGATTCGTCGATATAGACTGAAATTGAGCGGTCATTCGCACCTCTGGTTTGGAATGTTGGCTCGTGTCCCGAGTCCTGAAGTAGCTCATGCCAGGTGGCGCGAAAGTGCTCGGCACTTGATTTCTCAATGCTAGCTACGTAATTGATTGTTCCGTCCAGGCGGTTTATTCCGCGCTGTAGAAAGCGCTCTCCGATCCGATCGAAATGCTCGTCAAATCCAAACTTTCGAATGAAATGGAGTTCCTGCCTGACGCGGCGCTTCATTCTTGATGGTGCGTGCGGAACAGCATCCGAAATGCTCAGCCCTGTAACGTAATGCGCTTGTCCACGCTTTGAAACTCGAAACTTTCGATCCGATAGGTCGAATTCGTGGCGTTCGAGGATGAATTGGATTTCCTGTCTGTCTGGCAGTGTTGAATTTCCAGAAATCGAAATGTCATCTGCGTACCTCGTGTAGCGACAATTTTTTGATTTCGCGAGGTTGTCGAGGTCTACATCGAGCTCGGTGCAGACAAGGTTGGCAAGTGTAGGGCTCGAGTGAAGTCCTAGTGGAAGGTGCCCGTCTAGAGTAACTAGCTCAGAAAGTGGGGTCGCCGATTTTTCGGGAATTCCCGTTCTTACCAATGCTTCTCGGACCCTCGGTGTCGTAATTGATGGGAAAAAGTTCGTTATATCCGCTCGAACCAGCAGCCTCTTGCCTGCATGGACAAATGCGTTCGCTAGAGTGGAGCGCCCGCGTACGTAGCCAAAGGCAGCAGGATGCGGAAAGTCTTGAACGTAGGCTAGTAGGTATGCGTTTAGTCGTCTGGCGATTGTTTTATGCACTCGACTAACGGGGTCAAGAGGTTCCCATACGACGCGACGCTCAAGAGACCGGTGGCGACTCTTCTTCGGGATGCTGTGCTGTAAATAGAAACTCTTTCTTTGCTGCAGGAAATCGGCACTGAAAAAATCAGGATGAACCCCTAGCGCTGTTGCAAGGCGTTCGACGCTATCTGCAGTTCGCAGATCGATCTTGGTGGAGGGGAGTGGGGCGGCTGAGTCCACGGAAGCAAATGGTTCCTATGTAGGCGGACGCGACTCGCGCCCTAAGCCTTGGGCTGCAGCCGCCCCAACTTGATCCTACGCTCTTAGGACGCTTGCTCGCTAGTAGAAGAGAAGACTGATCAACAGGGCGACGTCTGCCTTTGCTCACTACCGTAAGAAAAAAAAGAAGGGGGCCTTTCGGCCCCCATCCCCTGGTGTTGCCAGCCGTCAGAACATACTGATGGCTTTGAACACCGTCCGAGAAAACAGGGGTCAGAGTCGACTTTTTCAGATGTGAGGCAGGTTGAGGTTGGCCGGTGTTGGCGCGCACTTACAAAAACAGGGGTCAGAGTCGACTTTTTCAGAGGTCAGGCAGGTTGAGGTTGGCCGGCTCTAAAAGTCGACTCTGACCCCTGTTTTCCTTTTCCTTCCTTGGCCGCCCGATCTTTTGCGGGCCGACGATGCGGCCGAGCTGCGCTTCGATCGCCTGCCGGAAGCGATCCGAGCCATAGGCATGCTGCCGGCTCAGGTGCAGGCGGATCGCCTCGAGGTCCTCCGGACTGACGGTGTCCATCACCATGGCGCGATACCGCTGTTGTCGTTCGACAGGGCTGGCGCAGAGTGCCAGATAGTCGGGATGCGGCGTGACCAACGGATCAGCTTCGCCGAACGCCAACGCGTGGTGGCTGGACCAGCGATAGTGGCGCGGATCGGCGACCATCGCTGCACGCAATGGATTCAGTTCGATGTAGCGATGGCATTGCATCAGGTAGTCGCCGTCGCCCACCAGGCTCGCCTTGTAACGGCCTTCCCAGAGCGTACCCGTTCGGCCATAGGACGCATTGATGTAGCGGACGTAACGTCGTCCGAGCGATTGCATCGCCTTCCCGACGGCGCCTGGACGCGATGGCGTCAGCAAGAGATGCACATGGTTCGTCATCAAGACGTAGGCGTGGACGGCGCAACCTTCTCGTCGCGCCATCTCGCCGAGTTCATTGCGGTAGCACAAGTAATCGGCATCATCGAAGAAGCAAGGCTGTCGGTCGTTGCCGCGCTGGACGATATGCTGCGGGATGCCGGGGAGGTCGATGCGGAGCGGGCCTGGCATGCTGTGGCCTGTGCGCTTGGTGGCCACAGGTTGATCCGGCGCAGGTGCAGCCGGAATCAGTAAGCGCCGCGGTCATGTGTCGGAAAAGTCGACTCTGACTCGGGTTTTTCACTTATCCCGGTTCGGTGATTGATTTGGACTTGGCCGGCCGATACGCCGGCCGCACGCTGGCAAGGCGCTGGGTTTTGGCTCGACCATCGCATGTGCGGCCGGTCGCGCCGGTGCCACTGGCGAAGATGGTGCGCTGCACGTCGGGCGAGTCGGTACGGAAGCGCGGGCGTTGGCCCAGCGATGTCATCACCCAAAGAGGCAACAGGGTGAAACAGGCTTGTCCGGATAGGGCGCTGCTATCCGCGGCGTGAGGCAGCCTCTCTTCAGGCTTGGGGATACTCCGGGACATTGGTGCCGGTCATCGCTTCGAACACGGCATGCAGCAATTGTGGCCCGGTGTATTCGGGAGCCGGCTCCGGGACGCTTCTCGCGTAGTCCAGCGCCAGCACCAACGGCACCCATGTTGCCGGCGTTCCAACCGGTGCGCCCGCGATCGCACGACCGAAGGCCGCGAGGGGGCGGGGAAGCGGGTACTCCAACATGACGATGTTGTCGCGCCTCGGATTCCTGCAATTGTCGGCCGGCGAGGTCACGGAGTAGGTCCGGCACGTCATGGGCCTTACTTCATGGATCCTGCAGGACTCGTTTTCCAGGAACGGGCAGGCGATTCCCAGGTGAAAGTACTTTTCGCCAAATTCGACTGGATTGATGCTGCTCCACAGCTCGGCGCTCCACAGGCTATCGAGCATGTCGGCCTGCTGGAGCTGCAACAATGCATTGTCGAAACGCCGCTCGACTTCGATTCTTCGCGCTTCCGGCATCGCCCCAACGACCGCACGAAGTTGATGCGCTTCGGGTTGGGTGATGGGTACGAGTTGCCGGCAACACGCGCCGCAGCCCGCCTTGCAGCTCACCGGCTTGCCGCTGGCTTCGCTCTCGCTGCATGCGATGTCGGACGCGACCTGGGTCAGCGCGTGAGCGATCGGAAGCAACGCGCTTGCGCTGGTCGGGCCACTGCTGACGGTCAGCTGCAACGAGATTCGCTTCGAGAGAACCCTCATCACGACGCTCGCGGTGACCTCGCCAGGTGGTTGTACCGACTGCGAAGGACTTTCGGATCCAGGGGGTGGACGCGAATCGCCTGGAGTCGTCATGCCTTGGCCTCGGACGCGGCGCGGGTTTCAGTCGAGACTTGCAACTCACGCACCTCCGTCAGGGCGAAGCGACCGTTTCAGATGTGCCTACATCGTAGACAAAAACGGGGTCAGGTTCACTTATCCCGATTCGGTGATCGGCCTGGACTTGGCCGGCCGATGCGCCGGCCTCACGCTGGAGAATCGCTGGGTCTTGGCTTCGACCATTGCACGGAAATCGTCACGACCATGGGCGCGTTGTTGTTGCAGGTAAAGGCGGATGGCGGCGAGGTCGTCGTCGCTGATCGCCTCCGCAAGCATCGAGCGATACCCCTCGGCACCGAGCGCACGCTGGACGGGATGCGGTGTCAGCAGCGGATCAGCGCGCAGCCCACAAAGACCAGCGCAGCTTGACCATGGGAATGCAGGAGGGTCATCCGGGGCAGGTCGAGTCGCGGTTGGCGGGCGATGCTGGAAAACAGGGGTCAGAGTCGACTTTTTCAGAGGTCAGGCAGGTGGAGGTTGGCCGGCTTTAAAAGTCGACTCTGACCCCTGTTTTCCCAGTATGGTGACGTTTTTTTTAACTTGGATAGTTACTTTGGGCAGTCACTCCTTAAGGTCGGTGACCGAGTAGCTTTTTGTAGATTTCCTGGGGGAGGGGCGTGGAGGGCTCATCCTGTTATAAAAACCCTCTAGTGACCCGTGCATCCTTCTAATCTTCAGCTTCTGCATCGGCTTTGATACTAGTCAAGGAATTCCATTTTCGCTGCTGACAGGCGACTTTCGTGCAGCGTAGTAGTGAGCCCGTCTGTACGGAACTGAATACTTGGATCGTAAAGAAAAGGCTCGCTTTGCTCCATCAGCGTTCGCTCATGATCTGATTCGATGGACAACGCCTCTTCCAGCCATTCGCTGTTGACGCCCTGGCTCACGCGAACGGTCGTGCAGCCCGTGTTTCGACGAAAGTCGTCTCCCGGAATACGAAGTTCCACACGTTGCCCAACATACATCTCTCCTTCAATTTGAAAATGAGTGAGTTTGATGTCGCGTAGGGATTTGAAGGCTGCACCCACGACTTCTTCCCGCGGCTGCTGGAAACTTCGCCGCTCTTCGGACGTATAGAATTCTTCGAATTCGTCCGCGCGTTGCGTAGGCAACTCTAATCTGGCCGCAAGTTCATCAAATCCGGCTAAAGCCAGAGCTCGTGAAACTGCCATTTTGTCCACGACTAAATTAGCCGTAGGAGCTTCTTGATCGCGAAGAACGAGCAAGGGCTTTGGGTCCGGGTCAATTACTTTGAGGTGCGAATTCACATCGCCCCGCTCGTTGCCGAGGTAGATGCCAGCAGCGAGTCTCTCGCCTTGGCTTGCCCCGCTTATCTGGATGACGTTCTTTTGAAATCGTGCGGACTGAAGTTGTCGATTACGGTAGTTCGTGCCGGATTGAGTTCCTTTGCACTCAATTATGTGCCACCTGTTGGCCCGATCTCGAACGACGTAGTCTGGGCACTTGCCCGTTCCTACTTTTGGTGTCTTTCTCCGAGGTCGCTTTACTAGATGCGGAAACTGAAGAAGGAATTTTCGTCCGTCGACTATTTCGCTAAATCCCCCCAAACAGTCGTACAGCCACTTTGTAGTCAGGGCCACGCCGAAGTCGTCACTTAAAATGGTCTTTTGGTGAGGATCTAGATCAATGAAAGGTGCGGTGATACGGAGGTCTGGCGTGCTTGCTACAGCCGAGAAATACCGTAGCCAAGTCCAGTACCTATTGGGTGAGGCCTGAGAGAACCCGGCGGGGCTCGTCAGTTGTCCGAGCATTAGGAGCGCGTCCGCGACGTCGATGGACATCGTCGCTGGACAAGCAAATTGCGGGGGAATTGCATTATTAGGAAAAGTGTTCTGAACAACTTCAACATCAATCGTCTTGGCAAGCATCAACTACCCTCCATGTGCATAGCTTTGAACCAGAGACTCAAGATCGGAGCTCAGCTCACTTGATCCCTCTGCCAACGTTCGATGGCTCGGAAATCGGTCAAAAGTTGTGGATTGTAAATAGCAGGGATCACAGTCGACTTTGCCAGATTCTTCGGGGCCGAGTTCGCCGGAACGCCGCGGTGACGCATTTGCTCGCGCAGGCTTAATGCCGCAGGACGTAATTTTCCCCGACGACCCGTCGCTGGAAGAACCACCATGAAAATCGTCACCAGCCTCAGCTTCCGCGGGCAGTGCCGCGAGGCATTCGAGTTCTACGCGAACCTCCTGGGCGGAAAGATCACCGCCGCCTTCCCCTATGGCGACGGCCCGCCGGACATGCCGGTCGACCCGAGGTACAAGGACTGGCTGATGCATTGCTGGCTCGAGGTCGGCGACCAGTCGCTGATGGGGGCGGACATGGACGAGCAGTGGGCGCCCAACATCGGCAAGCCCAGGAACGGCTTCGACGTGAGCCTGCATACCGGGGACGTGGACCAGGCGCGACGCTGGTTCGATGCATTGAAGGAAGGCGGCACGGTGGTGATGGACTTCGCCGAGACCTTCTGGTCGCCGGGGTACGGCAGCGTGGTCGATCGATTCGGCGTGCCGTGGATGGTCAATACGACCGGCACGTAAGCGCAACGCGACGACGACCGGCGCGTTTCGGACATGCCGCTGCGGCTCATTGTTCCCCTGCTGGTCTCCGGCCTGTTCGTGCTGTGGGTGCTGCTGCTCCCGATCTCGATCGTCCAGCGCTATCGCTACGGAAAGGCGCGTCGCCGCGTGCTGCCTTGGGCGGTGCGGCTGAATGCCTGGTTGCTGGCGATGTCGGTGTTTGTGTTCGTCGCCTCGTCCTGGGTGGCAGCGACATGGGTCGACCGCGCCCTGCTGGACGCCGTGCTCGGGCTGGGAGTGGGTGGCGTCATCGGCGTGGTCGGCCTGTCCCTCGATCGATTCGAAGTGACCCCGCAAGGGCTGTTCCGCACGCCCAATCAGTGGCTGGTACTCGGCGTCTCGTTGTTGCTCGCCGGACGCATCGCGTTCGGCCTGTGGTTGGCCTGGAGCGATGGAGCGGACACCGCGATGGCGGCATGGGCGACGCATGGAGGACTGATCGGCGTGGCGGGGATCCTGCTGGGCTACGCCGTCGCGACGTCATGGGGCCTGCGGTTCCGCGTTGCCCGAAAATAGGCAAGGACAAAAAGGGACGGGGGAATCAAGCGTGCTTGATTCCCCCCGTCCCCTTTTTGATTTGTCATCAGGCTTGGGAGTGCGCGCCCTGTTCGGGACTGCGGCCGGAGAGCGCGGCATACGTGAAGCCGCCAAGGCCAAACAGGGTCAGCGCGACGATGGCTTCCCAATCGTAGTTGCCTACGAGCCGCCAATCGAAAGTCTCGTTCGCGAAGGCAAGGATGACCAACACCAGGAAGAACACTGACGCTTTCTTCTGACTGTTGGACATGCGGGCGGTGGTCGAGGCATACGTCATGGCGCAACATCCTTGATTGGGGTCACGCGGCAATTAGGCGCCTTTCGATGCTCGAAACATGTGCCGGAAGTCAGGCGGGCTGAGGCCTCTGCAATAAAGGTGTCAGGGGCAATTTCAGATGCGCGCGATTCAAACGCTAATGTTCTCTGACCCCTTTTCCGGACCCCTTTCCGTCACTTCACTTTAACCATGTGCCGAGACTATAGGGCTGCACTTGGCCTGCCATCCTTGAAGTAACGGGCGAGGGCCACCTTGAGGAGATCCCCGTGACCGCATCAAGCGAAGCATCGGCATCCAGGAAGCCGATCGTCCGTCCGTGCAGGCCCGCCAGGCCATTGGAGTCTTCGATTCAGGCAGTGGCGGGATGGTCGCCGCTGCCTATCTGTCGCGCATCCTGCGCGATTCCGGCGAGAAGTTGAGCGTCGTCTTCTTTGGCGACACGGCCAATCTGCCGTATGGGCAGAAGACCCAGGAAAAGGTCGCGGAACTGTCCGACGCGATCATCGCCCAGCTTGCGCCCTTGTGTCCGGTGATCGGCATCGCCTGCAACACGGCCAGTGCTTCCTGGATGCGCTACGGCAAGGTTGGCAAGGGTGGCGACTGGCCACGCGTCTTCAGTGTTGTGCAAGTCGCAGCGGAACTCGCTTATGAGCGAGCTCGAACCCTGCCCGATAGCAAGCTTGGCCGGCGACGCAAGGTCATCGGTGTGCTGGGTACCGCGCTCACGGCGCAGATCCAGTCGCATGCCGAGCGGATAGTCGAGTGCCATCGGGCGGCGCTGAGTCGCGCGATCGGCCACGAGCTGCCTTTGGTTCCCTATGCGTTCACGGGCACCGGCATCGCGCCGCAGCTTCCCGATTCGGTGATCGACTACGCGCACGCGCCCCACATCGCGGTCATCCGCGAGGACGAGCTCGCCCCAGGCGGCACGACGAGGGCGGGGGTGCGGAACTGGGAGCCGCCGACCGACCTGCCGCATGGCGTGGAAATCGTGGCGCGTGATGCGCAGAAGCTGGTCGCCGCGGTCGATGTGGCCCACATCCTGGATGAGGAGGGCCTAGTCAAACCGGAGTGGCGCGAGCGCCTTGGGGAATACCTCGCGCAGGTTTCCGCCGAGATGGTGCACCGCAAGGCCACTGCGCTGATCCTCGGTTGTACGCATTTCGAGTACTTCGAACGCGATTTCGCGCGGCTGCTGCCGACGCTGTCCGCCCGCACTGGCATCATCTGCCCGTCGGGCGCGTTGGCGTGCAGGCTGATCGATGCATTCGACGAATACCTGCATGCGAACCCCGTGCGCCCGATAGCGACTGAAAGGCGAAGCTACTTCGCCTTCTCGGGCGAGCCTCCGCCGGTCGAAACCTACAAGGCTTTGGGGCTGGACCAGATCGTCGTCACCAAGTCTTTGTAGATGGGGGCAGATCGATTCCGCGCTCACCTGATCCCTGACACCATTCAAGGCCTGCGCGGCGTCCACGCATCCGGTTTCGCGCCCATCCGCAGCACGTGCTTGCGGAACACCAGCACGCTGCCCGCCAGGGCATCGGTGCGCACGAATGCGATGGGGAGGCCCGGCTCGGCACCGTGGATGGACGTGGCCTGGAAACCGCGGGACTGCAGTTGCTTCGCGACCTGGCGTGCGGTGGCATCCGGATCGTCGACGACGAAGCCCAGCGCCGCACCGGGCGAGCCCAACTTCTCCAGCATGCGCGGATCGGGTTGGTTGATGATGGTGCCGCTGGCGAAGATGGTGCGCTGCACGTTGGGCGAATCGGCGCGGAAGCGCGGTCGTTGGCCCAGCGATTGCATCACCTCCTCCATCGCCACCAGCGCTTCGGCGGAGCTCGCGCTGAACACCTGGTAGTCGCGATCCGGGAAGGGCAGCGGGTTGCGGTCGTAGGCCAGCGCGAGCGCATACAGCCCCAGCAGCAGGGCCAGCAGCGGGACGAGAAAGGCGAGGGCCAGCGGGACTTGAACGCTGCGGCCCTTCTTGCGGGTATCAGCCATGTGGTGTCTCCAGGTGGAAGGCAGTGCGTGGCATGCGGTTGGCGGATCAACCGGTTTCACGCGATCGCCGATGGAATCCGGTCAGAACGCTCAATTGTCCCTGACACCATTTCAGAATGCGGATGGCGCAGCGCACGAAGGCGAGGGTCGCAACACGGACGCTACAATCGTCCGCGTCTGAATCGCCGGGTGTTCTTGCATGGGAACTTGGAACGCCACGCCATTCGGCAACGACACCGCCATGGACTGGCTGTCGGACCTGACGTCCGACAACGGCGGCCGAGTGCTGCTTCGATCGGTGTTGGCGCGAATCGAATCAACGGAATACCCGGAAGCCCCGGAAGCGGAGGAAGCCGTCGCTGCCGCCGCAGTGATCGGGGCCGCAGCCACCGATCCGGTAGGTGCCATCCACGCGGACGCCAAGCGGTGGATCACGACCTCCGGATTTGCGCCCGATCCCGAACTCGTCTCCCAGGCGCTGCGCGTGCTCACAGCCTTGCGGATCAAGTCCGAGCTTCGCGACCTCTGGGAGGAATCCGGGCAGCTGAAGGCGTGGCTGAAGCAGATGGACACGTTGAGCGAGCGCCTCCGGCGCGCCCTCGACAATGGCGTCCCTGCAAGAAGCCCGAAGGCCGCTGGAGCTCCCCGAAGCCTGCACAAGATGCTGGCGTTGTATGCGAAACAGCCTGATCCAGAACTGCGCCAGAAAATTCGCGCCAAGCTCGCAGCACTCAAGGATCCCAACGGGACATCGGCGGACACGGACTTCCAGAGTCCGTTGACCCTGGTCGCCCGTCACGGCTTGCTTGAAGAAACCCGGGAGCTGCTGGCAAGGGGGGCGGATATCACCGGTGACTCGAGTCGCCCCTTCGTCCTTGCGTGCGCCGCGGGCCACCTCGACGTGGCGAGGGTGCTCGCCGACGCTGGAGCGAGGATTTTCCACGAGCACCGCCTTCTCCCGGGGGCCAGCGTCCGGGTGCAGGTGCCGGTCGCGGATCCCGGCGAGCCGATACAGGGCCATCGCTACTGCATGGCGCTCTTCACCGTGGCACGCGAGGGTTCGCCGATCGCTGCGGAGTACCTGCGCGGGCTGGGTGCGGACATCGGCCAGACCGACCTCAACGGCGAGACCTTGGTGCACAAGGCAGCCGAAGCGGGCTGCGTGCCGATGATCCACTACCTGGTGGATGCCGGCCTGGATCCGAGCAAGCCGAAAGGCGCGTCTGGCGAAACGCCGCTGCACTACGCGGTGCGCGCGGGGCAGGCCGGCGCCGTCGGTGCGCTGCTCGAGCGCGGCGCCAACCCGAACGCGGTCGATCACTTCGAGGGCGAAGAGCACCGATGGAATGAAACTCCGCTCGATATCGCCGAGTCGCCGGACATCCGGGCCCTGCTGATTGCGCATGGCGCACGTTCCGCAAACAAGGGGTCAGAGAGCATTTCCGTTTGAAACGCGCTACTGGTTGAGGCTGCGTCGGGGAAATGTCCTCTGACCCCATTTTCCGACCCCTTTTTCCAGCGGAGGCGTGACGATCGGCACGCCTCCAGGCCTGCCGGCGCGGGCATATTACGCGCGGTCGCAGTCGCGGTTGGCAGGACGCGCATGCGACGCCACGCTATCCCCTCCGAGGTTCCCATGAGCTTCCGCCACGCTCTGTTCGCCATGGCCCTCGGCCTTGCGCTTCCTGCGGGACTGGCCTGCGCCAGCGATGCCGACGTCAACCGTTTGGCGAAGCAGGCCGCGGCCGCCTATGCCGCGAAGGACTACGTTGCCAGCGGTGACGGATTCGCCGCGGCCATCGCCGCCGGCGGCAAGGAAGAGCCGGCGCTGTACTACAACGCCGCCTGCGCCTACGCGCTGGCCGGCCGACTCGAGACTGCATTCGATTTCCTGCGGCAGGCGACCGACGCCGGTTTCACCAACGTCAGCGCGATCCGCGCCGATGCCGACCTGGCCGCGCTGCGCGCGGATCCGCGCTTCGAAAAACTGCTGGTGGATACCGAAAAACTGCAGCAGCGCCGCCTGCGGATGTGGAGCAGCCCTGCCTTCGTGACCCCGTACCAGCCGATCCTCGACGAGGACCAGCGCATCGCCGGCCTGTCGCGGTTGTGGTCGGAGGCGAAGTTCAATTTCGCCAACTTCGACCTGGTGCCCGACCTGGATTGGGATGCGCTGTACACCCGCACCTTGCCGCGCGTGCGCGCGGCTCCGGATACCGCGGCGTACTACCAGGCGCTGCGCGGATTCGTCGCGGAGTTGCACGACGGACACAGCAGCATCACCTTGCCGGCCGCGGTCGCCGACCAGCTCGAAGCGCAACCCGGCCTGCGCACGGCGCTGGTGGAAGGTCGCGTGTTCGTGCGCGAGTTGCTCGACCCGGCGCTGGCCGCGACGGGTATCGCGCCCGGCATGGAGATCGTGGCGATCGAAGGCCAGCCCGTGAAGTCCTGGGCGCAGGCGCAGGTCGAGCCCTACCAGCCGGCGTCCACGCCGCAGGACCGGGCCGCGCGGACCTACGAGCGCGCGCTGCTGTCCGGGCCGCTGGACCGCCCGGTGCGCGTGGGCCTGCGCGACAAGGACGGGCGCACGCGCGAAGCCAGCCTGCCGCGCATGTCGGCCAAGGCCTTCGAGACCGCCTACTGGGGCGGGCCCACCTTCGACATGAAGATGCTGCCGGGCGGGATCGCCTACGTGCGCATCCTGCATTTCGGCAACGCCAGCGCGGTCGATGCCTTCGAAGCGCGTTTCGGGGAAATTGCCGGCGCCACCGCGTTGATCGTCGATGTCCGCGACAACGGCGGCGGCAACAGCGGCGAGGGCTACCGGCTGTTGTCCCTGCTCACCGACAAGCCCTTCCGCACCTCGCGCTGGCGTACCCGCCAATACGTGCCGGCCAACCGCGCCTGGTCGCGCCCGGAAGGCGTGCACGGCGGCGAGGCGGGCGAGGTCCAGCCCGACGGCAAGCGCCTGTACACCGGCCCGGTGCTGGTACTCACCAGTGCGCGCACCTATTCGGCGGCGGAGGATTTCGTGGTCGCCTTCGACGCGATGAAGCGGGGTCGCCTGGTCGGCGAGGCCACCGGCGGCAGCACCGGGCAGCCCCTGTTCTTCGACCTGCCCGGCGGCGGCAAGGCGCGCATCTGCACCAAGCGCGACAGCTATCCCGATGGCCGTGAGTTCGTCGGCATCGGCGTGCAGCCGCAGGTCACCGTGCATCCAAGCGTCGCCGACCTGCGCGCCGGGCGCGACACCGTGTTGCAGGCGGCAATCGCCCTGGTCGGCGCGAAGCTGGCCGACAATCCCGGGTAGGAACAAAACGGGCTGGTAGGGCTTCGTTGCGCGTAGGTGTCGGAAGTGAACCTGACCCCGTTTCCCCCGTTTCCCGGTTTGCCCGCAGGTGCAATAGACCATGCCGGGTCCGGGGCGTAACGTCGCCACGCAGCCGCGCGGCGCGTGTGAGGACACGGCGATAGCGATCGATCCGACAATCGAAGTCGAGCGAAGCGACCACGCATGGCGCGGATTCGCGCCGGGCAACTGGCAGCGCGGCGTCGACGTCCGCGATTTCATCCAGCAGAACTACACGCCCTACGAAGGCGACGGCGCATTCCTGGCCGGCCCGACCGCACGGACCACGGGCCTCTGGGCCAGGCTGCGGCCGCTGCTCGACGAAGAACAGGCCAAGGGCATCCTGGACGTCTCGCAGGTGCCGTCCGGCATCCTCGCGCACGGGCCTGGCTACATCGACAGGGACAACGAGATCATCGTCGGCCTGCAGACCGACGCGCCGCTCAAGCGCGCGATCATGCCCTTCGGCGGCTGGCGGGTCGTCGCCGACAGCCTCAGGTCCTACGGCTACACGCCGGACGAACGCGTCGGCGAGATCTTCACCAAGTACCGCAAGACCCACAACGACGGCGTGTTCGATGCCTATACCGCCGACATCCGTGCCGCACGTTCGTCGGGGATCGTCACCGGCCTGCCGGATGCCTATGGCCGCGGCCGCATCGTCGGCGACTATCGCCGCGTGGCCCTGTACGGCATCGAATTCCTGCTCGCCGACAAGGCGCGCGAAAAGCAGGAGCTCGACGACCAGCATTCGACCGAGGACGTGATCCGCGTCCGCGAAGAACTCTCCGAGCAGATCCGTTCGCTCAGGGAGCTGCAGGAGATGGCGTCGAATTACGGATTCGACATCGCAAAACCGGCCCGCAATGCCCGCGAGGCGGTGCAGTGGACCTACTTCGGCTACCTCGCGGCGATCAAGCAGCAGAACGGCGCGGCGATGTCGGCCGGGCGCCTGTCCACGTTCTGGGACGTCTACTTCGAACGCGACCTGCGCGAGGGCACGCTGACCGAGTCGCAGGCTCAGGAAATCATCGACGACCTCGTCATCAAGTGGCGCATCGTCCGCTTCCTGCGCGCGCCGGAATACAACCAGCTGTTCTCCGGCGACCCGGTGTGGGTGACCGAAGTCGTCGGCGGCATGGGCGAGGACGGCCGGCCGCTGGTCACGAAGAGCTCGTTCCGGATGCTGCATACGCTGAACAACCTCGGCCCGGCGCCCGAGCCAAACCTCACGGTGTTCTGGTCGCCCAGCCTGCCCGAGGGCTTCAAGCGCTTCGCGATCCAGACCTCGATCGACACCAGCGCGATCCAGTACGAATCCGACGACCTGATGCGCCCGAAGTGGGGCGACGACTGCGCGATCGCCTGCTGCGTGTCGGCGATGCGGGTCGGCAAGCAGATGCAGTTCTTCGGCGCGCGGGTGAACCTGCCGAAAACCCTGCTGTATGCGTTGAACGGCGGGCGCGACGAGGAAACCGGCAAGCAGGTCGGGCCCGCGCTGGCGCCGATCGCGGGCGACCTGCTCGACTACGACGAGGTGATGGCACGCCTCGACCCGATGCTCGACTGGTTGGCCAGGACCTACGTCAACGCGCTCAACGTCATCCATTACATGCACGACAAGTACTGCTACGAAGCGGTCGAGATGGCGCTGCACGACCGCGAGGTGCTGCGCACGCTCGCCTGCGGGATCGCCGGGCTCTCGCACACCGCCGACAGCCTGTCCGCGATCCGGTACGCCAGGGTGAAGCCCATCCGCGACGAGCGCGGCCTGGTCACCGATTTCGAGACCACCGGCAGTTTCCCCTGCTTCGGCAACAACGACGACCGCGCCGACGACATCGCGAAGATGCTGGTGTCGACCATGATGGAGAAGATCCGGCGGTACCCCTCGTACCGCAACGCGCTGCATACCCAGTCGGTGCTGACCATCACCTCCAACGTGGTGTACGGCAAGAAGACCGGCAACACGCCGGACGGCCGCAGGAAGGGCGAGCCGTTCGCGCCCGGCGCCAATCCATCGAACGGTCGCGATACGCACGGCGCGCTGGCGGCGATGCTCTCGGTCGCCAAGATCCCCTACGACGACGCCGAGGACGGCATCTCCCTCACGCTCTCGGTGGTGCCGACGGCGCTCGGAAGTCCAGCGGAACGCGTGGACCGCGGCGTCGGTGCGCTGGACGCGTACTTCGCGAGCGGTGGCTTCCACGTGAACATCAACGTGCTCAACCGCGAAACGCTGGAGGACGCGATGGAGCACCCCGCGAAGTATCCGCAGCTGACGGTCCGCGTGTCGGGCTACGCGGTGAACTTCGTGAGGCTGACCCGCGAGCAGCAGCTCGATGTCATCAACCGCACCTTCCACGGCTCGCTCGAAGCCGCGGCTTGAAACGCCATGCGCCGTCATGACGGGCCGAAGACCGGCAGTCGCTACGAACTGCAGGTGTCCCGCGCGGGTGCCATCGAGGGCCAGGCGGAGCCCGACTATTTCGCGATCCACGCGGGCGACCTCGAGGAAGCCGCCGCGGAGGACGATCCCACCGGCCATGTGCACTCCTACGAGGTCGGCAGCACGGTCGATGGCCCGGGCCTGCGCTTCCTCATCTTCACCAGCGGCTGCCTGCTGCGTTGCCAGTACTGCCACAATCCCGATACCTGGCATCGGCGCAATGGCCATCCGGTCACGGTGTCGCGCGCGATGCAGGAGATCGGCAAGTACGCGAACGTGCTGAAGATCAGCAGGGGCGGGATCACGATCTCGGGCGGCGAGCCGATGATGCAGCGTCCGTTCGTGACACGCATTTTCCGCCGCTGCAAGGAACTCGGGCTGCACACCTGCATGGATACGTCGGGGCGCATGGGCGACCGCATGACCGACGCCGACCTGACGGACATCGACCTGCAGTTGCTGGACATCAAGTCCGGCGATCCGGAGATCTACCGGCAGGTGACGGGGCAGCCGCTGCAGCCGACGCTGGACTACGCGAGGCGGCTTTCCGACCTCGGGCGGCCCATGTGGATCCGCTTCGTGCTGGTCCCCGGCCTCACCGATGGCTTCGACAATGTCGAGAAGGTCGCCGAGTTCACCGCGGGACTGGCGACGGTTGAACGCGTGGAGATCCTGCGCTTCCACCAGATGGGCAGCGAAAAGTGGACCCGGCTCGGCCTCGACTATCCGCTGGCGCAACGCGAAGCTCCGAGCGCCGAATTGACCGAACGGGTGCGCGGGCAGTTCCGCGGTCGCGGATTGACCGTGTACTAGCCGAGCCTGTTCACCAGCGACTCGGTCGAGCGGCGCCGCAGCGCCATGGCGTTCACGGTGCACCTGCCCGTCGGCCCCCGCGCGGGTGAACGCGCAGCGCAAACCCGCTGTGCGCATCCTGGTGCGATGTCGCCTAGTATTTGCCCATGAGCCCCCCTTGCAGCACACCAGTGCGGCAGCTGTCAGCAATGGCGTGGCTGCTTGCGGCCGCCGGGCTGGCGCAGGCGGCGGACGACCGCGCGAGTATCCCTGTCGCCGAGCCGAAGCCACACTGGTCGGGGTTGCCGATCTGGGGCGCCGAGGCGCAGGCCCGCGGTTACGAGATCCCGCTGCCATTCGGCGTCGGCGTCACCGGGTTTTCGGCCCGGCAGCCGGTCGACATCCATGACCTGCAGTTGGGGCGGAACGGGAAGCCGCCGGCGTCGGTCTCCAACTTCCTCCAGATCGACCGCGTCCAGACGACGCAGCAGAACCTCTCGCTCAAGTTCGACGTGTTGGTGCTGCCGTTCCTCAGCGTGTATGCCATCGCTGGCCGCACGCAGGGCACCACCAAGGGCGTGATCCAGGTGCCGGCGACGCCAGCCTTCGGCATCCTCGAGCCCAGGCAGCTGCAGCTCGATGCCGCGTTCGACGGCCCGACCCTTGGCGCGGGCCTCACCATGCAGGGCGGCAAGCGGATCAGCCAGCGGCGGGACCTGATGGCCATCGTCGTCGCCGACTGGAACCGCACGCGCACCGACCTCACGTTCCAGAACGACGCGCTGGTCGCCGACACCAAGCCGGAGGCCTCGGTCTTCTCGGCGCGCCTCGGCCTGCACGGCAAGGTCGGCGACGCGATGACCGGCGCGCTATGGGTCGGCGGCATGCACCAGAAGATCCAGCAGGTCGTTTCGGGAAGCGTCGCCGACACCGACCTCCAGTTTGCGGTGGTGCAGTCCCCGGCCAAGCCCTGGAACACGCTGCTTGGCGGGCTGCTCGAGCTCGACGGCGGCGGCAGCTACGTGCTGGTGGAAGGCGGGTTCGGCGCGCGCAGGTCCGTGCTCGTGTCGGCGGTCTATCGGTTCTGAGCGAGGCGCGGTGCCCTTGGCGGATTGAGCTCGATGTAGCGCACCACGCGAAGGGCGTAGGCACGGAATCGACCAGACTGGATTTGTGGCGTCCTTGGGAGTTCGCTTGATTCCCGAGGTCCCAGCTTCCGTTCTTCCATGTGATCGCTGGCACATGGACATGAACATGAACATGAACGTGAGGCGCCGCTTCAGGAAGCATGCGTCTTAACGTGGGAAAATTCCCTGGCAGCCTTGGAGCAACAGAGGAAGGGAATTCGAGATGTCGCCAGGACGTAACGCACTGCACGTGGTTCTCATCGCGCTGGTTGCCACTGCAGTGGCGGGTTGTGGCGGCGGTGGGGGAGGGTCTTCATCGGGAAGTGGAACGGGCGGTGGTGGCCCGATCGTCAATCCACCTCCGCCTCCGCCGAGCAATCCTGTCAACAGGAATTTCAGCCTCAATCCGGTGGTGAGCTACTCACGATTCATGCCGAACCATGGCGGTGAATATTTCGCCAGTGCGGTGGCCATCGGCGACGTGACCGGGGACGGGCGTCCCGACGTGGTCATCCAGACGGAGGGCGTGGCGAATCAGACGTCGATGCCTGACCGCGAGAGCGTCATCATGGTCTTCCGGCAGCGTAGCGATGGCACGTTGGACGAGCCCATCTTGATTCGCTACCTCGACACCTATTCGTGGCAGCTGACGGACATGATCCTGGCGGACCTGGAAGGCGATGGAGTCAAGGAAATACTGGTCGGCCATCAGGACGGCTTGTCCATCGTTCGCTATCGCGCAGCCAGCCAGGATCTCCAGATCACCACCTTGGCCGATGACTTCGGGTTCGCGTCGCTGGCGGCTGCGGATTTCGACGGGGATGGCAAGGTGGATGTCTTCGCGCACAGGATCGAATACAACTCGATCCTGTTCCGGGGGAATGGCGCCGGTGCGCTGACCGTGGACAAGTTGGTATCCACGCCTTTCACCAGCCACGCGAAGGCGCTGGCGAGCGACATGAACAACGACGGCAAGCCCGATGTCGTCACTTATGGCGGTAATCAATGGGCCTTGCAGTTGAATGACGGCGCGGGAAATTTTTCAGCGCCGGTGATCAACCAGTTGCCGCGTCGTCCGGATGGAGCGCCGTGGATCGCCTGGGGCGCCGATACGACCGATGTCGACCGCGATGGGCGCAAGGACCTTGTTTTCAGCCTCGCATCCAACCGCCCTGCAGGCATCGGCATTGTGTTGGCGAAGCCTGATGGGACCTACGCGGTCGATCGCGTGCTCGACGCGTACGACATCCCGCAGCCGATCGTCCTTGCCGACCTGGATGGAAACGGGCTCGACGACATCGTGACGGTGCATGGCGGTTTCTACAACATGGGCTATTACTTGCAGGGGCCCGGCGGATTCGAGCCCGAGACGCTGGTGTCGGTCGCTATTTCCTCGTTTCCGACCAGTCACTACATCGGCCACAAGCTGGCGGTGGCTGACATCAATTCGGATGGATGTCGCGATATTGCGATCGCCGATTCGCAGTACGGGCTGCTGACGTTGACAGGCGCGAACTGCAAAAAATAGGCCAACAGGAACACCGGATGGGGACGGAGGGAATCAAGTGCCCTTGATTCCCTCCGTCCCCATTTGGACCAGCGCTTCCACCTCGATCGGGAGCGCATTGAGCGCCGCATTGCCGCAGCCGCCTTCGACCGCGAGCGGATCGGTCAGGTCGTTGTAGCTTTCGCCCGCGAGTGTCGATGCTCGCTTCAGCTGGATGCCGCCGCGGCCGTGCCCGAAGCCGTGCGGCAGGCACGCGACGCCGGGCATCAGGCCCGCGTCGCCAACAACTTCGGTGCGGATCTCGCCGATGCGCGAACGCACGGCGACGCGGCTGCCATCCTGCAGGCCACGCGCGGCCATGTCGTCGGGGTGCATCAGCAACTGGTGGCGCGGCTTGCCCTTGGCCAGGCGTGGCGCGTTGTGCATCCACGAATTGTTGCTGCGCACCTCGCGGCGGCCGATCAGGCGCAGGCCACCGTTCGTGACATCGCTTCGGTTGCGTGTGGCGAAACGGTCGAGTTCGGCCAGCAGCGCAGGCGGCGCGCATTCGATGCAACCGCTCGCCGTCTGCAGGCGCGCGAGCAGCGACGGCCGTAACGGCCCGAGGTCCAAGCCATGCGGCGCGGCATCGAGCGCAGCCAGGTCGAGTCCGCTGTCCCCGCGCGCAAGGCCCATGGCGATCAGCTCGCGCGGCGGCGGCAAGGGTTGCCACGGCTTGCCGGCGCTGGCCGCGTAGGCGGCGCCGAGGCCGTTGACGATCTCCCAGTCGGCGCGCTCGTCGTCGCCGCGCGGATGCAAGGCGCGATTGAGGCGCGCCACCCGCCGCACGGCGAAGGCATTGAAGATCGAGTCGTAATGGTCCTGGGTCAGTGGCGACGCCGGCGGCAGGATCAGGTCGGCATGGCGCGTGGTCTCGTTGATGTAGATGTCGATCGAGACCATGAACCCGAGGCCCTGCAGCGCGCGGTCCACCGCGCGTCCGTCGGGCGTGGACAACACCGGATTGCCGGCGCACGTCAGCAGGGCGCGGACCTGGCCCTCGCCGGGTGTAACGATCTCCTCGACCATGCAGGCCACCGGCAACTCGCCTGCGAATTCCGGCAGCCCGCGCACCCGGCTGCGCCAGCGCCCATGCGTGCCGGGATTGGTGCCCGGCCCGGTGATCGGCATCGCGGGTTCGTTCGGCAGCGCGCCACCGACGCGGTCGAGGTTGCCGCTCACCAGGTTGACCAGTTGCAGCAGGTACTGGCACAGCGTGCCCCAGGGCTGCACCGACACGCCCATGCGGCCGTAGGCAACGGCGCGCGGCGCCGCGAGGAAATCGCTGGCGACCTGGGTGACGACCTGCATCGCGATTCCAGTCTCGGCTTCCAGCGAAGAGGTGTCGATGGCGTTGATCGCGGACAGCGCGGTGTCCAGTCCCGCAAGTCGGCCTGCATAGGCATCCACGCGCGGCGGGCCGATTCGTTGCATGGCTTGCAGCAAGGCCAGCAGGAACAACCCATCGCCACCCGGACGGATCGGGACGTGCTGGCTGGCGACGGCGGCTGTTTCGGTGCGACGCGGGTCGACGACGACCAGCTTGCCGCGCGCAGTCAGCGCCTTGAGCCGCCGCGGAATCCCCGGCGCGGTCATCAGGCTGCCGTTCGAGGCCATCGGGTTGGCGCCGAGCATGAGGAAATAGTCGGTGTGGTCGATGTCGGGGATCGGCAGCAGGAACTGGTGCCCGTACATCTGCGCGCAGGTGAACTGATGCGGCCACTGGTCCACCGACGACGCACTGAAGATGTTCGGCGTGCGCAGCAGGCGCAGCAGCGATGGCAGGTAGGCGATATTCCCGAAGTGGTGGACATTGGGATTGCCCAGGTAGGCCGCCACCGATGCGGGGTCGTGGGCCTGCTGGATCGCGGCGAGGCGCGACCCCGCCAGCGCGAATGCCTCGTCCCAGCCGATCGCGCGCCACGTCGAGCCCTCGCGCAGCATCGGCACGCGTAGCCGGTCGGGATCGGCTTCCAGGTCGAGGATCGCATTGCCCTTCGCGCAGAGATGCCCCTGGCTGAACGGATCGGCGGCATCGCCGCGGATCGCGGCCAGCATGCCGTCCTCGAATTGCAATTCCAGTCCGCAGATCGCCTCGCACAGGTCGCACGCGCGATAGGCAGTGGTGCGCATGGAGAGGCTCCTGGCCGGGGTTGCCGCAGGCAGATCCTAAGCCTTTTCAGCGTTTCGAAAAGCGGGCGGTCGTTGATGCTTCACGAACAAGGAGGGTGCTGGTCTAGCTGGCCCATTGCTTGCCGGCGTCGCCCTGATGGCGTCATGCCGCGCGTTTGCAGCATGGCAATGAATACGAATGCATAGGCGCGTTTTCGCCAATGGTGCACCTGCACCTCGGGCCATAGTGCGTCGGCGCAGCGGGTGGCTGCGCGCATTCGATTCCCTCGGAGGATGCGGCGATGCGTGAGCTGATGCGTCTGTTCGGCAGTGCGGGTGGCCTGTTGCTGGTGTTCGCGTTCCTGCTTGCGCCGGCGCCCGCCGCGACGGCTGCGGTCAATCCGCAGAATCTCGGCGCGAAATACGACGGGACCAAGAGCAACATCACGTTCCGGGTGTATTCCTCGCGGGCCACGCGCATCGAGGTCGCGATCTACAAGACCGCGTCCGGCGCGCAGGAAGTGGTGCGCTACGTGCTGACCAAGGACGCCAGCAACGTCTGGTCGAAGACCGCCTCGGTGGCCACGCTCAAGAACACCTACGGCGTCACCGGCACGGTGTATTACGGCTATCGCGCCTGGGGCCCGAACTGGCCCTACAGCGCCAGCTGGACCAAGGGCAGCGGCACCGGCTTCGTCACCGATATCGACGCCAGCGGCAACCGCTTCAATCCGAACAAGCTGCTGCTGGATCCGTACGCGGTCGAGATCAGCCAGGACCCCAACACCGCGACCTGCACCGACGGCACCGTCTACGCCAGCGGCGCGAGCCATCGCAACAAGGACAGCGGCAGCTGCGCCCCCAAGGGCATCGTGCTGGCGCCGGTCAGCGGCTCGATCGGCACCAAGCCCACGCGCGCGCTCAAGGACGAGGTCGTGTACGAAGTGCATGTGCGCGGGCTGACCAGGGACGACATGTCGATGGCGGCGGCGTTGCGCGGCACCTACGCCGGCGCGGCGCTCAAGGCGTCGTACCTCGCCGGCCTGGGCATCACCGCGGTCGAGTTCCTGCCGGTGCAGGAAACCCAGAACGACACCAACGACGTCAATCCCAATTCCACCGCCGGCGACAACTACTGGGGCTACATGACCCTGAACTACTTCGCGCCGGACCGCCGCTATTCGTCGGACAAGACCGCGGGCGGACCGACGCGCGAATGGAAGGCGATGGTCAAGGCCTTCCACGACGCCGGGATCAAGGTCTACATCGACGTGGTCTACAACCACACCGGCGAGGGCGGCGCATGGGGCGGCAGCGACGGCCTGACCGTGTACAACCTGCTGTCCTGGCGCGGCCTCGACAACCCGACCTACTACTCGCTGACCAGCGACCTGAAGTACTCGTGGGACAACACCGGCGTCGGCGGCAACTACAACACGCGCAATACGGTCGCGCAGAACCTGATCATCGACTCGCTGGCCTACTGGCGCGACACCCTCGGCGTCGACGGCTTCCGCTTCGACCTGGCCTCGGTGCTCGGCAACACCTGCCAGCATGGCTGCTTCAACTTCGACAAGATGGATGCCGGCAATGCGCTCAACCGCATCGTCAACGAACTGCCGCCGCGTCCGGCGGCGGGCGGCAGCGGACTCGACCTGATCGCCGAGCCATGGGCGATCGGCGGCAATTCGTACCAGGTCGGTGGCTTCCCGAGCGGCTGGGCCGAATGGAACGGCATCTATCGCGATTCGCTGCGCAAGAAACAGAACCAGATGGGCGTGGTCGCGGTCACGCCGGCGGAACTGGCCAACCGCTTCGCCGGTTCGTCGGACCTGTACGGCGACGATGGCCGCAAGCCCTGGCATTCGGTCAATTTCATCGTCGCCCACGATGGCTTCACCTTGAACGACCTGTACGCCTACGACAGCAAGCAGAACAACCAGCCCTGGCCATACGGGCCGTCGGACGGCGGCGACGACAACAACCACAGCTGGAACCAGGGCGGCGTGGTCGCCGACCAGCGCAAGGCGGCGCGCACCGGCCTGGCGTTCATGATGCTGAGCGCGGGCGTGCCGATGATCACCGGCGGCGACGAAGCGCTGCGCACGCAGTTCGGCAACAACAACGCCTACAACCTGGACTCGCCGGCCAACTGGCTGTTCTGGACCCGCGACACCATCGAGGCCAACCACCAGGCCTTCACCAGCCGCCTGGTTGCGTTCCGCAAGGCGCACCCGGCGCTGCGCCCGGCGAACTTCTACTCGGGCGTGGACAACAACGGCAACGTGATGGAGCAGTTGCGCTGGTTCAAGCCGGATGGCGCGCAGGCCGATACCGCGTACTTCACCAATGCCAGCAACCACGCCATCGCCTGGCGCATCGACGGCAGCGAGTTCGGCGATCCGGCCAGCGCGATCTACGTCGCCTACAACGGCTGGTCCGCCAACGTGAACTTCACCTTGCCCTGGCCGGGCGCGGGCAAGCAGTGGTACCGCGTCACCGACACCGCGACCTGGAACGAAGGCGCGAACACGGTCGCTGTCCCGGGCGCCGAAGTGCTGGTGGGCGGGGAGTACGCGGTCTATGGCCTGCAGGGCCGCTCGGTGCTGCTGTTGATCGCCAAGTGAGGGGACAGCCGGGGACAGGGCCCCGGTGTTCCACCGACCAGGGACACGAGGCCGCAAGAGGGGCCAGGGAATCTTTCCGTCTCAAGCGCCGGCAGTCGAGGCTGGGTTGAGTGCATGTTCCCTTACCCCTTGTCGACGCGCCCTGCTAACGTGCCTCGCCCCGGCCCAACGCTCGGGAATGGAGTCGCCGATGCGTGAGTGGGGAAGCGGGCCGCTGAAGAACGATGCCGCGCAGGACCTGATCCTGGCGCTGGAGCCGCTGTCCGCGGATGGGCGGGTGCTCGCCGTGCGGCAGGTATTCGCCGAACACGGGGACTTGCACCGCCGCCTGCGCGAAGCCGCGCCGGTGATGCCGCTGGCCGACGGGGATGCCCCCATCGAGGCGTCACTGCGCGCGATCGCCGCCGGCTGGCTGGTCGCCGCCGCGCTTGGACGGGTGGTGCGGCCGGCGCGGCAGGCGATGCTCGCCGGCACACCGGCGGACGTACTGGCCGAACTGGCGAACATCGCGCGCGACACCCTCGCTGCGATCCTGGCCGACGACGCGGAGATCGCGGCTCGTCGCCGGCACGCCTGGTCCTGGAACGACGAGATCCGCCGCCTGCACGCCGCGCTGGCGCCGGACGCGCCGCTGCTGCCCGCGGGCACCGGCGAGTACGAGGACCTCGACGACCCGGAAACGCTGGCGCGCCACAACTGGCAGTACCGCATGAAGATGCTCCTGCTGATGGCGGCGATCATCGCCGCCGTGTACCTGTTCCGCTGAGCGGTGGGGCCTCTCGCGCCGATCGCCACTTGGCTGCTGGCCGGCCTGTTGCTGCTGTGCGGCGCCGCTTCGGCGCAGGTGGTGGTGGTGCGCGACGTGGCGCTGGTGGATCCCGACGGGATCGCGCCGCCACGCGCCACCCTGGTCCTGCAGGGTGGCGCGATCACCGCGGTCGAGCCCGGCGACAGTGCCATCGAGGTCGGCGGCGCGATCGAGATCGACGGCCGCCGCTTGTTCGCCATGCCCGGGCTGATGGATGTTCCAACCTGTTTTCACACCTCTACGCGGGCAATGCTCGCGCGTACCGACGTGGAATCCTGGCGCAGGCTCGTCTTGTGCCCGAGTGCGGCTTCATGGGATGAGCTGAGCGACCCCGTGTAGCCGTAGACCTTGCAATCCACATACGCCAGGGCCGCGAGCTGCGCCTTGACCCGCGCTGCGAAGGATGGGTCGCCCTGCTCGCCATTCTCCGCGCTATGGCAGTTGTAGCACTTGATCTTGCCTGCAAAGCCCGGGGACAGGCCGCTGCCGGTCAACCGCTGCACGACCTGTTGCGTCGTCAATGACATCACCAGGCGCTGCGAGAACACCCGATCATGCAGGTAATCGATGATCGGCCTGGGGACGTTGGGCGCGGTGACGTTCTTGCCGGACTCGTCCACTCGCGCGTCGAGGTCGAAGATGCCATCAAAGCCCGGGATGCAATGGCCGCGGATATAGACCTGATCGTACTTGCCCAACCTGCTCAGCAAGGGATTGCCGAAGATCGACGGGTGGTACCAGCACTCCAGCACGCTGTGCGTGTCCCCACCGTCCCGGAGTTGCCTCGTCATCGAGATCCAGTGTGCGTTCTTCGCCTTGTAGGTCTCGCCGGGCCTGCCGGATTTGTCCGGATACTGGAACGGCACGAACAGCACGCGGATAGCCATGGGATCCCCCGCCGATCGGATGCTCTTGATTGCTGGATTCCCTCCATCGGAGGGCGGCACGAAGGACAACGCGCCTTTTGGAGGGAGCCGGACAGGGACGCCGATGCTGTCTTTCGGGAGTAGCATCGGCTCCCCGGTAGTCACGCTCCCCGAGCGCGGGAGGTCCCATGACCGACACCCCGATCTATCACGAAGGCATGCGCCGCCTGCAGGACGCGCGCGATACCCGCCGCATCGCCGACCGCCTCTCCGAGGTGACCCTGCGCCACGCCTTCACCGACGAGGATCGCGCCTTCATCGAACGCTGCCCGCTGTTCTTCGTCGCCACCGCCGACGCGCAGGGACACCCTGACTGCTCCTACAAGGGCGGCTTGCCGGGCTTCGTCCGCGTGGTCGATGCCACCACCCTGGCGTTCCCGGACTACGACGGCAATGGCATGTATCGCAGCTGGGGCAACGTGGTGGTCAATCCGCATGTCGGCCTGCTGTTCATCGACTTCGAGAACCCCAGGCGGATCCGCGTCAACGGCACCGCCACGATCCATGCCGACGACCCGTTGCTCGCCCAGTTCGACGGTGCGGCGTTCGTGGTGCGCGTCGCGGCGCATGCGATCTTCCCGAACTGCCCGCGCTACATCCACCGCATGCACGTGGACGCTCTCTCACCCTATGCGCCGCGCCCTGGCTACACCCCGCCGGTGCCGGCGTGGAAGGGCTTCGACGCGTTCCGCGAGCACCTGCCGGCGCGGGACAGGGGCTGACCTCGAACAGGGCAGGATCGCGATCGATTGTTCCAGCTGCCGGGCGGCCGTGTTGATGGGGGGGGCCTGGGCGTCGGCATCGGGGGACATGCCGATCCGACGTCCGTTTCCCGCGCACCTGTTGCCGGTGTCGATCGGTTCAAAGCGCCCACGTCAGCACGGGCAGCAGGCCCCAGGCCGCGAGCACCGCGCACCACTGCAGCACCGCGAGCAGCGCAACGCCGTCGACGATGCGCTGGCGTGCGCGCGACGCGTGGCGGATGCGGTACAGCCCCACCAGCATCGCGATCGGCAGCAGCGTGGTGACCGCGGCGAGCAACACGCTGGCCACGGTGGGATCGCCGAACTGCAGGAACGGCTGGCGCAGGAACAGCGGCAGCGGCAGCAGCAGGGCGGCCACGCTCGCCCAGGGCATGCGCAGCGCATCGGTGCGCCACGACTGGCGGCATCGCAGGCGCCAGCCGCCGACGATCAAGACGTAGGCGATCCCGAGAACGCCGGCCGCCAGGCTCACCCACAACAGCGCGAATGGCAGCAAGGCAATCCGCGCAAGGCTCTGCTGGTCGTCGACCAGCACGCGCGCGCCGTCGTCGCCGACCAGCAGTGCATGCGACGGAAGTACCCGCTCTTCGTGCCGGAACAGTCGCCCGCCGGCGGGCACCAGCCGCAGCGGGGTGCCCTGCAGCGGTCGCACCTGCAGCGCGCCGTCCTTCCACGCCACGTGGCGCACGCCGAACAGGCGATCGAGATAGGCGAACGAGGCGAAACGGTTGGGTGCCGGCACATACGGCCCGTTCCATGCGGCGAGATCGGCGGCGGGCGGCGACGCGGCGGTGCGCGGCGGCGTCGCCACGCCCAGGGCCTCCACCAGCAGGCCGCGAATGCGGGCGTAGTCCGCGCCCTCGACGTCGGCGTTGAATGCGATGAAGAACGCGCGGCCGTGCGCGGGATACGCGCAGACCATCGCGCGGAAGCCGACGGTGTCGCCGCCGTGGCACGCGCCGACCGCGCCGTGGCGGTCGCGCAGCGCGAGGCCGAGCGCATAGCCGACCGGCAGGCCGGCCCTGGCCGCCTCGGTGCCCTGCGGCCGCGCCCGCGCGCGCATCAGCGCCGGCGCGATGAACGTGGCGCCGTCGATGCGCCCGTCGCCCATGATGAAGCGGGCGAAACGCAGCATGTCGGCGGCGGTGCTGGTGAACTGCGCGGCCGGGCGCACGTCCACCGGCACGGCGGCGTGCGCCTTGCCCCCTTCGAAGTGGCCCATCGCCAGCCGCGCATCGGCCGCCGCACCGACCTGGGTGGTGAACGCGAAGGTGCTGTCGCGCATGCCGAGCGGCAGCAGCACGGCTTGGTCCAGGTACTGCTCGTAGCGCTGCCCGGTCACCGATTCGATGACCCGCCCCAGCATCGCATAGCCGGTGTTCGAGTACGAGAAGCGGCTGCCGGGACGGCTGCGCACGCGCAGCGGGGAATCGATGGCGAGGGCCTCGGCCAATGGCATGTCGGGTTGCGCCCGCAGGCTGAAGAACTGCGACAGCCGCATGTCATCCAGCCCGGCGGTGTGGTCGAGCAAATGGCGCACGCGCACCGGCTGCGTCGCCTGCCACGGGTTGTCGAATGCGACGTCCCGGACGAGCGTGCTGACCGGGGCATCGAGGTCCAGCCGGCCCTCGGTGGCGAGCCGGAGCACGCCGGTGGCGAGCAAGGCCTTGGCGATCGACCCGACATGCACGCGGGCGTCGGCGCGCATCGGCCGACCCCTGGCGGCCAGGCCGGCCGCTCCGGCCTGCACGGAGGTGCCGTCATCGAGCGCCCACACCGCACCGGTGATGCCTTCCTCGGCGAGGGCGCGCTGGACCCGTACCTGCAGCTCGTCGGCGGCCAGGCAGGGCATCGCCATGCAGGCGGTGAGCAGCAGCACCAGCCAGGCCGCCAATCCATTGGCGTTGGCGCATCGATTCCCGCGCCCGTCCGTTCGCATCATGCGTCTCCCGTGGTTCCTGCAGGGTCCCACGGCCACCGTCGCCCGACGCCTGCACAAAGTCACCATGGCGACAGGCCCACGGCCTTGCCGCGCTGCCCGCAAGTGCAATGGTCGCCCGTGCATCGGGAGCGTATTGTTGCTCCGCAGCACACCGGGTGCGCCCCGGATCGATGCGAGACCGCACGCCCAGCACAGGAGAGGCGCAATGCTCACAGGCAGGACGGCCATCGTGACCGGCTCGACCAGCGGCATCGGCCTGGGCATTGCCCGGGCGCTCGCCGGTGCCGGAGCCAACGTCATGCTCAATGGATTCGGCGACGCCGACGAGATCGAGGCACTGCGTGCCGGCCTGGCGCTGGAGTTCGACGTCGCGGTCGCCTTCAGTGGCGCGGACGTGTCGAAACCGGCGCAGGTCCGCGAGATGGTGGCGACCGCGACCCAGTCCCTCGGCCCGGTCGATATCCTGGTCAACAACGCCGGCATCCAGCATACGTCGCCGGTCGACGAGTTCCCCGAGGATCGCTGGGATGCGGTGATCGCCATCAACCTGTCGTCCAACTTCCACGCGATCAAGGCCGTGCTGCCGCAGATGAAGCAGCGCAACTGGGGCCGCATCGTCAACATCGCCTCGGTGCATGGGCTGGTCGCCTCGGTCGACAAGTCGGCCTACGTCGCGGCCAAGCATGGCGTGCTGGGCCTGACCAAGACGGTGGCGCTGGAGACGGCGGGCACGGGCGTCACCTGCAACGCCATCTGTCCGGGCTGGGTGCTGACGCCGCTGGTGCAGAAGCAGATCGACGAGCGGGCCAGGCGCGGCGCCATCTCCGCCGAGCAGGCGAAGTCGGACCTGCTGGGCGAGAAGCAGCCTTCGCGCGAGTTCGCCACGCCCGAACAGATCGGCGCGGCCTGCCTGTTCCTGTGCTCGGACGGCGCCGCCCAGGTTCGCGGTGTCGCCTTGCCGGTCGATGGCGGCTGGCTGGCGCAATAACGGGCCGGGCCGATGGCAGCGGCGGGAATCGGGAGGGCACGCCTGGCGCAAGGACTCCGCGGGATCGTCGAGACATGGAGCGACGCGACTGCAACTTGCTTGCCTTGCCGATGCGGTATATGGACCTGACTCGACGGCAGTTCTCCCGATCCATCCCGTGCCGTTGGCGAGCGCATCGTCCGGTGGTCACGGGCAGGGCGGACCGCCACGGTTGCTCCGGTTGCGGATTCGATCGAACGAGGTAAACGGCAGATGCAGACAATCAACCTGGAAAAGGCGGTGGCGCTGATCCCCGACGGCGCGAGCCTGATGGTCGGCGGCTTCATGGGCGTCGGGACCCCCGAGTCCGTGGTCGACGAACTGGTGCGCCAGGGCAAGCGCGACCTCACCGTGATCGCCAACGACACCGCGCGCCCCGGCATCGGCATCGGCAAGCTGGTGCACGCACGCCTGGTCAGGAAGGCGATCGTCAGTCACATCGGCACCAATCCCGAGACGCAGGCGCAGATGATCGCCGGCGAGATGGAAGTCGACCTGGTGCCGCAGGGCACGCTGGTCGAGCGCATCCGCGCCGGCGGCTCCGGCCTTGGCGGCGTGCTCACCGCGACCGGCGTGGGCACCGTGGTCGAGGCGGGCAAGCAGAAGGTGACGGTGGCCGGCAAGGACTACCTGGTGGAGCCCGCGCTGCGCGCCGACTTCGCGCTGGTCAATGCGTTCATGGCCGACTACATCGGCAACCTCGCTTATGCGCTGACCGGGCGCAACTTCAACCCGGTGATGGCGATGGCGGCGGACACCGTGATCGTCGCCGCCGACAACATCGTGCCGGTGGGGTTGATCGCGCCCGACCACGTGGTCACGCCGGCCGTGCTCGTCGACTACCTGATCACCCAGAGCTGAGACCATGGACGCCCAGACCGTTATCGCCAAACGCATCGCGCTTGAACTCCGCGACGGGACGCTCGTCAACCTCGGCATCGGCATCCCGACCCTCGTCGCCAACTACGTGCCGGCCGGCACCCGGGTCTATTTCCAGTCCGAGAACGGCCTGATCGGTACCGGTGCCGTGCCGGAGGAAGGCATGCACCACCGGCTGTTGACCGATGCCGGCGGCAAGCCGGTCACCGCGTTGCCGGGTGCGTGCGTGTTCGACAGCGCCATGTCGTTCGGCCTCATCCGCGGCGGCCACCTGGAAATGACCGTGCTCGGTGGCTTGCAGGTCGACCAGTCCGGCCACCTCGCCAACTGGACGATCCCGGGCAAGCTGGTCCCCGGGATGGGCGGCGCGATGGACCTGGCCTCCGGCGCCAAGCGCGTGGTGATCGCCATGCAGCACAGCGCCAAGGGCAAGTCCAAGCTGGTCAGCCGATGCGACCTGCCGCTGACCTCGGCGCGGCCCATCGACCTGCTGGTGACCGAGTTGGCGGTGGTCGCGTTTCCGGAAGGGCGGGCCACGCTCATGGAAACCGCGCCCGGCGTATCGGTGCAGCAGGTGCTCGACGCCACCGACGCCGAACTGGTGGTGCCCGGCGACGTGCCCGCGATGGCGATCCAGTGACACCGCGATCCAGTGACCACGTGTGTCCCCCCACAAGGAGCTTCAGATGATCGACGCTGGCAAACAGGCAAGGAGCGAGTCATGAGCGCGCAACCCTCCAGTCGCATCCTCGAAGGCAAGAAGGTGCTGGTGTGCGGCATCGCCAACGAGCATTCGATCGCATGGGGCTGCGCCAAGGCATTCCGCGAGCTCGGCGCCGACCTCGCGATCACTTATCTCAACGAGAAGTCGAGGACCTACGTCGAGCCGCTTGCGCGACAGTTGGAGGCGACGTTGCTGCTGCCGCTGGACGTCTCCAGGCCCGGCGAGCTCGAGGCGGTGTTCACGGCCATCGAGCAGCAGTGGGGGCGGCTCGATGCGCTCGTGCACTCGCTCGCGTGGGCGCCGAAGGAGGACCTGCAGGGCGGGTTGCTGGACTGCTCGGCGGAAGGCTTCGGGCAGGCCATGGACATCTCCTGCCATTCGTTCGTGCGCATGGCGCGCCTCGCGGCGCCGTTGATGACGGACGGCGGCAGCATGTTCGCGATGAGCTACTACGGCGCCAACAAGGTGGTGCCGAACTACAACGTGATGGGACCGGTCAAGGCGGCGCTGGAAGCCTCGGCGCGCTACCTGGCCTACGAACTCGGGCCGAAGGGGATACGGGTGCATCCGATCTCGCCTGGCCCGCTCAAGACCCGCGCGGCTTCCGGCCTCAAGGACTTCGACCTGCTGCTCAACGAGGCGGCGCAGCGCGCGCCGCTCGGCGAGCTGGTCGACATCATGGACGTCGGCTTCACCTGTGCGTTCCTCGCCACGCCGTATGCGCGGCGGCTGTCGGGGGAAACCATCTACATCGACGGCGGCGTGCACGTCATGGCGTAGCCGTACGCGTCCCGCATCCACGCCGACGCCCCCACCGGCCGCGCGGCCCCCAACGAGAGAATCCCGATGTCCAAGCACACCAATCGCAACGCACCCCCGGCCAAGCCTGAGCCTGCCGACGCGGGCCTGGTCCCCGGCTTCGGAGCCGCGGGCTCGCTCGGCGAGTACATGGTGGACGCCGCGCAGCGCACCATCCTGTTCTGGGACGTCATGCGCCAGCGCAGTACCCAGTACTACGAGCAGAAGGACAAGGACATCCCGCATGTGCTGAGCTTCGACTCCGAACTGGTGCTCGACGCGCGCACGTTCGCGAGGCCGGTCAACTACCTGCTGGTGCGCGTCGCGCCGCCGCCCGGCCTCGCGGTCGACCCGCGCAAGCGGCCCTTCGTGGTGGTCGACCCGCGCGCCGGGCACGGGCCCGGCATCGGCGGATTCAAGGCCGACAGCGAACTCGGCGTGGCGATGAAGGCGGGGCATCCCGCGTATTTCATCGGCTTCACCCCCGATCCGATGCCGGGCCAGACCATCGAGGACATCAGCGATGCCGAGGCGGTGTTCCTGGAGCGCGTCATCGCCCTGCATCCCGAGGCGCAAGGCAAGCCCTGCGTCATCGGCAACTGCCAGGCCGGCTGGGCGGTGATGATGCTGGCCGCGGCGCGGCCCGAACTGTTCGGCCCGATCATCGTTCCCGGATCGCCGCTGTCGTACTGGGCCGGCGTCGAAGGCGAGAACCCGATGCGCTACACCGGCGGCCTCGCCGGCGGCAGCTGGATGACGGCGCTGGCCAGCGACCTCGGCAACGGCAAGTTCGACGGCGGCAACCTGGTCGACAATTTCGAGAACCTCGATCCCGCCAACACGCTGTGGACCAAGAAGTACAACCTGTGGTCCAAGATCGACACCGAAGGACCGCGCTTCATCGAATTCGAGAAGTGGTGGGGCGGCCACGTCGACCTCAACGGCGAGGAAATCCAGTGGATCGTCGACGAGCTGTTCATCGGCAACCGCCTGGCCACCGGCGAACTGGTCACCCGCGAGGGCCAGCGGATCGACCTGCGGCACATCCGTTCGCCGATCATCTGCTTCTGTTCCAAGGGCGACAACATCACGCCGCCGGCGCAGGCGCTCGGGTGGATCGTCGACATCTACGGCAGCGACGACGACATCCGCGTTTGCGGCCAGACCATCGTCTATGCCATCCACGAGACCGCCGGCCACCTCGGCATCTTCGTCTCGGGCGGCATCGCCAAGAAGGAGCACCAGGAGTTCGCCTCCAACATCGACCTGATCGACCTGCTGCCGCCGGGCCTGTACGAAGCGGTGATGACCCGAAACACCGAGGACGTGGCCGGCCGCGACAAGGTCGTCGGCGACTGGATCGTCCGCTTCGAGCCGCGCACGCTCGATGACGTGCGCACGATCGTGCAGCCCGATCCGGAGAACGAACGCCGCTTCGCCACCGTCCGGCGCGTGTCCGAGATCAACCTCGGCCTGTACCGCACGCTGCTGCAGCCGTTCGTGCGGGCCGCGGTCAATGACCAGACGGCCGCGTGGATGAAGCAGCTGAGCCACGCCGAGCTGCCGTTCCAGATCTTCTCCGAGCGCAACCCGATGATGAAGCAGGTGGCGGAACTGGCGGAGCAGGTGCGCCGGCAGCGCCGGCCGACGTCCCCCGACAACCCGTTCGTGCCGCTGCAGGCGACGATCTCGGACGCCATCATCTCCGCCCTCGACGGCTACCGCGACCAGCGCGACAAGCTCATGGAGAAGACCTTCCTGGCGATCTACGACTCGCCGCTGCTGCAGGCCATGGTCGGCCTCGGCGCTTCGGACGAACCCGTGCGACGGACGCCCGCGCTCGACAAGCGGCAGGTGGCGCATGTCCGCCAGCGCATCGCCGAACTCAGGGAGGGCATGGCCGAAGGCGGGCCGCGCGAGGCGGTGATCCGGGCCGGGCTGTACATCGGCATGGCGGGTTCAGGCGCCGACGAGCGCATGTTCAACACGGTGCGCGAGATCCGTGCGGAACACGGTGAGCTGGCGCTGCACGACTTCAAGCAGATCGTGCGCGAGCAGTCCTTCAAGCTGCAGCTGGACTGCGAAGCGGCGCTCACCGCGATCCCGGCGATGCTGCCGCCCGACGCGGAGCGCCGCCAGCGCCTGCTGACGGCCCTGCGCCGCGCCGTGCTCGCCACCGGCGAGGTGAGCGGCGAACGCGCCGAGCGCCTGGCCCAGGTCGAAGCGCTGTTCGGCACCGGCGTGGCTGGTGCGGCGCGCCGCAAGGCTGCAGCCAAACCCGCAACGAAGTCGGCGGCAAAGCCGGCAAGGCAGCCGGTCACGACATCGCCAGCGAAGCCTGCAACGAAGGCCGTGGCGAAGGCGGCAGCGAAGCCAGCAGCGAAACCCGTAGCGAAACAGGCGACGAAGACTGCAACCAAGCGGGCAACCAAGTCGCCGGTGAAACCGCGCGGCAAGTCCGCTCGCTGATCGATCTGATCCCTCGCATGCCGGACCCGGTCCCGGCATGCGCTTGCGCCCCTCCCACGGAGTCAACGGATGTCCCACACCAAGCACGTGAAATACCAGCGCCTGATCGATGCCTGCAAGGCGCTGCCCCCGACGCCCACCGCGGTGGCGCATCCGTGTGACGAGTCGTCGCTGGAAGGCGCGATGGAGGCCGCCAGGGTCGGGCTGATCGCGCCGATCCTGGTCGGCCCGCGCCACCGCATCCTGGCGACCGCGGCGGAATGCGGGATCGACCTGTCCGGCGTCGAGATCGTCGACGCCGAACACAGCGAGGCGGCCGCGACCGTCGCGGTGCAGCTGGTGCGCGAGGGCAGGGCCGAGGCCCTGATGAAGGGCAGCCTGCACACCGACGAACTGATGGGCGCGGTGGTCAGGCGCGACACCGGCCTGCGCACGGCGCGCCGCGTCAGCCACTGCTTCGTGATGGACGTGCCCGGGCACGAGGACATCCTCATCATCACCGATGCCGCGATCAACATCGCGCCCACGCTCGAGGACAAGGTCGACATCCTGCAGAACGCGATCGACCTCGGGCACGCGATGGCCTTCCCGGAAGTCCGGGTGGCGATCCTCTCGGCGATGGAGACGGTCAACCCGAAGGTGCCATCCACCCTCGAAGCCGCCGCGCTCTGCAAGATGGTCGATCGCGGGCAGATCACCGGCGCCCTGGTCGATGGCCCGCTCGCGCTCGACAACGCCATCGACCTCGAGGCCGCGCGGATCAAGAAGATCGACTCGCCGGTCGCGGGCCGCGCCAACGTGCTGCTGGTGCCCGACCTCGAGGCCGGCAACATGCTGGCGAAGAGCCTGTCCTTCCTCGCCGAGGCGAACGCCGCGGGCGTCGTGCTCGGTGCGCGGGTGCCGATCATCCTGACCAGCCGCGCCGACTCGCTGCTGAGCCGGCTCGCATCGTGCGCAGTCGCGGTGATGGTCGCCAAGGCGCGTCGCGAATCCTCGAAGGTCGCCGGGTGATGCCATGAGCGACGTCATCCTGGTACTCAACGCGGGTTCCTCGAGCCTCAAGTTCAGCGTGTTCGCGGTGGCCGGCGGCGGGCTGTCGCTGCTGATGAAGGGCCAGGTCGAGTCGATCGAAACCTCGCCGCGCTTCATCGCGAAGGATGCGCAGGGAGCGGAACTCGCCTCGAAGGCCTGGGGCGAGGGCGTGCAGCTCGGCCACGAGGGCGCGATCGCGCACCTGGTCGGATTCCTGCGCGCGCATGGCGGCGGCCACACGCTGGTCGCGGTGGGCCATCGCGTGGTGCACGGCGGGCCGGATTTCCTGCGCGCCGTGCGCATCGATCCCGGCGTCACCGCGGCACTGCGCAAGCTGGTGCCGCTCGCGCCGCTGCACCAGCCGCACAACCTGAAGTCCATCGACATCGTGGCCTCGACGCTGCCGGACCTGCCGCAGGTCGCGTGCTTCGATACCGCGTTCCATCGCACCCAGCCGGACGTGGCGCAGGCCTTCGCGCTGCCACCGTCGGTCACCTCGCTCGGCGTGCGCCGCTACGGTTTCCACGGCCTCTCCTACGAATACATCGCCAGCGTGTTGCCGGAGGTCGATGCGCGGGCCGCCGCGGGCCGCACCGTCATCGCCCACCTCGGCAACGGCAGCAGCATCTGCGCGATGGTGGCCGGGCGCAGCGTCGCCACCACGATGGGCTTCACCGCGGTGGACGGCCTGCCGATGGGGACCCGCAGCGGCAACGTCGATCCTGGCGTGCTGCTGTACCTGATGGACGAACAGGGCATGGATGCGCGCGCGCTCGAGACCCTGCTCTACAAGCAGTCCGGATTGCTCGGCGTGTCGGGCGTGTCCGGCGACATGCGCACGCTGCTTGCGAGCGATGCCGCGTCTGCGCGCTTTGCCGTCGACCTGTTCGTGTACCGGCTCGGCCGCGAACTCGGTTCGCTTGCCGCCGCGGCCGGCGGGCTCGACGCGCTCGTCTTCACCGGCGGCATCGGCGAGCACGCGCAGCCGATCCGCGAACGCCTCTGCCGCGATGCGGCATGGCTCGGCATCGAGTTCGACCCGGTCGCCAACGCGGCGAACGGGCCGCGCATCAGCACCCCGGAAAGCAATGTCTCGGTGTGGGTCGTCCCCACCAACGAGGAGCTCATGATCGCGCGCCACACCGTCCAGCTGGCGGCCTGACCGGCGCCAGCCGCGCGGGGTGGGCGCCGATCCCGGTTGCGGGGTGTGCGGCCGTTCGATGCAACGGCCCAGCGGGTCGTGCTCACGCGATCGATACCGCGTGTCTGCGACCCTCGGCATATCACGCCATGGAGCGCGCCATGTCCGAGACCTCCCCGATCACCGGTGAGCTGTCCAACAGCAAGGTCGCCGCGGTGTTCCCGCGGCCAGTGGACGCGCAGGCCGCGGCCGCGGCGGTTGCGCAGGCATTGTCGCTGGGGGCGGCACAGGTGCAGGTGATCACGCCGTCGGAGCCGCATCCGGGTCGCCTGCTGGAACCGGAAAGCCGGGGGATCTGGCGCACGATCGTCAGTGCGCACCTCAAGCTGGGCATCGCCGGCGCGGTCATCGGCCTGCTGGTGTTCGCGGGGTTGCGCGCCTATGGGCTGCCTTTCATCGTCAACTCGCCGGTGGCGGCGGCACTGGTCCTGCTGTTCTTCGGCACGGTGGCGGGCCTGATGCTGGGCGGGCTGGTCGCGTTGCGGCCCGACCATGATCGTTACGTGGAGGCCACGCGCGACGCGATGGCGTCCGGCAACACAACAGTGGTCGTGCATGCCTTTTCGTCCGGCCAGGCCGACCAGGCCGCGGATTTCCTGCGCGCGCAGGGCGGCGAGGTCACGTCGACCCTTTGACGGTGCGCGTCGGCACGGAGGGATCAGGCGTTGCTTGATTACGTCGTTGTCTTGAGCGGATGCCGCGTTGCGGTTGCGGCAGGCTGGCGATGTAGGCGAACACCGGTTTGTCGCCGACCGCGGCCTTCATCGCGCTGGCTCGCCCGTCGCCATCGAGTCCGGCAATGGCGTGGCGGTGGTGCCGTGCGTCGGACCTGTAGTGCCTGGTTTCCTGGCCATCGTGGGTCACTCCCCTGGTGGCCAGCGCGTGCCTGGCCGGCCCTCGATGAATGCGACGAAGCAGGGCGCTCCGGATCGACACAATCTCCGATACCGTTCCCAGGCCAATGTGCAGGGCAGGGGGAACCTCGCTATGGTGCTGTTCCGATCCCGGATGCACGTCATGACCAAACGCTACGATCCGCCCCTGGCGACGGATGGGCACAGCCCCCTCTATCGCGTCGACAAGGCGATCAGGCTGGCCCAGCAACGGCTGGACGCCGCGATCGACGCGAAGCGGCATCACACCAGCCAGAACCTGGCGCAGGAGGTCATCCGGGAGGCGCGCGACGCACTCGGCAAGTGCGAAAAACTGCGTGCGATCAGGATCAGGGAACTCGCGGCATCGGCCCACCAGGGGCCGTGACCATGCCCGTTGGAAGGGCATCCCCGACCGGGTAGATGCCCGGACAGGCCTGCCGAGTCCTGCTGCCAGCGCCCCGGCATGTGCCGCCGGGTCGGCAAGGGTGTAGAAGGTTTGCGGGGAACGACTCTACCGGGGACTGCAATGAACGCTTCGATGCTTGCGCTGGCGGCCGCCGCGCTGGTGGCACTTCCCGTGGCGGCGCAGGTGCCGACCGGCACGATGGACACGTTGCGTCACGACCAGGAGGACTTCTTCGCGCTCTACAAGGAACTGGTGGAAACCGACACCACGGTGACCAACGGCAGCTGCACACAGGCCGCGGCGCAGATCGCGGCGCGGCTGAAGGCGGCGGGCTTCGCCGACGACCAGGTCACGCTGTTCTCGGTGCCCGAGCATCCGAAGGACGGCGGCATCGTCGCCGTCTATCCTGGGACCTCCAGTACCCTCAAGCCGGTCCTGCTGCTGGCGCATATCGACGTGGTCGCGGCCAGGCGCGATGACTGGGTGCGCGACCCGTTCAAGCTGGTCGAGGAAAACGGCTACTACTACGCGCGCGGCATCGCCGATGACAAGATGATGGCGGCGACCTGGGCCGATACCCTGATTCGCTTCAAGCAGGCCGGCTACAAGCCCGCGCGCACGGTCAAGATGGCGCTGACCTGCGGCGAGGAAACCGACACCGCGTTCAATGGCGCGCAATACCTGGCCGCCCACAAGCGCGAGCTGATCGACGCGGCGTTCGCGCTCAACGAAGGCGGCGGCGGACGCACCGACGGCAAGGGCACCGTGGTCACCCAGGTCATCCAGGTGGGCGAGAAGCTCTACCAGGACTACAAACTTGTCGCCACCAACCCCGGCGGGCACAGCTCGCGGCCGGTCCGCGACAACGCGATCTACGCAATGTCCGACGCGCTGCTGAAGGTCCGCGAGCACGAATTCCCCGCCGAGTTCAACGCCACCACCCGCGCGTTCTTCGCGCGCGCGGGCGCGGCGCGCAAGGACGAGATGGGCAGGGCGATGGCCGCCCTGGCGAAGGACCCGGACGACGCCAGGGCCGCGGCGGTGGTCAACACCGACAAGGGCTTCCACTCGATGCTGCGCACGACCTGCGTGGCCACGATGATCGACGGCGGCCACGCGGTCAATGCGCTGCCGCAGCGGGTCGGCGCCAACGTCAATTGCCGCATCTTCCCCGGCCATACGCCGGCGGAGACCCTGGGCACGCTGGCCAAGGTCATCGGCAATCCGGGCATCTCCATCGAGCTGGCGCGCAAGGACAAGCCGCTGGCCATGTCGCCGCCGCTGGACCCCGCCATCATCGGCCCGATGGAAACACTGAGCGCCAGGTACTTCCCCGGCGTGCCGGTGATCCCGTCGATCTCGACGGGCGCCACCGATGGTTTGTACCTGTCGGCGGTGGGCATCCCGACCTATGGCGTGCCCGGTTCCTGGGGCGATCCCGATGGCAACGGCGTGCACGGCCTCGACGAACGGCTGGAGGTACGCGCGGTGTATGTCGGCCGCGACTACCTGTTCGACCTGGTCAAGGCGCTGGCGCAGTAGCAGAAGCGGGCAAAAAGGCGGGGCAGTGGATCGGCCCTTTTGTCATTGACCGGCTCCGCGCCGAGAATGAACCGCTTTCCCGAACAGGATCACGCATGGACGCCACCGATACGCTGCCGCTGCTCACTGCCACCGAAGCGCGGGCGCTGGGCTGCCTGGTCGAGAAGGAAGCGACCACTCCGGAGGTCTATCCGCTGACGATCACGGCCGTGCAATCGGCCGCCAACCAGAAGACCGCGCGCGAGCCAGTGATGGCGCTGGAGGCCGGTGCGGTGAACCACGCGTTGCGCCAACTGGAGGCGCATGGCCTGGCCAGACAGGTGTTTTCCTCGCGCGCGGAACGTTACGAGCACCGGATCGCAGCCCGTCTCGGATTGACCCAACAGCAGGTCGCGCTGCTGGGGTTGCTGCTGCTGCGTGGCCCGCAGACCGCGGGCGAGCTGTTGTCGCGGGGCGAACGCTTGCATGCCTTCACCGATGTGGAGGGCGTTCGCTACCAACTCGAGCGACTGGCCGGGCGCCAGCCCGCGCTGGTGGTGCAGGTGCCGCGCGGCGCGGGCCAGCGCGAGGATCGCTTTGCGCACCTGCTGTGTGGCCCGGTGGACGTGGACGCGATCGTGTCCCGCGGCCCGCCGGCGACGAGCGAACCGCACGCACCGGCGTTGGCGGCCCGGGTCTCCGCGCTCGAAGCCGAGGTGGCGGCGCTGCGCGAGCGGCTCGAACGGCTGCTCGATGCGACACGGGGGCGTGCAGGGTCGTAGTGGATGGCGGGCAGGGGGCGAGGTTGCCGGTGTCGGGAAAGCCCGATTGTTCGGCGCCCACCCCGGATGCCTGTTCCGGATCTCGCGCGTCTGGTTATGCTCGTCGTCAACGGGTCACGCCGAGGCGTTCCATGCGAATGACGCTGCCAACCACCCTGTGCGTCTGCCTGCTGCTTGCCTGCATGCCACCTGCCGCGGCGACGCAGGCATCGCCCGCATGCACGCCCACGGTCAAGGGCGACCTCCACGTCCACACGCTGAAGAGCGCGATCTTCCTCAACGAACGCAAGATCCGCGTGTTGCTGCCTGCCGGCTATTCCGACCCCGCCAACAAGGATCGCCGCTATCCCGTCCTCTACCTGCTCGATGGACAGAACGTGTTCGACGCCTGCCTCAGCGACGTCAGCCATCACGAATGGGGTGCGGACGAAACCGTGCAGCGGCTGGCGGCGGAAAAGGAAATTCCGCCGATGATCGTGGTGGGCGTGGACCACGCCGGCAAGGATCGTGCGCATGAGTACCTGCCGTACAAGGACTTCGTCGGCAATCCCGACATGGACGAGCCGGCGGGCAAACAGTTTCCCGACTTCATGACCCGCGAAGTGCTGCCGCTGGTGGACGGCCAGTACCGCACGCTGCAGGGACCGGCCAACACCGGTATCGGCGGCTCGTCCTACGGCGGCGTCGCCAGCCTGTACGCACTGCTGGCCAAGCCGGGCACCTTCGGCTACGGGCTGATCGAGAGCCCCACGCTGTGGATCGGCATGGGCCAGCTGGTGCGCGATACCAGTCCGCTGGTGGCGATGCCCAGGCGGGTCTTCGTCGGGTTCGGCGGCAAGGAGTCGTCCGATCCTGTCGTCACCGACAGGTTGATCGGCCTGGTCCGGCAGGTCGAATCGAATTTCCACGCCGCCGGCCATGACGCCAGTACGTTCCGCGTGGTGGTGGATGCGGACGCGCAGCACACCGAAGCGGCTTGGGAACAGCGCTTGCCTGGGGCGCTGGTGTTCCTGTTCGGCGACTGGAAGCCGCGAGGCCAGGACTGATTGTCGCGGCGCGGCGCGATGCCGGAAAAAGAGCGACACAGGCTCTTTTTCGCAGGCCATGGGTGTCGGGGGTGAGGGCGTGCGAAGGTGTTGAGGCGGTGGCGACAGTGGCCTCCCGCCCCAGCCCGTATCGGTGGACGTCCTCGGCGCGAGGCCTGGTCCGATACGTTGCCAACGCCGCGCAGGATGCGCTTCGCCCGCGACGGGGCAGTGAGCGGGAATGCCGCTGCGGCCATCATGCGGCCGGTGCCCGCCCCTTGCCGCGGTGGAGCCAAAACAGGGCTCAGCCCTCGCGATCCAGCCAGGTCTCGCCCTTGTTGGTCAGGAAGAACGCATAGACGAACAGCGACACCGCGATCACCGCGGTCACGTAGACCACGAATTCGTTGATGTGGCCGCTGCGCAGGCTGGCCTGGTAGAGCAGGGGCGCGGTGCCGCCGAATGCGGAATTCGCCAGGGCGTAACCCAGGCCGACGCCGAGCGCGCGGATGTGGGTGGGGAACAGTTCCGCCTTCACCACCGCATTGATCGACGTGTAGCCGGTGAGGATGACGAAGCCAAGGGCGAGGATGCCGAATGCCGCCAGCGCGTCCGTCTGCCGTGGCAGCCAGAGCAGCAGCACCCAGGTGTAGAGCACGCCGCCCACGCCGAAGAACACCAGCAGCGCCTTCCTGCCGATGCGGTCGGACAGCCAGCCGCCCAGCGGTTGCAGCAGCATCAGCAGCGTGAGTGCGGCGAGGTTGATGCCGGTGCCGGTGAGCGCGTCGCCATCGGCGAACATGCGCTGGATGATCTTCGGGCCACTGATCGAATAGGTGTAGAACGCCACGGTCCCGCCCGCGGTGACCAGGAAGCACAGCAGCAGCGGTCGCCACTGGTTGCCGAACAGTTCCCGCAACGATCCCGCGCGTGCGCCGCCTTCGCGCGCATGCGCGATGGCCTCGCTCGACAATGATTCGTCCATGCTCCGGCGCAGCCACAGCACCACCAGCGCGCCCAGGCCGCCGATGCCGAAGGCCAGTCGCCAGCCCCAGTCCGCGATGGCGCCCGCATCGACCGTCAGCAGCATCGCCAGCAGCAGCGCCTGCGCCAGCACGTGGCCGCCGACCAGGGTCACGTAGTGGAACGACGACAGGAACCCGCGATGCCCGCGGATCGCGGCTTCGGACATGTAGGTGGCGCTGGTGCCGTACTCGCCGCCGGTGGCGAATCCCTGCACCAGCCGGGCCAGCAGCAGGATGATCGCAGCCCATCCGCCGATGCTGTCCACCGAGGGGGTGATCGCGATCGCGAACGAACACGCGGCCATCACCGTGATCGACACCGTCAACGACGCGCGCCGGCCATGGCGGTCGGCGAAGCGCCCGAACCACCACGCACCGATCGGCCGCATCAGGAAGGTCACCGCGAAGATCGCCCACACCGCCAGGGTGGCGTTCCTGTCCTCGGGGCGGAAGAACCTGGCTTCGAAGTACGCGGCGAACACGGAGTAGACGTAGACGTCGTACCACTCGACCAGGTTGCCCGCGGAACCCTTCAGCGTGTTCGAGACGGAACGCGCGAGGCTCGCGGGCGGATGCATGGCGTGCGCCGGCGCTTGCTCGGTTGCGTGCATGTGGTGGCCGCTGTGGAACTCATCGGAGTATAGGCGGCAGGTCAAGGCGGGACGGAGGGAACCGGGCGTGGCCGATTCCCTGCGTCCGCTTGCGGGCGATTACAGGTTGACCGCTGGCCCGTGCACGCCGGCGTAGCCGCTTGCGCAGCCGGTGGTGCAGGTGGTGGTCAGCATGTTGCGCAGGATCACGCCGGTGTTGGCCAGCGAACGGAAGTGGCCCACGCCATTGCTGTTGTCGCCACCGCCGGCGTTGAACGGGATGCCATCGCTCCAGTTCCAGTCGTAGGCATACGCACTGCTGCCAAAGCCCACGTTCACTTGCGCGATGACGTTGCTGCGCGCATTGAACAGCGCGCCGCTGGGGCAGCTCGCTGCGTTGTTGGAGGTGAAGCAATGGACCTGGTCGTAGAGGCCGGCGGTCAGTGTGTAGAAGCGGATCGCGGTCCAGCTGGCGGGCAGGGTCCGCATCGAGCCGCTGCCACTGCCGGTCCAGCGGTTGTAGCCGTAATAGGGCACGCCGCTGCTCGGATACAGGCCGAACGTGTAGTGGTTGTAGGGATACACGTAGGCCTCGGCGTTGCAGGTCGGCGCGAGTGCGTTCTGGTAGCCGGTATACAGGCAGGTCTGCAGGCCACGGATGCCACCGCCGATGTTGACGAAGCGGCGCACGCTGCCCTGGTAGCCCTTGTACTGGATCATCGCCAACGCCATCGAGCTGCCCAGCGAATGGCCCACGATGTCCACCTGGGTCTTGCCGGTATAGGCCTTCACCTTGTCGATGAACGCCTTGATCAGATCGTAGGTGTAGGGCTCGTGGTAGTTGACCTGCGGGTTGGCGCGCTCGTCGGCGGAGAGATAGGTCACGCCGAACAGTTCGCAGTCGTTGTAGCCCGCGGCCTTCAGTTCGTCGTATTGGGAGCGTGCCGGCGTGGTGTAGCCGGACACCGTGCGCGGTGGCATGTCGAAACTGATCGCGGTGTCGCCGTTGCCATGCAGGAACACCACCGGCGTCCGGGTGGCGGTGCAGGTGCCGCCGCCGAAGCCGCCGTAGCCAACGCCGGGCGCAAAGCCGCCGGCGTACTGGGTTTGCGTGCCCTGGCAGAGGTAGCCATTGTTGATGCCGCAGTCTAGCGCCGCAGCAGGGCCACCCCAGCATGCGGCCAACAGCAAGCCGGCGGCGGCGATGCGGCGAAGGGCGCGATGCAAGGTGACGGGACGTGGGGCGACGTGCGGTTCGCGGTTCATGGTGTGCCCTCCCAGGCGTCCTGTGACCGCTCCGATAGTCCTCGTGTGCAGTGCACCAAGGCACTGTACGAAAGGGAAGTCCGATGCCGAGGGGGAATGCAGGCCGGCCCCGGCCCACAGGCACCCGCTACTTGAAGATCGCCGTGAGGACGGCCCTGGTCGCCTCGTTGTTGCCGATCCGATCGACCAACAGGTACGGAAGATGCGCAGCCACCAACAGCCAGAACGCGGGGTGCCTGAAGCTGCCGAACTTGCGGAAATACAGGGCGACCAGCGAGAGCATCACCAGCATCGACGGCACCGTCAGTTTCACCAGCGAGATCCCGTCCAGGTTGCCCTGGTTCGCGATGATGGCCGCGATCCCGAGCATCCGCGCCAGCGCCGGCGAGAGCACGAAGAACACCGACGCCATCATCCACTGGACATGGCCGGCGAGGTCGCGGCGCTTGATGGCGAGGATCGCCATGATCACGCTGGCGGCGAACAGGCTCACCAGCAGCACGTCGATGATCACCGCGAAATAGGCGAAGGTCGGGTTGAAGAAGCCATCGGGTTTCAGGGTCGCGACATCGTCGATGTTCAGCGGGATGATGGTCAGCGCGCTGCCTGTCACCACGCCCGCCAGCAGGGTGGCGATGGCGCCCAGCGATCGATGGCGGCGGACGTCGTGCCTGCGCGCGATCAGGTAAGGCTGCACCACCACCAGCACGTACCACAGGATCGCGGAGAGTCCATGCACGTGTTGATGGAAGGTGGCATCGGCCAGGTTCAGGAAATAGCTGTAGGAGAATCCGAGCAGGGAGATGGCGAACGGAACCAGCATCCACAGGTGGAAATTCCTGTAGCCCGCAGGCACGGGCCCCGTCGTCGCGTTCATGTGATCCCCTGATGCATGGCCGCCCAGTGGACAAGATCCGGGAGCCCCTTCCAAGCAACGCCAGATGACCCGCGACGAGGCCATCGAGGAGGGCGGCACGGAAACGATGATGGACCTCGCAAGCAGAGTGGTCTCCGGTCCTTCGACTCGCCTCCTGCACCGCTGCAAGGCCGCTGAACCGGCTATGGTGTCGGCCCCATCCCTCCGTCATGCCCATGCCCATGCCCATGCTGCCGCAGCGGGTCATCCGCCTATCGCTCGTCCCTCTGATGCTGCTGGCGCTCGGCGGCTGCAGGCAGCGTGGCGAGCAGCCACCGCCCGCGCAGTTTCCCGCGATCGACACCGCGACCATGCCGGGCAACCCGTCATGCCGGGACCTGACCGGCGCGTTCTCGAGCGTGGCGGATGCCGGCAGCGACCCGTCGCTTGCGCGCTTCGGGGGTCTGGGCGAGAAGAATTCGTCCGCCCTCGCGATCACCCAGGAGGGGTCGACGCTGCTCTTCGCCACCTGGTGGACGTCGAAGGAGGTCGAGTGGCAACTGTCCTCGCTGGCCTGGAACGATGGCAACGAATACGTGGTGTGGTGGCGGGGCGCGCGCGACGTGTTGTCGCACCCGGTGGTGCCGGGCACGCCCGCGGTCGCGCTCGCATCGTCCGTGCCGGGCCCGACGCCGGTCCGGGTCTCGAGGTTGACGCCCGAATGCGTCGATGGCCTGGTCAAATTCACCAACGCGCATCGGCTGGCGCGCGACGTGGGCGGCGGCCTGCTGCTGCGCGAAGACCATGAAGTGCGACATGTGGAACTGCCGCTCTGGTGCGGCGATGGCTGCCGCGGGATCACCCTGTATTCGCGGACCGAAGCGCGCTGGGCCCGGTTCCCCCCGACAACGTTGCCGGTGTTCCGGCCGATCGATTTTTCCAGGCTGGCGACACCCAGCCTGCTCCGCGCCGATGAACAAAGCGCCGCCGCGCGATGACGCGGTGGCTGCTTCCCGGGTGATGCGTATCACGCGCGCCACGTCGTGGTGTCGCGTCGCTGGACTTCGCGGCGACCTGTCCGAAGAAGCGGCCGCGCCGGCCACCGCGCGGGATCGTCAACCAGCGTGACGGGCGCCGCCGTTGGTCCTGGCACACGTCATTGCGGTGGCAACGCGGTCGCCGGGCGCAACTGGATCACGCCTGTTTCCGCCATCATCCGCTCGATCTCGTCCGCGCTCGACGGCACGAACGCGCTCAGGTTCTCGGCGCCGCCCGCGGTGACCACCACCACGTCTTCCATGCGCACGTACTGGCGTTCCTCGTGGATCCAGATCATCGGGTCGATGGTGAACACCATGCCCGGCTGCAGGATCACGCCGCGCACCAGGCCGACGTCGTGGACCGCCATCCCGACTGGATGCTGGAAATGACCGCGGAACTCCAGGCCTTCCCTCATGGCCTTCAGGTGCGCGGGATTGTCGAACGCCTTGCCCGCCAGGTAGCGCTGCATGTCGCGTGCGGCGGAGTCCAGCACGAAGTCCGAGGTCACCCCTGGCCGGATGTACTTCAGCAGTGCATCCCGGTACGCCACGATGAAATCCGAAAGCTTGCGCTGCGCGGTGGTGTACCTGCCGTCCACCGGCCACATGCGGGTGACATCGCTGGTGTAGTAGCGGTAGTCGGGCGCGTAGTCCATCAGCACCATGTCGCCGCCCTTCAGCGCATCGGTCTTGCGGAAGTAGTGGCCGAGGTACGCGTTGCTGCCGCCCCCGATGATCGAGGCGTAGCCGTCGCCGCGTGCGCCGTGCATGTGGAAGACGTACTTGGCGGCGGCGTCGAGCTGGTATTCGTGCACGCCCGCTTCGGTCGAGCGCATGGCCTCCATGATCGCCAGGCCGGCGATCCGGGTGGCGCGGCGCATCACCTCGATCTCCTGCGTCGACTTGATGTTCCGCATCCCGTCCAGGATCGGTGAAAGGTCGCGGACCTCGAATTGCGGCGCGCGCGAATTGAGCAGTCCGCGGAAACGCGCCTCCCGCGATCCCAGGCCATCCCAGGGATCGGACGACACCCGGGCCTGCGCGTTCAACAATTCGTCGCGGCTGTCGGTGCCGGTTTCGGCGGGGCTCAACGGGGTGTAGAGGAGCGGCGCCGGAGGACGCACCAGGCCAGTGCCGACCAGGTCGAGCGACAGCGACTCGACACTGCGCACGGCATCGATGCCAGTCAGCTCCCTGACCAGGGTGTCGTCCTCGGCGGACAGCAACTTGCCTTCGTTGCGCTCCCGCTCGACATCGCGATGAGGCAGGTACAGCGTCGTTTTCCGGTTGCGCCCGTCCAGCACCAGGTACGCGTGCGGCGCTTCGATGCCGCTGAGGTAGTAGAACTCGTTCGACTGCCGGAAGACATTGAAGTCGGCGGTTCCCTTCGCGCCCTGGATGATCGCGATGGCGTTGCTGCCGATCTTGCCGAAGACCATCGCCCGCCGCCCGGCGAATTCCTCCTTCGAGAAATCCGCCTGGTAGTAGTGTTTCTCCTGGGCGCCGGCGACGCCGGACATCGACAACAGCAGCAGCACCCGGCCTGCTTCGATGAGCATTCGTTTCATGTCGCGTCGACCCCTGGCCCCGGCTCTGTTCGCAGCGTCCCGCAGGAAGGAAAGGAGAGCGTCGAGTCGCCCCGGCTGCATCCGCCAGCGGCGTGGTTCGCCCCCAGCGCGGGGTCAGGACGAATCGCCCCGGATCCGCTCGACGCGCGTGCGATAGGCCGACACGTTGTCGCCGTCGATGCGGCTTTCACGCGTGCCCTTCACTTCATCGATTTTCGTGTCGTTCTCAGCGCCGGTCACCGGCTTGGACTCGACCACGGTCTCGCGTTCGAAGGCATGCGACTTGTCGGTGTTGCGGTAGTACCGATACAGCGCCCAGTACAGCCCGGCGCCGCCGGCCGGGCCGAGCAGGAGCAGGGCCAGGCCACCATCGTCGCTCATGTGGAACTCCCCAGTATCCAGAGGGCGATACCTTCGAGGAAGGTGCCGACGGTGATCGCCGCGGTGAGCAGCTTCCATTGCTGCACGGGCACGCTGCCCATGGTTTCGCCGGTACGGCCGTTCACCGCGATGTAATGCAGCATGCCGCCGTTGCGGCCCGGCTGGTGATAGGAATAGAGCCAGACCGGCAGGTACATGGCCACCCAGCGCGTGCCATGCACATCAAGCTGTTCCTGCTCCCAACGCACGCCGCGATCGAAGCGGCTGACCGAGGCCTCGACCTCGCAGCGGGCGATCGACAGCAACTGGTCCTCCAGACGCGGCCGCAGTTTCTCCACGTCCAGGTCGCGTTTTTCCGAACTCACGCCCGCCAGGTAGGACGCGTTCCACTTCACCGCGTTCTTGGTGTCGAACGGCAGGATCGTGTTGATGATGTTGTTGGTGTTGGCTTTCGGGTCCAGGTTGCCGCGCGATTTGGAGGATTCCAGCGGCAGGTCGTCGACGGTGAAGTCGACATGCCGGGCCACCTGGTAGACATCGGCGTCGTAATAGGTCTTCTTCTTGTCGCCGCTGCCTTGCGTGTAGGTCCGCGTCAGGATCTCGCCATGGCCGGCGACGTCTGCGCTCGCCCGGCCATCCACGATCATGTACGGCAGGTAGACGGCGCCGACATTCTCGGGTGTGAACTGCTCCTTGAACGCCTTCAACGCGAACAGCCGCCGCTTGTCCACGAACTGGCGGATGCGCGCGACCGCATCGTCCTTCTTGATGTGGAAGGGAAGCACGGCGTCCGGCACCGCGCCATTCGCCACTTGCTCGTTGACCCCGAAGACGTGGCGGCACCAGTGACAGCGCGCGGTCATCGCATTTTCGGTGTTGACCGTCACCTCCGCGCCGCAGGCGGTGCACTTGAAGGTCATCAGGCTGGCGACGTTCGCCGCGATGTCCTCCGCACCGGTGGTGACGATGGTGCCGGTGAGCTGGTCGAGCCCCTCGCCGAACCCGAATTCCTCCTCCACCCGTTGCCCGTGCCATTCGTTGCGGCAGTACAGGCAGACCAGCACGTCGCCACCGGGTTTGTGGCGGATGTCGGTCGCGCCGCATTTCGGGCAGCGGTTGAGGCCGTCCTTGAGCTCGTCGGCGGACGTGTCGATGGCGACCGGGTCGGGCGCCAGCAATTCGTCGCGGATCGGCGGGGGCAGGGTGGCGGGGTCGACCCCGAGGCTGCCAGGCAGCGGCGGCACATCCTGCGGCGACCCGGGACCGGTGTACGGTGGCCCCGGCGGCGGCGTGTTGGTCTGGGACATGTTGGTGGCGGCCTCGGGCCTTACAGGCCCAGCGCCTTGGCCTTGAGGGCGTCGTAATCGTCCTGGGTGATCAGGCCCAGGTCGAGCATCTCCTTGGCCTTCTTCAACTTGGCGATCGGGTCATCGGCCGCCGGCGCGGCAGGTGCCACCGGCTGCTGCATGTTGCCGATCCCCATCATGCCGGAGGCCATGCCCACGCCCATCAGGCCGGCTGCACCGCCGTTCTCGCCGGCGGACTGGATCCCCTGGGCGACGCTGGCCTGCAGGTTCGAATTGCCGCGCGAACCGGAGAGCGCGTCGGCGCGCTGCACGGTCTTCAGCAGTTCCTTGGTATTCGCGTCGTATTCGATCGAGACGATGGCGGTCTTGGCGATGACCAGGCCGCGGTCGGACTTCCACTGGTAACCGGCTTCGACCGCGTCCGAGAGGCTCTTGGCGAAACCGATCGAATCCTGCTGGAGCTTGGTGATGCGATTGCCCTTGCCCGGGTCGTTGGTATACAGGCTGAAGGCCGGCGCCAGCGACCCCACCACTTCATTGAACAGCTGCGAAGCGGCGGCATTGTCGAGGTCGGTGAAATCGAACACCTTGCCCGGCTGCAGGTAGCTGGCCGGCACGAAGTTCTTCACGAACAGGATCGGGTCGATGATCTTCAGCGTGTACGAGCCGCGCGTGACCGCGCCAACCTGGGTGTTGAGGAAGCCGTCGTCCCAGTAGATTTCCGACTGGGTGCCGAAGCGGTTGTCCGGCAACTCCTTCAGCGAGACGTAGAACGCCGCCTGCTGCGAACCCGGCTGGCCGCCGAACTTGAAGCGTTCCCAGCTCTGCTTGATCAGCGGGCTGACGATGCCGTCGCCGGCGAAGATCGACTGCGAATTGATGTCGTCCGAACGCCATTCGTAGCCGCCCGGCTCGGCGGCGAAGCCGGTGATCTTGCCGTCCTGGAACAGCAGCAGGCCGTAGCCTTCCGGTACCACGATCTTGGAGCCGTTGCTGATGATGTTCGAGGACCCGTGGGTATTGGAGCCGCGCCCGGCATTGGTGCCCTGCGGCACCGCGGCGAACAGCGCCGCCGTCGACGGCAGGCCTGCCGGCACCGCGTAGAAGTCCTTCCACTGGTCGCCGAGCATCCCGCCAACCGCCCCTGCCACTGCTTGAATGAGACCCATGAGATTTCTCCGCGGTTCGTGGCTGGGTAACGTACCCACCTTGATGGGCGAACTATACATTTCCGGCCGGAGCCGCAAATGCGTTTCCCGCGCCGTTCGGCGGCGTGCCGTCGCGTGGCCGTTGTCCGCACGGCTTTGCGTTGCGGTCGTGGTAGGCGTCATCCGACGCGCACGGGAGGGCACCATGCAAGCATCCACACGGTTCGGCAAAACGTTGCTGTTGTGCGGCAGTTTGTTGGTGGCGGGGTTGGCGTCGGCGGGCAAGCCGGAGGCCTCGGCGGGCGACTGCTTCGCCGCCGCTTTCGAATCCGGCAATGCCGATGCGATCGCCGCCTGCTACGCAGAGGACGCGATCATCTGGTTCCCCGGTGGCCGGATGGCCAAGGGACGCCTGGCCATCCGCGAAGGCTTCGCGCATTTTCTTTCCACTGTGACCGTCAAGGACGTCGAGCTGACGACCATCGGGCACGAAGGCGCTGGCGATACCAGCATCGCGTGGGGCACCTACATCATCCGCATGATCGACAAGGCGACGCAGGCCGAGATCGTCCAGCGCGGCCGCTTCACCGACGTGCAGAAGAAGATCGACGGGCGCTGGCTGTACATCGTCGACCACCCCTCGGACGATCCGCCGGCTTCCGCGCAGTAACGGCATTCGGACGACACGGGCCGCGATGACCGCGTGCCCCCGTCGGGCGGCGCGGCGTGTCGCCTGATCCGGCTCGACGCCTTCACGGCGTGCGGATAGATGACCTCCTAGGGTGGGATGTTCATCCACCTGCAAGGAAGCGCCATGTCGTCGCCCCCCACCGCATCCCATCCCGTCCGCCTGCATGTGGAAGACAGCGGTGGCAGTGGTCGCCCTGTCGTCCTCATTCATGGCTGGCCGCTGTCCGCGCAGGCATGGGAGGCGCAGGTCGGGGCGCTTACGGAGGCTGGATATCGCGTGATCGCCTATGACCGTCGCGGCTTCGGTCGCTCGGAGAAACCCGCGGGTGGGTTCGACTACGACACGCTGGCGGCGGATCTTGCAGGGTTCTCGAGGAGCGCGACCTGCGCAACGCGACCCTGGTCGGGTTCTCGATGGGTGGCGGCGAAGTCGCGCGCTACGTGTCGAACCATGGCGAAGGGCGCCTGCGCAGCGTGGTGTTCGCGGCCGCGGTGCCGCCTTGCCTGATGAAATCGGAGGACAACCCAGACGGCCCCCTGACCCCGGAGAAAGCCAGGGACAAGGAGGCGGCGTTCAAGGCGGATCGCGAATCCTATTTCGATGCATTCACCCGCACGTTCTTCTCCGCCGGTGGGGTGCTGAAGGTCAGCGAGTCCGAACGCCAGGATGCGCTTGCGCTGTGCCGGCAGGCCGACCCGGCGGCAGCCTTGGGCTGCATGCAGGCATTCGCCACCACCGACTTCCGCGATGACCTCGCCAGGGTCACGGTGCCCACCCTGGTGCTGCATGGCGACAGCGATGCCACGGTGCCGTTCGAAGGCTCCGGCAAGCGCACCCATGCCGCCATCGCCGGTAGCGAACTGGTGCTCCTGCGCGATGCGCCGCATGGCTGCAACGTGAGCCATGCCGATGAATTCAACACTGCACTGCTGGAGTTCCTGCAGTAACAAACGCGCGCGGCCAATGTCGCTTGCCGCCGCACGCGGCGGGAAACGGCTCGGCGTGCTCCCGGGCGGGGCGGGTTACCCGGACAGGGCTTGCAGGCTCGACCACATGAACAGCGGCGCCAGCATGACCAGTGCGATGGTGGCCAGCGCATCAAGCCAGGTGCTGCGCGCCCGCAATGCGGCTGCCGTGGCGACGGCAGCGACCAGCGCGAATGTCGCGCCATCCAGCCATTCGCCGAAGCTGCCGCTATGGCGTGCGATCACCAGCAGTGCCAGGGCGGCGAATACGAGGTGCATCGCCTTGTAACGCTTGCCCTGCCGCGCGTGGTAGTCGTGCAGGTCCAGCACCTGGCCTTCCCTGGGCTCATCGGGCATGACCAGGTCGCAGAACGCATACAGCACGACGATGAAGACCAAGGGGATGAGGACATCCAGCGGTCCCCAGGCCTGCCAGTCGCGTCGCTGCCAGAACGACGCCCAGTTGCCGATCAGGACCATCATCGCCACCGCGATCCAGCAGCCATGCCGCCAGCTGAAGCGGATCCGCCCCGTGTTCCGGTACAAGCCAACGCAACCGCTCAACAGGCGGGTCAGCGCCAGCGACGTGATCACCGAGATCATGCCGAACACGAACTCGAAAATGGTCATGGCGTCGCTTCCCCTGGCAGGTAGGCGAGGTTGGCGCAGAACAGGCCCATGGTCCGCACTGCGCCTCCGGAGCGTCTGCGCATGGGCGGACACTGGGTAGTCGTCGCCGACTACGCGGCCGTGCACGGCGAGGGACAGTCGCCATGGCGGGCCGTGGCGTCGTGTGTTGCAATCCTCCGCATGCCCGCTCCCACGCTCGATGCGCTGCGCCGTTACGCGATCGCGCGCACGTTGTTCAAGCCGACCACGCTGCCAAGCGCGATCAGGCGGCTGGGGTTCGTCCAGGCCGATCCGATCCGCGCGCCCGCGCGTGCGCAGGACCTGACCCTGCGCCATCGGGTCAGGGAGTACCGCGCCGGCGACCTGGAGCGGCGTTATCCGCGGCTGCAGGTGGAGGAGGATTGCCTCGTCAACTATGGCTTCCTGCCGCGCGAACACCTCGCGCTGATGCATCCGCGCGAGCCTCGCCGGGCGTGGGACGCCGCCACCAGGCGCCGCGCGGCCGAGGTGCTCGCGTTCGTGCGGGAACGCGGGCCGGTGCACCCGCGCGAGGTCGACCAGCACTTCGCCCATGGCAGCGTCCGCAACTACTGGGGTGGCTCCAGCAACGCCAGCACGCAGTTGCTGGATGGCCTGCACTATCGCGGCTTGCTGCGGGTGCAGCGCCGCGACAGCGGAACCCGCGTGTATGCGGCAGTGGTGCATCCTGCCGCCGACGACAGCGCCGAAGGACGTGCGCGCCGCGCCGCCGCCTTGGTCGACCTGGTCGTGCGCAAATACGCACCGCTGCCGGCGGCGAGCCTGACGTACCTGGCACGCCTGCTGGGCTACGGGGCGCCGCACCTGTCTACGCAGGTCCGGGCCGCGCTCGGGCAGGCGCGCGAATCGCTGCCCAGCGCGCGGATCGATGGCGTCAGCTGGTATTGGCCGGCGGGCGAGAACCCGCAGGCGCGTCGCCATGCCGTCGACGATGCGCTGCGCCTGCTGGCCCCGTTCGATCCGGTGGTCTGGGACCGCCGCCGATTCGAGCTGCTGTGGGGTTGGAGCTACAAGTTCGAGGCGTACACGCCCGCCGCCAGGCGCAGCTTCGGTTACTACGCGCTGCCGATGCTGTGGCGGGAACGGATGCTCGGCTGGGCGAACGTCGGTGTGCGCGGTGGGCGGGTGGAGCCGCGATTCGGCTACATCGACGGCAAGCCGAAAGGCGCCGACTTCCGCAATGCGCTGGAGGATGAAATGCAGCGGATGACGACGTTCCTGGGTTGAGTCGCCGCGACGGCATGGGGCCGGGGCAACCACCGCGGCATGTGGTTAGTATCGCGTCACGCCTGCCCATGGAGCGCCACATGCAACCGTCCACCCACGCCCGTCGCCGTCCTGCCATCGCCGCGGCGGTGGCCTGCGCGCTGCTCGGCCTGCCGCTGGCGCCTTCCGCCGCCGAAGCCGACCTGGCCGCCATCCAGCGCACCGTCGCCGCGCAGCACGATGCGTCGGTCAGGCGCCTGCAGGACTGGATCGCGCTGCCGTCGATCGCCGCCGAGGACCTCAACGCGCGCGAAGGCGCGGAGTACATGGCGAAACTCGCGCGCGAGGCCGGCTTCCAGAAGGTCGAGATCCTCGGCACCGACGGCAAGCCCGGTGTGTTCGCCACGCTCGATGCCGGCGCGGCGAAAACCGTCGGCCTGTATTTCATGTACGACGTGAAGCAGTACGACCCCGCGGAGTGGTCGTCGCCGCCGCTGGAGTCCAGGCTGGTCGACAAGCCCAACCTCGGCAAGGTGTTGATGGGCCGCGGCGCGGTCAACCAGAAGGGCCCGCAGTCCGCGCTCCTTGCCGCGCTGCACGCCATCCGCGCGGCGAACCAGGCGCTGCCGGTGAACCTGGTGCTGGTCGCCGAGGGCGAAGAGGAGATCGGCTCGCCGCACATCGGCCAACTCGTGCATCGCCCCGAAGTCGAGGCTGCGTTGCGCAAGACCGTCGGCGTGTTCATGCCTTCGGCCTCGCAGGACACCGACGGCAACGTGTCCATCACGCTTGGCGCCAAGGGCGTGATCGAGCTCGAGCTGGTCGCCAGCGGCGAGAAGTGGGGGAGGGGGCCGAAGAAGGACGTGCATTCGTCGCTCAAGGCCATGGTCGACAGCCCCGCATGGCGGCTGGTGAAGGCGCTCGACACGCTGGTGTCCGCGGACGGCAATTCCATCACCATCGACGGCTATCCGAAGGCGCCGCCGATCAGCGCCGAACACAAGGCGATGATCGCGACCGCCATGCAGGTGCGCAGCGAAGCCAAGGCGAAGGCGCAGTTCGGCGTGGACCACTGGATCGACGACCTGTCGTGGCAGCAGGCCAACGAGCGTCTGGTCTCGCAGCCCACCGTCAACATCGAAGGCCTGGTCGGTGGCTACACCGGCGTCGGCGGCAAGACCATCCTCCCGCACCGCGCGGTGGCCAAGATCGACATGCGCCTGGTGCCCGGCATGGACAGGGACGCCGCGGTGGCCGCCCTGAAGTCGCACCTCGCCAGGCGCGGCTACGGCGACATCGAGGTCAACGTCAGCGGTGGCTACAACAGCACCCAGTCGTCCGCCGATGCACCGTTGATCCAGGCGCAGCGCCGCGTGCTCGAACGCCGCGGCATCACCCCACTCATGTGGCCGCGCAACGCCGGCTCGTATCCCGGCTTCGTCTTCACCGACGCGCCGCTCAGCCTCGCTTCCGGTCATTTCGGCCTTGGCCACGGCAGCGGTGCGCACGCACCCGACGAGTACTACCTGATCGAATCGACCAATCCCGCGGTGCAGGGCTACGACGGGGCGGTGATGTCCTTCGTCGAGTACCTGTACGAACTGGGCAAGTAGCGCCGGGCACCAGGCCTGCATGACCCACGACGACTTCGAGCCGCTGCTCGCCCGCGCGCATGCGCATGCGGGCGATTTCCTGCGCGAGCTGCCACGGCGTTTCGTCGGTGCCCGCGCCGGCCGCGAGGAGATGCTCGCCGCGCTGGAGCGTCCGCTGGCCCAGGGCGGCGAGGATGCCGCGGCGGTACTCGACCTGCTCGCCGCGCAGGCGGGGCGGGGCGCTTCCGCCTGCGCCGCGCCGCGTTACTTCGGCTTCGTGATCGGCGGGTCTTCGCCGGTGGCGCTGGCGGCCGACTGGCTGGTATCGACGTGGGACCAGAACGCCGGCATCCACGTGATCTCGCCGCTGGCGGCGGCGCTGGAGGAAGTCGCGGCGCGCTGGCTGCTCGAGTTGTTCGACCTGCCGCGCGACTGCGGCGTCGGCTTCGTCACCGGCTGCCAGATGGCGCATTTCACCTGCCTCGCGGCCGCGCGCCACGGCGTGTTGCGCCGCGCCGGCTGGGACGTTGAGGCCGACGGCCTGCATGGCGCGCCGCGCCTCCACGTGGTCGCTTCGGCCGAGTCGCATGTCACCGTCGACGTCGCGCTGCGGTATCTCGGCATCGGCACCCGCGCGCTGGCGACGGTCGAATCCGATGCGCAGGGACGCATGCGTGCCGATCAACTGCGTGCCTTGCTGCCCACGTTGCAGGGCCCGGTGATCGTCTGCGCGCAGGCCGGCAACGTGAACACCGGTGCCTTCGATCCGTTGCGCGAGATCGCCGGGATCGCCCGCGCGCATGGCGCCTGGCTGCATGTCGACGGCGCCTTCGGCCTGTGGGCACGCGCCAGCGAAGGCAGGCGCATGCTGGCGGACGGCATCGACCTGGCCGACAGCTGGGCCACCGATGCGCACAAGTGGCTCAACGTGCCCTACGACTGCGGCGTGGCGATCGTCCGCCACGCCGAGGATCATCGCGCCGCGATGACCAGCACCGCGGCCTACCTGATCCAGACCGGCGGCGCCGAACGCGACGCGGTCGACTGGTGCCCGGAGTTCTCGCGGCGCGCCCGCGGCATCCCCGTGTACGCGGCCCTGCGCGCCCTTGGCCGCGAGGGCGTGGACACGCTGATCGATCGCTGCTGCGCGCATGCCCGCCGCTTCGCCGACCTGCTGCCAGGCGAACCCGGCGTGCGCATCCTCAACGAGGTGGTGCTCAACCAGGTCCTGGTGCGTTTCGACGATGACGACCAGGCCACCCGTGAGGTCGTGGCCGGCGTGCAGCGCGACGGTACCTGCTGGGTCAGCGGCACCACCTGGCACGGCCTCGCGGCCATGCGCATCTCGGTGTCGAACTGGGCGACCAGCGACGAGGATGTCCTGGCGAGCGTGGCGGCGATGCTGCGAATACACCGGCAGCGAAGGGCCGCCGACTGAGGGACGTCAGCGCTGGTCCAGCTCGTGGTGGATCAACACCACGCATTGCGAGGCGAACAGCATCTTCGATCCCAGCGTGATCTTCTTCGCCCCCAGGCGCTCGAGGCTGTTGAAGCTCTTCTTCGGCATGGGGATGTGGTCGGTCAGCAGGAAACAGGGGTTCCCGGCGAACGCCTGCTCGCGGATCGACGTGCCTTTCCGGTCCATCACGAACAGCTGGTGATCGCCGGCCAGTTCCTGCACCAGCCGCTCGAAGCTGATCGTGCGCACGGTCACCCCCGATTCCACGGGTCGCGCCTCTTCCTTGCCCATGCCGCGCGACGCATCCAGCGCCTTCGCGACCTTGCCCAGCAGCGACTGTTCGTCGAAGCCGCCGATGTCGTGCATCGCATCGGGCTCGAAGCGGATCGTGCGGGAGAAGTCCGGGGTGCTTTCCAGCACCAGGTAGACGACGACGTCGGCGCGATGCGACTGCGCGACGAAGATCGCGTTCATCAGCGTATGCGCGAGGATTTCCGCGTGGGCGTCCTTGCCGACCGACGCGAGCAGCTTCTGGCTGTCGGTGGGTGCCGCCCGTGCCCGCAGTACGAAGGTGCGCATGAATGTCCTCGCTGTATCGCCGCCAGGCACCTGCGTGCCATGTCGCAATTGTCCGGGAAACAGCCATGGGGAAACCATGGGCTGGTCGCGTCGCCTTGTCGCGGCCTTTGCAGCCGATCTGCGAGGATCGCGCTTCCCTTGATCCACTGGAGTCCGCATGACCCTGCATCCTCGCCGCGTCTTCCTGGCCGCAACCGCATGCCTGGCGGTCTCCCTGGCCGGCTGCGCCACGAGCCCTCCTGCTTCCCCGCTCGTGGCGGGCAGCCAGGCCACGGTCGAGGGCACCATCGCCTCCATCGACACCAAGCCGTGGACCTACGACGGCAACGCGGTCGTATTGCTCGATACCGCCAGTCATGGCCGGGTGTCGGTGCAACTGCCGGCGCGCTGGAACCTGTGCAAGGCCGCGCAGGTCGACGTGGCTTCCTTCGTCGTTGGCCAGCGGGCGCGTGCGGTCGGTACCGTCACCGATGATGGCGACGTGGTGGTCTGCGAACGCGCCGAGCACCGCCTCGGCCAGACGGACTGAGCCGGGCGCACCCCGGGGACGGTCACGTGGCGGGTCGGCTCGCCGCTATCATCCCGCCATGTCCAGGCTCCTGCTCAACCTGCGCAATGTCCCCGATGACGAGGCCGACGACGTGCGCGGCTTGCTCGACACGCACGCAATCGCGTTCTACGAGACCGGGCCCAGCCTCTGGGGAATCTCCGCAGGCGGGATCTTCGTGACCGAGGATGCGGCGATCGTCGACGCCAGGCGGCTGATGGCCGATTACCAGCGCCAGCGCCAGGTCCGTGCCCGCGCCGACTACGAGGCCGCCGTCCGCGACGGCACCGCGGAGACGTTCTGGGCGGTACTGCGTGCCGAGCCTGCCCGCGTCCTGCTGGCCGTGCTGGGCATCCTGTTCGCGTTGGCGCTGGTCGCGCTGCCGGTCATCCTGCTGCGCGCTTGAACACCGCCAGTTGCGCATCGAACGCGCGCTGGTAGGCGGGTCGCGCTTCGCCCCGGGCCACGCAGGCGACCAGGTTGGGGTATTCACCCACCAGCCCGGGGCTGCCCAGCCTGCGCAGCACGGTCACCATCATCAGGTCGCCCGCGCTGAAGCCGCCGTCGAGCCACTCGGCATCGCCGAGGCGCGTCGAGAGCTGTCCAAGCCGTGCGCGGACACGATCCCCGAGCATCGGCAGGCGCTGCTCGAACCATGGTTGCCCGCGTTCCACGATCTTGCTCATGCCGTACTCGACGATGGGCGGTTCCATCGTGTTGAGCGCGGCGAACATCCACGCGATGGCGCGTGCGCGGGCATCCGCACCCTCCGGCAGCAGGCCGGGATGGCGCTCGGCGAGGACCAGGGCGTGGCCGCGCGGTTTCAGGAAGAGGTCGGAGGCCATCGGCGGACCGGTGGCGCGGGCAACGCGCCGCGCGTTGCAGGTCAATGGAAAAATGAGTGGCCTCCCGATTTATAGTCCGCCGATGAAGACCTTGCGCCGGTTGTCCCTGCTGCTCGCATTGGCTGTCGCTGCCGTCGGCGGCTGCGTGTCGCCCGGGGGCGGGGACAGCGCAGGGCCGGACGCATCGCCGCCGCGCATCCTCGTGTTCACCCGCACTAGCGGCTGGCGGCACGATTCGATCCCGGTGGCCATCGAGACACTGCGCGAACTCGGAGGCGATGCAGGGCTGGTGGTCGATCAGACTGAAGATCCATCGCGGTTCGACGCCGGGACATTGGCGCGCTATCGCGCGGTCGTGTTCGCCAACACCACGCTCGACGTGCTGGATGCTTCGCAGCAGGACGCCTTCGAGCGATTCGTCGGCGACGGCGGCGGCTTCGTCGGGATCCATTCGGCGGCGGACACCGAATACGACTGGCCCTGGTACGGCGAACTGGTGGGCGCGTGGTTCGACAGCCATCCACCGGGACTCCAGGACTCGCCGCTGCGTTTCGAGGCGGGGCACGCCTTGCCCGGCGCCGACACGTGGCGGGTTCGCGACGAGCTCTACAACTACCGGAGCAATCCGCGGCCGCGCGTGGATGTCATCGCGACCGTCGATGAGGCGGCATACACCGGCGGCAAGATGGGCGCGGACCATCCCATCGCCTGGTGCCATGCGCGACTCGGTGGCCGCGCGTGGTACACCGGGCTGGGCCATGAGCGCGCCCTGTATGCGGATGCACGCTTCCGCGCGCACCTGCTGCGCGGGCTGCGTTATGCCACCGGCCAGTCAAACGACTGCTGAGGCGTTACCCTCGCGTCATCGCCCGCCGGTGCCCGCCATGCCTGACCAAGATCCCGACAACCCGCCATTGCTGGACATGGTCGGCGCTGTGCCGGTCGTGCGGCTGGTCGCCACCCAACGGGTCTTCGACGATGCGATCGCCATGATCGCCGTGGTGGTCCGGCGGATGCTGGCGGAAGGACAGCCGCACCTGCTGGTGGATGCGCGCCAGGCCGGGTTCGCGTCGCCGAGCCTGGTGGATCGGTTGCGGATGGTGCGGCAATGGGCGGACGCCGCCGGTGGCCGGGTACGGATCGTGGTGGTCGCGCGACCGGAGTTCATCGATCCCGAGCGCTTTGGGGTGGTGGCGGCCGGCAAGTTCGGGCTCTCCGCGCAGGTGTTCGAACAGGAAGCCGACGCGATCGCCTGGCTGCACGAGGAACGCCTGGCCGACCTGGACCGGGGCCACCTGGAGGAGTAGCCGCGCGTTCGCGCGTTGCCGGCCAGGGCGCCGCATGGCGGGGCCGGTGGGGGGTGCAGCGGCCCCCCGGGCAGACATCGGTAGACTGGCGGGACTTCCCGCCAGGCCGTTGGACCGATGATCAACAACGACATCCTGCGCAGCATCCGCTACATGCTGGATCTCAGCGACAACAAGCTGGTCGAGATCATCCGCCTGTCGGATCCCGGGTTCGCGATCGAGAAGGACGAGCTCCGTGCATGCCTGGCCAGGGAGGACGAGCCTGGCCATGTCGCCTGCAGCGACCGGGTGATGGCGCACTTCCTTGATGGGCTGGTGATCCTCCGTCGTGGCCGCGACGAGTCGCTGCCGCCGCGCCCGGTGGAGAAGCGGATCAACAACAACGTGGTGCTGAAGAAGCTGCGGGTGGCGTTCCAGTTGACCGATGTCGACATGCACAAGGCCTTCGCGGATGCCGGCTTCCCGGTCTCCAAGCCGGAACTGTCGGCGCTGTTCCGCCAGCCAGGGCACAAGAATTTCCGCTTGTGCGGCGACCAGTTGCTGCGCAACTTCCTGAAGGGGCTGACCCTGCGCGTGCGCGGCGCCTGAGTCGCGGCAGGTGCCCTGACCATCGGCACATGCTTTGGTGTGTTAGTTCACTAACATACCAACTCATCTAGGCAGATGCAGGTATGGCATGGCGCTGGAACTGGCGTTGGAGTCGGTGGGTTACTGCTATCGCGGCGGCCATGAAGCCGTCGCAGGCGTGCAATTGGCGATGGCGCCCGGGATCGTCGGGCTTCTCGGCCCCAATGGCGCCGGCAAGTCGACCCTGATGCGGGTGCTCTCGACCTTGTCCAAAGCCACCAGCGGGCGGGTGCTGTGGCGCGGCGAGGACATCGCCCGCAAACCGGATGCACTGCGGCACGAGCTCGGCTACCTGCCACAGGACTTTGGCGTGTACGAAGCGCTGTCGGCGCGCGAGTTCATGGCGTTCCTGGCGGCGGTGAAGGGCTTGCCGGCGCGCAGCGTGGCGGCGCGGGTGGACGAATGCCTGGCGATGGTCGGCCTGGGTGACGTGGCCGACCGCCGCCTGGGCGGCTATTCCGGCGGCATGCGCCAGCGCGTCGGCATCGCCCAGGCCCTGCTCAACGATCCGAAGCTGCTGATCGTCGATGAGCCCACGGTCGGCCTGGATCCGGAGGAACGGGTGCGCTTCCGCCACCTGCTGGCGGAACTTGCCGGCGAGCGCCTGGTGATCCTGTCGACGCACATCGTCTCGGACATCGAAGCCAGCGCCGGCAGCCTCGCGGTCATGAGCGGCGGGCGCCTGCGCTTCCACGGCAGCCCGGAAGCATTGATGGGCGAGGCCGAGGGCCATGTCTGGCAATGGACGGTCGCTGCGGAGCAGCTCGCCGAGGCGCGCACGCGCCTGCGCATCAGCCGCGCGCAACGCCGCGCGCACGGCGTGGAGGTGCGCGTGGTCGGCGAGGAGCCTCCGGCAGTCGATGCCGTGGTGGTCGCGCCCGACCTCGAGGATGCCTACCTCTGGCTGTTGCATCGCAACGGCACGCCGTCGTGAACGCCGCGCGCGCCGTCATCGCCCTGCTGGTCGCGGACCTGCGCCAGCGCCTGCGCACGCCGCGGTTCTGGTTGCTGATCGCGGGCCTGGCCGCGCTGATGTGGTGGTGTTTTCCCGCCGTGGAGCGGGGGTACCTGACGGTGTCGGTGGGCGAGGGCATGCGTGGCCGCTATTCCAGCGCCTGGATCGGCATGGTGGCCGCGCTGATGTACAGCTCGGCGCTGTCGCTGGCGGGCTTCTATCTGGTGCGGGGCACGGTCGTGCGCGACCTCGAGACGCGCACCTGGCAATTGCTGGTCGCCACCACGATGAGCCGGGGCGGCTACCTGCTGGCGAAGTGGCTGAGCCACATGGTGGTGTTCGGCCTGCTGATCGGTGCCGGACTTGCGGTCGGCCTGGTCGCGCAGGTCGTGCGCGCCGAGGACCCGAGCATCGACCTGGTCGAGCTGGTCAAGCCCGTGTTGCTGCTGACCCTGCCATCGCTGGCGCTGACCGCTGCGTTGGCGGTGTGGTTCGACCTGGTGCCGTGGCTGCGGCGCAGCGCGGGCAACGTTCTGTTCTTCGTGTCGTGGGTGATGCTGCTGTCGTTCGGGGTGTCGCAGGCGGAGCAGGCGCCGGGTGCGGCGCTGCCATGGCCGGGCGATCCGCACGGCCTGCTGGTCGCGGAATACGACCTCTCGAACGCGTGGCCCAGCGTGGACGCGGGCAAGGAACTCGGCCTGAGCATCGGCAAGCAGGCACTGGAGGGCAACGCGCCCGTGCTGCTCGATTGGACGCAGTGGGCGATCACCCCGGCGACGATGCAGGCACGCGGCGCCTGGCTGGCGCTGGCATTGCTGTTGCTGGCGCTGGCGATCCCGGTGCTGGATCGCTGCGCGGCGCAGGTGGGCAGCCCGGGCAAGTCGCGTGGCGATGGTGCGCGGCTTCGCTGGCTGGAGGCCGCTCTTTCGCCGATGCAGCGCAGCGCGTTCGGTGCACTGGTGGCCGCGGAGCTGCGGCTGGTGCTGCGCCCGCGCAAGGCGTGGTGGTGGCTGGCGATGCTGGCCGCGATTGGGGTGCAGGCATTCGCGCCGGAGAAGGCCATGGCCGTCGCGATCATCGCGGCCTGGGTGCTGGCGATGGATGTGTTCGCACGGCTGGTGCTGCGCGAGCACGAGACGCACACCGGGGCACTGGTGTTCACCGCGCCGGGCATGCGTGCCCGCATGTTGCTGGTGCGCGCGATCGTGGCGACCGGGTTTGCGTTGGTGGTCGTCGCGCCCGCGCTGCTGCGGCTGGCCGTGGTGCAGCCACGGGCATCGCTGGCCGCGCTCGCCGCCGGCATTTCGCTGGCGCTGTGGGGCATGGCGACCGGCGTGCTGTTCCGCACCGGGCGCATGTTCGAAATGGCGCTGCTCGCGGTCGCCTACGTGAGCGTTCAGGGCGGCCTGCTGCTCAACGTGGCGGTGTCACCGATGGAAACCCTGCGCTGGCACCTGCTCGGCCTGCCGCTGGCGCTGGCGATCCTCGCATTCGGCTGGCGGAAGCTGGAGGCGCGCTGATCGCGGTGGCATCGCGCGCCCCTCGTCAGAAGCGCTCGCCCACCGGCAGGTAGCGCCACGCCCCGACCGGCATCTTCGCCAGCGACACCTTGCCGATGCGCAGGCGGCGGATCGCCACCACCTCCAGGCCCACCTGCCTGCACATGTCGCGCAACTGCCCGCCTTGCACGCCCTTCAGCGCGAAGCGCAGGCGGATCTCGTTCTGCCAGCTGACCTTGCATGGCGGCAGCGCGCGGCCGTTGTAGTGCAGGCCGTGGTTGAGCTTGCGCAATCCGTAGGGGCCGATCTCGCCGCTGACCTCGACCACGAATTCCTGTTCGATCTCGTCGCCGTCCTCGGTCAGGCGACGCCACACGCGGCCGTCCTGGGTCAGCACCATCAGCCCGCTGGCCTCGGCATCCAGCGGTACCAACGGCGTCAGGCGATGGAAGTGGCGCTCGAGCAGGCGCACCCCGGACGGATCCTCGGCCCAGCGCGATTCGGGCTGCACCAGTCCCGCCGCCGCCTTGCGACCGCTGATCGTGTCGTAGCCGACCGGCTTGTGCAGCAGGATGGTCGCCGGCTCGACGGTTTCCAGGCGTGCGGCCGGGTCGATGGTGACGGTTGCGGTCGACACCGGGTGGGCGGGGTCTTCGACCACGAGCCCGTCCACGGACACCCAGCCGCCCTTGATGTATTGCTCGGCCTCGATGCGCGAGCATCGGACAAGGTCGGCCACGTGTTTCGCCAGTCGTACTGGGTCAGGCATGCCATCGCACCGCGGGATTCAGGACATGCAGTGTAGCGATCAGGCACTCTGTCGCCCCGGATCCAGGGTTGGCGCGTCTTCCCGGCGTCGTCCCCGCACCACTTTTTTCTTCGAGACTCCATGAAAACTCCCTCGGGCCTGCAACCCCTCATCGACGACGGCGTCATCGACGGCGTGATGCGGCCGCTGAAGAGCGGCAAGGAAGCCGCGGTCTACGTGGTCCGCGCCGGCGACGAGATCCGTTGCGCGAAGGTCTACAAGGACATGGCGCAGCGCAGTTTCCAGCAGCGCGTGCAGTACCAGGAAGGCCGCAAGGTGCGTGGCAGCCGCGAGGCGCGGGCGATCGGCAAGGCCAGCAAGTACGGGCGCAAGCAGCAGGAAACCGCGTGGAAGAACACCGAGGTCGACGCGCTCTACCAGTTGCGCGAGGCCGGCGTGCGCGTGCCGGAGCCGCACGGCTATTTCCACGGCGTGCTGGTGATGGAACTGGTGGTCGATGCCGATGGCCATTCCGCGCCGCGGCTGGGCGAGGTCGAACTGTCGCCGCTGCAGGCGCGCGGCTTCCATCGGTTCCTGATCCATCAGGTGCAGAAGATGCTGTGCATCGGCCTGATCCACGGCGACCTGTCCGAGTACAACGTGCTGGTCGCGCCGGACGGCCCGGTGATCATCGACTTCCCGCAGGTGGTCAGCGCCGCCGGCAACAACGCCGCGCGCACGATGCTGCTGCGCGACGTCAACAACCTCACCGCCAGCCTCGGCGCGTGGGCGCCGGAATTGCTCGACACGTGGTATGGCGAGGAAATGTGGGCGCTGTTCGAAGCCGGCGAGCTGCGCCCGGACTCTGAACTGACCGGCGTGTTCGTGCACGACGAATCTCATGTCGACCTCGATGGCGTGCGCCACGCGATCAACGATGCGCGCGAGGAAGCGCTGATCCGCCAGCAGGGCCGCGAAGCGGCGGCGGAAGCCGACTGACGCGACGATGCGGCTACCATGGCGGTTTCCCCCGAGCGAGGCCGCCATGACCCTTTCCATGCACGACGCATCCGTTCCCGTGTTCAGGCAACTGCTCGCCAGCCTCGGCGACCTGCTCGGCAAGGCGGAGGCGCACGCGATCGACAGGAAGATCGATCCGGCGGTCCTGCTGCAGGCGCGGTTGTTCCCCGACATGTTCCCGCTGGTGCGGCAGGTGCAGATCGCCTGCGACTTCGCCAAGAGCGTGCCGGCGCGGCTTGCGGGCGTGGACGTGCCTGCCTATGACGACGGCGAGCAGAGTTTCGCCGAACTGCAGGAACGCATCGCGAAGACCCTGGCCTTCATCGACGGACTCGATGCGGCGGCGTTCGTCGGCAGCGAGCAGCGCACGATCCTGCTGCGTCCAGGCACGCCGAAGGAGCGCTCGATCAGTGGCCAGGGCTACCTGCTGAACTACGGATTGCCGCAGTTCTTCTTCCACGTCACGACCGCTTACGCGTTGCTGCGCCACAACGGCATCGAGGTCGGCAAGAAGGATTTCATGGGCGCGTACTGATCCGGCACGAGGGGGTGGAGGACATCGAGTGCACTCGATTCCTTCCGTCCCTGGCAAGACTCAACCGCGCACGGCGGCCTCGATGCGTGCGACGTCGATCTTGCGCATGGTCATCATGGCGGCGAATGCCCGCCGGGCGGCGTCACGGTCCATGCCGGTGAATGCCTCGGTCAGCACGCGCGGGGTGATCTGCCATGACAGGCCCCACCTGTCCTTGCACCAGCCGCACTCGCTTTCCTGCCCGCCGTTGCCGACGATCGCGTTCCAGTAGCGGTCGGTTTCCGCCTGGTCTTCGGTGGCGACCTGGAAGGAGAACGCCTCGTCGTGCTTGAACACCGGCCCGCCATTCAGGCCGATGCAGGGGATGCCGAGCACGCTGAACTCCACGGTCAGGACGTCGCCCTGCTTGCCGGAGGGGAAGTCGCCGGGTGCGTGGGTCACGCGCCCCACCGTGCTGTCCGGGAAGGTGTCGGCATAGAACGTCGCCGCCTCCAGCGCATCCTTGTCGTACCACAGGCAGATGGTGTTCTTCGGGATCATGGCGTTCTCCTGCATCGTGGAAGTGGTCGGCCCCGGCGGCGTCCTGCGGTGTCCTGCGGGGTTCGACTGTACGACGACCGTGTCCAACGGAAATCGACATGGGTGAACGGCTGCCGCCAGCCTCGGTAGCTGGCGCGTCCGTCCCGCCTCGCCCGAGCCGAGCCTTTGCCGGCGCGACGTGCTGCCATCAAGGCGTGGCTCTTGCGCATGTGGCTGCGTGAACCTTCGCGACCGCGCCAACCCTGGCACAGGGTGGGATTGCCGCGCACGCGCGCAGTCGCGAGGGGCGCGTCCACCGACGAGGCCTGGCGGATTGTTGGGCGGGGGGCGGGTTGCTAGTCTGCGCCGGACTCGACATCGACAGGCGGCGACATGGACCGACGGACGTTCCTGGGCAGCGCGGCCTTGGCCGCGAGCATGTTGCCGTTGGCCGGCATCGCACGCGCGGGCGATGCCTCGCGCGGGCGCCTGTTGCCGGTGCCGCTCCGCAAGGGCGACACCATCGGGCTGGTCAGCCCGTCATCCGCCACCGACGACAGCTTCAACCTCCAGCTCGCGCGAGAAGCGATGGAAGCGCTCGGCTTCAGGGTGAAGACCGGTGCGCATTACGATGCGCGCCGAGGCCACCTGGCCGGCACCGATGCCGAGCGTGCCGGCGACCTCAATGCGATGTTCGCCGACGGCGCGGTGAAGGCGATCGTCTGCACGCGCGGCGGCTCGGGTGCGGCGCGCCTGTTGCCGCTGCTGGACTACGAGCGCATCCGTCGCAATCCCAAGGTGCTGCTCGGCTATTCGGACATCACCGCGCTGCACTGTGCGATCAACGCCAAGGCCGGCCTGGTCACGTTCCACGGGCAGATCGGCTCGGGCAGCTGGAACAGGTTCAACGTGGACCAGTTCCAGCGCGTGCTGCTCGACCGCGAACTGGTCGAGTACCGCAACAAGGTCGAACTCGGCGACGAACTGGTGCCGCGGCAGAACCGCACGATCACCATCCGCGGCGGCAAGGCGCGCGGCGAACTGGTCGGCGGCAACCTGACCGTGCTGACGGCGCTGGCAGGCTCGCCCTACCTGCCGGATTTCACCGGCAGGATCCTGTTCCTGGAGGACGTGGGCGAAGCGCCGTATCGCATCGATCGCATGTTCAGCACCCTGAAACTGATGGGCGCGCTGGACAAGGTCGCCGGCGTGATCTTCGGCGAATGCTCGGACTGCAAGCCCGGCGACGGTTACGGCTCGCTGACGCTGGAGCAGATCCTCGACGATTACATCAGGCCGCTGGAGATCCCGGCCTACCGGGGTGCGATGATCGGCCACATCCGCGAGCAGTTCATCGTGCCGGTGGGCGGCAAGGTCGAACTGGATGCCGATGCCGGCACGTTCCGCTTGCTGGAGACGGTGTTCCAGGCCTGAAGCGCGACGGGTGTTCCCGCGAGCCGGCGCGGGTGCTCAGGCCGTGCGGAAACGCCTGACCGCCAGGATGCCGACCACGACGAACAGCAGCAGCACGCTGCCTTGTGCGATCGCGAAGGGCGGTTCCTTCTGCGTCGGCGCGAGCAGGTGCAACGCGGGGACCTTCAGGAACAGCTGCACCACCAGCACGAACACGTTGAAGTACAGCGACACCACCGCGCCAACCACGTAGATGGTGCGCCAGCGACCCACGAGTTGGCGGCGGTACAACGCCCACAGGGTGATCGCGAGGACGATGGTGGACACCGCGCCGACCCCGAGCGCCGGCGTGAATCCGTTGAACGGGAACAGGAAGCCGGTGAGGGTGGTGGCCAGCGTGGTGGACAGGAACAGTGCCGTCCATCCGGGCAGGCGCCGCGCCTGCAGCATGCCGAGCATGACCACGGCACCCGCAAGGATGCCGACGAGGCTGAGTGCCACGTGGAAAAGCGTGAACGGCGTCATCGTCGGTCCCCACCGATGTGAAGGGCCGGCGTAACCGCAATTGCGCGCGCGTGCTGGAAGTCGATGGGTAGGGATTGAACAAGGCCGGTTGCCGATCGCTGCGTCCCGATGGCCCATCGCGCCCGCCTGCCGCGTTGGCTGCGATGCATCCCCCCGAGCGGAGCAACGCAGATGGCCAGGAAGAAAGCCGGAGGCAGCACGCCGACGCCCACCAGGCGACCGGACATGACGGCCGGAAAGGCTCCGCGACCGAAGCTGGCGAGCGGACCGCTCACGGTGACGGCGCAGGGCGCGATCCTCAAGGACGACGACCGCCTGATCATCGTCGTGCGCGTGCTGGACGACCAGGGCGTGCCGGTCACCGGCCTGAAGAAGGCGAACTTCAAGCTGTGGCAGATGGCCCACCTGTTCGGCCAGTCGACCAGCTTCTTCGTGGTCGAGATCGCGGACATCCCCGGACTGGAAGGCCTGTACCACCTGGTGCAGAAGACCTGGTCGGTGGTCGGCAGCGGCACCATCCCGTTCTTCGTGCGGGTGGAGAAGGGCAAGCTGCGCAGCGGCGCCGCGCTGACCTTCATCGTCAAGGTGCGCGAGGGGCTGGACCTGTAGGCGGCGTCGCGGTCAGGCGTCTTCCCGCGCGATGCGGCCCAGGGCGATGTCCAGCTTGCCGCGCAGGAGGCGGGTCAGGCGGTCGCAGTCGGCTTCCATGTCCGCGACGAGCTCGCCGGCCTCGCCCGGCAGGTTCGGCGAGGTGCGCAGCAGGTACAGGTTGGTCACCACCGGCAGCAGCAGGTCGCGGATCTCGCGTTCGGTGGTCGCCAGCACCTGTTCGCGGAATTCGGCATCGCGCAGGCGCAGGCGGGTTGCGTCGAGGTCGTCCGCGAGTTCCAGCTGCATGCCGATCAATTCGGCGAACAACTGCAGGGAGTCCAGTATCACCGGATCGTCCAGCTCCGCGGGCCGGTTGTCGATCGCGCACAGGGTGCCGAAGAATTCGCCGTCGCGGCTGAAGATCGGCACCGACACGTAGCTTTCCAGCCCGTACTGCAATGGCGTGTGGTGGGTGGCATAGACCGCGTGCTGGCTGGCATGGCCGAACACCACCGGCTGCCGGTGCTGGCGGATCTCGTTGCAGATGGTGGATTCGAGTTCCAGTTCGCCGCCGGCTTCGAGCCCGAACGCGAGATCGTCCTGCACCGCGCACGCCATCCAGCGCGTGTCGGTCACGCGCGCCACCGCGGCGAAGCGCATGCCGGTGATGCGCGCGACCGCGGCGAGGATCCGCGGCACCGCATCGATGTGCTGGATGCGCAGGACATCGGGATCGATCGCGGCAGGCGTCGGCATGCGGGGTTCACGGGCAGGAAGGAGCGGCGCCTACCATACGCCGAATGCCTCGCCGGCAGCCGAGGCGTGCCCGAAATGCACCGCTGGTTCCGCCGGCGACGCTCAGCGGAGTTTCGCGAAACGCATCCCGTCCAGCACCAGCGCTTCGACCTGGCCGTCGTCGACCACGAATTGCAGCGCCTCGCCGGAATTCGGCACGAACTCGACGCGCACGTGCTCGGCCTTGTCGTAGCCGCTGGCGACAGCCTGCAACTGGCCCCAGCGTAGCGCCAGGGCGTCGTCGGCCTGCAACGCCACGTTGACTTCGCCAAGCTCGGCATGCACGTAACGGCCTGCATAGGCGGCGCGCGGCAGCGACAACCGCCACGGCCGCGCCCTGAGTGCATCGCGCTGGCGCAGCGCGGCCTGCTGCAGTTGGCGGGCGTCGCCTGCCAGTGCCGCGAACCGCGCCTCCGCCCGTGGCGCGACGCCGGGCTCGTCCAGCGCCAGGCCGTAGGCATGGTCGGCGATCAGGTTGGTGAGCCTCGCGCCCAGCACGTCTTCGTTGTTGAGCACGACCAGGCCGATGCCGGCCTCCGGCATGAACGACAGGTGCGCATGGAAACCGGCGAAACCGCCGAAGTGGTGGAGCATGCGCCGGCCCTTGTACTCGCCGGTGTACCAGCCCCAGGCGTAGCCGTCGCGCGGGAAGTCGAGGTAAGCGCTGTCGGTGGTCGCCTGGCGCGCATGCGAAGAACGCACGACCGATGCCGGCAGCACCTGCCTGCGTCCGACCTTGCCGTCGCCGAGCTGCGCGATCAGGAAGGTCGCGATGTCGGCGGCGCTGGACAACATGCCGCCCGCCGCATGCATCGTGGCATCGGTCTTGCGCAGGTACAGCGGCGCGTTGCGGTCGTTGGCGACGAAGCCGTGGGGCTTCGCGATCGACCAGTTGCGGGCATCGGCTTCGCTGGCGTACGCGGTGGTGTGGGTCATGCGCAGTGGCGTGAAGATGCGTGCCTGCAATTGCGCCTGCCACGGCCTGGCATCGACGCGATCCAGCCACAGGCTGGCGATGTTGTAGCCGATGTTGGTGTAGTCGAAGGTACCGACCGGTGCTTCGGCGTTGGCCTGCGATTGCAGGGCGAGCCGGCGAAGCGACCCCGCGTCGTGCACGCCGCTGAAGGCGGTGGCCCAGCCCAGCGCGGTGTTGCCGATGCCCGACGTGTGGGTGAGCAGCTGGCGTGCGCCGACCTTGCCGGCGTCGACCCCGCTGAAGCGCGCGCCGGGGAACATCGCCTGCAACGACGTGCGCGTGTCGAGCCTGCCGGCATGCTCGGCCAGCAAGACGTCCAGCGCGAAGAAGGGCTTGGTCGCGGAGGCGATGTAGAACACGGTGTCGCGGGTGACCGGCGCCTTCGCCTGCAGGTCGGCAAACCCGAAGTAGCCTTCGTAGGCGACCTTGCCATCCTTCACCACGATGATCGCGGTGCCGGCGGGGTAGCCGGTGTCCTGCTTGAACTGCTGCACCGCGCGGGTGAGCGACGCGAATGCATCCTGTGGTGCGGGCGCGGCATTCGCCTGTGCCGCGAACAGCATCGCGGCGAATGGCAGCAGGCGGAGGCAGCCGGCTGCGTGGCGCAGCGCGACGGCAGCGGGTTTGGCAGCGGGTTTGGCGGTGGGTGTGGCGCGCATCGGGATTTCGCCTGCTGGAAGGTTGCAGCAGGGATACGCGCGGATGGCGCGTGGTTGCGGCAGGCGGCGCGGGAGGCGTTGGCCCGCGCGCGCGCCGGGGGGCGCGTTGGCGCGCTCAGGCCAGGTGGCGGCGGAACCAGGCCAGGGTGCGTTCCCACGCCAGCTTCGCCGCGGCTTCGTCGTAGCGCGGGGTGGAGTCGTTGTGGAAGCCGTGGCCGGTGCCGGGATAGACGTGCGCTTCGTAGGTCTTGCCGGCAGCCTTCAATGCGGCCTCGTAGGCGGGCCAGGTGGCATTGACGTTGGCGTCGGTCTCGGCGAAATGGAACAGCAATGGCGCCTTGACCCGCGCCGCGTCCTCCGGCTTGGCCTGGCGCCCGTAGAACGGCACCGCCGCAGACAATTCCGGATACGCGACCGCGGCCGCATTCGACACGCCACCGCCATAGCAGAAGCCGGTGATGCCGACCTTGCCGGTGGCCGCGGCGTCCTTCGCCAGGAACTCGATGGCGGCGAAGAAATCGTTCATCAGCTTCTCGGGATCGACCTGCTTCTGCAGCTCGCGGCCCTTCTCGTCGTTGCCCGGGTAGCCGCCGACCGAACTCAGGCCGTCAGGCGCCAGCGCGATGAAGCCGGCCTTGGCCACGCGCCTCGCCACGTCCTCGATGTAGGGATTGAGGCCGCGGTTCTCGTGGACCACCACCACCCCGGGCAGCTTGCCCTCGGCCTTCGCCGGCCGCACGCGGTAGGCGCGCACCTGGCCGTGGCCGTTGGGCGATGGGTAGTGGATGTACTCGGCCACGATGTCGGGATCGGTGAACTTCACCTGCTGGGCCAGCGCGTAGTTGGGAGTGAGCGCGGCGAGCGCGCCGACGGCGGTCATCCCGCCCAGGGCCAGCATGCCGGCGCGATCGAGGAACTGGCGCCTGCTGATGCGCCCGTGCACGTAGCCGTCGTAGAGCTCCAGCAACGCTGGCGGGAAGTCGCTGGCGGTCAGGCGGGTCATCGGCGTTACTCCATTCGCTGGGAGGAGACGGGCAACATACCCGAGCCGACGCCGGGCGCGCGAACCTCCCCGGATCGGCGAAAATGCCGATTCCCTCGATTGCGTACCGGTCACCGCATGCTTGCACTGCGCCTTGCCCTGATCTTCCTGATCATCGCCGGCAACACCTTGCTGCACGTTCCACCGCTGCTGGTGGTGGGCGTGGTCAAGGCGCTGCTGCCCTTCGAGCCGGTGCGGCTGGCCAGCAATCCGCTGCTGACCGGGTTGGCGGAAAGCTGGATCGGGGTGAACAACTGGATGTGGCGCACCTTCACCCGCACCCGCGTGGAGCTACGGGAAGACGCCGCGCTGCGCATGGACGGGCATTACCTGGTGCTGGCCAACCACCAGAGCTGGGTGGACATCCTGGTCCTGCAGAAGGTGTTCAACCGGCGCATTCCGTTCATGCGCTTCTTCCTCAAGCGCCAGTTGTTCTGGGTGCCGCTGCTGGGGCTGGCGTGGTGGGCGCTGGATTACCCGTTCATGGGCCGCTACACCAGGAAGCAGATCGCCAACAATCCGGACCTCGCGCGTCGCGACATCGACGCCACCCGCCGCGCCTGCGAGAAGTTCCGCGCGATCCCGGTATCGATCATGAATTTCGTCGAGGGCACGCGCTTCACCCCGGCCAAGCACGGATCGCAGGGCTCGCCCTACGAGCGCCTGCTCAAGCCGAAGTCGGGTGGCGTGGCCTTCGTGCTGGATGCGATGGGCGCGGGCCTGCATTCGATCATCGACGTCACCATCGCCTATCCGGCGGGTACGCCCTCGTTGCTCGACCTGCTGGCCGACCGCATCCCCGAGGTCCGCGTGGAGGTGCGCGAGCGCGACATCCCCGCCGGCATCCTGAGCGGCGACTACCAGAACGATCGCGGCTTCCGCGTGCAGTTCCAGCAGTGGATGAACGGGATGTGGCAGGACAAGGATGCGGCGCTCGCCCGGATGCTGGCGCAGGGCGAACCCGGCGTCACCGGGGGCGGTTGAGTCGCGGCGCATTCCGGGTCTGGGCGACAATGCGCGCCCCGAAATGGAGCCGCCGATGCCCCTCGCGCCTTTGTCCCCGAGTGGGAAGTTGTTCGCCGCCGCCGCTTTCCTCGAAGGCCTGACCTGGGCCGGCTTGCTGGTGGGGATGTGGCTGAAATACGGCTTGCAGGTCACCGACACCGGCGTATGGCTGTTCGGTCGCCTGCATGGCGCCGCGTTCCTGTTCTACCTGGTCGTGACCGTGATCGCGGGCGCGCGCCTGCGCTGGCCGGGCTGGGCCTTGCTGCTGGCGTTGCTGGCGGCGATACCGCCGCTGGTCACCGTGCCGCTGGAGGTGTGGTTCCGCCGCAAGGGCCTGCTGTCGGATCCGGCGACGCGCTGACGCGCGTCAACGGCGCAGGCCCAGCACGCCATCGAGCGCCGGTTCCGCGCGGAAGCCAGCCTTCTCCAGCCGCCTGGCGACCTCGCGCGGGACGTCGCGGCCGCTGGTGAGCTTGTTCGGCATGCCGGTGTAGTGGAACAGGCGGGCACCGCGTCGCGCGACCCGGGCGAGCTGGTCGTAAAAGGCCTGCGAATACAGCTCGCCGGCGATGCCGAAGCGCGGCGGGTCGTGCAACAGGCAGTCGAACGAGCCATCGGGCAAACCGGTGATCGCCTGCGACACGTCGTCATGCACAAGCTGCAGGCGACCACCGCTTGCCGGCGCCTCGGGATCCGGCGACCACGGGTTGAGCGTGCGCAGCCACAGCACGTCCTCGTTCTTCTCGAACGACTGGATGCGCGCGGCGCCGGCATCGAGGCCGCAGGCGGCGAAATAACCAAGCCCGCCGCAGGTGTCCAGCACCGACTTGCCGGCCGGCTGCACCAGCGCGACCTTGCGCCGCGCGTCGTCGAGCGGGGAGGATTTCGAGGTCGGCAGCATCTTGATGCCGTCGATCTCGAAGGTCGGCACGTCCCATTCGGTGGGCACCAGCTTGATCAGCTTGCCGGCATAGCGCGAGATGGGCGCGAACGCTTCCCCATCCCACCAGTACAGCGTGCGGTCCTTGAGCGTGCCCGTCCACGGATAGCGCTGGCCGCGCCATTCCCAATGCGTCTCGGCGAGCAGTGCCTCGTCGCTGCCGCGGCCCAGGTCGAGCGAGCCCGTCCACGTGGCGGCGCCGGCATCGCGCGCGGCGCGCAGGGCATCGCCGAGCGGGCGGGTGAGCAAGGGGCCGTGGTAACGGGGCAAGCGCGATCTCCTGGGCGGGGGCGGCATGCTAACCCGGTCGGCATCGCGCCACGCCTGCCCCACCAATGGCAGGGGAGCCCGGCCCCGGGAGCAGGTAGGCTGCGGGGTTCCACTCCATCGGGACACCCGCATGCGCCTTGCGCCTTTGACCTTGAGCCTGGGCATCGCCCTGGCGTTGACCACCGTGGCCGCGATCGCCGCCCAACCCGGCAATGGAAAGCCGCAGATCGGCAGCTTCGGCGTCGACCTGGCCGCGCGCGACGCCACGGTGAAGCCGGGCGACGACTTCAACCGCCATGCCAGCGGCAAGTGGCTGGACAGCTACCAGCTGAAGGACTACGAGACCAACTTCGGCTCCTTCAACGCGCTGCGTGACCGTGCCGAGGAACAGGCGCACGCGATCATCGAAGGCCTGGCCAAGCGCAAGGACCTGAAGGCCGGCAGCAACGAACGCAAGCTGCACGATTTCTACGCCAGCTACATGGATCGCGCCGGCCGCGACGCCGCCGGGATCAAGCCGCTGCAGCCGGTGCTGGACCGTTACGCCGCGATCGCCACCAAGGCGGACCTTGTGGCCGCCTTCGCCAATCGCGACCTGGACGGCGGCGATGCGCCGATCGGCCTCGGCCTGGGCGCCGACCGCAAGGATCCCGACCGCTACCTGGCCTCGCTCGGCGTCGGCGGCCTGGGCCTGCCCGACCGCGATTACTACCTGAATCCGGACGCGCGCTTCGCCAGGATCCGCGAGGCCTACGTCGCCCACATCCAGCGCATGCTCGGTTTCGCGGGCATCAACGGCGCCGATGCAAAGGCGCGTGCCGATGCGGTGCTGGCGCTGGAAACCGCGCTGGCCAAGCCGCAATGGGAGCGCGCGAAGATGCGCGACCGCGACAAGACCTACAACGTGGTGACCTTCGCCGAGCTGCAAAAGCGATATCCGGCCTACGACTGGGCCGCGCACCTGCGCACGCAGGGCATGCAGGCGCCGGACCGGATCAACGTGGTCACCCCCGACGCGGTGCAACCGATCCTGGACATCGTCGACGCGACGCCGCTGGCGACCTGGCGCGACTACCTGGCGTTCCATGCGATCGACGGCAATGCCGGCCTGCTGAGCACGGCGATCGACGAGGCCTCGTTCGAGTTCAACGGCAAGGTATTGGGCGGGCAGAAGGCGCAGCGCGACGACTGGAAGCGCGCGGTGGCGCTGGTCGGTGGCCGCGCCGGCCTGGGCGAAGCCCTCGGCGAGCTGTACGTGGCGCGCTACTTCAAGCCGGAGTCGAAGGCGGCGATGGACAAGCTGGTCGAGAACCTGCGTGCCGCGCTGCGCCAGAACATCGCCGGGATCGACTGGATGGGCGATGCGACCAAGGCCCAGGCCTACCGCAAGCTGGAGACCTTCCGTCCGAAGATCGGCTATCCGTCGAAGTGGCTGGACTACAGCACGGTCACGGTCGTGCCGGACAACCTGCTGGCGAATACCGTCGCGATGCGCCGTTACAACCGCGCCGACCAGAACCGCCGGGTCGGCCAGAAGACCGACCGCGAGGAATGGGGGATGACCCCGCAGACGGTCAATGCCTACTACAACTCGACCTTCAACGAGATCGTGTTCCCGGCCGGCATCCTGCAGCCGCCGTTCTTCGACGTGAATGCCGACCCGGCGGTGAACTACGGCGCGATCGGCGCGGTGATCGGCCACGAGATGGGCCACGGCTTCGACGACCAGGGCAGCAAGTCCGATTTCGCCGGCATCCAGCGCAACTGGTGGACCGATGAAGATCGCGCGCGCTTCGACCAGCGCACCAAGGCGCTGGGTGCGCAGTACGATGCCTATTGCCCGCTGGAGGGACAGTGCGTGAACGGTGCGCTGACGATGGGCGAGAACATCGGCGACCTTGGCGGCATCTCGATGGCCTACACGGCGTACAAGCTGAGCCTGGGCGGCAAGCCGGCGCCGGTGATCGACGGCCTGACCGGCGACCAGCGTTTCTTCCTGTCGTGGGCACAGGTCTGGAAGGGCAAGTACCGCGACGAAGCGCTGCTGACCCTGATCAAGACCAACCCGCATTCGCCGGTGATGTACCGCGCCAACGGCCCGCTGCGGAATTTCGATCCGTGGTACCAGGCCTTCGACGTCAAGCCGGGCGATGCGATGTACTTGCCGCCGGAGCAGCGCGTCCGCATCTGGTGAGGCTCGCGCCTGCGGCCGTGTCCTCACGCGGCAACCGGGGCGGGTAGACATCTGCCCCGGTGGTCAAGCCACCGCGATCGACGTCGCCGTGGCTACCGCGCAGGCGTGGCCTGCGCGTGATGCTGGCTACTGCGGATCGCCGGAAGCGTCGGCTGCGTCTTCGGACGGCTGCGTGTCGGCCTTGGCGGCTTCGCGCTCGGCGCGCTTCTTCGCATCTTTCTCGTCTTTCTTCTTCTGCTTGGCCAGCTCGCGCTGGCGCTTCTCGAACGAATAGTTGGGCTTGGCCATGGGCACTCCGGGCAATTCAGGCCGCCAGTGTACGGGACGCCCGGGCCGAGGGCACCGGACCGGTGGTGGTTGCGCCCCGGCCCGCCGGCTTACCATGCGGATTCCCACGTTCCCGCGAGCACCCCAGCCCATGATCCAGCGATTCGACGCCGGCAAGCGCATGTCCGAAGCCACCGTCCACGGCGGCATCGTCTATCTGGCCGGCCAGGTACCGGAAGACACCGGCGCCGACGCCGAAGGCCAGACCCGCGAGGTGCTGGCCGCGATCGACGCCCTGCTGGCGCAGGCCGGCAGCGACAAGCGCAAGATCCTGCGTGCGCAGATCTACCTGGCCGACATCGCCGATTTCGACGCGATGAATCGCGCCTGGGACGCGTGGGTGGTGCCGGGCGAGGCGCCCGCGCGCGCGACCGTGCAGGCACCGCTGGCGCGGCCCGGCTGGAAGGTGGAAATCGTGGTGACCGCGGCCGTCTGAGTGCAGGGAGGCGACATGTCCGACCAGGCCTATCCCATCGGCGTGCCGGGCCAGCCCTGGGGCGCCGCCGAGAAAGCCGCGTGGCGCGCGCGGCAGCACCGGCATCGCAGCTATCACGACGAGGTGGTGTCGAAGGTCGACGCGTTGCGCGACCGTTTCGACGTCGAGCAGTACGGTGAGCTGGACTACGCGCAGGACGGCCGCTATCCCTTGCTGGCGATCCGCAGCCGCGCTTGGGATGACGCACTGCCGGTGATGCTGGTCACCGGCGGCGTGCATGGCTACGAGACCAGCGGCGTGCACGGCGCGCTGCAGTTCGTGGAGCGCCACGCCGCCGGTTACGCCGGCCGCGCCAACCTGCTGGTGGTGCCCTGCGTGAGTCCCTGGGCCTATGAGCGGATCAATCGCTGGAACCCGGACGCGCTGGATCCCAACCGCAATTTCAAGGCCGGCGGCCCGGTCGCCGAATCGAACGCCTGGCTGGCGCTGGTCGCGCCGTTGCAGGGTAGGGTGCTGGTCCACATCGACCTGCACGAAACCACCGACACCGATGAATCCGAATTCCGCCCGGCGCTGGCCGCGCGCGACGGCAAGGCCTACGAGCCCGGCACGATTCCCGACGGCTTCTACCTGTGCGCGGACAGTGCGCGTCCTGAACCCGCCTTCCAGCAGGCGATCAATGCCGAAGTCGCGAAGGTGACGCATATCGCGCCCGCCGATCCGGACGGCACCATCATCGGATCGCCCGTGGTCGCGCCGGGCGTGATCGAATACGACTGCCGCGCGCTGGGCCTGTGCGCCGGCGCCACCGACGCGCGCTACGTCACCACCACCGAGGTCTATCCCGACAGTCCGCGGGCGACGCCGCAACAGTGCAACGATGCCCAGGCGGCGGCGGTGCATGCGGCGATCGATTTCGCGCTTGCGCATTCCGGTCGCGCCGGCCAGCGGAATCCTTGATGGATCGACGCACGTTCCTGCAAGGATCCGTCGCTGCTGCGCTGGCTGCGGCCATGCCGGTCGAGGCCGCCGCGCAGGCGACTGCGAATGCGTCGCCGGCATTTCCGCCGGTCGATGCCCACAGCGTCTGGCTGGTCGGCGACGATGCCCCGCCGAACACCGAGGCGATGAGCGCCAGGCTGGCCGAGCTCGCCCGCGGACGCACCGATGTGCGCGACAGCTACCAACAGAAGGGCGCGGTGGAAGCGCTGGAGCGCGCTTTCGCCGAATTGCTGGGCAAGCAGGACTGTGCCTTCCTTGCGACCGGTTCCCTGGCGAACCACCTCGCGGTGCGCGTGCTCTGCGGCGAGCACCGGCGCGCGCTCGTGCAGCAGGAAAGCCATCTTTACCGCGATGAAAGCGACGCGGCACAACGCCTGTCCGGAATCAACCTGGTGCCGCTGGCGGCGGGTCGCGCCAGTCCCACCCTGGACGAGGTTCGCATCGCGATCGACGCGTCCGAGAATGGCCCGTACCCGTTGAAGATCGGCGCGGTCTCGCTCGAGAGCCCGGTGCGCCGGGCCGATGGCGAGATGGTGCCGCTGGCGCTGGTTCGCGACATCGCCAAACTTGCGCGTGCGCATGGCGCGCGCCTGCACCTGGATGGCGCGCGGCTGTTGCTCGCGCCCGCGGATTTCGACCTCCCCGCGTACGCGGCCGAATTCGATACCGTGTACGTCTCGCTCTACAAGTATCTCGGCGCGCCGTTCGGGGCGGTGCTGGCGGGATCGAAGCACGACATCGCCGAAGTGCGGGAGTTGCGCCACCTGTTCGGTGCCGGCTTGTACCAGGCCTGGATGCCGGCGCTGCTGGCGCACGATGCGTTGCCCGGCTTCCGGGCCCGGATCGGCGAGTCCCATGCCCGCGTGCGCCAGCTCGTCGACGCGTTGGTCGCGAGTGGAAAGGTCCACGAGCGCCGTTCGCCCGACGCGTCGAACATCCATTGGCTGGAAATGCCGGAAACCCTGGCCAAGGCCGCGTTCGAGCGGGGGCGCGAGGCTGGCATCCGGGTCGGGCGCTGGCAGGACGGGCGCATCCCGATCCATGCGAACACCACGATCCTGCGCCGTCCCGTCGACGAATACGTGCGCCTGTTCCCCGGTTGAAGGGCGGGCGTCGGTCGAGTCCGGCGAGTTACGCCAGCACTTCGCGCCGACTGAGTTGCCATAGCATGGCGGCGAACACGGCGCAGCCGCCGATGCAGCCGAGCAACAGGGTGAGTTGGACGCGCAGCGGGTCGCTGGCGAGCTGGTTCACCGGGATCTGCCAGGGCAGGATCGCGCCGACCTTCGCCGAAGTGGCGACCACCGCGAAGAACGTGCCGCCGATGCCGACCGCCAGCGCCGGCACGAAGCTGGCATAGCGCAACGCGATCCACAGCTGCACGGCCACCAGCAGCCACGCGGCGAGGAAGATGCGGCCAAGCAAGGTGATGTGGCCGGCGATGTCGGGTGCACCCAGCGGCGCGATCGCCGGTTTCAGCAAGGCCGCCGCTTCCACCGCGAGCAGGGTGAGCAGGGCCAGCAGCAGGCTCATCGCCGCGACCACGCCCAGCACGCAGGTGGCCTTGGACGCGTACAGGTGCCAACGCGGGAGCGGCAGCGCGCGCAGGTGGTCCCAGGCGCGTGGTCCGTGCTCGGTGTGCGCGACCAGTGCGGTCAGTGCGGTCACGCTCATCGGCAGCATGAAGAACGCCCAGATCGCGGCGGAGGTCTGCAAGGTGATCGCCCATGGCATCGGCTTGTCCACGCGCAGCAGGTTGAAGAACACGAACACCGCGATCAGCAATGGGGCGACTGCGGCCAGCAGCAGCGCCAGCGAGCGGCGCAACTTGACGGCCTCGACGGCGAGGGCGGTGGTGAAGCGCGGGGATACGGCGTGCGACATGGTCGGGGCTCCGGTCATCAGGCCAGCGCCGCCGATTCGGCGACCTTGGCAGCGTTGCGATAGAGGGTTTCCAGCGTGCGCTGGCGCGGGGCCAGCGCGTGGATGCGGATGCCGGCCACGCACAGCACGCGGTTGAGCGCCGCCGATGCGCTGCGTGCGTCCTCGCGCGCGGCGAAGCGCGCGACCAGGGCATCGTCGGCCTGTTCGACATCGAAGCCATGCTCGCGGGCGATCAGCGCGGCGCGTTCCGGGGTGTCGGTCTCGATCGCGACTTCGGTCGCCAGGCCCGCCTTGAGTTCGGCCAGCGCGCCTTCCAGCACCAGCCGGCCATGGCTGAGGATGCCGATGTGGGTCGCGGTCTGTTCGATCTCGCCGAGCAGGTGGCTGGACAGCAGGACGGTGGCGCCGCTGCGCGCGGGCAGCTCGCGCAGGAAGCCACGCATGTCGGCGATGCCTTCGGGATCCAGCCCGTTGGTCGGTTCGTCGAGGATCAGCACCGAGGGCGCCCCCAGCATCGCGCGGGCCAGCCCCAGGCGCTGGCGCATGCCCAGCGAATAGTCGGCGACGCGTCGACGGCCATGCGCGGTCATCTCGGTGACCTCCAGCACGCGGTCGACCTCCTGCCGCGGCAGGCCCAGCAGGCGGCGGGTGAGGTCGAGGTTCTCGTGTCCGTTGAGTTGCGGGTAGAAGCCCTGCGCTTCGAGCAGCGCGCCGACCTTGCGTGCGGCGCCGAGGCGATCCCTGGCGATGTCGATGCCGGCGATCCGCGCCTGCCCGGCATCCGCCTGCAGCAGGCCGAGCAGCAGCTTGATGGTGGTGGTCTTGCCGGCGCCGTTGCGCCCGAGGAATCCGTAGATGCTGCGTTCGGGCACGGTCATGGAGATCGCGTCGACGGCCACGCGCGGGCCGAAGCGGCGGGTCAGGCCTTGGGTTTCGATGGCGGCTTGCATGCGGGGTCTTTCCGGAAATTTAAGTCTGGGATAAAGTTATAGCGCGGTAAAAACTTTAAGTCAAACTTAAATTTCTGCTCGTGACGAGGATGACCCGTGTCGATACCTGATCGTTTCCGCGACCAATGCCGCCTGCTGCGCATCGCAACGCTGGTGGTGTTCTGCGGGCTGGCCCTGCTGCTGGCCATGGGCATGGTCGGGCTGCCATGGCGGATGGCGACCGACATGCCGGCAGGCTGGAGTACGCGCGCCTTGCTGTCGGTGGTGCGCTTCATGCCCGGGCTCGGCTACCTCTGGGCGTTGTGGGCGGTGCAACGCGCATTGGCCGACCTGGCCGCCGGCCGCCTGTTCCACCCCACTGTCGCACGCGCGATGCGCCACATCGGCATCGGCGTGCTCGCCGGCGCCTTGCTCAACGTGTTCGCGGTGACCAACCTGTCGCGCTGGATCACCGGCGGCCAAGGCGGCTACCTGTATTTCGACCTGTCCGGAATCGTGCTCGGCGTGGTCGGCGCGGCATTGGTGCTGCTGGCGCGGCTGGTCGACCAGGCCCGTGCCTTGCAGGCCGAGCTGGACGAGATCGTCTGATGCCGATCCGGGTCACGCTGGACGGGATGCTCGCACGCCGCGGGATGAAGGCCCGCGAAGTGGCAGCGGCGATCGGCATCAGCGAGACCCAGCTGTCGCTGTTCCGCAGCGGCAAGGTCAAGGGCATCCGCTTCCGGACCCTGGCCAAGTTGTGCGCTGTCCTGGAATGCGCGCCGGGCGACCTGCTCGGTTACGACTACGCCGCCGCCGACCTGGATGAGGCCGACGACGACGCATGACATCCCGGCCACGCCGCGGCCGCGATCAGGCGATCCTGATGTCGCCGGTCTTGTCGTCGTAGGCTTGCTTCGGATCCACTCCGAGCAGCAGCTTCACGCCCGCGAGCAGGCTGTTCTCGTTGAGCCAGACATGCGCTTCGTCCGGATCCATGCGCAGCAGGCGCACCTTCGGATCGTCCTTGCCGCCCTCGAACCAGGCCGCGATGAAGGGATTCCACAGGCGGTCGATCACCGCCGGATCGTTGTCGATGACGATCCGGCCGCCGACCGTGGCGAACAGCCCGTGGTCCTTGCTGCTGATCGTCGCAGTGGCCTGCTTGCCCAGGCTTCCCTGCAGGCCCTTCGCCAGGTCCGTCCCGGCCGCCGTGAAGAACCAGATCGGCGCCTGGTCGTCCTCGGCAAGCGCGGTCATCGGCCGCGGGGCGATCCCGGTGACGCCCAGCATCACCGTGCGGTCGTGGTCGATGGCCTTCCAGAACTTGCGTTCGAGGTCCTGTGCATCGGTCATGCCATGCTCCTTCCATCCGTGGGGAGCAATCAATACCAATACGCCAGTGAGGGGCGCGCCAAGAGTCCCGTCCGACGCCAGGCGGGCGTCGTGCGTCGCCGCAAGCCGCGAGCCATCACTTCCGCGTGTAGGTCATCTCCATCATCTTCATCTCCTTGCCGTCGGGGCCGGGTCCGTGCAGTTCGAAGATTTCCACCGAGGGGCTGGTCCAGCGAATGGAGACGCGGGCGGTCACCGGTTTCTTGCTGACCGGGTCGTCCCAATGCGCAGTGAAGGCGCAGCGCGCCTGCGCGTCGCACGTGCCGGTGCCGGTGGTGAGACCAGTGGTCATGCTGTCGTTCCAGGTGGTCCAGTACCTGCCGGTGACGTTGTCGTAGCCGGTCAGGCCGAAGCCGGTGTAGGGCTGGCCGTACATGCTGGATTGCAGTTCCTCGCTGACCACGCGCCCGCCGAGCATCAGCCTGCGCGATGCCGTGCCGGTCGATTCGGAAGGAGCGGCGCCGGGTGCACTCCAGTTCCTGATCACCACGCTGTATTCGCCGACGGTCGCGGCCAGGCCGGCGTGGGCCAGGCCGGGGGTGCCGGCCTTCTGGTAGGCCTGCATCATCGCGGCTTCCTCCGGTGATGGCTTCGGCGCGTCCTGCGCCTGCACGGGCAGCGACAGGCACAACGACAGCGGCAGCAGGGCGAGTGCGGGCATGCGGTTCATGGCGTTCTCCGGGGTTGGCTGCGCTGGTGCGGCAAGCGACGGATCGAGTATAGGACGCCATCGCGATGCACCAGCGACGGCGCGATTCGAGGGCTTAGACTGCGACTTCCATCCTATCGGGACCGACCATGCGCCTGCTGCCTCCCCTTGCGTTGTCCCTGTGCATCGGCACCGCGACCGCCGTCGAACCCGCCACCCCGCCTGCCGCGCCCGCATTCGATGCGGTGCTGGCCCAGCGCACCGGTGCGGATGCGCGCGGCATGCGCCGCTACGTGCTGGTCATCCTCAAGACCGGCCCGACGCGGGTGCCGGACGGAAAAGCGCGCGACGAGATGTTCGCGGGGCACATGCGCAACATCGAGCGGCTGGCGAAGGCGGGCAAGCTCGCGCTGGCTGGTCCCTTCATGAAGGATCCGACGGGCTGGCGTGGGCTGTTCGTGTTCGCGGTGGACGACATCGAGGAAGCGAAGGCGCTGGTGGCCACCGACCCGGTGATCATCCAGGGCGAAATGGTGGCGGAGTACCACCCCTGGTATGGCTCGGCCGCGAACATGCTGGTATCGGAGTGGCACGACCGGCTGGTGCCGCCGCCGACCGCAACGCCGTAGCGTTCGCTCAGCCGGCTGAGGTGCGCACGCAGTTGCGGCCCGCGCCCTTCGCCTGGTAGAGCGCGATGTCGGCGTCGCGCAGCAGGCGCTGGCGGTCTTCGACCGCGTGCAGGATGCGACTGGCGACGCCGGCGCTGACCGAGACCCTGGCGTCCTGCGGTCCATCCGGGATCTGCACCCGCATCGATGCCACCGCCGCGCGCATGCGCTCGGCGACCGCCGCGGCCTGCATGGCATCCGAGCCCGGCAACAGGCAGGCGAATTCCTCGCCGCCGTAGCGCGCCAGCAGCGCATCCGCCGGCGTGCACGAAGACAGCGCCTGGACGATCCGCCGCAGGACTTCATCGCCGGCGGGGTGGCCATGCCGGTCGTTCAGGTCCTTGAAATGGTCGACGTCGAAGAACACCAGCGCGGTGAGCGCGCCTGCGGGCGTGCGTTCCAGCGTGTCCAGCAAGCGGCGGCGGTTGGCCAGCCCGGTCAACGCATCGCGGTAGGAGAGTTCGAGCAGGCGCGCGTTGGCGGCGTCGAGTTCGGCGGTGCGTTCGGCGACGCGTTGCTCGAGCGCCTCGCGTTGCGCCCGCAGCACGCGGGTGCGCGCAAGCGCGGCGGCATAGCCCAGCAGCAACAGGGCCAGCATGCCGGCCGCGTATGCCTCCGGGCGTTGCCACCAGTGCGCGGCCACGTGGATCGGGATGTCGATGGGCGTGCTCGCGTTGCCGGCATGGTCGCGAGCCTCGATGCGCAGCCGGTAGTCGCCGGGCGGCAGCGCGCTGAAACTGCGCGAGGACTGCGCCGTCCATGGCGTCGGTGCATCTTCCAGGCCGATGAGCTGGGTACGGAAGCGCGACTCCGCTTCGCGGTCCCATGACAGCAGGGCGAATTCCACGTCGATCGTGGTGGCCCCGGCGGGGACCCGCAACTCCTTGCCCGGCCGTGGCCTGCCATCGACGTGCATGGACGTGAGCCGCAGCGGCTTGGGCTGGGTATCGGCGGTTTCGCGGCTGGGGTCGTACACCGCCAGGCCGCCGAGCGTGCCCGTCCAGAAGCGGCCGTGCGCGTCGATGAGTTGCGCGTTGCCGTTGCATTCCTCGTGGATCATGCCGTCGCGCCGGCTGAACACCCGCGATGTGTAGCCGCCGCGGCCATCCGGGGTCAGTTGCTGCACGCCGGTATTGCTGCATACGTAGAAGCGGCCGTCCGGGGCGCGCACCGCGCCATAGGTGTACGGATCCGGTGGCGGCGGCAGGGTGGCCGGCAACACCCGCGGTTGCAACGGATCGCCGATGTCGACGCGGATGATCCCGACGCGGCCGCTACCCATCCACAGGATCGGCCGGCCGAGTTCATCCGCGAACAGTTGCAGGCCGGACAATTGATCGTCGGGGAAGCCATGCGCACTGTCCAACAAGGTCCAGTGAGTCCCATCGAAGCGCGCAAGCCCACGATCCGTCGCCGCCCACAGCCAGTCACGTCCCTCGCGATCGCGATGCTCGATGAAGCGGCTGATGCGCCACTGGCCATCGACGCCGGGGGCGGGCATCGCCTGCCAGTGGCCGTCGCGCAGGCGCCAGGCACCGGACAGGCGCGTGCCGACCCAGACTTCGTCGCGGCCGCCGATCGTGCGGCGCACGATGTCCTGCACCGATTGCCCGGTGAGCTTCGGCCACGGGGTCGCCTGGCGGGTGAAGCTCGGACCGTCGCCGATGCCGAGGAGGTCGCCACCCCAGGTGCCGAGCCACAAGGTTCGCCCTCCGCCAGTTGCATCGGGGATGGCTCGGATCATGCTGATGCTGTTGGTGGGCAGGTGGCCGCTGTCAGCACTGAAGCGGCGCCAGTGGCCGTCCTCGTACAGGCCGAGGCCTTCGTCGCTGGAGCCGACCCACAGCCGTTCACCGCCGCGTCCATCGGGTTCGACCAGCACCCCGAAAACGCCGATCGAGCGCGAGCCCATCAGCGAGGCGGTCGACCAGGCGCTGCCGCCCAGCACCGTGCGCGAGATCCCGGCTTCGGTGGCCAGCCACAGCACCTGGCTGCCGCTCGGGCTGCGCCACGCGTTCAGACCGCGGATCACGTCCGACGTCAGCCCATGGCGACGATCGAACACCTGTACCCGCCCGTCGTGCACGCGCAACAGCCCGGAGCGCGACGCGATCCAGATCGCGCTCTTGCCGTTCGGCAGCGGCGTAGCGGCGATGTCGTACAACTGGTTGGTCGGCAGCTCGCCGCCTTGCTGGGTCCAGCGACGCAGGCCGCGAGCATCCAGTCGCAGCAAGCCGACGCCGAACGCGGAAATCCACAAAGCCTCGCCGTCTCCATCGCGGGTGACCAGGAGGGACTCGATCTGCGAGGCGTCGATGTCCTTGGCATGCCATTGGGTCCAGTCCCTGCTGCCTTCATCGCGATACCACAGGCCATGGCTGCCGGTTCCCAGCCACTGCCGACGCACGCCGCCGACGCCGGTGGTCTGAGCCATCGACAGGATCATGCTGCCAGGCAGGCTGGCGTCGCCGGGATCCTTGATCCAGCGGCCATCGCGGCGCTGCATCACGTGGTAGTCCCAGGTCAGTGCCCACAGGCTGCGTTTGCCGCGCGCATCCACCATTTCAGCGAAGCGGCGGATCTGCTCGTACGGCAGCCCGCTGGCGGCGTTCTCGACGTGCCAGCGCTGGCCGTCATGCCTGGCGAGGCCATGGTTGCGAAACCCGGCCCAAAGCGTGCCGGCAGCATCGACGAACAGGTTGTTGACGGGATGCGCCATCGCCGGATCGTCGCTGGCGACCCAGCGGCGGCCGTCGTAGCGCGACACGCCCTGCGGCGACGCGGCCCAGACGAAACCGTCGCGGTCGGTGCGCACATCGACCATCACCTGCTCGGGCAAGCCGTCGCGCGCCGAGAAATTGGCGAACACCGGCGCGGCGAGGTCGGACAGGTCGAGCTGCCGGGTGGCGGTGCTGTCCGCTGGTGCCGTGGATGCCACGGTCGCCCATGCGGGCACGGCAAGGCATAACAGCAGGCAGGCTGCCCGGATGAAGGTCATGCGTCGAATTTTCCCCTGTACGGGGAAGTATGCGATATGCAGGAGCGCGTCCGCGAGTGCCATCGCCCGCGTGACGGCGTGGATCAGCCGCCGCTGGCCCTGGCCTTCTTCGCCGCAGGGGCAGCCAGCGCGGTGACCGCGTCCAGCGTTTCCTTGACGTGCAGGTTGGGGTTCATCGCGTCATGCACGTGGACGATCTTTCCGTCCTTGCCGATCACGTAGGACGTCCGGCTGGAGAGGTCGGGCTTCATCGCCAGGGTCGCGTCATAGGACTTGGCGATCTTCGCGCCGGTGTCGGCGGCGACCGGGAACTTGCCCGCGCATTTCTCGATGTCGCTGGAGAACTCCGCGAGTCGTTCGGTGTTGCCGGAGGTCACCCCGATCACCGTCGCGCCCTGTGCCCTGAACTTGTCGATGGCCTGCGAGAACGCCGCGGCCTCGACATTGCAGCCACCGGTGAACGCGGCGGGAAAGAAGTACACCACCACCGGTCCCTGTTTCAGCGCAGCGGCCAGGTCGTAGTTGAAGGGCTTGCCGGCGAGGTAGGCGGGCGCCTTGAACAGCGGCGCCAGGGTGCCCGGCTTGAGCGCGGCGAAGCAGGGGACGGCAAGCAGGCTGGCGAGGACGAAGGCGGCGATTCGACGGGTCATGCGGGCGGCTCCGGTGCGGAGCCGCCACGATACGCCATGCAGGTGATGGCGGAGGTCAGCGACGCTTGACCGGCTGCGCCAGGCCGCGGGCGATCGCCTCGTCGATCAGGCTGCGGATGCGGGTGTCGGCGATGCCGGCCTCGCGTTCGATCTGGTTGCCCAGGGCTTCCATGTCACGGCCGATCGCTTCCATGGGCCTGGCGGCGGCTTCCATCTCGCGCGCCACCGATTCCATCTTCCCGGATTGCCGTTGCATGACCGCGGACTGCTGGCTCATCACGTCCGAGTGGCGTTCCATCTGCCGCGACAGCACCTCCATCTGCTCCGACAACCGTTCCATGTCGCGCGACAGGGCTTCGCGCCCGGCGTCGTCGGCCTTCGCCATCTTGCGGGCCAGCTGCGCCTGCTTCTCGGCCAGCGCCTGCTGGTGTTCCGCGAGGTTTTCCAGCTGCTTGCCCGCGGCGCGCATCTCCGGGGTCTCGACCGGCGCCATGTGTTCCATGCGCGCACCCAGCGCATCGAGCTTTTGCTGGTGCGGCTGCATGCGCGCCTGCAGGGCATCCATGCGCCCCTCGAGGGCGTCGACCGGACGCCAGGCGCTGGTCACGCCCGCCAGCACGCCGGCGTCGCGCACCACGTAGGCGTTGCCGCCGCGACGCACCCACAGGAAGTCGCCGTCGATGTCGTGGCGCAACTGGCGGATGCTGGCGATGTCGTCGGTGCTGCCGCTCATGCGGAAGCCGGTGTCGCCCTTGCGCACGACGGCATAGCCCGTCGAGGAATCGATGCCCGCATGCACGTTATGGATGGCACCACGACGCGGCGGCGGTGGCGGAGCAGGAGGTGCGGCCGGCGCGGCGGCATCCGCAGGCGGCGCCGGTGGCGCGGGCGGCGGTGGCGGCGGAGTCGTCGCACGCTCGGCGGCGAGCGCCGCAACCGGCGCGGTGGCGGGGACGGGAGGTGCCGGCGGCGCGGGCGGTGCAACGACGTGTCCGGCGGGCGCTGTGTCCGGCGCGGACGACTGGGCGTGTGCATACATCGCCACGCCGGCGAGGGCCAGGCCCAGCAGTGGCAGGGACAGGCCGATGGCGAGGGGATGCTGGCGCGGGCGGAGCAGGTGCTGGATGCGGGACATGAGCTGGCCTCCATGGGCGGCGTGCGCGAAGCGGGGGATGGACCCGGCGGCGGTCGCGCCGAGCATGCGGTCGAGTTCGGACAACGCGAGCGCGAGGCTGCGACGATCGCCCAGGGCCTCGGCGGCCAGGTCGTCGGCGATCAGTTCGCGTTCGTGGCGGATGCGGCGCGACAGCCACCACACCACCGGGTGGTAGAACAGCAGGGCCTCGACCACGGCCTGCAGCAGGTTGACGAGGTAATCGTGGCGTCGGATGTGCGCCAGTTCGTGGGCGAGCAGCGCCTCCAGCAAACCGGCCGGCATCCGCGCCAGCAGCGCGACTGGCAGCAGCACCATCGGCCGCCACCAGCCGATCGCCAACGGGGCGTCGCCATCGAACAGCCTCACGCGCACGCCGTGCGCCAGGCCGAGCTTGCGGGCCAGCACGTCGGCCCGGGCCTGCCAATGCCCGCCATCCTCGGGCCACGCCTGCCGCTGCAGGCGGCGCACCCACCACAGGCCGCCGGCCATGCGCAGGAGCAGGGTGGCGACGCCGGACGCCCAGAGCATCACGATCCACGGCAGCGAGGTGGTCGGCTGCATCGCCTGCACGCCATGCGAGGCGCCGGTACCGGAAGCGGCATCCGCGATCGCGAAGGGCAAGGTCGCCGGCGCGGTGCCGGCCGGCGTGGCCAACAACCAGGCCAGGGTCAGCGCCGGCATCAACAACGACACCGACAGCGCGGCGCAGGCCACCGCATAGCGCGCCTGCGGTTGGGCGTTGCGCAACAGCGTTAGGGCCAACACGGCAAGCAGGCCGAGCAACGCGCCCTGCCAGAGGAAATGCAGCAGGGCCGTACCCAGCGCCGGAATCAGGAGTGCGGCGAGGTCATTCATCGCGGGTGTCCTCCAGGAACCGCTGGATCTCGGCGCGTTCGGCGTCGCTCACGCGTCCGCCGCGCAGGGCGGCCATCACCAGCGCCTTGCCGGAACCCGCGAATGCCTTGTGGATCAGGTCGTCCATCAATCGGGTCTGCAGCGGACCCTGCGCCTGCGCTGCCGCGTAGACATGCGCACGTTGGCTTTCGTCGCGCTTGAGCAGGCCCTTGCCATGCATGATCTGCATCAGCCGGAGCACGTTGGCATAGGCCAGGTCAGGGCGATCGCGCTGCTGCAGTTCGTGGACCTGCTTGGCCGTGCTCGGGCCCTGTTGCCAGAGCGTTCGCAGCAGGTCGAGTTCGGCGGGGGTCGGTTTCGGCGGGCGCGGCGCGGGCATGTGGATGCTCGTGGTGTCGATGCGGCAACCATGCCTCTTCTAGAAAAAATTGTCTAGACAAGAATGTCTACGTCCGACGAGCGGTCGTCGCCGCGGCGCCCGGGCGGGGATGGCGTTACCGACGGCACCCCGACTTTCGTCATGCTCCCCGAGTCCGCCCGGAGTGCGAGACTCGCTGGACAATCCAACCGGGGAAATGCACATGCGCGGTACACGTCGGGACCTGCTCAAGTTCGGTACGTTGGCCGCCGCCGCGGCCGCCATGCCTGCGTTCGCGTTGCCCGGGACGGCAACGGCGCCGGTCGCCAAGGCGGCCAGGCCGCTGAACATCCTGATCCTCGGCGGCACCGGATTCACCGGCCCGTTCCAGGTCAACTACGCATTGGCGCGCGGGCACAAGGTGACCCTGTTCAACCGCGGCAAGCGGCCCTCGCCGGAATGGCCGGGCGAAGTGGAGCAATTGCATGGCGACCGCAACACCGGCGACCTGAAGTCGCTGCAGGGCCGCAAATGGGACGTGTGCATCGACAACCCCACCAGCCTGCCGTTCTGGGTGCGCGACGCGGCCAAGGTGCTGAAGGGCAATGTCGGCCACTACATGTTCATCTCGACGATCTCGGTGTATGCCGATGGCAGCAGGCACGGCATCGACGAGAACTCGCCGCTGGCCGTCTACAAGGGCAAGGACGCGATGGCGGAAACGCAGGACAGCCTGCGTGCCGACATGGAGAATCTCTACGGTTCGCTGAAGGCGTTGAGCGAGGCCGAGGTGCGCAAGCATTACGGCGAACGCAGCACGATCGTCAGGCCCGGCTACATCGTCGGCCCGCGCGACGAGACCGACCGCTTCACTTACTGGCCGCTGCGGGTGGCGCAGGGCGGCGAGATGCTGGTGCCGGGCGACGGCCAGGACCCGATCCAGATCATCGACGGTCGCGACCTCGGCGAGTGGATGGTGCGGCTGGCCGAGGCGAAGGCCTATGGCGTGTTCAACGCGGTCGGCCCGGACTACACGCTCACCACCGACGCCATGGTCTATGGCTGCCAGGCGGTGACCGCCAATGGGGTGCAGCTCACCCATGTCTCGCCGCAATTCATCGACGAGCAGAAGGTCGAGCTGCCGATCTGGGTGCCGCGCGCGGACAATCCGTTCGCCGGCTACGGCACCGTGAGCAACGCGCGTGCGCTCGCCGCCGGCCTGACCCTGCGTCCGCTGGCAACCACCGTGGCCGACCTGCTCGACTGGTTCCACGCACTGCCGGCCGACCGCCAGGCCAAGCCGCGCGCTGGCATCAGCCGCGAGAAGGAAGCCGAGCTGCTCGCCGCGTGGAAGGCGCGCAAGGCCGGCTAACGCGGGAGATTGGCCTTGCGCAGGCGCTTGGCCGCGTACATGGCCGCATCCGCCAACGCCAGCACGGCGTCCACGTCGTGCTGGTCGTCGGGCACCAGGATGGTGCCGATGCTCGGGCCTGCATAGTCGATGGCGATGCCGCCGCCCAGGTCGAAACGCCCGCGCGTTGCCTCGTCCAGCCGTTGCCCCAGCGCGAGCAGCGCGGCGTCGCTGCCGGTCGCCGGGATGCTGGCAAGCACCACGAATTCGTCGCCGCCCAGGCGGGCGCAAAAGTCGCCGGCGCGCGCGGTGTTCGACAGCGCGTCCGCGACCAATGCCAGCATGTTGTCTCCGGCCTCGTGGCCGTGGGTGTCGTTGATCGCCTTGAACCCGTCGAGGTCGATGAAGGCGATCAGCAGCGCGGAATGCTCGCGGTCGCGGCGGGCAATGCGCCGCGGCAGTTCCTCCATCACCGCGCGGCGGTTGGGAAGGCCGGTGGCGGCGTCGATCAATGCACTCGTCGCCAGCGCATGGTTCGCCGCCCGCAGTTCCCGCATCAGCCATTCGCGCTCGACCTGCTGGCCGATGAGTTGCGAACACATGCGCAGGATGCGCCCGGCGTCATCCGTGGCCTGCCTCGAGGTGTCGCTGGCCGCGCACAGCGTTCCGTACAGGCGCCCACCGGGGCCGTGGATCGGCGTGCTCGCGTAAGTGGCGATGCCGAGGTCGCGCGCCGCACCCGAATCGCCCCAGCGGTCGGCCACGTCGTCCGCATACGCGACTCGCTCTTCCAGCGCGCGCTTGCACAGGGTATCGCCCCACGGCACTGACAAGCCCTCCGGAATCTGCAGGCGGCTGCTGTTGCGCGCGTACAGCACGTGCTGCAGCCCTGCCTCCTCGTCGATCGCGGTCATGTAGGTCGATTCGAGCCCGGTGGCGGATTCCAGCAGGGCCAGCAACGGGCGGACGAATTGTTCGAGCGAATGCGCGTCGGTGATCGAATCCGCGAGCTGCATGATGAGGCGTTGGTCGAGTTCCTGGCCTGTCGTCATGGTGGTGTCCTGCGGTGCGTGCATCAGCGCGTGGCGAGCAATTGTGACTCGCCTGCCTGCGAGCCCGAGACCCGATCGCGTCCGGCTGCCTTCGATCGATAGAGCGCGTGGTCCGCCGCCTCCATCCAGGTGCGCAGGTCCGCATCGGGCGTCGGCGGTTCCGCGCAGCCGATGCTGACAGAACTCCGCAGCGAGGGCAGGCGGGGCAGGTCAAGGGCGGCGACGCCGGCGCGGATGCGTTCGGCGACGCCGCGTGCCTCGCCGGCCGCCACCGGCATCAGGATCGCGAATTCGTCGCCGCCCAGGCGCCCCGCGTGGCTGCCCTCCGGCAAGGCGACGCGGATGACCCCGGCGATCCCGCGCAGGACATCGTCGCCGATCGCGTGGCCGTAGCGGTCGTTGATCGCCTTGAACAAGTCCACATCGACCAGCAGCAGGCTGGCGGGCTGCCCGGTGGCCGCGTGGCTGGCCAGCAATGCGTCCGCCTGTTGCTGCCAATGGTCGCGGCTCTGCAGGCCGGTCAGCGAATCCGAGCGTGTCAGCTCGTCCAACCACAGGTTCTGCTTCTGCACCTTGCGGACCAGCCGGTAGCTGCTGGCACTCACCGCAAGGGTGTGGATTACCAGCAGCGGCAGGCAGGCCAGCAACACCGGTGTGCTGGTGGCGATGTCTGTCCGCAAGCCGGCAAGCAGGGTGAATGCCAGCATTGCCACCAGCATGCCAGCCAAAGAGCGTGCCCACAGGCCGCGCACGCCGGCATTGATCTTGTCCGCCGTCGCCACCGTGACCAGCATCGCGGAGGGCAACAGGTTGAAGTGCATGAGCGGCGCCAGGCTGCCGGCCATGGCCGAATCGATCATGAAATTTGTCAGCTCGGCCCGGTACGGCGTGCGGCTGGACTTGGCGCGCAGCAAGGCCACATGCGGCCAGGCGAGGCCGCAAAAGAGCGTCCAGGCCCAGGCTGGCCAAGCGGCGTCCAGCTCGTGCAGCACCAGCAGCACGGGCATGATCGCCAGGCCCATGCCCAGCGTACGCATCGGATACGTGCGCAGGTGCAGGTTGCGCAGGTGCTGCGGCGCGCCGGTGCCGTCGATGTCCTCGCGTTTGGTCGTGCTTGCCATGCCAGCTCCCCCCAGAGCAGGCGCCAGTGTGCGGGAGCAGCTGCCTCGACGCCAACGCCACGTCTGGCTTGGTAGCCTCTTCACACCGGAAACCCGGGTCAGGAGCAGGTCATGGCGATCGGATGGGCTGGCGACGGCGCGGTGCAGGACCAGATCGACGCAACGGTGAAGGACGCCATCAGGCGGGCGCGTAGCCGCCTGCCCAGCGGGCCCGGTCGGATGCGGTGCGAGGACTGCGATGCACCGATCCCGGAGGCGCGGCGCGAGGCGATGCCCGGCGTGCGCCTGTGCGTCGCCTGCCAGGAGGCCCATGACCGCGAGGAAGCGGGCGGTGCCGGTTACAACCGCAGGGGCAGCAAGGACAGCCAGTTGCGCTGAGGGCCGCAAGGAAACGCCCGGCGGGAGCCGGGCGTCGGGTTGTGTCGCGAAGGCCGTTCAGTAACGGCTGATGTTGAGGATCGCGCCGAGGATGCCCGGGAAGATCATCGCCATTCCGTTGTCGTAGCGACCGTACTGTGTGCGGCGGTAATAACCGTCCCGATAGCCGCGTTCGAAGCCCTGCTGGAAGTAGTAGCGATACTCGTTGCGACCGACGTAGTACCCGTTGTAGCCATAGGTCCCGTCCATGTAACCGTAGTTGCTCTGGTAGTCGAAGCGCCAGCGGTCGTTATGGTCGGCCCGGCCGGCATACCAACCCTCGTGGTAGCCGTCGCGGATCGCCTGCTGCAGCACGTCGCGGCCGTAACTGTTGGTGTTGTACCAGCGACCGCCATAGCTGTAGCGGTAGTCGTAGGCCGTGTAGTAGTACGGGTCGTTGTAGTAGTCGTATCGCGATGCATTCCAGCGCGATTGCTGCGCTAGCCAGCGGCGGTAATAGTCCTGCTGGTAGCGATGCTGGTTGGCGCGGCGCTGGCGTTCCAGTTCGCGGTTGCGCTGTTCCAACTGCGCGCGGCGCGACGATTCGTGGCGCTGCCAGTCGATTGCCTGGCGGCGCTGCCCTTCGATGCGACGCTGCTGATGTTCGTGGGAGATCCGCTCCGCGCGACTGTCATCGTTGTGGTCGCCGTGCCTGCGTTGCTGGTCGGCGGCACGGCGCTCCACGTCCCCTTGCTGCTGCGCTCGCTCGCGCCGCTGTTCGGGGGCGCGGGGTGGGCGGGCGTCGGGTTGCGGGGTCCGCGGTTCCGCCGGATCGGGGCGCTGTCCATCCCCGGCGGGGCTGGCCTGCCGTGGTTCCTCCTGTGCGCGCGACCGGTGCGCAGCGTCGGCATGCCCCGCCTGCACGTCGAGGTTCTCGCGGCGCTTCTGCTCGCGCTCGCGGTTGTTGCGGTCCCAGTTCTCCTCGCGTTCGGGCTGCCAGCGACCGTTGCCCTGCTGCAGCGCCTGGCGTTGCTGCGGCGCTTCGTGCCGGACCTGTTCGTGGGTTTCGTGCCGGACCGGTTCGCGGGTCGATTGCTCGCGTTGCTCCTGGGGGGCAGGCTCGCGGGCCGCCTGTTCAGCCCGTTGCTGTTGCCGCTCCGATTGCTGCTTGCGGGGCTTGCCGTCGTCGGGATCGTCGTCGTGGTCGCGGTGCTGCGCGAATGCCGGCGATGCGGCGCCGACGACAAGCAAGGCACCAACCAGCGAGGTCGCAAGGCGACTTGCAGTGAAATGGCGGGTCATGTTCTCCACCGTCCTTCTTCGAAGAGGCGCGAACCATTCGCGCCGTTGCGTGCAGTTGGCGGCGTGAAGGATGAATCAACGCTGAGATTTTCATTGGTGCCGGGTTCCCTCGCAGAGGCCTGCAAGGCCGTATTCAGATTCGCGGGCCGTACAGCCTGCTGCAAGCGTTTACGGGGTTGCCTTTGCCTGTCGGGTCCACACCTTGTTGGCGATCTTCCATTCGCCGTCGACCCTGAGCAGGACGAAATAATCGGTGAAGGTGCCGGTCGGATAATCCAGGGTCACGCGCGCCATCGCTGCGTTGCCGCTGACATCGACGTGGTCGATCCAGCGCTTGCGTTGCGCTTCATCCGCCGGCGGCGCGCCCTTGAACCCGGCGATGTATTCGTCCGCCGTCCACGACACGAACTTGCCGTCGCGGATGCCCTCGATGTGTGCGGTGGGCAGGAAGGCCTGGCGCATGACGCTGCCATCGCCGGTGGCGTGGCCTTGCAGGTAGGCCTCGAGCGGCTTGCGTACGGCGGCGTCCTCGCCGGCCTGTTGGGCGAGGGTGAGGCCGGGCATCGAGAGCAGGGTTGCGGTCAACAACATCGGGATCGCAAGCGAGCGCATGGGCTGCATCCTGGTGGGCGGTCCGGCGAGCCTATCCGGCGGCGGCTCGATGCATACGTGACGAAAGACAGGGTCGATGCGCGACCGTGCATGCGACCCTTGGCGATCGCCACCGTGGATCGTTGCCATGCCCGTTGTTCGCTGCCTGCTCGCGGCCGCCCTCGCTTCAGCTTCCGTCGTGGTGCAGGCGGGGCAACCCGCGCTGACCAGGACGACCGCCGCCAGCGGCCTGCCGCGTACACCGGAACAGGAAGCGGTGGCATTCGAGCGGGCAGAGCTCTCGTTCAAGGTCGACCCGGCGCGCAAATGGCTGGATGGCGACGCGAAACTCACTTTCCGCGCGGACAAGCCCGTTGCGAAGCTGGTCGTCGACCTCGATCGCAACTACAGGATCGAACTGGTCGAGGTCGACGGCACGGCCATCGCCGGCGCCCGCTGGAGCAACCCCGAGGGCCGGATGACGGTCGAACTGCCGACGCCGCTGGCACCCGGCGCGCGCACGACCATGCGCGTCCGCTATGCGGGCAACCCGCACGCCGCGAACAAGGCGCCCTGGGACGGCGGCTTCGTCTGGGCGACGGCGCCGACTGGCGAGCCCTGGGTCGCCAGCGCCGTGCAGGGCGAAGGGTGCGACTTGCTGTGGCCGTGCATCGACCACCCACTGGGCGAGCCGCTTGAGGTCATCCAACACATCACCGTGCCGGCGCCGCTGGTCGCCGCCGGCAACGGCGTCGCCGAAGGGATGGACGAGGAGGCCGGCTGGCGCACTTACCACTGGCGCGCGAAGCAGCCGAACACCTACGCCATCGCCCTCAACATCGGCCCGTACGAACTGCTGCAGGGCGACTACAGGTCACGGTTTGGCAACGCGATTCCATTGCGCTTCTGGCACCTGAAGGGCAACACGGCCAAGGCCGAGGGCCTGTTCGCCGAATTCGCGCCGATGCTGGACTTCTTCGAGGAGATGATCGGCCCGTATCCCTTCACCGACGAGAAGATGGGCGTGGTCGAGACCCCGCACCTGGGCATGGAGCACCAGACCGTCAATGCCTACGGGAACGATTACAGGAAGGCCGATGCCGGCTACGACTGGCTGCTGCAGCATGAATTCGCCCACGAATGGTTCGGCAACCAGTTGACCCACCGCGACTGGGACGACTTCTGGCTGCACGAGGGCTTCGGCAGCTACATGCAGCCGCTGTACCTGCAATGGCTGCGCGGCGACATGGAATACATGTCGGCATTGATGAAGCAGCGCGCCGCGCTGGTCAACAAATACCCGGTGATCTCCGGTCGCGGCTTGCCGGAAAGCGAGGTCTACGCTGCCGGCCAGGGGCCGGGCAACGACACCTACTACAAGGGCTCGCTGATGCTGCACACGCTGCGCGGGCTGATCGGCGACGAAGCGTTCTTCCGCGCCACCCGCGAACTGGTCTACGGCACGGCCAGCCCGCGGCCCGGCAATTTCAAGCCGCGTTACGCAACGACCGAGGACTTCATCGCCATCGTCAACCGGATCACGGGCAAGGACCATCGCTGGTTCTTCGATGGCTACCTGCGCTCGGCGTCATTGCCGGAACTGCTCGCCACGCGTGATGGCAATGGCCTGTCGCTGCGCTGGAAGACTGCGACGGACATGCCGTTCCCGCTGCCGGTGCAGGTGCGCGTCGGCGACAGGGTGGTCGACGTGGCGATGCCCGGCGGCCGCGGCCATGTGGCGCTGCCTGCCGGCGCCAGCTACACGCTGGATCCGCATTCGCGGGTGCTGCGTGAGCTTCCGCATATCGCCGAGTTCCAGAAGGACGTGGCCGAGCGCGCAAAAGCGGCGGCAGAGAAGGCGAAGGCAGCTGCGGCCGGGAAGCAGTAGGGCTCAGCGCCCCGCCTGCAGCCACGCCACTGCACCCCGGCCGGCCCGCAGCCCGCTGGCGAAGCAGGCCGTCAGCAGGTAACCGCCGGTCGGTGCTTCCCAGTCCAGCATTTCGCCGGCGCAGAACACGCCCGGCATGGCGCGCAGCATGAGGTCGTGGTCCAGCGCCTCCAGGCGAACGCCACCGGCGGTGGAGATGGTTTCCGCCATTGGCCGCGCGCGCGACAGCCGCAGCGGCATGCGCTTGAGCGTGGCCGCGACGCGGGCCATGTCCTGCAGGCCGGGCTTGTCGAGCACCTCGTGCAGCAAGGCGACCTTCGCGCCTTCGATGCCGGCTTGCCGGCGCAGGTGATCGCCCAGGCTGCGCCCGTTGCGCGGCTTTTCGAGGTCGCGTTGCAGGCGTTCGCGTGCACGTCCTGGCACCAGATCCAGTTGCAGCGTCGCCTTCCCATCACGGGTGATCGCGTCGCGCAGGTCCGCGGCAATGGCATAGATCAGGCTGCCCTCGATCCCGGTTGCGGTCAGCACGCATTCGCCCTGCAGGGCATGTTCGACGCCGGCCGCATCGTGCCAATGCGCGACCACCGGCTTCAGCGGCGCGCCGGCGTGGCGTGTCGCCAGGAAATCGCTCCAGCCGATGTCGAAGCCGCAATTGGCGGGCTGCAACGCCGCGATGTCGATGCCGCGCGCGGCCAGCGCCTCCACCCATGCGCCATCCGAGCCGAGCTGCGGCCAGCTGCCGCCGCCCAGCGCCAGCACGACGGCGCCTGCGTCGAAATCCGTCTCTGTCTCGCCTGTCGAAAACCTCAGCGCGCCGGCGTCGTTCCAGCCCAGCCAACGATGCCCGACATGGAACCGCACCCCGGCATCGCGCAGGCGCCGTACCCAGCCGCGCAGCAGCGGCGCGGCCTTGCGATCCATCGGGAATACGCGCCCGGAGCTGCCGACGTAGGTCTCGACGCCGAAACCGCGCGCCCAGTCGCGCAGCGCTTCGGCGTCGAAATCGTCCAGCCACGCGCCGACGTCCTCCGCGCGCTCGCGGTAGCGCGCGTCGAACGCGGGCCGCGGTTCGGAATGCGTGAGGTTGAGGCCACCCTTGCCGGCGATCAGGAACTTGCGGCCCACCGAGCCCTTGGCCTCGAACAGATGTACCTCGATCCCGGCCGCGCATGCGGCCTCGGCGGCCATGAGGCCGGCGGGGCCGCCGCCGATCACGGCGAGGCGGGCAGGATGGGGCAGGGTGTCGGGCATCCGCACATGATGCCGTGACCCCCGCGATTGCGCCTCCCCGTAGAATGGCGCGATGTGGACCGCCATCATCCGCCAGGTCAGCCCCGCGATTGCCGACTGCCTGCTGTCGTTCGTCGCGCGCGATGCGATCGACGTGGCGCGCGCGCGTGCGCAGCACGCGGCCTACCGCGCGGCGCTGGAAACGCTGGGATGCGAGGTGCTGGAATTGCCGGCGGAGGCGGCCTATCCGGATTCGGTGTTCGTCGAGGACGTCGCGCTGGCGTTCGACGAGGTGGCGATCGAGACCCGGCCTGGCGCGGTCGCGCGTCGCGGCGAGGGCCAGGCCGTCATTGACCTCCTGCGTGGTGTCCGGCCGATGCTGCGTATCGAGGCGCCGGGCACGCTCGATGGCGGCGACGTGCTGCGCATCGGCAAGCGCGTGTTCGTCGGCATCTCGGCGCGCAGCAACGAATCGGGCAGGGCGCAACTCCGCCACTTGCTGGCGCCCCACGGTTACAGCGTCGAAGCCGTGGCCACCCGCGATTGCCTGCACCTGAAGTCCGCGGTCACCCAGGTTGCGGCCGGCACCGTGCTGGTCAATCCGGCCTGGGTGGACGTGGCGCCATTCATGGACTACGAGCGCATCGAAGTCGATCCTGGCGAGGAACACGCTGCCAATGCGGTCCGCGTGGGAGACGCAGTGCTCTATCCGGATTGCTTTCCGAAAACGCTGGAACGCCTGCGCGCAGCCGGCATCGACGTCACCACCGTCGATGTCTCCGAACTGCAGAAGGCAGAGGGCGCGGTCACCTGTTGCAGCATCCTGCTGCGCAACGACGTGTACGGGGCCACGAAAGCCGCATGATCCTGAACGTCGCTGCCTACCTGTTCGTCGCCATCGACGATGCCGACGCGATGGCGCTGGCCCTTCACGAGCGGGCGGAGGCCGATGCCTTGCGCGGCAGCGTGCTGGTGACGCCGGAAGGCCTCAACCTGTTCCTCGCGGGCGAAGAAGCGGCGCTGCGCGGATTCCTCGCCTGGCTGCGCAGCGACCTGCGCTTCGCCAGCCTGCAGGCGAAGGAAAGCTGGAGCGATGCGGTGCCGTTCGCGCGGCTGAAAGTGAAGCGCAAGGACGAGATCATCGCGTTCCGGCGCGAGCATGCATCACCCCTTGAGGTGGGCGAACGTGCGCCGGCCGTCGAGCCCGCGACACTGGCCCGCTGGATCGCCCAGGGCCATGACGATGCCGGTCGCCGGCTGGTGCTGCTGGACACCCGCAACCGCGAGGAATACGGCTTCGGCACGTTTGCGGGCGCGATGACCTTGCCGATCGACAATTTCACCGACCTGCCGGACGCACTGGGGCCGCATCGCGAGGCCTTGCGCGACGCCACCGTGGTCAGCTTCTGCACCGGCGGCATCCGTTGCGAGAAAGCCGCGCTGTGGCTGCGCCATGACGGCATGGACAACCTGTTGCAACTGGATGGCGGGATCCTTGGCTATTTCGAGGCCGTCGGCGGTGCCGGCTACGACGGCCGTTGCTTCGTGTTCGACGAGCGGGTCGCGCTGGATCCGCAGCTCAGGCCGCTGGCCGATGGCGCGGCCGTCGCCTAAGCTGCGCGCTTCGCATTTGCCGGAAGTTTCATGAGCCTGATCGGAATCCTGGTCTTGATCGTTGCGATCTACGCGGCGATCAAGGTCGTCGGTGCGCTGTTCAAGATCGCGTTGTGGATCGCGATCCTCGGTTTCGCGTGGTGGTTCTTCGGCCCGCGCCTGGGGATCCCGTTCCCGTTCTGACCGGCCCTATGCCGCCAGCGCATGCCCGGCCGCGTGGCCGCTGGCCCAGGCCCACTGGAAGTTGTAGCCGCCCAGCCAGCCGGTGACGTCGACCACCTCGCCGACGAAGTACAGGCCGGGCACGCGCTTCGACATCATCGTGGTGGACGACAGTCCGTCGGTATCCACGCCGCCCAGGGTGACTTCCGCGGTGCGATAGCCCTCGGTGCCGCTGGCGACCAGGGGCCAGGACGACAGCAGGTCGGCGATGCCGCGCAACTCGGGCGGGGAGTACTGGCGCAGGGGCTTGCTGGCGATCCAGTGTTCGCACAGGCGCTGGGCGAAGCGCTTCGGCAGGACTTCGCCGAGCAAGGTCTTCAACTCCGCATCGCGCCGGGTGGCCTGCCATTCGCGCAACAGGGCGTCGGCGTCGATCCCGGGCAGGAGATCGAGCCGCAGGTCCTCGCCTGGTTGCCAGTAGGAGCTGATCTGCAGGATCGACGGCCCGCTGATGCCGCGATGGGTGACCAGCATGAAGTTGCGGAAGCTCGCGTCGTTGCAGCGCGCCTCGACCGGCAGCGCCACCCCCGCCAGGTCCTGCAGGCGTTCGGCGTGCTTGCCGGTCAGGGTGAGCGGCACCAGGCCGGCGCGGGTCGGCAGCACCTCGTGGCCGAACTGTTTCGCAAGCGTGTAGCCGAAACCGGACGCGCCCATGCTCGGGATCGACAGGCCGCCGCTGGCGACGACCAGCGCCGGCGCAGCGAACGAGCCTTGCGACGTGCGCAAGCGGAATTCGCCATTGTCCGCATGCAGCACGCCTTCGATGCTGCAGAGCGTGCGCACCTCGACGCCGGCCGCCGCACATTCGTCAAGCAACAATTTGACGATCTGCTTCGAGGACTCGTCGCAGAACAACTGGCCGAGTTCCTTCTCGTGGTAGGCGATGCCGTGGCGCTCCACCAGTTCGATGAAATGCCAGGGCGTGTAGCGCGCCAGCGCCGATTTGCAGAAATGCGGGTTGGCCGAGAGGTATTGCGCGGGCGTGGTGCCGGTGTTGGTGAAATTGCAGCGGCCGCCGCCGGACATCAGGATCTTCTTGCCGACCTTGTTGGCGTGGTCGACGACCAGCACGCGCGCGCCGCGCTGGCCGGCGGCGATCGCGGCCATCAACCCGGCCGCACCGGCGCCGACCACGATGGCGTCGTAGTGCCGGTTGTCGGTCACGCGTTCAGGCCCACTCGCGCGAGGGCAGGGTGTAGCGTCGTTGCGGCTGGCCGACCAGGTCGAGGAAATTGTTGAACACCGCATCGGCCTGTTGCTGCATCGCCGCGATGTGCTGCCTGGTCTGTGCGCGGATCGCATGCTCGTCATGGGCAAGGCCGGATGCTGCGAGCTCCTCGCGGTAGGCCGGGTTCGCCAGCCAGCGTTCGACCAGCCGTTCGTCCATCTCCAGGTGGAACTGGAAGCCGTAGGCGTTGTCGCCGTAGCGGAAGGCCTGCGGCTCGCATTGCGGGCTGCGCGCCAGGTGGACCGCGTCCCGCGGGATCTCGAAACGGCAGCCGTGCCACTGGAAGACCTGGGTATCTGCCTGCAGCGGGGCGAGGACCGGGTCAGCCTGGCCCTCGGCGGTCTTGTGCAGCGGATACCAGCCGATCTCCGGCACCTCGATCCGCGAAACCGGCGCGCCCAGCACGTGCGCCAGCAGTTGCGCGCCCAGGCAGATGCCGAGCACCGGCTTGCCCTGCTCGAGCATGCGCTCGATGGCGCGCATCTCGTTGGCCAGGTGCGGGCGTCGCGGATGGTCTTCGACGTTCATCGGCCCGCCCAGCACCACCAGCCCGCGATAGCGGTCGACGTTGAGCTGGGCGTCCGGATGGCGCTCGAAATTCTTGAAGCGGATCCGGTGGCCGCGGCGGCGGATCAGCGGGTCGAGCGTGCCCAGGGGTTCGGCTGCGACGTGCTGGAAGACAAGGAGGCGGGGCATGCCGGAACTATGCCAAGCCGTCGACCGTGAGCCAATCGCCAAGCCGCATGCAGGCATGCCGCGGGAAGGGGCTTCCGCCCCGATCCTGCCTGGAGGGCGATCGGGGCTGGAGCTCCTCCCACGAATGCGCCACTCAGCGCGGGCCGCGCGGTTTGAAGCCACCGGGCTTGCGCGGGCCGCCGGGACGGTCGCCGCGCGGCGGGCCGAAGCTGCGCTTGGCCTTGGGCGCATCGATATCGGCGGCCTCGGCGGGACGCATCCGCAGCGGGCGGCTGGCGACCCGCACGGTCTGCATGTGCTGCAGCAGGTCGGCCGGCATGCCATCCGGCAGGTCGACCAGGGTGAAGTCGTCGCGGATGTCGATGCGGCCGATGAAACGCGCCTCCAGGTCGGCCTCGTTGGCGATCGCGCCGACGATGTTGCCCGGCTGCACGCCGTGCTGGTAGCCGACCTCGATGCGGTAGGTCTTCATGCCGACTTCGGGTGCGTTCGGATCGCGCGGGGCGCGTTCGCGGACGGGGCGCTCGGGACGGTCCGGGCGTTCGCTGCGCTCGCGGGGCTCGCGCACCTCGAAGGTGCGCTCCGGCACCGCCGGCTTGGCCAGCAGCAGCGGCGTCTTGCCCTGCACCAGTTGCGCCAGCGCTGCGGCGATTTCCACCGCCGGCACGTTCTTCTCGCGCTCGTAGCGTTCCACCAGGTCGCGGAAGATCGACAGGTCGTCGCTGGCCAGCGCGCCCTCGATCTTGTCGAGGAACTTGGCGACGCGGCGTTCGTTCACCGCGTCGACGCTGGGCAGCTGCATCTGCTCGATCTTCTGCCGGGTGGCGCGCTCGATCGCCCCCAGCATGCCGCGCTCGCGCGGGGCCACGAACAGGATCGCCTCACCCTTGCGACCGGCCCGGCCGGTGCGGCCGATGCGGTGCACGTAGCTTTCGGTGTCGTACGGGATGTCGTAGTTCAGCACGTGGCTGATGCGGTCGACGTCGAGCCCGCGCGCGGCCACGTCGGTGGCGACGAGGATGTCGATCTGGCCGTCCTTGAGGCGCTGGATGGTGCGCTCGCGCATCTTCTGGTCGACGTCGCCATTGATCGCCGCGGCCGAAAACCCGCGCGCGGACAGCTTCTCGGCCAATTCATCGGTGCCCAGCTTGGTCCGCGCGAACACGATCATCGCCTCGAACGGCTCGGCTTCCATGATCCGGGTCAGCGCGTCCAGCTTGTTGATCCCGCTGACCATCCAGAAGCGCTGGCGGATGTTCTCGGCGGTGGAGGTCAGCGACTTGATCGCGATCTCGACCGGCTCCTTCAGGTAGGTCTGGGCGATGCGCTTGATCTGCGCCGGCATCGTCGCCGAGAACAGCGCGACCTGGCGGGTTTCCGGGGTCTTCTTGAGCACCGCCTCGACGTCGTCGATGAAGCCCATCCGCAGCATTTCGTCGGCTTCGTCCAGCACCAGCATGCGCAGCGCGGACAGGTCCAGCGAACCGCGTTCGAGGTGGTCGATGACCCGGCCCGGGGTGCCGACCACCACGTGCACACCACGCTTCAGCGCGCTGAGCTGCGGCTGGTAGCTCTGGCCGCCGTAGATCGGCAGCACGTGGAAGCCGGGGATATGGGTCGCGTACTTCTGGAACGCCTCGGCGACCTGGATCGCCAGTTCGCGGGTCGGCGCCAGCACCAGCACCTGCGGCTTGCTGGCGGCGGCGTCCAGCTTGGCCAGCGCGGGCAGGGCGAACGCGGCGGTCTTGCCGGTGCCGGTCTGGGCCTGGCCGATCATGTCGCGGCCGGCCAGCAGCGGCGGGATGGTCGCGGCCTGGATCGGGCTGGGGGATTCGTACCCGACCGTGCGCAAGGCTTGCAGCAGGGTCTCGGGCAGGCCGAGGTCGGTGAACTTGATGTCGGCGGTGGCTTCGGCGCTCATATGCGTCCCATGTGACTCATTGGTGGGCGTGACCGCCGCAGGGTTGACCGCGCAGTGTACGCCGGGTCGCCTGAGCTCAGGCTCCAACGTGCCGCGGGCTAGGATGGCGCATGCATGTGCCGGCCTTCGACAACCGCTTCCTGCGCGCACTGCCCGGCGATCCGGAAACGCGAGTGTTCCCGCGCCAGGTGCCGGCGGCGGCGTGGTCTGCGGTCGATCCGACCCCGGTCGCAGCGCCGCGGCTGTTGGCGCATTCGCGCGAAATGGCCGCCGAACTGGGTTTCAGCGAGGCCGACCTCGGTTCCCCGCAGTTCGCCCGGGTGTTCGGCGGCAATGCCCTGCTGCCGGGGATGCAGCCCTTCGCGAGCAACTACGGCGGCCACCAGTTCGGCCATTGGGCCGGGCAGTTGGGCGACGGTCGGGCGATCTCGCTGGGCGAGGCGTTGCTGCCGGATGGCCAGCGTCGCGAACTGCAACTCAAGGGCGCCGGGCCGACCCCGTATTCGCGCAGCGCCGACGGCCGCGCGGTGCTGCGCTCCTCGATCCGCGAATTCCTGTGCAGCGAGACCATGCATCACCTCGGCATCCCGACCACGCGCGCGCTGAGCCTGGTCGGCACCGGCGAAGGCGTGGTCCGCGACATGTTCTACGACGGCCATCCGCAGGTCGAAGCCGGGGCCATCGTCTGCCGGGTGGCCCCATCGTTCCTGCGCTTCGGCCATTTCGAACTGCCGGCCATGCGCGGCGACATCGAACTGCTGCGCAGGCTGGCCGACTTCTGCATCGCCCGCGATTTCCCGCACCTGCAGGGGCAGGGCGAAGCCTTGCATGCCGACTGGTTCGCCGAGGTCTGCGAGCGCACCGCGCGCCTGGTCGCTGGCTGGATGCGGGTCGGCTTCGTCCATGGCGTGCTCAACACCGACAACATGTCGATCCTGGGCCTGACCATCGACTACGGCCCGTACGGCTGGATCGACGCCTACGACCCCGACTGGACCCCGAACACCACGGACGCGGCGGGCCGGCGCTACCGCTTCGGCTGGCAGCCGCGCGTCGCCTACTGGAACCTCGGCCAGCTGGCACGCGCGTTGTCGCCGCTGTTCGCCGATCCCGCGCCATTGCAGGCGGGACTTGAGCGCTTCGCCAGCGCGTATGCGCTCGCGGACCGCGACAGCACCGCCCGCAAGTTGGGGCTGGCCGAGTGCCGCGACGAGGACGTGGACCTGCTTCGCGACCTGCATGGCCTGCTGCACGCGCATGAGGTCGACATGACCCTGTGGTTCCGGGCATTGGCGGACATCGATCCGCAAGCGCCGTCGCTGGCCACGCTCCAGGACGCGTTCTACGACCCCGGCAAGCAGGCTGCGGGCGAGGCGGCCTTCAACGAATGGCTGGCCCGCTACGCCACCCGCCTGGGCGACGATCCGCTGACGGCCGACCAGCGGCGCAGCAGGATGAACGCGGTCAATCCGAAATACGTCCTGCGCAACTGGCTGGCGCAGGAGGCCATCGACCGCGCCGATGCCGGCGACATGACCGGCATTGGCGAACTGCTGGAGGTGATGCGCCGGCCGTACGAGGACCAGCCGGGCAACCAACGGCTTGCCGGCAAGCGCCCGGAGTGGGCGAGGGACAAGGCCGGTTGCTCGATGCTGTCCTGCAGCTCCTGAGCCAACCGGCCTGTCGGGAGGGGCTTACTTGCCCTTCTTTTCCTTCTTGGCCGCGCGCTTCTCCTTCAGCGACTTTTCCGGCTTCTTCTTCTCGGTCTTCTTCTGGTCCATGCCCTTGCTCATGGCGATCTCCGGTCGAGTGGGTGGGTGCTGCCGGGGGCAAGCCTACCGCGACCGCGCGCTGGCGGGAACGGCCACTCGCGTGGGTGGGCGATGACGCCGGCACGTACAATGCGCGGATGCCTTTGATCACTTTGCAGGGCGTCGACTACAGCGTCGGCGGTCCCTTGTTGCTGGAACACGTCGACCTCGCCATCGAAGCGGGCGAGCGCATCGCCCTGATCGGCCGCAACGGCGCCGGCAAGTCGACCCTGATGAAGCTGCTGGCCGGCGAGCTGAAGCCGGACGACGGTGAAGTCAGGGTCGAGGGCGGTCGCCGGATCGCCCGCCTGGAGCAGGAAGTGCCGCTGGACGCAGCCGGCAGCGTGTTCGACGTGGTCGCGGCCGGGCTTGGCGATCTCGGTGCCCAGCTTGCGCACTACCATCATCTGATCCACGCCGAAGACATCGACATGGACGCACTGGCGGAGGTGCAGGCCAGGATCGAAGCCGCGAATGGCTGGTCGCTGGACCAGCGGGTGATCGAGACGCTGGAGCGGCTCGGGCTGGATGGCGATGCCGACTTCGCCGCGCTCTCGGGCGGGATGAAGCGGCGGGTGTTGCTGGCGCGTGCACTGGTCTCGCAACCCGACCTGCTGCTGCTGGACGAGCCGACCAACCACCTCGACATCACCGCGATCGACTGGCTGGAGGGCTTCCTCAAGCAGTGGAGCGGGGCGCTGGTGTTCGTGACCCATGACCGCCGCTTCCTGCGCGCGCTGGCCACCCGCATCGTCGAGATCGACCGCGGCCAGGTCACCAGCTGGCCGGGCGACTGGGACAATTACCAGCGCCGCAAGGAGGAGCGGTTGAACGCCGAAGCGCAGGAGAACGCGCGCTTCGACAAGCTGCTGGCGCAGGAGGAAGTGTGGATCCGCCAGGGCATCAAGGCCCGCCGTACCCGCGATGAAGGCCGCGTGCGTCGCCTGAAGGCGATGCGCGAGGACCGCGCGCAGCGCCGCGCGCAGACCGGTAACGTCAAGATGGCCACCGCGCAGGCCGGCGAATCCGGCAAGAAGGTGATCGAGGCGAAGGACCTGACCTTCGCCCATGGCAGCAACCTGCTGGTGCGCGATTTCTCCACCACGATCCTGCGTGGCGACCGGATCGGCCTGGTCGGCCCCAACGGCAGCGGCAAGACCACCCTGCTCAAGCTGCTGCTGGGCGACCTGCGACCGCAGGCCGGCGAGGTGAAACAGGGCACGCAGTTGCAGGTCGCCTATTTCGATCAATACCGGGCGACCCTGCGCGAGGACTGGAATGCCATCGAAAATGTCGCCGAGGGGCGCGAGTTCGTCGAAGTCGGCGGCAAGCAGAAGCACATCATCGGCTACCTGCAGGACTTCCTGTTCACCCCGGAACGCGCCCGCGCGCCGATCACCCGCCTGTCCGGCGGCGAGCGCAACCGCCTGCTGCTGGCCCGGCTGTTCGCGCAGCCGTCCAACCTGCTGGTGATGGACGAACCCACCAACGACCTTGATGTCGAGACCCTCGAGCTGCTGGAAGAACTGCTGGGCGACTATCCCGGCACCCTGCTGCTGGTCAGCCACGACCGCGATTTCCTCGACAACGTGGTGACCTCGACGATCGTCATGGAAGGCGATGGCCGGATCGGCGAATTCGTCGGCGGCTACAGCGATTGGCTGCGCCAGTCCGCGTCGGCAGCGGATCGGCAGGCGTTCGCGCCGGCCCGGCCCGCCACGGCGGGTGGTGCCGTTCCCGTGGCACCGGCCGCGATCACGCAACCGAAGGCCAAGCGCAGCTTCAAGGAGATCAAGGAGCTCGAGCAGTTGCCGCTGCGGATCGAGTCGCTGGAAGCCCAGCTGGCCGCCATGGCCACGCGCATGACCCGGCCCGACTACTACCAGCGCGAGGCCGCCCTGGTCACCGCGGACAACATTGCGATGGCCGCTGCCCAGGCCGAACTCGATGCAGCCTATCTGCGCTGGGAACAGCTCGAAGGCGGTTGAGGGGTGATGCAGGCGACGTTTTCACCCGGGTGATGCGCCCGGGTCTGGCCGCCACGGAGCCTGCGCGGCTACAATAATGCGGATATAGCGAGCGGCCTTGGTGCCGGCTAGCCCCCCTGAAGAATATCGAGGCACGCGTGCTGGCCGAATACCTGCCCACCCTGCTGTTCCTGATCGTCGCCACCGGCATCGGCATCGTCCTGATCGTGGTCGGCAACGTGCTGGGCCCGAAGAGCCCGGGCGCGGACAAGCTGGCGCCCTACGAATGCGGGTTCAGCGCGTTCGAGAACGCGCGCATGCCGTTCGACGTCCGCTACTACCTGATCGCCATCCTGTTCATCGTGTTCGACCTCGAAATCGCCTTCGTCTTCCCGTGGGCGCTGGTGTTCCGCGAGCTCGGGGTGTTCGGCCTGGTCGAGATGGGCGTGTTCCTGACCCTGCTGGTGATTGGCTTCGTGTACGTCTGGAAGCGCGGCGCGCTGGAGTGGGAATGAGCAATATCGTCCAGAAAGTCCTGGAAATCGCCAGCAACCCGCTGCCCGAGGGGCGGCTGGACGACATCCTGCGCCCGGAAGGCGACAACCCGCTGCTGCAGAACGGGTTCGTCACCACCAGCATGGATGCGCTGTGGAACTGGGCGCGCACCGGCTCGATGTGGCCGATGACCTTCGGCCTGGCCTGCTGCGCGGTGGAAATGATGCATGCCGGCGCCGCGCGCCTGGACCTGGACCGGTTCGGGGTGGTGTTCCGCCCGTCGCCGCGCCAGTCCGACGTGATGATCGTGGCCGGCACCCTGTGCAACAAGATGGCCCCGGCCTTGCGCAAGGTCTACGACCAGATGCCCGACCCGAAGTGGGTGATCTCGATGGGCAGCTGCGCCAACGGCGGCGGCTACTACCATTATTCGTATTCGGTCGTGCGCGGCTGCGACCGCATCGTCCCGGTCGACGTCTACGTGCCGGGCTGTCCGCCGACCGCCGAGGCGCTGGTCTACGGCATCCTGCAACTGCAGAAGAAGATCCGCCGCAGCGCGCAGAACCCGTTCGCGCCGGGCGGCGAGGGCAATGAAGCCGGCCACGCGACGATGCAGAAGGGCATCGTGGCATGAGCGCGACCTTCGCAAGCGGATTGGCGGCGCGTTTCGGCGACGCCGCGGTGCAGGTCGCGCAGCCGCGCGGCGAAGTCACGCTCGAAGTCGGCGCGGGCGAATGGCTGGCGACCTGCCAGGCCCTGCGCGATGAATTCGGCTTCGACACCTTCATCGACCTCTGCGGCGTCGACTACCTGAGCTACGGCGACGACGAATGGGACACCGACGGCGTGTCCGCGCAGGGCTTTAGCCGCGGCGTCGAGGGGCAGGGCCCGGGTCGCTTCAAGTGGACCCAGCCACCCAGCCACCAGGTGGCGGATCCGCAGGCGATCGCGGTCGATGCGCTGGAAGGCAAGCGCTATGCCGCGGTCCTGCACCTGCTGTCGGTGCGCAACAACACCCGCGTGCGCGTGCGCTGCTTCGCGGACGACAACAGCCTGCCGGTGGTGCCGTCGCTGGTCGGCATCTGGGCAGGCGTGAACTGGTTCGAGCGCGAGGCGTTCGACATGTTCGGGATCATCTTCGATGGCCACCCGGACCTGCGCCGCATCCTCACCGACTACGGTTTCGTCGGCCATCCGTTCCGCAAGGACTTCCCGCTGATCGGCAATGTCGAGGTCCACTACGACGCCGAGAAACAGCGCGTGGTCTATGCGCCGGTGACGTCGGTGGAGCCGCGCGTCGGCGTGCCGCGCGTCATCCGCGACGACGCCCGCTTCGCCACCGCCGAGGGCGAGCGAAGCGGCAAGATCCTGCAGCGGGAGGCACGCTGATGAGCGCCGTCCCCACGAGCAACGTGTTCGCCAGCAACTCGGCGGAAGCGCAGCAGGAGATCCGCAACTACACGTTCAACTTCGGTCCTCAGCATCCGGCCGCGCACGGCGTGCTGCGCCTGATCCTGGAGATGGACGGCGAGATCGTGCGCCGCGCCGATCCGCACATCGGCCTGCTGCACCGCGGCACCGAGAAGCTCGCCGAATCCAAGCCGTTCAACCAGTCGATCGGTTACATGGACCGGCTCGACTACGTGTCGATGATGTGCAACGAGCACGCCTACGTGCGCGCCATCGAGACGCTGATGGGGATCGAGGCGCCGGAACGGGCGCAGTGGATCCGCACGATGTTCGACGAGATCACCCGCATCCTGAACCACCTGATGTGGGCAGGCTCGAACGCGCTCGACCTCGGCGCGATGGCGGTGTTCCTGTATGCGTTCCGCGAACGCGAAGAGTTGATGGACTGCTACGAGGCGGTCAGCGGTGCGCGCATGCACGCGGCGTATTACCGTCCGGGTGGCGTCTACCGCGACCTGCCGGACCGGATGCCGAAGTACAAGGAATCGCCGTGGCGCAAGGGCGCCAAGCTCAAGCGCTTCAACGAATGGCGCGAAGGTTCGCTGCTGGATTACCTGGAGCACTTCTGCCAGGACTTCCCGGCGCGCATCGACGAGTACGAAACCCTGCTCACCGACAACCGCATCTGGAAGCAGCGCACCGTCGGCATCGGCGTGATCAGCCCGGAAACGGCGATGGCCTGGGGCATGACCGGTCCGATGATCCGCGGTTCCGGCGTGGCCTGGGACCTGCGCAAGAAGCAACCCTACGCCAGGTACGCGGAGGTCGATTTCGACATCCCGGTGGGCGTCAATGGCGACTGCTACGACCGCTACCTGGTGCGCATCGCGGAAATGCGCGAGTCCACCAGGATCATCCGGCAGTGCGTGGCGTGGCTGAAGGCCAACCCGGGCCCGGTGATGCTGGACAACTACAAGGTGTCGCCACCGTCGCGCGAGGCGATGAAGGACGACATGGAAGCGCTGATCCACCACTTCAAGCTGTTCTCGGAAGGCTATTGCGTGCCGGCCGGCGAGACCTATGCGGCAGTGGAAGCGCCGAAGGGCGAATTCGGCTGCTACCTGGTCAGCGACGGCGCCAACAAGCCGTTCCGCGTGCACCTGCGCGCGCCGGGCTTCGCCCACCTGTCCTCGATGGACGAAATCGTGAAGGGCCACATGCTGGCCGACGTCGTCGCCATGATCGGCACCTACGACGTGGTGTTCGGGGAGATCGACCGATGAAGGCGACGGGCAATTTCGAGGCCTGCCGCAACGTGGATCCGATGGTGGTGCTGTCGGACGCGACGCGTGCGCATATCGAACACTGGCTGGGCAAGTTCCCGCCGGACCGCAAGCGTTCGGCCGTGTTGCAAGGCCTGTTCGCGGCGCAGGAACAGAACAATGGCTGGCTGAGCGACGAGCTGATCGCCGCGGTCGCGAAATACCTCGACCTGCCGCCGGTCTGGGCCTACGAGGTCGCGACCTTCTACTCGATGTTCGAGACCGAGCCGGTCGGCCGCAACAACGTGGCCTTCTGCACCAACATCAGTTGCTGGTTGAACGGCGCCGAGGACCTGGTCGCGCATGCCGAGAGGAAGCTGGGCTGCAGGCTGGGCGAATCCACCGCCGACGGCCGCGTCTACCTGAAGCGCGAAGAGGAATGCGTGGCCGCGTGCTGCGGCGCGCCGGTGGTCGTGATCAACGGGCATTACCACGAGAAACTCGACGCCGCGAAGGTGGACGAGCTGCTGGACGGGCTGAAGTAATGGGCGGGCATTCGCACTATTCCGAGGGCTACGGCCCGGTCGGCCCGGCGCCGCAGGCGCACCAGGCCGTCTACACGACGCTGCACTTCGACAAGCCGTGGTCGTATGAGAACTACCTGAAGACCGGTGGTTACGCCGCGCTGCGCAAGATCCTGGAAGAGAAGATCCCGCCGGCCGACGTGATCGAGATGGTCAAGGCGTCCGGCCTGCGCGGCCGCGGCGGCGCGGGCTTCCCGACCGGCCTGAAGTGGAGCTTCATGCCGAAGGGTCCGGGCCAGAAGTACATCCTGTGCAACTCGGACGAATCCGAGCCGGGCACCGCCAAGGACCGCGACATCCTGCGCTACAACCCGCATTCGGTGATCGAGGGCATGGCGATCGCGTGCTATGCGACGGGCTCGACCGCGGGCTACAACTACCTGCGCGGCGAGTTCCACCACGAGCCGTTCGAGCACCTGGAGGAAGCCACCGCCGAAGCCTACCGGCACGGCTGGCTGGGCAAGGACATCCTCGGTTCCGGCATCGACATCGACCTGTACAACGCGCTGGGCGCGGGCGCCTACATCTGCGGCGAAGAAACCGCGCTGATGGAATCGCTGGAAGGCAAGAAGGGCCAGCCGCGCTACAAGCCGCCGTTCCCGGCCAACTTCGGCCTGTATGGCAAGCCGACCACGATCAACAACACCGAGACCTATGCCTCGGTGCCGGCGATCATCCGCAACGGCGCCGAATGGTTCATGAGCCTCGGCAAGCCGAACAACGGCGGCTGCAAGATCTTCTCGGTGTCCGGCCACGTGGCCAACCCCGGCAACCATGAAGTGCGCCTGGGCACCACGTTCGCCGACCTGCTCGCGCTGTGCGGGGGCATGAAGCCGGGCCGCACGATCAAGGGCGTGATTCCGGGCGGTTCCTCGATGCCGGTGCTGCCGGGCGAGGTGATGATGGGCCTGACCATGGACTACGACGCGATCCAGAAGGCCGGTTCCGGCCTGGGTTCCGGCGCCGTCGTGGTGATGGACGACACCACCTGCATGGTGCGTGCGTGCCGGCGCATCTCGCGCTTCTACTGGAAGGAAAGCTGCGGCCAGTGCACGCCCTGCCGCGAAGGCACCGGCTGGATGCACCGCATGCTCGACCGCATCTGCAACTTCCAGGCCACCCTCGACGATCTGCAGATGCTGCGCGCCGCCGCCGGCCAGATCGAGGGCCACACCATCTGCGCGTTCGGCGAGGCCGCCGCGTGGCCGGTGCAGGGCTTCCTGCGCCATTACTGGCACGAATTCGAATACGCCATCGTCAACCAGCGCTTCTATGTCGACGACGAGCGCGCGGGCAGGCTCGTGAGCAAGCTTGAAGTCAAGCCGGTGGAGGTCGCGGCATGAGCGCGCAACCGGTGAACCCGAACCTGCCGCCGGACCACGTCACCGTCATCATCGACGGCGTCGAACTGGCCGCGCCCAAGGGCTCGATGATCATCCATGCGGCCGACAAGGCCGGCATTCCGATCCCGCGCTTCTGCTACCACGAGAAGCTGCCGATCGCCGCCAACTGCCGCATGTGCCTGGTCGATACCGAAGTCGGCGGGCGTTCCGCGCCGAAGCCGTCGCCGGCCTGCGCCACCCCGGTGATGGACGGGCTGAAGGTCTTCACCCGCAACGACAAGGCGCTGAAGGCCCAGCGCAACGTGATGGAATTCCTGCTGATCAACCACCCGCTGGATTGCCCGATCTGCGACCAGGGCGGCGAGTGCGAGTTGCAGGACCTCTCGCTGGGCTACGGTCGTTCGGTCAGCCGCTTCGTCGAACGCAAGCGCGTGGTCGCCGACGAGGACATGGGGCCGCTGGTCGCCACCGAGATGACCCGCTGCATCCAGTGCACGCGCTGCGTGCGCTTCACCGCGGACATCGCCGGCACCTACGAACTCGGCGGCATGCAGCGCGGCGAGAACCTGCAGATCGGCACCTACGACGGCAAGCCGCTGACCACCGAACTGTCCGGCAACGTCATCGACGTCTGCCCGGTCGGCGCGCTGACCAACAAGGTGTTCCGCTTCAAGGCGCGTCCGTGGGAACTCACGGCCAAGGCCTCGCTGGGCTACCACGATGCATTGGGCAGCAACCTGTTCCATCACGTGCGCCGCGGGGAGATCCTGCGCAGCGTGCCGCGCGACAACGAAGCGGTGAACGAGTGCTGGCTGTCGGACCGCGACCGCTACGCGCATGAAGGCCTTTATGCGGCCGACCGCGCGACCGTTCCGCTGATCCGGATCGGTGCGGGGGATGGTCGCGACGACTTCCGCGAAGCCACATGGGACGAAGCGCTGGCCAAGGCCGCGCAGATCCTGCGCGACAACGCCGCAGACGACCTCGGCATCCTGGTGCACCCGTCGACCTCGAACGAGGAGGGCGCGCTGCTGGCCCGCCTGGCCGAGGCCTTGGGCACCGGCAACCTCGACCACCGCATCGGCCAGTCCGACCTGTCGGATGGCGCGGTTGCCGAAGCGTTCGCGATGCCGGTCGCGGAGATCGAGCAGGCCGACGCGATCGTCATCGTCGGCAGCCACCTGCGCCATGAAGTGCCGCTGCTGCACCAGCGCCTGCGCAAGGCGGTCAAGCGCGGGGCCAGGGTGCACGTGGTCAATCCGGTCGATTTCGATGTGGCGTTCACGCTTGCGTCGAAGCGGATCGTGCCGCCGTCGCAGCTCGCGCCCGCGCTGGGCCAGGTCGAGCTTGGCGACGCCGCGAATATCGCGGTGATCGTTGGTGGCGTGGCCGAGAACGGCCCGCATGCGGCCGCGATCCGCAAGGCGGCTGGCGAGTTCGCCACGGCGAAGAACGCGAAGCTCTGCCGCATCCCGCAGGGCGCGAACGCGCTGGGCCTGGCCAGGCACGGCGTGCTGCCGGTGTCGCGCGACGCACAGGCGATGTTGCTGCAGCCGCGTGCCGCCTACGTGCTGCACGGCATCGAACCGGGCCTGGATTTCGCCGACCAACTGGTCGCGCTGAAGGCGTTGGGTGGCGCGCAGGTGGTGGCGTTGAGCCAGTTCGCCTGCCAGTCCACCCGCCGCGTCGCCGACGTGATCCTGCCGATCGGCGCGCTGCCGGAAGTCGATGCGACCCTGACCAACCTCGAGGGCCGCGACCAGGCCGCGAGCGCTGCCGGCAAGGTGCCGGGCCAGGCGCAGCCGGGCTGGCGCGCCTTGCGTGCGCTCGGCGGCCTGCTTGGCGTGCCGGGCTTCGAATTCACCGACCTGGCGGGGCTGCGCGCGGGCATCGCGGCCAGGGCCGTGCAAGTCGCGGCTGGCAATGCACCGGCAACGCCTGGTGCCGGTCTGGAAGTCGCCACGTCGCAGGCGATCTACCGTGTCGACGCGGTGACCCGTCGCGCCGAAGCGCTGCAGGCGCATCCGCTCAATGCCGGTCCACGCCTGCTGCTCAACCCGGTGGATGCGGATGGCGCAGGCCTGGTCGAGGGCGCGATGGCGAAGCTCGCCACCGCGACCGGAACCGCCACCTTGCCGGTGGTTGTCGATGAGCGCGTCGCGGCAGGCTGCCTGTGGATCGAATCCGGCCATGGCGCCACCGCGCCGCTGGCCGCGGCGGTGACGGCGGAGGTCGCGCGCGCATGATCGAATCCATCAATCCGCTGATGACCCACGTCATCGAACCGGTGCGCGACGGCCTGCTGTCGTTCGGCACCATCGGCATGCTGGTCTGGATCGTGCTGAAGATCCTCGCCATCGCCGTGCCGGTGATCGTCTCGGTCGCCTTCTACGTGGTCTGGGAACGCAAGCTGATCGGCTGGATGCATGTCCGCCACGGGCCGATGTACGTCGGCTGGGGCATCCTGCAGGCCTTCGCGGACGTGTTCAAGCTGCTGTTCAAGGAAGTCCTGCAGCCGGCGGTCGCGCATCCGTTGCTGTTCCGGCTTGCCCCGTTGATCGCGCTGGTGCCGGCGTTCGCCGCGTGGGCGGTGGTGCCGTTCGACGCGCAGGTGGTGCTGTCCAACGCCAACGCGGGGCTGCTCTACCTGCTGGCGATGACCTCGCTGGGCGTGTACGGCACGATCCTCGCCGGCTGGGCGTCCAACTCCAAGTACGCGTTCCTTGGCGCGATGCGTGGCGCGGCGCAGGTCGTGAGCTACGAGATCGCGATGGGCTTTGCCCTGGTCGGCGTGCTGATCGCCGCTGGCAGCCTGAACCTGTCGGACATCGTCAATGCCCAGGGCGGCAACGGCGGTTTCACCGAATGGTTCATGTGGCCGTTGCTGCCGCTGTTCGTGGTGTATTTCATCTCCGGCGTGGCCGAGACCAACCGCGCGCCATTCGACGTGGTCGAGGGCGAGTCGGAAATCGTCGCCGGCCACATGGTCGAGTACTCCGGTTCGCAGTTCGCGCTGTTCTTCCTCGCCGAATACGCCAACATGATCCTGGTCAGCTTCCTGACCGCGACCTTCTTCCTCGGCGGCTGGCTGTCGCCGGTCCCGGCCGCGCTGATCCCCGACGTGCCGGTGCTGTCGACCGTGCTCGGCGATGGCTGGTGGTGGCTGCTGGCCAAGGTGTTCTTCTTCGCCAGCTGCTTCATCTGGTTCCGCGCCTCGTTCCCGCGCTACCGCTACGACCAGATCATGCGGCTGGGATGGAAGGTGTTCATCCCGATCACCATCGCCTGGATCTTCGTGACCGCGTTGCTGGTGTTCTCCGGCGTCCTGCAGGCGGGCCAGTAAGCCATGGGCAAGATGCATAACTCAAAAGTGATGGCCTACTTCAAGAGCCTGCTCCTGCTGGAACTGCTGGGCGGCCTGTGGCTGACCCTGAAGTACCTGTTCAAGCCGAAGTACACGCTGATGTACCCGATGGAGAAGACCCCGCAGTCGCCGCGCTTCCGCGGCGTGCACGCGCTGCGTCGCTATCCGAACGGCGAGGAGCGCTGCATCGCCTGCAAGCTGTGCGAGGCGGTGTGCCCGGCACTGGCGATCACCATCGATTCCGAGCAGCGCGCCGACGGCACCCGCCGCACCACGCGCTACGACATCGACCTGTTCAAGTGCATCTACTGCGGGTTCTGCGAGGAATCCTGCCCGGTGGACTCGATCGTCGAGACCCACGTGCTCGAATACCACTTCGACACCCGCGGCCAGAACATCCTGACCAAGCCGCAATTGCTGGCCATCGGCGACCGCCTGGAGGCGGAGATCGCCGAGCGTCGCGCCGCCGACGCGCCGTTCCGTTGAGGTTGAGACACGCATGACTTTCGATTTCACGACCTTGGCCTTCCTCGGTTTCGCGGCGACCGCCGCGGTGGCGGCGCTGGCGACCATTACCTCCCGCAACCCGGTGCATGCCGCGTTGTGGCTCGTGCTGACCTTCTTCTCGGTGGCCTGCACGTGGATCGTCGGCGGCGCCGAGTTCCTCGGCATCGCGCTGGTGCTGGTCTACGTGGGCGCGGTGATGGTGCTGTTCCTGTTCGTGGTGATGATGCTCGACATCGACCTGGCGCCGTTGCGCGAGGGCTACGTCAAGTACCTGCCGATCGGGCTGCTGGTCGCGGTGGTGATGCTGGTGCAGATGCTCGCCCTCATCGGCGTCCGCGCCGCCTCGGCGGTGCCGCTGGCGGACAATGCGGCCACGGGCACCGACGTGCCCAACACCACCTGGCTGGCGCGTGCGCTGTTCACCGACTTCATGCTGCCGTTCGAGGTCGCCGCGGTGATCCTGACGGTGGCGGTGGTGGCCGCGGTGATGCTGACCCTGCGCCGTCGTGGCGGCACCAAGCACCAGGACCCCGCCGGGCAATCGCGGGTCCGCGCCGCCGACCGCGTCCGCATCGTCAAGATGGAGGCCACGCGTCCGTCGCCGCCGGCACCAGCCGAAGGGGAGGGCACGCCATGAGCAATGTGTTCGCGGCCCTGACCCTCGGCCACTTCCTGGCGCTCGGCGCCGTGCTGTTCTGCATCAGCGTGGCCGGGATCTTCCTCAACCGGAAGAACGTGATCATGCTGCTGATGTCGCTGGAGCTGCTGCTGCTCGCGGTGAACATCAACTTCGTCGCCTTCTCGCGTTCGCTGGGCGACCCCGCCGGCCAGGTCTTCGTGTTCTTCATCCTGACCGTGGCCGCCGCCGAGGCGGCGATCGGCCTGGCCATCCTGGTCACCCTGTTCCGCAACCGTCGCAGCATCGACGTTTCGGACATCGACTCGCTGAAGGGCTGACGGATGCCGATCTCGAAGACCCAACTCCTGCTGGTCGTGCTGCTGCCCTTGCTCGGCAGTGTCCTCGCCGGCCTGTTCGGCCGCAGGATCGGCCGCGTGGGCGCGCACAGCGTGACCATCCTCGGCGTGGCGGCCAGCTGCGCGCTGTCCGCGCACGTGCTGTGGCAGCTGCTGCAGGGCGCGACGCCGTTCAACGAGAACCTCTACACCTGGTTCCAGGTCGGCAACTATTCGGCGCATGTCGGCTTCATGGTCGACAAGCTGACCGCGATGATGATGGTGGTGGTCACCTTCGTCTCGCTGCTGGTGCACGTCTACACCATCGGCTACATGTCCGAGGACGACGGCTACCAGCGCTTCTTCAGCTACATCTCGCTGTTCACCTTCAGCATGCTGATGCTGGTGATGAGCAACAACTTCCTGCAGCTGTTCTTCGGCTGGGAAGCCGTGGGCCTGGTGTCCTACCTGCTGATCGGCTTCTGGTTCAAGCGGCCGACCGCGATCTTCGCCAACCTCAAGGCGTTCCTGGTCAACCGCGTCGGCGACTTCGGCTTCCTGCTCGGCATCGCCGGCGTGCTGTACTGGATCGGCACCCTCGATTACGCCACCGCCTTCGCCAACGCGGGCGTGATGCGCGACCTCACCGTCACCGTGTTGCCGGGCCAGGCGTGGTCGGTGCCCACCGTGGTCTGCATCTGCCTGTTCATCGGCGCGATGGGCAAGTCCGCGCAGGTTCCGCTGCACGTCTGGCTGCCGGACTCGATGGAAGGCCCGACGCCGATCTCCGCGCTGATCCACGCCGCGACGATGGTGACCGCCGGCATCTTCATGGTGGCGCGCATGTCGCCGCTGTTCGAGATGTCGACGACGGCGCTGAACTTCATCCTGGTGATCGGCGCGACCACCGCGTTCTGGACCGGCCTGATCGGCATGGTCCAGAACGACATCAAGCGCGTGGTTGCGTATTCGACGCTGTCGCAGCTGGGTTACATGACAGTGGCGCTGGGCGTCTCCGCGTATTCGGCGGCGGTGTTCCACCTAATGACCCACGCCTTCTTCAAGGCCCTGCTGTTCCTCGGCGCCGGCAGCGTGATCATCGGCATGCACCATGAGCAGGACATGCGCAAGATGGGCGGCCTTCGCAAGTACATGCCGATCACCCACCTCACCATGTGGGTGGGCACCCTGGCGCTGGTCGGCACGCCGTTCTTCAGCGGCTTCTACTCGAAGGACACCATCATCGAGGCCGTGGCCCACCATGCCGGCGAGCATCCGGGCAGCCTGATCGCGCAGTACGCCAACTTCGCGGTCCTGCTGGGCGCGTTCGTCACCAGCTTCTACAGCTTCCGCCTGCTGTACCTGACCTTCTTCGGCGAAGAACGCTTCCGCGATGCGCATGCCCACGATGCCCACGGGCACGACGCGCATGCGCACGACCACCACCACGATGCGCACCACGATGACCATGGCCATGGCGCGCATGAGCCGCATGAGTCGCCGTGGGTGGTGACCCTGCCGCTGGTGCTGCTGGCGATCCCGTCGATCGCGGTCGGTTTCCTCACCGTCGGCCCGATGCTGTTCGGCACCGACCTGATGGGCCACGAGAAGCAGTTGCCGTTCTTCCTCGGCGCCATCGACGTACTGAAGGAACACGACGTGATGGCCGCGCTGGCAGCCGAGTTCCACGGTCCGGTGGCGTTCGCGCTGCATGGCTTCACGGCGCCGGCGTTCTTCCTCGCGCTGATGGGCTTCCTGCTGGCCACCCTGCTGTACATGGTCAAGCCGGAGTGGCGCGCGGGCATCACCCGCACGCTGGCGTGGCCGATCAAGGTGCTGGACCGCAAGTACTTCATGGACGACCTGTGGATCGGCGGGTTCGCCGGCGGCGGCGTGAAGCTGGGCAAGCTGTCGCGCGAAATCGACGGCAGGCTGATCGACGGCGTTGCCGTCAACGGCAGCGCAAGCCTGGTGGGACTCACCGCAGGCCTGGTTCGCAAGCTGCAGTCCGGCTACCTGTACCACTACGCCTTCGCGATGATCCTGGGCCTGGTCGCGCTGCTCGCGCTGGCCAACCACTACTGGCTCTGAGCCAGACGAACGACTGCATGGAAACCCGCGCGTGACCCACTGGCCTCTCCTCAGCATCCTGATCTGGCTGCCCATCCTGGGCGGCGTGTGCACCCTGCTTGCGGGCAACGCCCGCCCGGGAGTCGCCCGCTGGATCGCGCTCGGCTTCGCATTCGCCACCTTCCTGTGCAGCATCCCGCTGTTCCTCGGTTTCGACCTGGCCAGCCCGGCGATGCAGTACGTCGAGCAACTGGCGTGGTTGCCGGCCTACGACATCCAGTACCACCTCGGCGCGGACGGCATCTCGCTGGCGCTGGTCGGGTTGACCACGCTGACCACCGTGCTGGTGCTGGTCGGCGCGTGGACCGCGATCGACAAGCGGGTGAGCCAGTACTACGCCGCGTTCCTGGTCCTCGAAGGCCTGATGATCGGCGTGTTCAGCGCGCTCGATGCGCTGCTGTTCTACGTGTTCTTCGAAGGCATGCTGATCCCGATGTTCATCATCATCGGCGTGTGGGGCGGCCCGCGCCGGGTGTATGCCTCGGTGAAGTTCTTCCTGTACACCTTCCTCGGCTCGGTGTTCATGCTGGTCGGGCTGATCTACCTGTACCTGAAGGGCGGCAGCTGGCAGCTGGCCGACATGGCCGCGTTGCCGCTGACCATCGGCGAGCAGACCTGGCTGTTCTTCGCCTTCCTGGTGGCGTTCGCGGTGAAGGTGCCGATGTTCCCGGTGCACACCTGGTTGCCGGACGCCCACGTCGAGGCGCCGACCGGCGGCTCGGTGATCCTGGCCGCGATCATGCTCAAGATCGGCGGCTACGGCTTCCTGCGCTTCGTCCTGCCGATCGTCCCCGACGCCGGACACGACTACGCCTGGCTGGTGATCGCGCTGTCGCTGGTCGCGGTGGTCTACGTCGGCCTGGTCGCGCTGGTGCAGGAGGACATGAAGAAGCTGATCGCCTATTCGTCGGTCTCGCACATGGGCTTCGTCACCCTCGGCACCTTCATCGCCTTCGCGCTGGTGCGCGACGCCGGCGCGCAGGATGCCGCGCGCCTGGGCATGCAGGGCGCGATGGTGCAGATGATCAGCCACGGCTTCGTGTCCGGGGCGATGTTCTCCTGCGTCGGCGTGCTGTACGACCGCATGCACTCGCGCATGATCCGCGACTACGGCGGCGTGGCCAACGTGATGCCGTGGTTCGCGATGTTCTGGGTGCTGTTCGCGATGGCCAATTCGGGCCTGCCGGGCACCAGCGGCTTCGTCGGCGAATTCATGGTCATCCTGGCCGCGTTCCAGCACGACCCGCTGGTCGGTTTCGCCGCCGCGGCCACCCTGATCATCGGCGCCGGCTACACGCTGTGGCTGACCAAGCGGGTGATCTGGGGCGAGGTCGGCAATGCCCACGTCGCCGAACTCGAGGACATCAACGCGCGCGAATGGCTGGTGCTGGGCGTGTTCGCGGCCGGCGTGCTGGTGCTGGGCGTGTGGCCCAAGCCGCTGATCGACCTGATGGAGCCCTCCATCGCGCAACTGGCGGCGCAGCTCGCCGCCACCAAGCTTTGATGAAGCCATGACGACGATGCAAGCCACCCTCGCCACGCCCTCCGCAACCGAACTGCTGCCGCTGGTGCCGGAACTGGCGCTGGTCGGCGCCGCGTTCGCGCTGCTGATGCTCGACCTGTTCCTCAACGAAAAGCAGCGCGTCGTCACCCACCTGCTCGCGGTCGCCAGCCTGGTGGTGGTCGCGGCCTTGCTGGTCGCCGGCGTGGGCGGGCAGGGGACGGTGTTGGGCGGGATGTTCATCCGCGACAACATGGCCGACGTGCTCAAGGTCGGTACCTGCCTGGTGTCCGCGGTCGCCCTGCTGTACGCATGGCCGTTCCTGCGCGAGCGCGGCCTGTACAAGGGCGAGGTGTCGGTGCTGGTGCTGTTCGCGGTGGCCGGCATGATGCTGCTGATCTCGGCCGGTAGCCTGGTGATGGTCTACCTGGGCCTGGAACTGCTGGCGCTGTGCTCGTACGCGCTGGTGGCGATCGACCGCGACAGCCCGCTGGCCTCCGAGGCGGCGATGAAGTACTTCGTGCTGGGCGCGCTGGCCTCGGGCATGCTGCTGTACGGCATGTCGCTGGTCTATGGCGCCACCGGCAGCATCGACCTCGCGACCATCGCCGCGAATGCCGCGGTGACCGGGCAGAAGACGCTGCTGCTGACCGGCATGGCCTTCATGATCGCGGGCATCGCCTTCAAGTTCGGCGCCGCGCCGTTCCACATGTGGGTGCCGGACGTCTACCAGGGCGCGCCGACCCCGATCACCCTGTTCATCGGCTCCGCGCCCAAGCTGGCCGCGTTCGCGATGGCGATGCGCCTGCTGGAAGTCGGCATGGGCCCGCTCGGCGAGCAATGGCGTCCGTTGCTGGCGATCCTCGCGGCGCTGTCGCTGGTGATCGGCAACCTGGTCGCACTGGCGCAAACCAACCTAAAGCGCATGCTGGCGTATTCGACGGTCTCCCACGTCGGCTTCCTGTTCCTCGGCCTCGCCGGCGGCGGCGCGACCGGCTACGCGGCGGCGATGTTCTACGCGCTCAGCTACGCGATCATGGCCACCGCGGCGTTCGGCGCGATCATCCTGCTGTCGCGCCGTGGCTTCGAGGCCGATCGCATCGAGGACTTCAAGGGCCTGAACGCGCGCGATCCGTGGACCGCGGGCCTGGTGCTGTGCGTGATGGCGTCGCTGGCCGGCGTGCCACCGTTCCTCGGCTTCTGGTCCAAGCTCGTGGTGCTGCGCGCCGCGATCGAGGGTGGGATGTTGTGGCTGGCGATCGTCGGCATCGTCTGCGCGGTGATCGGCGCGTTCTATTACCTGCGCGTGATCAAGGCGATGTATTTCGACGAACCCGCCGGCGAGCCGGTGGCGCCGCGCGGCGACCGCGTGCTGCGCATCGTGTTCGGCGTGAACGCGCTCGCGCTGCTGGCGTTCGGGCTGTTCTGGAGCCCGGTCATAGGATGGTGCCAGCAGGCGTTCGCTTGACGGGATCACGACGACAAGACGCGATGCGGGCTTGCAATATCCCGCGCGCATCGCGATAATTCCGCTTCTGCTGCGGGGTGGAGCAGTCTGGCAGCTCGTCGGGCTCATAACCCGAAGGTCGCAGGTTCAAATCCTGCCCCCGCTACCACGTTGACCTGCGTTGAGTGCCGTCATGGATTTATCGCAGGGGTGGGCTCGCGAAATCCGTTGCTTCCGGGTTTCGCAATCCAGCGTCATCGGAAAAGGGCCCAGTGGGCCCTTTCTCGTTTCTGCGATTCCGCTTTTTTGCAATTGCCCGCACCTGACCCTCGACGATCCGGACGCAACGTGACCGACAAGGCCGATGAAATCGCCGAACTGCTTTCGCCCACGGTGACCGCACTGGGGCTGGAGCTGCTCGGCATCGAATACCTGCCCGCACCGGGCGGCGCCACCGTGCGTTTGTACATCGACATGCCGCATTCGGATGCCGGGCAAATTGATGTGGAGCCGCGCCACGTCGGCATCGAGGATTGCGAGGCGGTGAGCCGGGAAGTGTCGGCGCAGCTGGACGTCGAGGATCCGATCACCGGCAACTACACGCTCGAAGTGTCGTCGCCCGGCCTGGATCGCCCGCTGTTCGGTGCCGCGCAGTTCGCGCGCTTCGTCGGCGAAAGCGCGAAGGTCGTGCTGAAGCTGCCGCAGGACGGGCGTCGCCGGTTGCAGGGGAAGATCGCGCGGGTCGAGGGGTCGACCATCGCCTTCGCGCTGGACGCCGGCGAGTTCGTGGTCGACGCGGCCAACATCGAAAAGGCCAGGCTGATGCCGGACTGGATCGCGCTGGGCCTGGCGCCCGCAGTGGACGAGTCCGGTCGCGACGCGCGGCCGGGCAAGCAGAAGAAAAAGCCCTTGGGCAAGAAGCCCGCGGCGAAGACACCAGTCAACGAAAAATCCATCAACAGCAGGGCGGCGCGCAAGCCGTCCGATGCGGAGTAAGCGGAAATGAGCAAGGAATTGTTGCTTGTGGTCGATGCGGTCGCGGCCGAGAAGGGCGTGCCGGAATCGGTGATCCTGGAGGCGATCGAGGCGGCGCTGGCGTCGGCGGGCAAGAAGCGCTACGCCGAGCAGGACGTGCTGGTGCGCGTGCAGATCGATCCGAAGGATGGCAGCTACGAGACGTTCCGCCGCTGGGAAGTGGTGGCCGACGACGTGGTGATGGAGTCGCCGGACCGCCAGGTGCGCCTGATGGACGCGCTCGACGAGAGCGACGAGGTCGAGGTCGGCGACTACATCGAGGAGCAGATCGAGAACCCGGACTTCGGGCGCATCGCCGCGCAGGCCGCCAAGCAGGTGATCGTGCAGCGCGTCCGCGAAGCCGAGCGCGCGCAGGTCGTCGATGCCTGGAAGGACCGCGTGGGCGAACTGGTGACCGGCGTGGTCAAGCGCGTCGAGCGCGGCAACATCTACGTCGACCTGGGCGGGAATGCGGAAGCGATCATCGCCAAGGACAAGGGCATCCCGCGCGACGTCCTGCGCACCGGCGACCGCGTGCGCGGCTACCTGTTCGACGTGCGTTCCGAGCCGCGCGGCCCGCAGCTGTTCATCAGCCGCGCCGCGCCGGAATTCATGATGGAGCTGTTCAAGCTGGAAGTGCCGGAAGTCGGCCAGGGACTGGTCTCGATCATGGCCTGCGCGCGCGACCCGGGCGACCGCGCCAAGATCGCGGTGCTGGCGCACGACAACCGCACCGATCCGATCGGCGCCTGCATCGGCATGCGCGGATCGCGCGTGCAGGCGGTGACCAACGAGCTCAACGGCGAGCGCGTCGACATCATCCTGTGGAGCGACAACGCCGCGCAGTTCGTGATCAACGCGATGGCGCCCGCCGAGGTGCAGTCGATCATCGTCGACGAGGACAAGCACTCGATGGACCTCGCGGTCGCCGAGGACAAGCTGGCCCAGGCGATCGGCCGTGGCGGCCAGAATGTGCGCCTCGCCAGCCGCCTGACCGGCTGGCAGCTCAACGTGATGACCGCCGACCAGGTGCAGGCCAAGTCGGAGGCCGAGCAGGCCACGTCGCGCCAGCTGTTCATCGACAAGCTGGAAGTCGACGAGGAAATCGCCGGCATCCTGGTCGCGGAGGGCTTCAACTCGGTCGAGGAAATCGCCTACGTGCCGGTCGGCGAGTTGCTGGCGGTCGAGGGCTTCGACGAGGACATCGTCGAGGAGCTGCGTTCGCGCGCGCGCGATGCGCTGCTGAATGACGCGCTGGCGGTGGAAGAGGGCCTGGAAGAGCACCAGCCGGCGGAGGACCTGCTGTCGCTGGAGGGGATGGACGAAGCCACTGCGTACGCGCTGGCCGAGCGTGGCATCCGCACCCGCGAAGACCTGGCCGAAGCCGCCACCGACGAGATCGAAGACGTGGAAGGCATGGACGCCGAACGCGCCGCCGCCTTGATCATGGAAGCGCGCAAGCACTGGTTCGAGTAATCCCGATTTGAGCTGGCAACACCGCAAGGCGGGCGAAGCCCGCGACGCCTGATGTTCCGACGGGTCGAGACCCGTCCTACAATCGCCCGATTCTCAATTGATATTCCGGCCGCCCCCGCGGTGGCCAAAGACACCGGAATCCGAATGTCGCAGCAAACCACCATCCGCAAGCTGGCCGAACTGGTGAACACGCCGGTCGAGAAACTGCTGGAGCAGCTGGCCGAGGCCGGCATGAGCTTCAGTGGCCCCGACCAGGTCGTCACCAGCATCGAGAAAGTCAAGCTGCTCGGCTTCCTCAAGCGTTCCCACGGCAAGTCGGAAAGCGCCGCGGAGGAAGTCGCGCCCGGCAAGATCGTGCTCAACCGCAGCCGCAAGCAGGAAATCACCGTTGGCGGCAATGCCAAGTCGGGCCGCGGCGCCAGCACGATCGACGTGGTCGTGCGGAAGAAGGTGACCCTCAACAAGCCGAGCGCCGGTGGCGCCGGCGACCCCGATGCGGAGATGGCGGAGATCCATCGCAAGCTCGCGGAATCGCGCCAGCGCAATGAAGCGGAGCAGCTGGCGCTTGCCGCCAAGGATCGCCAGCGCGCGGAAGAGATCGCCGAGCGCAAGCGCGCGGAAGAGGCCGAGAACGAGCGCACCCGCGTCGCGGCGGTCGAAGCCGCCGTGCAGGACGACGCCGCCAAGCCCAAGCCCGGCCATCACGGCCATCCGAAGCCCGCCCCGGCGCGCGAACCCGACAAGAACGCCGCCAACAAGGGCAAGACCGCGCATCGCGGCTCGCATGCGATGGTCTCCGGCGTCGAGGACGACGACAACACCGCGCGGTTCGCCGGCCAGCTGCACCTGTCGGCGTCCGATCGTGCGCGCCGCAGCAGCAGCGCGAACACCCGCGGCAAGCCGAAGCAGCGCCAGCGTTCGCTGGACCAGTCGCGCACCGGCACCGGTTTCCAGAAGCCGGTTGCGCCGATGGTGCGCGAGATTTCCATCGGCGACGCGATCACCGTCTCCGACCTCGCCCAGAAGCTGGCGCTGAAGGGCGGCGACGTGGTCAAGCAGTTGTTCAAGATGGGCGTGATGGCGACCATCACCCAGACCATCGACCACGACACCGCCGTGCTGGTGACCGAGGAACTCGGCCACAAGGCCGTGCACGCCGATGCCGGCGACGCCGAAAGCGAGCTGATGGCGCACGTCGAGGCGGTGCAGGGCGACCAGCAACAGCGTCCACCGGTGGTCACCATCATGGGCCACGTCGACCACGGCAAGACCTCGCTGCTGGACTACATCCGCCGTACCAAGGTCGCCTCCGGCGAAGCCGGCGGCATCACCCAGCACATCGGCGCGTACCACGTGGAAACGCCGAAGGGGGTCATCAGCTTCCTCGACACCCCGGGCCATGCCGCGTTCACGCAGATGCGCCAACGCGGCGCCAAGCTGACCGACATCGTGATCCTGGTGGTCGCCGCCGACGACGGCGTGATGCCGCAGACGATCGAGGCGGTCAAGCACGCGAAGGCGGCCAAGGTGCCGCTGATCGTGGCGATCAACAAGATCGACAAGTCCGACGCGGATCCGTCGCGGGTGAAGAACGACCTGCTCGCGCACGACGTGGTCGCCGAGGAATTCGGCGGCGACACCCAGATGGTCGAGTTGTCGGCGCGTACCGGCGACGGCGTGGACGACCTGCTCGACGCGGTCTCGTTGCAGGCCGAAGTGCTCGACCTCAAGGCGGTATTCGAAGGCCGCGCGTCCGGCGTGGTGATCGAATCCGCGCTGGACAAGGGCCGTGGCCCGGTGGCGACGGTGCTGGTGCAGCAGGGCACGCTCGCCAAGGGCGACTACCTGGTCTGCGGCATCCAGTACGGCCGCGTGCGGGCGTTGTTCGACGAAACCGGCTCGCAGGTGCCGCAGGCAGGCCCGTCGATCCCGGTGCAGGTGTTGGGCCTGTCCGGAGTGCCGGAGGCGGGCGACGATTTCGTGGTCGTGGCCGACGAACGCCTGGCCAAGGACGTGGCCCAGCAGCGCGACGCCAAGCGCCGCGAGCTGCGCCTGGTCGCCGCCGCCGGCAACCGCATGGAAGACATCATGGCGCAGATGGGCGACGGCGCCAGCCAGCAGACCCTCAACCTGGTGGTCAAGGCCGACGTGCACGGCTCGATGCAGGCCCTGCGCGAGGCGCTCACCGGCCTGTCGAACGAGCAGATCCGCATCAACGTGATCGGTTCCGGCGTCGGCGGCATCACCGAGTCCGACGCCCAGTTGGCGGCGACCTCCAAGGCCACCGTGATCGGCTTCAACGTGCGTGCGGATGCATCCGCGCGCAAGGTGATCGAGAACAACGGCATCGACCTGCGTTATTTCTCGATCATCTACGACGTCATCGACCAGGTGAAGCAGGTCGCCTCGAACGTGCTGGGCAAGGAGATCCGCGAGGAGATCATCGGCATCGCCCAGGTCCGCGACGTGTTCCGCAGTTCCAAGTTCGGCGCGGTCGCCGGCTGCATGGTCATCGAGGGCGTGGTCAAGCGCAGCAAGCCGATCCGCGTGCTGCGCGACAGCGTGGTGGTGTTCGAGGGCGAGCTGGAATCGCTGCGCCGCTTCAAGGAGAACGTGGACGAAGTCCGCGTCAACACCGAGTGCGGCATCGGCGTGAAGGCGTACAACGACGTCAAGCCGGGCGACCAGATCGAATGCTTCGAGCGCATCGAGGTGCAGCGCACGCTGTAAGGCGTGCCCGCAACCGCCATGGCGCAGAAGTCATTCCACCGCACCGACCGGGTCTCGGCGCAATTGCGCCGGGAGCTCGGCACCCTGGTGCATGCGGCGGTGCGCGAGCACGGGCTGTGCTCGACCAGCGTGTCCGACGTCGAGGTCGCCCGCGACCTGGCCCATGCCAAGGTCTTCGTCACCGTCCTGCAGGCCGAGAAGGCATTGGAAACGGTCAAGGCGCTGAAGGAACTGGCGCCGGAAATCCGCTACCAGCTGGCGCGCGCGGTGAAGATGCGCCACGTGCCGGAACTGCATTTCCACTACGACGAGTCGGTGGATCGCGGCGAACGCATCGACAACCTGCTGCGCGACGTCCGCGCCAGTGACGACGCCGACTGACCCGGCGCCGCCGCGCCGCCCGCGCACGGTGTTCCGCGGGCTGGATGGCATCCTGCTGCTCGACAAGCCGCAGGGCCTGTCGTCCAACCAGGCCCTGCAGCGCGTGCGCCACCTGTTCCGTGCCGAGAAGGGCGGCCATACCGGCAGCCTGGATCCGCTCGCCACCGGCTTGCTGCCGGTGTGCTTCGGCGAGGCCACCAAGATCGCCGGCGGCCTGCTCGGCGCGCGCAAGGCCTACGAGACCGTGGCCCGGCTCGGCATCACCACCGACACCGACGACGCCGAGGGCCAGCCCCTGCGCGAACGCCCGGTCCCGCCGCTGTCCATCGACCGGATCGACGCCGCGCTCCGGCAGCTGACCGGGCGCATCCGCCAGCGCCCGCCGATCTATTCCGCGCTCAAGCGTGGCGGCGAGCCGCTGTACGCGAAGGCCCGCCGCGGCGAGGCGATCGAGGTCGACGAACGCGACATCGACGTGCACGCCTTCGACCTGCTGAATGCGGCCGACCTGCTGGACGGCCAGCTCGAGAATGGGGCGTCGCCGGTGCTGCGGCTTCATGTCGAGTGCGGCTCCGGGACCTACGTCCGCAGCCTGGTGCGCGACCTCGGCGAACTGCTGGGCTGCGGCGCGCACGTGGCCGAACTGCGCCGGTTGTGGGTGGATCCGTTCCGCGAGCCACGGATGTGGTCGCTGGCGGCGCTGGAGGACCTGCGCGCGCAGGCCGGCGAGCGCGTGCTCGAAGCCTGCCTGCTGCCGATCGAGGCGGGGACGGCCTCGTGGCCGTCGGTGCGGGTCAACGAGGTGCAGGTGCAGCGGCTCGGTCGCGGCCAGGCCCTGCGCGGTCCGTACCGACCGGTCGGGCAGGTCGTCGTGCTGGATGAACACGGCCGCGCCCAGGGCCTGGGCGCGGTCGACGGCGAAGGCGCCTTGCGCCCGACCCGCCTGTTCCGCTGGGCGGTGGCGACCGGAAAGCCCGTTCCCGCAGGGGTGGAATGAGCGGCGGCGATGACGCGTTGCCCGCCCCGGATATGCGGGCTATAATTCCGCTGCTCCCCGGAGCGCTTTCAGTTCAACCACTTAGCACCATTCCATCCACGGCGAGCCGTGCGGTGCGGCGCCCGACCCGGGCCCGTTCCTGCCGGCCACGCGACGACGAGGCAAGCATGTCCATCGATTCCCAGAAAGTCATCAACGAACACAAGCGCGGCGACAACGACACCGGTTCCCCGGAAGTGCAGGTCGCCCTGCTCACCGCCCGCATCGAGATGCTCACCGAGCACTTCAAGGCGCACAAGCAGGACCACCACAGCCGTCGTGGCCTGCTGATGATGGTCAACCGCCGCCGCAGCCTGCTCGACTACCTGCACCGCAAGGATGGCGAGCGTTACAAGGCGCTGATCGGCAAACTCGGCCTGCGTCGCTGATCGAAACACCCACCGCGGCGCAGCAATGCGCCGCGGTCTTTTTTTAGCAAGTCGTTTTTCGCGGTAACAGGACATTCCATCGCGGCCATGCCGCATTCCCCGCATCGCCTGGCGATGCAGCGCACGGAGCGGGGCTCCGTTGCGTAGACGCCCCCAAGACATCAAGGATTCCCACGTGGCGAAGATCAGCAAGACCTTCCAGTACGGCAACCAGACCGTCACCCTCGAAACCGGCGAGATCGCCCGCCAGGCCGGCGGTGCCGTGATGGTCTCGTGCGACGGTACCGTCGTGCTGTGCACCGCGGTGGCGGCGAAGACCCAGCGCGAAGGGCAGGACTTCTTCCCGCTGACCGTCGACTACCAGGAGAAGTTCTACGCCGGTGGCCGCATCCCGGGCGGCTTCTTCAAGCGCGAAGGCCGCGCGACCGAGAAGGAAACCCTCACCAGCCGCCTGATCGACCGCCCGATCCGCCCGCTGTTCCCGGAAGAGTTCAGGAACGAGGTGCAGGTCATCGCGACCGTCATGTCACTCAACCCGGAAGTCGACGGCGACATCCTGGCGCTGATCGGCTGCTCCGCCGCGGTCGCCCTGACCGGCGCCCCGTTCCAGGGCCCGATCGGCGCCGCCAAGGTCGGCTACAAGAATGGCCAGTACCTGCTCAACCCGAGCGTGTCCGAGCTGAAGGAATCCCAGCTGGAACTCGTCGTCGCCGGCACCAGGGACGCCGTGCTGATGGTCGAGTCCGAAGCCGCGGAACTCTCCGAAGACGTGATGCTGGGCGCGGTGGTGTTCGGCCACCAGCAGATGCAGGTCGCCATCGACGCGATCAATGCGCTGGTCGCCGACGCCGGCCGCCCGAAGTGGAACTGGGCCGCGCCGGCCAAGAACGACGCCCTGATCGGTGCGCTGCAGGCGGCGATCGGCGACAAGCTGTCGACTGCTTTCCAGGTGCGCGACAAGCTGGAGCGCAAGGACGCCATCTCCGCGCTGAAGAAGGCGGTGCTGGCGGAACTCGCCCCGCAGCTCGAGGCCAATGCCTGGAACCCGGCCGAGGCCTCGAAGGAATTCGGCGAACTGGAATACCAGACCATGCGTGGTTCGGTGCTGTCGACCAAGGTCCGCATCGATGGCCGCGCGCTCGACACCGTGCGCCCGATCGCGTCGAAGGTCGGCGTGCTGCCGCGCGTGCACGGCTCCTCGCTGTTCACCCGCGGCGAGACCCAGGCGATCGTCGCCGTGACCCTCGGCACCGCGCGCGACGGCCAGATCATCGATGCCGTCGGTGGCGAGTACAAGGACCATTTCCTGTTCCACTACAACTTCCCGCCCTATTCGGTCGGTGAAGCCGGTCGCATGATGGGCCCGAAGCGCCGCGAGATCGGCCACGGCCGCCTTGCCAAGCGCGGCGTGCTGGCGGTGATGCCGACCATGGAAGCCTTCCCGTACACCATCCGCGTGGTCTCCGAGATCACCGAGTCGAACGGTTCCTCGTCGATGGCCTCGGTCTGCGGCTCCTCGCTGGCGCTGATGGACGCCGGCGTGCCGGTGAAGGCGCCGGTCGCGGGCATCGCGATGGGCCTGGTCAAGGAAGGCGACGACTTCGTCGTGCTCTCCGACATCCTCGGTGACGAGGACCACCTCGGCGACATGGACTTCAAGGTCGCGGGCACCAGCAACGGCATCTCCGCGCTGCAGATGGACATCAAGATCCAGGGCATCACCGAGGAGATCATGAAGGTCGCGCTGGCGCAGGCGAAGGCCGGTCGCCTGCACATCCTCGGCGAGATGGCCAACGCGCTGACCGCGCCGCGCGCCGAGCTGTCGGACTACGCGCCGCGCCTGATCACGATCAAGATCCACCCCGACAAGATCCGCGAAGTGATCGGCAAGGGCGGTTCGGTGATCCAGGCGATCACCAAGGAGACCGGTACCCAGATCGACATCCAGGACGATGGCACCATCACCATCGCCTCGGTCAACGCGATCGCCGGCCAGGCCGCCAAGGCGCGCATCGAGCAGATCACCAGCGACGTCGAGCCGGGCCGCATCTACGAGGGCAAGGTCGCCAAGCTGATGGACTTCGGTGCGTTCGTGACCATCGCCCCCGGCAAGGACGGCCTGGTGCACGTCTCGCAGATCTCCAACGACCGCGTCGAGAAGGTCGGCGACGTGCTGAAGGAAGGCGACATCGTCAAGGTCAAGGTGCTGGAAGTCGACAAGCAGGGCCGCATCCGCCTGTCGATGAAGGCGGTGGCCGAAGGCGAGGGCGTCGCGGCCGAGTAAGCCGTCGCTTCATCGCTTGAATCGAAAAGCGGGCTTCGGCCCGCTTTTCGTTTGTGCGGACGGCGCGCGCCTTGCGCACCCCGGCGGCTCGGCGCGGGATCGCCACGGCTGGATCGACGCGCGTTCGCGGACGTTGCCGGCGATGCCAGCGGATCGGTTGACGGATCGGTATTGGCCCAATATGTTGTGGGCGTCGGTTCCGGCAGCCACAAGCTGCAGGATGAAAAGGGAAGCCGGTGCGGCGCTCATCTTCGGATGCGGCGCCCATCCCGGCACTGCCCCGCAGCGGTAAGTGGTGACGCGTTCGCATCAAGCACTGGGGCGGTGGCCCTGGGAAGCAGCGAGCGCGGTGGCAGGGACCCGGGTCCCCGCCGTAGCCACGAGTCCGAAGACCTGCCGACAGCCGCGCGAAGCACGCCGCGCGGTGCCGGCCGACGAATCTCCGGGGGGAGATGGCTGGTGCAGCATGGCCGGCCCGCATGCCACGCATGCACGTCGCAGGCCGTGCGACACCGATGCCAGACCCTGCGTTTCCGATGCCATCCGCGCCTGCGAGGGACAGGCAAGGACCGTGCATCACGCATGGAGTCACCCGATGCCCCCGATCCAAGCCAGCATGGCCGATGCCGCCGTGGCCGAGGCGCCCGTCGCGCTCGCGCCCGCAACCCCCATGTTCGACCTGACCCCGCCGCCGACCGCCACCACGATGCGGGTGACCAAGCGCAACGGCGCCAGCGAGGCGGTCGACCTCAACAAGATCGTGCGCGCGGTGACACGCGCCGCCGAGGGCCTGCATGCGGTCGAGCCGATGCGCGTCGCCACCCGCACGATCTCGGGCCTCTACGACGGCGCGACGACCGCGGAACTCGACGAACTGTCGATCCGCACCGCCGCGCTGCTGACCGGCGAGGAACCCGAGTACGGCAGGCTCGCCGCGCGCCTGCTGGCCAGCGTGATCGCCAAGGAAGTGGCGGGGCAGGAGATCCACGCGTTCTCGCAATCGGTCGCGCGCGGGCACGAGGTCGGCCTGGTCAACGACAGACTGCTCGGATTCGTGCAGGCCAATGCGCGCAAGCTCAACGACGCGCTGGACGCGTCGCTGGACCGGCATTTCGACTACTTCGGCCTGCGCACCCTGTACGACCGCTACCTGTTGCGCCACCCGCGCACGCGCAAGGTCATCGAGACCCCGCAGCAGTTCTTCCTGCGCATCGGCTGCGCGCTGAGCGAGGACGTGCCCGATGCGCTGGCGTTGTACCGGCGGATGGCCGAACTGGACTACCTGCCGAGCTCGCCGACCCTGTTCAACAGCGGCACCACCCACGAGCAGTTGTCGTCGTGCTTCCTGCTGGATTCGCCGCAGGACACGCTGGAATCGATCTACCAGAAGTACGGCGACATCGCCCAGCTCAGCAAGTTCAGCGGCGGCATCGGCGTGAGCTACACGCGGGTGCGTTCGCGCGGCTCGCTGATCAAGTCCACCAACGGCCACAGCAACGGCATCGTGCCGTGGCTGAAGACGCTGGATTCGTCGGTGGCGGCGGTCAACCAGGGCGGCAAGCGCAAGGGCGCGGCCTGCGTCTACCTGGAGCCGTGGCACGGCGACGTCGAGGAATTCCTGGAACTGCGCGACAACACCGGCGACGAGGCCCGGCGCACGCATAACCTCAACCTGGCCAACTGGATCCCCGACCTGTTCATGCGCCGGGTCGAGGCCGATGCCGACTGGTCGCTGTTCGACCCGCGGGTGGTGCCCGAATTCACCGACCTGTTCGGCGAGGCGTTCGAGCGCGCCTACGAGCAGGCCGAGACCCAGGGCAAGGCGCTCAAGTCGATCAAGGCGCGCGAGCTGTACGCGCGGATGATGCGCACGCTGGCGCAGACCGGCAACGGCTGGATGACCTTCAAGGACACGTGCAACCGCGCCAGCAACCAGACCTTGCGCGCGGGCAACGTGATCCACCTGTCCAACCTGTGCACCGAGATCCTCGAGGTCACGTCGGAGGGCGAAACCGCGGTGTGCAACCTCGGCTCGATCAACCTGGCGCGGCATTTCGACGACGACGGCTTCTTCGATTTCGACAAACTCGCCGAGACCGTGCGCTTGGCCGTGCGCCAACTGGATCGGGTGATCGACCTCAATTTCTATCCGATCGAATCCGCTCGCCGCGGCAACCTGCGCTGGCGGCCGGTGGGGTTGGGCTGCATGGGCCTGCAGGACGTGTTCTTCAGGCTGCGCCTGCCGTTCGACAGCGCCGAGGCGCGCGCCTTGTCGAACCGGATCGCCGAGGCGATCTACTTCCACGCGCTGGAAACGTCCTGCGAGCTGGCCGAGGAACGCGGCCGCCATCCGTCCTTCGCCGATACCCGCGCCGCCAGCGGTGAATTGCAGTTCGATGCCTGGAATGTGCTGCCGGAGCATGCGGGGCGCTGGGATGCATTGCGCGAGCGCATCAAGCAGCATGGCCTGCGCAATTCGCTGCTGGTCGCGATCGCGCCGACCGCGACGATCGCCTCGATCGCCGGCTGCTACGAATGCGTCGAACCGCAGGTCTCCAACCTGTTCAAGCGCGAGACCCTGTCCGGCGACTTCCTGCAGGTGAACCGCTACCTGGTGGAGGAGCTGAAGAAGCTCGGCCTGTGGACCGCGGAGATCCGCGACGCGATCAAGCAGGCCGAAGGCTCGGTGCAGGGCGTAACGCAGCTGCCGGAGGCGTTGCGCGCGGTCTACCGCACTGCCTGGGAACTGCCGATGCGTGCGCTGATCGACATGGCCGCCGGGCGCGGCGCCTTCATCGACCAGTCGGCCTCGCTCAACCTGTTCATGGAAAGCCCGAGCATCGGCGCGATGTCGTCGATGTACATGCATGCATGGAAGCAGGGCATCAAGACCACCTACTACCTGCGTTCGCGTCCGGCGACCAAGATCGCCAAGACCACGCTGGCCGATTCCGCGGCCGCTGCACCGGAACCGGGATACACGCCGGCCGAGGCCGTCGCCTGCTCGCTGGAGAATCCGCAAGCCTGCGAGGCCTGCCAGTGAGCGCACACCATCGCCAGCTGCTGCTCGATCCCGGCTTCGAGCTCACCCTGCGGCCGATGCGCTATCCGCGGTTCTACGAGATGTACCGCGACGCGATCCGCAACACGTGGACGGTGGAGGAGGTCGACTTCTCGCTGGACACCAACGACCTGAAGAACAAGTTCGGGCCGGCGGAGCGCCACCTGGTCGAACGCCTGATCGCGTTCTTCGCCACCGGCGATTCGATCGTCTCCAACAACCTGGTGCTGAACATCTACCAGCACGTCAACGCGCCCGAGGCGCGGATGTACCTGTCGCGGCGGCTGTACGAGGAAGCGCTGCACGTGCAGTTCTACCTGACCCTGCTGGATACCTACCTGCAGGATCCGGGCGAGCGCGCCAGGGCCTTCGCCGCGGTCGACAACATCCCGTCGATCAAGCGCAAGGCCGAGTTCTGCTTCAAGTGGATCGATTCGCTGCAGGGCATCACCCGCATCGAGACACGCGAGCAGCGCCGCCAGTTCCTGCTCAACATGGTCTGCTTCGCCGGCTGCATCGAAGGCCTGTTCTTCTTCGGCGCGTTCGCCTACGTCTACTACCTGCGTTCGCGTGGCCTGCTGCACGGGCTGGCCAGCGGCACCAACTGGGTGTTCCGCGACGAGAGCGCGCACATGGCCTTCGCCTTCGAGGTGATCCGCACCGCGCGCGAGGAGGAACCCGACCTGTTCGACGACGACATGAAGGCGCAGGTCGTGCAGATGATGTCCGAGGCCGTCGACTGCGAAGTCGCCTTCGCCGAGGACACCCTGAGCGGCGGCGTCGCCGGCCTGTCGATCAGGGACATGCGCCAGTACCTGGAGTATTGCGCCGACCAGCGCATGGTCCAGCTGGGCATGCCGCGGCATTTCGGCTCGCGCAACCCGTTCCCGTTCATGGACCTGCAGGACGTGCAGGAACTCACCAACTTCTTCGAGCGCCGCGTGTCCGCGTATCAGGTGGGCGTGAGCGGACAGGTCGCGTTCGATGACGCGTTCTGAAGCACCGCGAGAGGCGCGTCTCTGGGAGATTGTCTTCCCCGATCACGCCAACCATCTCGGCACACTATTCGGCGGCCAGGCGCTGGCCTGGATGGACAAGGCCGCGTTCATCGCCGCGACGCGCTATGCACGGCGCACGGTGGTGACCGCGCGCTC
>DATIDW010000041.1:0-72617 GCA_035456065.1 Thermomonas sp. | reverse complement strand
TCTTCATCGGCAACCGCGAATATTTCCCCGGCATCGGCCAGATCCCGTTCGAAGGGAAGGGCTCCGACAACCCGCTGGCTTTCAAGGTCTACGACGCCGACAAGCTGATCGGCGGCAAGACCATGCGCGAGCACCTGCGCTTCGCGGTCTGCTACTGGCACACCTTCACCAATGCCGGCCACGATCCGTTCGGCCCCGGCACCCGCCACTTCCCGTGGGATACCGGCACGCCGATGTCGACCTGCGAGGCCAAGGTCGATGCCGCGTTCGAGTTCTTCACCAAGCTCGGGGTGCCGTACTACTGCTTCCACGACATCGACCTGGCGCCCGACGCCGACGACATCGGCCAGTACGAGCAGAACCTGAAGCACATGGTGGCGCTGGCGAAGGAGCGCCAGCAGGCGACCGGGGTCAAGCTGCTGTGGGGCACGGCGAACCTGTTCAGCCATCCGCGCTACATGAACGGTGCGTCGACCAACCCGGACTTCAACGTGGTCGCGCGTGCCGCGGTGCAGGTCAAGAACGCGCTGGATGCCACCGTCGAACTGGGTGGCGAGCACTACGTGTTCTGGGGCGGCCGCGAAGGCTATGCCAGCCTGCACAACACCGACATGAAGCGCGAGCTGGCGCATTTCGGCCGCTTCCTGACCATGGCCCGCGACTACGGCCGCAGCATCGGCTTCAAGGGCAGCTTCTTCATCGAGCCCAAGCCGATGGAACCGATGAAGCACCAGTACGACTTCGACAGCGCGACTGTCGCCGGCTTCCTCCACCAGCACGGCCTGCAAAACGACTTCAAGCTCAATATCGAGGCCAACCACGCCACCCTGAGCGGCCACACGTTCGAGCACGACCTGCAGGTGGCCAGCGACCACGGGCTGCTGGGCAGCATCGACGCCAACCGCGGCAATGCGCAGAACGGCTGGGACACCGACCAGTTCCCGACCGACCTGTACGACACCGTCGGCGCGATGCTGGTGGTGCTGCGCCAGGGCGGTCTGGTCGGCGGGCTGAACTTCGACGCCAAGCCGCGCCGCGAGTCCACCGACATGGAAGACCTGTTCATCGCCCACGTCGGTGGCATGGACGCGTTCGCGCGCGGGCTGGAAGTCGCGCATGGCCTGCTCAACGACTCGCCGTGGGAGCAATGGCGCAAGGACCGCTATGCCAGCTTCGACGGTGGCGACGGCAAGGCCTTTGCTGATGGCCAACTCGGCTTGGCGGATCTCGCTTCGCACGCGGCGAAGAACGGCGAACCGGCGCAAACCAGCGGCAAGCAGGAGCGCTATGAGAACCTGCTCAACCAATACCTGCTGCGCTGAACGCAAGCACTCGCCGTGCAGCGAAAAGATCGGATGCCGGGCTGACTCGCCATGCCAAGCTGCGACAAGGCGTGGACAACCATGCGTGGACGCGTCGCCTCAGCGACGCTTCGGCGGCGGGCAGACCGAATCGCGTTCCACCAGTCGATGCGGCACGACGTGGTTGACCAGCACGCGCGTGTTGTCCCGGCGTCGGATCGTGCGCACCAGCACGTCGATGGCGATGTCGGCCATCGAACTGATCGGCTGATGGATGGTGGTGAGTTCCGGCCAGACCGTGGTGGCGGCCGAGGTATCGTCGAAGCCGACCACGCTGAGGTCGCGCGGGACGTCCAGGCCGCGCCGGTGCGCCACCGAGACGACGGCCGCGCCCATGTCGTCGTTGCTGGCGAAGATCGCGGTGGGCGGCTTGCGCAGGCCCAGCAGCTTCTCCGCGGCCTTGAGGCCGGAACGATAGGTGTAGTCGCCGTGTTGCACCAGGGCGGGGTCGACCTCGAGCCCGGATTCGCGCAACGCGGCAACGAAGCCTTCGTAACGCCGCTTGCTTGCGCTGAGGTCGCTGCGTCCCTTGATGAACCCGATCCGGCCGTGGCCCTGGGCGATCAGGTGCTGGGTCATTTCCTTGCCGGCGCGATAGTCGTCGATGCACACGCTGGAGATCTCTTCGCTGAAATGCCCGGACGCGATCGCGACCACCGGCAAGCCGGCCTTCAACAGTTCGGTCACCGCCACCCGCGATTCGCAAAGCGGCGGCGGCAGGACCACGCCATCGACCTTGCCTGCAAGCGCGCGCGCGGCCTTGCGCTCGGCCTCGGCGTCCATGCCTTCCCAGTACTCCATCACCAGTTGGATGGAACCCTGCGAAACCGCACGCAGCACGCCGACCAGCAGGGCCAGCAGGTAGGCACCGCTGGGGTTGGTGTAGACCAGCGCGATGCGGGTGCCCTGCGCGGCGGCGAGCGTGCTGGCCGCGAGGTTGGGCGTGTAGCCCAGCGCCTTCACCGCAGCCAGCACCTTCTCCCGGTTCGCGTCGCGCACCGTGCCCTTGCCGTTGATCACCCGCGATACCGTCATCGGCGAGACCTCCGCCAGCGCAGCCACTTCGTCGATGGTGGTGGCCTGTCCCTTGCGACGCAGGGATTTGCGGGGTTTTTTTTCCAAGCGCGTCCTTCCGGTTGCCGATTCGTCGCACCGCCGCCATTGCGCGTTGCCCGCGAAAGCAGGCGTGCAAGGGCATGCGTGTCCCGAGCCATGGTAGCGATAACTTGCGATGCCGGCGACCGTCGGATGGTCCAATGCCCGGCATGACGCGCAACGCTTCCGCGGCGACGGGCCTTCGACGCCTCGCTGCCGTCGCGGGCCTCGCCATCAGCGCGCTGCTGCTGTGGACAGCGCCTGTCTGTGCGGAGGACGGGTACGCGCTATGGCTGCGCTATCCGCAGTTGCCGGCGCCCGAGAAGGCGGCTGTTGCGCCACATGCCACCGGATTGCTGGTGGCGGATGCTTCGGCGACCGGCAATGCCACCCGCGACGAACTGGTGCGTGGGCTGGGCGGCCTGCTGGGCAAGGCGCCGCCGCTGCTCGATACCGCGGATCGTGATGGCGTCATCGTGGTCGGCACGCCGGCGTCCCTGCCATTGCTGGCGCGTTTCAGCGCGGACCTGGCCACGCTGGGCGACGAGGGCTACCTGATCCGCGCGACCACGCTGGAGGGCCACGCAGCCATCGTGGTCGCCGCCAATACCGACGTCGGCGCGCTGCGCGGCGCCTTCCACCTGCTGCGCCTGGTGCAGGCCGGGCATTCGCTGCCGGCCCTCGCCATCCGCGAAAAGCCCCGCCTGCGACTGCGCGTGCTCGACCATTGGGACGACCTGGATCGGCATGTCGAACGCGGCTACGCCGGGCAGTCGATCTGGAACTGGCACACGCTGCCCGATTGGCTGGACCCGCGTTACACCGACTACGCGCGCGCCAATGCGTCCATCGGCATCAACGGTGCGGTGCTCAACAATGTCAATGCCGACGCCGCCATCCTCACCCCGGCCTGGCTGCGCAAGGTGCAGGCGCTGGCCGGCGTGCTGCGGCCGTATGGCATCAACGTCTACCTGAGCGCGCGCTTCAGCGCGCCAATCGAGATCGGTGGCCTGCGCAGCGCCGACCCGCTGGATCCCGCGGTGCGGCGCTGGTGGACAGCGAAGGCCGACGAAATCTACGCGGAGATTCCCGACTTCGGCGGGTTCCTGGTCAAGGCCAATTCCGAGGGCCAGCCGGGCCCGCAGGACTACGGACGATCGCACGCGGATGGCGCCAACATGCTCGCCGCCGCGCTGGCACCGCATGGCGGCGTGGTGATGTGGCGCGCCTTCGTGTATTCGCACGAGCAACCGGAAGACCGGGCGAAGCAGGCGTACGCCGAATTCGTGCCGCTGGATGGGCAATTCGCCGGCAACGTGCTGGTGCAGGTGAAGAACGGCCCGATCGATTTCCAGCCACGCGAGCCCGTCCATCCGCTGTTCGGCGCGATGCCGGAGACGCCGCTGATGCTGGAGTTCCAGCTCACCAAGGAGTACCTCGGCTTCGCCACCCACCTGGCCTACCTGGCGCCGCTGTATCGCGAGACGCTGCAGGCCGACACCCATGCTCGCGGCGCGGGATCGATGGTGGCGAAAGTGGTCGACGGTTCGCTGGACGGCCACGCGCTGAGCGGCATCGCCGGCGTGGCCAACATCGGCAGCGACCGCAACTGGACGGGCTCGGATTTCGACCAGGCCAACTGGCATGCCTTCGGCCGGCTTGCCTGGAATCCGGATGCCGATCCGCGCGCGATCGCGGACGACTGGGTGCGGATGACCTTCGGAAGCGATCCGGCCGTGGTCGCGCCGGTGGTCGACATGATGCTCGGCTCGAGGCAGGCGGTGGTGGATTACATGACTCCGCTCGGCCTGCATCACCTGATGGGCCGCGATCATCACTACGGCCCCGCCCCGTGGGTGTCCGGCGGGCCGCGCGCGGACTGGACGTCGGTGTACTACCACCGCGCGGATGCCGACGGGATCGGCTTCGATCGCACCGCTGCCGGCAGCGATGCGCTGTCGCAGTACGCGCCGCAGGTCGCGGCGGTGTTCGGCGACATCGCCCGCGTGCCAGAGGACTACCTGCTGTGGTTCCACCACGTGCCCTGGGGCCACCGCATGGCCTCCGGCCGCCCGCTGTGGGACGAGCTGGTGCATCGCTATGGTCGTGGCGTCGATTACGTGGCGGCGATGCGTCGCACCTGGGCGGGCCTCGCTGGCCACGTCGATCGCGAACGCCACCGGCAGGTCGCGGTGTTCCTCGGCATCCAGCAAGCGGAAGCGCAGTGGTGGCGCGATGCCAGCATCGCCTATTTCCAGGCGTTCTCGCGGCGACCGTTGCCCGCGGGCGAGGCACCGCCGGCGCACGCGCTGGACTACTACCAATCCCTGCAGTTCCCGCACGCGCCCGGGGCCGGGCGATGAGCCGCACGATCCGCCATCTCATCGCATTGGCTGCCTTGCTCATGTTGCCGCCGCGTGGCTCTGGTGGGGCACCTGCGGATGCCGCGTCGCCGCTGCTGCATCCGCTGTTCCAGGATCATCTGGTGCTGCAGCGCGACCGTCCCATCGCCATCTGGGGCTGGACGCGACCCGGTGCCTCGGTGCACGTGGAACTGGCCGGTCTCGGCGCACGCACGCGCGCGGACGCCGCTGGCCGTTGGCAGCTGCGATTGCCAGCCTTGCCGGCAGGCGGCCCGCACACGCTGGTCGCGAGCAGTGGCGATGCGCGGCAGGTCGCCGCCGACGTGCTCGTCGGCGATGTCTGGTTGTGCTCGGGCCAGTCGAACATGGAGCTTCCGGTGTCGCGCACGCTGAACGCGCCCGCCGAGATCGCCGGCGCCGACAACCCGCGCATCCGCATGCTGAAAGTCGGCCAGCAGGAAAGCGCGGTGCCGCGGCCGCGCTTCGAGCTGCCGGTGCAGTGGCGAACGGCGACCCCGGCGAACGTGCCCGGGTTCTCCGCCGCCTGCTACTACTTCGCGCGCGAACTGCAGGAGCGCGTCGACGTGCCGATGGGGCTGCTCGATGCCTCCTGGGGCGGCTCGCGGATCGAAGCCTGGATCGGCGCGGAGTCGCTGCGCAGGATCGGTGGTTATGACGAGGCGCTCGACGTGCTGGCGCTGTACGCACGCGATCCGCAGTCGGCGAATGCGCGTTGGGGCGAGGCGTGGAAGTCGTGGTGGAGCGGGAAGGCAGGCGCCGCGAGGGGCGCTGAGCCGTGGACCGCGGAGGCGACTGCCAGCGAGGGCTGGCAGCTTGCGCCGGAGGGATTGGGCAACTACCGCGCGTGGTCGCCCGCGCTGGCGGATTTCACCGGGATGCTGTGGTATCGCACGACGATCAGCGTGACCGCGCAGCAGGCGGCGCAGGACGCGGTGCTCGCGATCGGCGTCGCCGACGAGGTGGACCAGGCCTTCATCAATGGCCGCGGCATCGGCAGCGGTTACGGAGGCGGCGAGCGCAGCTACGCCCTGCCTGCGGGTGTGCTGCGTGCAGGCGGGAACCTGGTCGCGATCAACGTACTCAACACCTGGTCGGCGGGTGGACTGACCGGGCCGGTGTCGTCGCGCGCACTGCGCTTCGCCGACGGTTCGTCGATGCCGCTGGATGGCAGATGGGAGTACCGCGTCGTCCCGGTCGATACCGGCACGCCCCCGCTCGCGCCGTGGTTGTCGGCATCCGGCAAGACCACGCTGTTCAACGGGATGGTCGCGCCGCTCGTCGGCTACGGACTGCGCGGCGCGGTCTGGTACCAGGGCGAGTCGAACACCGGCGATCCCGGCGCGTATCGCGCGCTGTTGCGCGCCTATCGCGACGATCTGCGCATGCGTTTCGGGCCCGACCTGCCGTTGCTGGTGGTGCAACTGGCGAACCACGGAGACCTGCCGCTGCGGCCGGGCGAGAGCGGCTGGGCAGGGCTGCGCGAGGCACAGCGCGAGGTCGCCGGCGAAGACGCTTACAGCGGCCTGGCAGTGACCATCGACATCGGCGATCGGCAGGACATCCACCCGCCGAACAAGCAGGAACTCGGGCGTCGCCTTGCGCGGGTCGCGCGGCGGGTCGTGTATCGCGAGTCGCTGGCGCCGTCCGGCCCGGTCCCGCGGTCTGCGCGCCGCGAGGGCGACGTGGTGGCGGTGCGTTTCGGCGACATCGAGCAAGGCCTCATTGCTTACGGCGGGCCCGGGCCGACCGGCTTCGAACTCTGCGGGCCGGCAGCAGGAAGTTGTCGCTATGCCGAGGCCCGCATCGATGGCGACCAGGTCCTGCTGCGCGGCGAGAACGCCGCCACTGCCACCCGGGTGCGCCACGCATGGGCCGACAGCCCGGTGGTGACCCTGTACGACGGCAACGGCCTGCCCGCCGGGCCATTCCAGATCGACATCGTGCAATCCGGACGGGAGCAGCCATGACATCCAGCAAGACCTCGCATCCATCGAAGCCACGCGCTGCGTGGCTCGATTCCGGACAGCGGCTGGCGATGAGGCTGCTCGCCACCTGCGTGCTGGCCGCCTGCGCGCTGCCCGCGCCGGCGGCGCGACCCGCAGCCCCGCCCGTGCATTTCGACTGGTTCGAATACAGCGGCCGCGACGCCGCGTTCGAGGCGCCGCTCGCGGATGGCCATTTCCGCAACCCGATCCTCGCCGGCTTCCATTCCGACCCGAGCATCGTCGCCGCGCGCGGCAAGTTCTACCTGGTCCATTCCACCTTCACCTTGTTCCCGGGCATCCCGGTGTTCGAGAGCGAGGACCTGGTGCATTGGACGCAGGTCGGCAACGTGATCGACCGTCCCTCGCAGCTGGACTTCGATGGCTTGAGCGTGTCGCGCGGGGTGTTCGCGCCGGCGATCTCGTATCACGACGGCACCTTCTACGTGACCAACACCGCGGTGGACAGCGGCGGCAACTTCATCGCCACCGCGACCGATCCCGCCGGGCCCTGGTCCGACCCGGCCTGGTTGCCCGGCATCGGCGGCATCGATCCCTCGCTGTTCTTCGACGACGACGGCAGGGCGTACATCCTCAACAACGACCAGCCACCGGGCCCGGTGCGCTACGACGGCCACCGCGCGATCTGGCTGCAGCAGATCGACATCGCCACGAAAAAGCCGTTCGGTCCGCGCAAGGTGCTGGTCGACGGCGGGGTGAAGCCGGAAGAGAACCCGATCTGGATCGAAGGCCCGCACATCTACAAGGTCGATGGCTGGTACGTGCTGTCCGATGCCGAGGGCGGCACCGGCCCGCAGCATTCGCAGGTGGTCCTGCGTAGCCGCGACGTCTGGGGGCCATACACGCCGCATGCAGGCAACCCGATCCTGACCCAGCGCGACCTCGATCCGGCGCGGCCGCTGCCGATCACCAACGCCGGCCATGCCGACCTGGTGCAAGGTCCCGACGGCAGCTGGTGGGCGGTGTTCCTGGCCAGTCGCAATTACGACGTGCGCCAGTACAACACCGGCCGCGAAACCTTCCTGCTGCCGGTGACATGGAAGGACGGCTGGCCGACCATCCTGCCCGCGGGCGAAAAGATTCCCTACGCGCTGCCCGGCCCGTCGTTCATGCGCAAGCCCGCGCAACAGGCGCCGTTGTCCGGCAACTTCACCTGGCGCGACGAGTTCGACGCCACCGTTCCGCGCCTGGAGTGGCTGCATGTGCGGGTGCCGAAGACGCCGTGGGACGACCTGCGTTCGCGTCCGGGGACGCTGGCGATCCATCCGCTGGCGGAAGGCCTGGACACGCTGCGCAATCCATCGTTCCTCGCCCGTCGCCAGCAGCACCTGGCGTTCGAGGCGAGCACGCTGCTCGAGCTGCCGGAGGCGGGCGTCAGCGCTGGCTTGGCCGCGTTGCAGAGCGAGCATTACTGGTATTTCCTCGGCCTGCGTCGCGCCGGCAAGGGCGTCGAGGTATTCCTCGAGAAGAAGGCTGGCGATGCGCCGATGCGGGTCGTCGCCAGCCGCAGCATCGCGATGGCTGCTGCGCCGAAGTTGAAGATCGCCGGTGATGCCGGCGCGTACTCGTTCGCCTTCGATGCCGGCGACGGACGCGGCTGGCAATGGCTGGTGCATGACGACGACGGCACGATCCTGAGCACCGACGTGGCCGGTGGTTTCATCGGCGCGATGCTTGGTCCCTACGCACGCGACGAACGCGGCATCGCTGCGATCCGCAACAATGGAGAAGCACCATGAAGAGCCGGATTCGCGTCTTCGCGGAGATTGGCGCCGGCCTGTGGTTCGCTGGTTTGCCCCTTGTTGCGATGGCCCAAACTCGAGCCGGGGACGGGCGGCCGTGGCTGGATACCTCGCGCGGCTTCGAGGAGCGCGCCGCATTGCTGGTGTCGCGGATGACCCTGGAAGAAAAGGCCGCGCAGATGCAGAACAATGCGCCCGCGATCGACCGCCTGGGCGTGCCCGCCTACGACTGGTGGAACGAAGCGCTGCACGGCGTGGCGCGTGCCGGTCCGGCCACCGTGTTCCCGCAGGCGATCGGCATGGCGGCCAGCTTCGACGTGCCGCTGATGGGGCAGGTGGCGGACGCGATCAGCGACGAGGCACGCGCCAAGCACCACCGCTTCTTCGCCGAGGGCAAGCACGGCCGCTACCAGGGGCTGACCTTCTGGTCGCCGAACATCAACATCTTCCGCGACCCGCGCTGGGGCCGGGGCCAGGAGACCTACGGCGAGGATCCCTACCTCACGGCGCGCATGGGCGTCGCCTTCGTGCGCGGCCTGCAGGGCGCGGATCCGACCTACCGCAAGCTCGATGCCACTGCCAAGCATTTCGCCGTGCACAGCGGCCCGGAGGCGGACCGCCACACGTTCGACGCGCGTCCGTCGAAGGGCGACCTCCATGACACCTACCTGCCGGCGTTCGAGGCCCTGGTGAAAGAGGCCGACGTGGATGCGGTGATGGGCGCCTACAACCGCCTGTACGGCGAATCGGCCAGCGCCAGCACGTTCCTCGCCGGCGACCTGCTGCGCGGGCAGTGGGGCTTCAAGGGCTATGTGCTCTCCGATTGCTGGGCGATCGTCGATATCTGGAAGCACCACAAGATCGTCGCCATGCCCGAGGAGGCCGCCGCGCTGGCGGTGAAGCACGGTACCCAACTGGATTGCGGCAGTACCTATGCAGCGTCCGTGCCGGTTGCGGTGCGCAAGGGCCTGCTCGCCGAGGCCGAGGTCGACAAGGCGGCGACGATGCTGTTCGCCGCGCGCATGCGCCTGGGCATGTTCGATCCGCCGGAACGGGTGAAGTGGACGCGCATCCCGTACTCGGTCGTGCAGTCGCCGCAACACGACGCCCTGTCGCGGACGATGGCGCGCGAATCGATCGTGTTGCTGAAGAACGACGGCGTGCTGCCGCTGTCAAAGGCGACCAGGCGCATCGCGGTGATCGGCCCGACCGCCGACGACACCATGGCCCTGCTCGGCAACTACTACGGCACGCCGGCCGATCCGGTCACCATCCTGCGCGGCATCCGCGAGGCGGTACCGAATGCCGACGTGGTGTATGCGCGCGGCGTCGACCTGGTCGAAGGTCGCGAGGATCCCGCGGCGTTGCCGCTGGTCGAGGCGCAGTACCTGCGGCCCGATGCCGGTTCGACCGAGCGCGGCCTGCGCGGCGAATATTTCCGCAACGCCGACCTGTCCGGCCCGCCGGCCCTCGTGCGCGTCGATGCGCAGGTCGGCTTCGGCTGGGATCGCGGTTCGCCGACCGACAACCTGATGGCGCGCGGTGAAGTCGCCGGCGACCAGGCGCTTCCCAACGATGGGTTCTCGATCCGCTGGAGTGGCCAGTTGCTGCCGCCGGTCAGCGGACGCTATCGGCTCGAGGCCGCTGCCAACGACGGCATGCGCCTGTACCTGGATGGCAAGTTGCTGGTCGATGGCTGGCGCGATGCGGACCGCCTGCATGCCGCTGGCGCGGAGCTCGACCTCGTTGGCGGGCGCGCGTACGAGATCCGGCTGGAGTACTACGAACGCGAACGCGATGCCGGCGTGCGCCTCGCATGGGCGGTGCCCGGCGCGAAGCCGCCGTTCGAGGAGGCGCTGGAAGCGGCGCGTGGCGCGGACACGGTCATCTTCGTCGGCGGCCTCACCGGCGATGTCGAAGGCGAGGAGATGGACGTGAACTATCCCGGCTTCGCCGGCGGGGATCGCACCGATCTCCGCCTGCCGGCACCGCAGCGGCGGCTGCTGGAAGCGCTGCGCGAGACCGGCAAGCCGGTGGTGCTGGTGCTGACCGCGGGATCGGCGCTCGCTGTCGACTGGGCCCAGGCGGAACTGCCAGCGATCGTGCTGGCCTGGTATCCGGGCCAGCGTGGCGGCAACGCCGTCGCCGACGTGCTGTTCGGCGACTACAACCCGGCCGGGCGCCTGCCGGTCACGTTCTACAAGGCCACCGAAAAACTGCCGGCCTTCGACGACTACACGATGCAGGGCCGCACCTACCGCTATTTCGCGGGCGAACCGCTGTATGCGTTCGGTCACGGGCTGTCGTACACACGCTTCGGCTATTCCGGACTGCGACTGGATCGCGCGCGCGCGGATGCAGCCCAGCCGGTGCGCGTCACGGTCACGTTGACGAACGAGGGCGCTCGTGCCGGCGATGAGGTCGTGCAGTTGTACCTGCGGCCACCCGCTTCGGGGCAAGGGCGGGTGTTGAAGGCGTTGCGCGGTTTCCAGCGCGTGGCCTTGCGGCCGGGCGAGTCGCGCGAAGTGGTGTTCACGGTGGTGCCGGAACGCGACCTGCGCCGCTACGATGAACAGGCCGGCGGGTATGCGGTGGAGCGCGGCGCCTACGAGGTGCAGGTGGGCGCTTCGAGCGCAGACATCCGCGCGACCGCGCGCCTCCAGGTCGACGCGGACTGATCGCGCCGGCTCGAGCCTCGTCAATCTGCGGGAGGGCGTGCCGATGCCCGCACCCGCACGCGAGCCAGGACGCTGCCGGACGTCATGTAGAGGTCGTGGCCATCGCCGCCGAAGGTCACATTGCTGACCGGTCCACCGGTCTCGATCCGGCCGAGGCGCCGACCATCGGGGGTGAACACCAGCACACCGCCCGGCGCGCTTGCGAACAGGGTGCCGTCCGCCGCGACCGCCATGCCATCGGGAAGTCCCCGGGCACCGCTCGCCACCAGGTCGGTCGCATCCGCGAGGACGCGGCGCGACCGCACCGCGCCGTCGGCATCGAGCGCATACGCGATCCAGACCGGTCGCGCCGGGTCGGAATTGGAAACGTACAGCGTCCGGTTGTCCGGCGAGAGTGCGATGCCGTTCGGGAAGGCGAGGCTGTCGTCGAGCAGGTGCACCGTGCCATCGACATCGAGGCGGTACACGCCGCTGAAAGAGAGCTCCCGCGCCGGCGAGTCCTGGATGCCCGCGAGCCCATACGGCGGGTCGGTGAAGAAGATCGTGCCGTCGGCGCGCCGGGCAAGGTCGTTGGGACTGTTGAACCGGCGGCCGTCGAAGCGTTCGGCGAGGACGGTCTTGCGCTTGCTGGCAAGGTCCAGGCGCGCCACCAGTCGCGATCCGGAATCGGCCAGCAGCACGCTCCCGCCTGGCTCGACCAGCAAGCCGTTGGCGCCGGGCTCGCGCAGCACGTCGGTGGGCGCGCCGGCATAGCCGGAGGGGTGCAGGAACAGCGACAGGCCATCGCGTGGCGACCAGCGATGCAGGCGGTTCTCGGGCACGTCGGTGAACAGCAGTGCGCCGTCCACGCCGCCGATCCATGCCGGCCCTTCGGCCCAGGTGAACCCCTGTGCGAGTCGCTCGATGCGTGCGTCGGCATCCACCACGCTCGCGCATGCTGGATCCAGCATGCTGATCCGCCCCAACGTCTGCAGCGCTGGCGAGGCGCAGCCGACCATGGCCAGTAGCAGGCACGGCATCAGGAGCGCGCCCGATCGCATGGATCGCTTCCGAGTCGAGGGCGGCAGGGGATGGGCGCTCATGGCATCGGTTCGGCGGGTGCGGGATGGGTGCGTATGTAATCACGCAACCACGTGAGTGCAGGTCGTTCGCTGCCGTCGGCGCGCACGAGATACGCGGCTTCCTTTTGCCGCCACAAGCCCGGGCGGAATCCCCACAGGGTGATGCCCCTGATCGCGGGATGTTCCCAGAACAGCGGGAACACGCGCTGGTAGCTGGCGAGTTGCGCTTCGTCGGTCGGTCCGTCGACGTCCATCTCGGTGACGTACAGCGGCAAGCCCGCGCCGGCGAGCAGGTCGAGGTTGGCCCGGATCGTCTCCACGGGCACGTCCGGACCGGTGGAGAACGCATGCGCCTGCACGCCGACGCCGTCGAGCAGCCGCTGGCGGTGGAGCAGGTCGACGATCCCGCGGTAGCGGCGCGCATTGTCCGGTTTGTTGACGATGTTGTAGTCGTTGATCAGCAACTTGGCCTGCGGGAAATGGCGGCGCGCCAGTCGATAGGAGGCGACGATCCAGTCCCAGCCGGTGGCGCCCGCGCCACCGAGGGCGCCGGCGTAATTGCCGCCGCCCTCGTCGTCCCTGTTCGGCGGATCGTTCAAGGGCTCGTTGACCACCTCGACGAATTGCAGGTCGGGATAGCGCGCCGCCACCGCCGCGAACCAGCGTTCGATCGCCGCCCGCTGTTCGTCTGGCGGCAAGTGCTTGATCCATTCCGGCTGCTGGTTGCCCCAGACCATCACGTGCATCTGCAGTGGAAAACCATGCTTCTTCGCGAAGTCGTGCGCGGCATCCAGCGCACGCCAATCCATCACCCCGCGAACCGCCTCCACCTCGCCCCACTTGCCCGCATTTTCCGGGGTCACCTTGTTCCAGTAGCGCTCGAAGCCCTGGGCCTGCGAAGGCGAATGGATGCTGCCGAGGAACCTGCCCTGTCCATCCGCCATCGGCGCCTCCTGCGCGTAGGCACACAGGGGCACTGCCAGCAGCGCCGCAATCAGGAGGTCGGTGCGCCTGCCCATGGCGCCGCGCGCGCCGCCACGATCCATCCGCCTGCAGTCGTCGCCTGCCTGGTCTCGTCGATCTTTCCGCATCTGCCGATCTCCGGAAAACTGATAGCGCTATCAGAAGAATAGTGATATTCGGGGGCGATCTGAAGCGATCCGAGCAAGGCGACGAGCGCTGCCTGTTCCCGCGGATAGCGCTTTTCCAAGTCGGATAAGTGGAGGGTCCACCGGTTATGCCCCGATGCTGCTATGCAGCGTGCTACCTTGATAAAGGTAGCGCTACCATTGATTCGTGGCCGGCGTGGTTCATGGCAGCGATCCGATCGATGCCGGCGGAAGCAAGGTTCGGTTGTGTACAGGGGAGGTGGGAAAGATGGACGTCATGCGCCAAGGCGGGATGCCGGGTCCCGGTGCCGACCTGCGTTCTCCCTGTGCGGGAAACAGCCCCCCGTCGCCGTGCCATGCCACGACGCCGCATATCCGGAGGTCGTTCTGATCCCGGTCCGTTCGATGCAAGGCCCTCTCCCCGGCCCTCGCCGGTGCCTTCGCATCGGGCGGGCCGGCTCTTGCCTGCGCAGGCGTCGCGTCCGTGGCCGCGATGCGCGAGCATCTGCCGCTGCATCGATCGACGGGACGTCCTCGCCATGACTGCGGTACCGGTTGAGCAACGCCTGTCCATTCTCGAGAAAGTCGGCTACAGCCTGGGCGACCTTGCGGCGAACCTGATCTTCCAGACCCTGATCACCTACCTCGCGTTCTTCTACACCGACGTCTATCGGCTGCCGGCCGCGACTGCCGCCAGCATCATCTTCGTCGTTGGCCTGGTCGGTGCCTTCGTGTTCACGCCCGCCATCGGCATCCTGGCCGATCGCACGAGCACGCGCTGGGGGAAGTTCCGTCCGTGGATCCTGTGGACCGCAGTGCCCTTCGGCGTGCTGTCGCTGCTGGCCTTCAGCACCCCCGACCTCGGCGAGCGCGGCAAGGTCGCCTATGCGCTGGTCACCTACACCCTGCTGGTGCTGGTGTATGCCGCCAACAACCTGCCGTATTCCGCCTTGAGCGGCGTGCTCACCGGCAGCATGTCCGAACGCAACAGCTTGTCCGCGTACCGCTTCGTCGCGGTGATGGTCGCGCAGTTCATCATCCAGGTGCTGCTGCTGCCGCTGGTGCTGGTGCTGGGCCACGGCGACAAGGTCCAGGGCTTCGAGCAGGTGATGACCGTGTTCGCGGTGGTCGGCACGCTGTTCTTCCTGGCCACCTTCGCGACCACCCGCGAGCGCGTGCTGCCGGAGGCTGGCCAATCGGCCGGCATCCGCCAGGACCTCGCCGACCTGCTGCGCAACCGGCCCTGGCAGGTGATGCTGGCCTTGACCGTGCTGGTGTTCATCAACCTGGCCCTCAAGGGCGGCACCTACATCTATTACTTCAAGTATTTCCTGAGCGAACCCGCGCTCGCGGCGTTCCTCGAGCGGATCGGCTTCATCGGTTTCATCGGCGGCGTGGACGCGGCGCTCACCGGCGCGGGGCTCGGTGCATTCCAGTGGCCCAGGGATCCGGCCACCTCGGCATTCAGCCTGTTCAACGGCGGCGGGATCATCTGCATGATCCTGGGCATCGGCCTGTCGCGGCCACTGGCCAACCGCTTCGGCAAGCGCGACGTGTTCGGCGGCGCGCTGCTGGTGTCGACGCTGTTCCTGCTCGCCTTCCTGTGGTTCCCGCCCAACGCGATCGGCCTGGTGTTCGGCTCGTTCATGCTGCACGGGTTCGCCTACGGAATCACCATTCCGCTGCTGTGGGCGATGATCGCGGACGTCGCCGACTACTCGGAACTGCGCAACCGCCGGCGTGCCACGGCGATCATTTTCTCGGCGATGTTGTGCGGCTTGAAGATCGGGCTGAGCGTCGGCGGATCGCTGGTCGCCGGCATCCTCGCCCATTACGGCTACCAGCCGGATGCGCTCGTGCAGGCCCCCGCCGCGGTTGACGGCATCCGCATGACGGTAAGCCTGTACTGCTCGATCCCGTTCCTGCTGGCCGTGGCCCTGCTGTTCCTCTACGAGATCGACAAGGGCATGGAAGCGCGCATCGAGCGCGAGCTGGGCGAGCGGCGACCGCAGGGCGAGCGCACCGGGATGGCAGGTGCGGCGCAATGACGGAAGCGCACGCCATCGAGGAACCGCCGCGCACGCAGGACGCGCTCGACGAGCTCGTCGCACGCGCGATTTCCCGCCCGCTGGTGACGCACATCTACACCGCCGATCCGTCCGCCCACGTGTTCGAAGGGAAGCTCTACATCTACCCATCGCACGACATCGATGCCGGGCACCCCTTCGACGACGAGGGCGGCCACTTCGGCATGGAGGACTACCACGTCCTGTGCATGGATACGCCGGATGGCGAGGCGCGCGACTGCGGCGTCGCCCTGCATGTGCGCGACGTCCCGTGGGCGGAGCGGCAGATGTGGGCGCCCGATGCCGCGGCCAGGGGTGGGCGCTATTACCTGTATTTCCCGGCGAAGGATCGCGACGGGATGTTCCGGATCGGGGTGGCGACATCGGCGCATCCCGCCGGTCCATTCGCGGCGGAGCCCGAAGCCATGCTCGGCACCTATTCGATCGACCCGGCGGTGTTCGCCGACAACGACGGCGCGCACTACCTCTACTTCGGTGGCATCTGGGGCGGCCAGTTGCAGCAGTACCGGGACAACGCGCACGACCCCGGCCACGACGAGCCCGAGGGCGCGCAGCCGGCGCTGGGTCCGCGGATGGGGCGCCTGCGCGACGACATGCTGCAGCTCGCGGAAGCGACGCGAGAGGTGATGATCCTGGACGAACACGGCCAGCCGTTGCGCGCCGATGATCACGATCGCCGTTTCTTCGAGGGTGCCTGGGTGCACAAGCACCACGGGCGCTACTACCTGTCGTATTCGACCGGCAATACCCACCTGCTGTGCTACGCCGTCGGCGACGATCCCTGTGGCCCGTTCACCTATCAGGGCGTGATCCTGAAGCCCGTGGTCGGATGGACCACGCACCACTCGATCTGCGAGTTCGACGGCAGGTGGTACCTGTTCTACCACGACGCATTGCTGTCGGGCGGCATCACCCACCTGCGTTCGATCAAGGTCACCGAACTGCACCACGACGCGGATGGCCGGATCGCCACCATCGATCCCTATGGCGGTTGATGCGGGCCCGCGGATCCACGACGCACTGGCGTCGATGTCCCCGGGACCGTTGCTGACCTTGCGACGTGGTGCGATCGAAGTCGAGCTGGCGCCCGAGGCGGGCGGCAGGATCGCCCAGCTGCGCGTGCAGGGAATCGAACAGCTGATCGGCCCGGCCGACGGCTGGCCGGCGACGATTGCATGGGGCTGTTACCCGATGGTGCCGTGGGCAGGTCGCGTTCGCGATGGTCGGTTCCGCTTCGAGGGCCGCGACTGGCAACTGCCGTGCAATCTCGGTGCCGATGCGATCCACGGGGTCGGCTTCGCGATGTCCTGGCAGGTCGACAGCCTCGACGAGGCCTCGGCACGGCTGTCGTTGGCACTGCCCGAGGACGATGGCTGGGCGTTCGGCGGCATCGCCCGCCAGCACATCACGATCGTCGGAGGCGAGCTGCGGCTGACGCTTTCGGTCCAGGCCGGCGCGCGCGCGATGCCTGCGGAGGTGGGTTGGCATCCCTGGTTCCGCAAGCCCGACCAGCTCGAATTCGCGCCGTCGCGCATGTATCCGCGCGATGCGGACGGCATCGCGATCCTGCCGCTGGTCGCGCCGGGGCCGGGCCCCTGGGACGACTGCTTCCTGCATGAGCGCGAGATCGCGCTGCATCGGGCCGGGCGAGTCCTGCGCCTGCGGTCCCCGTGCGATCACTGGGTCGTGTATGACGGCACTGCGCACGCCACCTGCGTGGAGCCGCAGAGCGGCCCGCCCGATGCCTTCAACCTGCTGCAGCGGGTGCTGCAGCCCGGCGAGGTGCTGGAGGTCTCGCTGGCGATCGCCTTCGACTGATCGCCTCGACCGGACCTCGTTTCCCTTGACGCTGCATCGCCCCAGCCGCACGCTGCCGCGATGACCGCAAGCCCGCTGCTCCTGCTGCGCAACGCCGATGCCCATGCCCCCGAGGCACTCGGCATCCGCCACCTGCTGATCGGTGGCGGCAAGATCCTGTGGATGGGCGACGACGCACCGACACTGCCAGCGTCGCTTGCGGCGGAGACGCTCGACCTTGCAGGCGCGCGACTGGTCCCGGGCTTCATCGACGGCCACGTGCACGTCAGCGGCGGCGGCGGCGAGGCCGGCTTCGCCACCCGCGTACCGGCACCCCTGCTCAGTCGCTACACCATGGCCGGGGTCACCAGCGTGGTCGGCCTGCTCGGCACCGACGACGCCACCCGCAGCACCGCCGAACTGCTCTCGCACGTGTATGCGCTGCGCGAGCAAGGGCTGTCTGCGTGGGCGTACTGCGGCGGCTACCACGTGCCGCCGACCACCCTGACCGGCAGCGTGCGCGGCGACATCGCGCTGATCGAGCCGCTGATCGGCATCGGCGAACTGGCGATCAGCGACCACCGCTCCAGCCAGCCGACCCTCGATGAACTGCTGCGGCTCGCCTCCGAGGCCCACGTGGCCGGCCTGATGAGCGGCAAGGCCGGCATCGTCCACCTGCACCTGGGCGACGGGGCTCGCGGCCTGGACCTGGTGCGCCGCGCGCTGGACACCAGCGAACTGCCACCGCGGGTGTTCCAGCCGACCCATGTGAATCGCAGGAAAGCGCTGTTCGAGGAGGCGATCGCGCTGGCCAAGCGCGGTTGCCATGTCGACATCACCGCGTTCCCGGTCGAGGAGGGCGAGGACGCCTGGCCCGCCGACGAAGCGCTCATCCGCTACCTGGACAGCGGCGCACCGCCGCAGCGGGTCAGCATCAGTTCCGATGCCGGTGGCTGCCTGCCCTGCTTCGATGGCGAGGGCCGCGCCTGCGGGATGGACGTGGGCCATTCCGGCTCGATGCTGGACGCGCTCGATGCCTTGCTGGCGCGCGGATTGCCGCTCGAACGTGCGTTGCCGGCGTTCACCAGCAACGTGGCGGCGCTGCTGCGGCTGCCCGGCAAGGGGCGCATCGAGGTCGGCTTCGATGCCGACCTGGTGGCGCTGGATGCCGACGGCCACGCTTCGCTCGTGTTGGCGCGCGGGGAGGTGCATGTGCGCGGGGGCGTGCCGGTGCGGCGTGGTATGTTCGAGCGCTAGATCGCCAGGGGAATTCGCAGTACATGTGTCCCAGCAAGGTAGCCGACGGCGAAGCGCGCGGCTGGATCGTTCCCATCGGCGGGGCGGAGGACAAGGAAGCAAATCCGAAGGTCCTCGCCCGCTTCGTGGAGTTGTGCGGCGGCGGCGACGCGCGCATCGTGGTCATCCCCACCGCCAGCCGGCTGGTGGAAACCGGCAGCCAGTACGAACGCCTGTTCCCCGGGCTCGGTGCGAGCCGCGTCGACGTGCTCGACTTCGATACCCGGCGCGACGCGGAGGAGCGCAACCGCCTCGACCTGATCGAGCGGGCCACCGGCGTGTTCTTCACCGGCGGCAACCAGTTGCGCCTGTCGACCCTGCTCGGCGGCACCCCGGTCGCGAAGCTGATCCGCGCGATGAACGCGCGTGGCGTGACCGTTGGCGGCACCAGCGCGGGGGCGAGCATCCTGTCCGAGCACATGATCGCGTTCGGCACCGAGGGCGCATCGCCGCGGGCCAGCAGCGTGCGACTGGCGCCGGGCCTGGGCCTGACCAACCGTTTCATCATCGACCAGCATTTCCGCCAGCGCGACCGCCTCGGCCGGTTGACCGCGGCGCTGGGCTACAACCCGTTCGCGATCGGGATCGGCCTGGACGAGGACACCGCCGCCTTCATCGGCCCGGACAACACCCTGGAAGTCGAGGGCAGCGGCGCGATCACCGTGGTCGACGCCGGCGCGATGAGCTTTTCCTCGATGTCGGAGATCGGCCAGAACGACGCTGTGTGCATGCTCGGCCTGACCGTCCACATCCTGACCGCGGGCGCGACCTTCAACCTGCATACGCGGCAGGCGGCGGCGGGGACGTTGGCGCACCGGAAAGACTGAGCCACCACGCAATACAACCGAGCGGAGGGCTCGATGCGGATCCTCAATCGCAATGTCTACGTGGGGCCTTCGCAGTACGCGAAGTTCCCGGTCATCCGCCTCGAACTCGACCTCGGCGCGCTGGAGCAATGGCCCACCGCGAAGCTGGGCGACGGCTTCGTCGACGGGCTGCTGGCCGCGCTGCCGGGCCTGGCCGAACACGGCTGCTCCTATCGCGAGCCCGGCGGTTTCGTCCGGCGCATGCGCGAGGGCGAGGGCACCTGGCTGGGCCATGTGCTGGAGCATGTCGCGATCGAGCTGCAGAACGTCGCCGGCGAGGACGTCACCTTCGGCAAGACCCGCAGCATTTCCGACGACCGCCCGGGCGTGTATTCGGTGGTCTACGAATACACGCAGAAGGAAGAGGGCATCGCCGCCGGCGAGCTGGCGCTGAAGTTGCTGGATTCGTTGCTGCCAGGCGACCTGCGCAACGCCACCGACGACACCTGGGACTGGGAAGAAGAGCGCGACGGCTTCATCCGCTACGCGCAGCGGCGCGCGCTCGGCCCGTCGACGATGTCGCTGGTGCGCGCGGCGGAAGAGCGCGGCATCCCGTGGCTGCGCCTCAACGAGCAGTCGCTGGTGCAACTCGGCCATGGCAAGTACCAGCAGCGCATCCAGGCCACCGTCACCGGGCGCACCCCGCATATCGCGGTGGAGCTGGCCAGCGACAAGGAAGAAACCAACAAGATCCTCGCCTCGCTGGGCCTTCCGGTGCCGCAGCAGCACCTGGTCACCAGTGCGTCGGAGGCCGTGCGCGCCGCGCGGCGGCTGGGTGGCGGCGTGGTGCTCAAGCCGTACAACGGCAACCACGGCCGCGGCATCACCATCAACGTCACCGGAGAGGATGAGATCCGTGCCGGCTTCGAGGCCGCGCGCGAGCATTCGCGTTCGGTGATCGTGGAAACCTACCTGGCCGGCGACGACCACCGCCTGCTGGTGGTCAACGGCGAACTGGTCGCGGCGACCCGGCGCACGCCCGGCCACGTGGTAGGCGATGGCGCCGCGACGGTGGAGGCGCTGGTCGAGGTGGTCAACGGCGATCCGCGCCGCGGCGTCGGCCACGAGAAGGTGCTGACCAAGCTCAAGCTGGACCGCGAGGCGGAGCTGATGCTGGAGCGCGTCGGCTACACCGCTGCATCCGTCCCGAAGGCCGGCGAAGTGGTGCCGCTGCGCTCCACCGCGAATCTGTCCACCGGCGGCACCGCCACCGACGTCACCGACATCATCCATCCGGACAACCGGGCGATGGCCGAGCGCGCGGTGCGCGCGATCGGGCTGGACGTGGGCGGCGTGGATTTCCTGTCCACCAACATCGCCGAAAGCTACAAGTCGATCGGCGGCGGCATCTGCGAGGTCAACGCCGCGCCCGGCTTCCGCATGCACATCGCCCCGAGCGAAGGCACGCCGCGCGACGCCGCCGGCCCGGTCATCGAGATGCTGTTCCCGCCGGGCGCGCCGAGCCGCGTGCCGATCGCGGCGATCACCGGCACCAACGGCAAGACCACCACCTCGCGCATGCTCGCGCACATCGCCAAGATGGCCGGCTACACGCCGGGCCTGACCACCACCGATGGCGTCTACATCGACGGCCAGCGCACGGTCGAAGGCGACATGACCGGGCCGGTGTCCGCGCGCATGGTGATGGCCGACCCGCAGATCGACTTCGCCGTGCTCGAGACCGCGCGCGGCGGGCTGGTCCGCGCCGGCATGGGCGTGGCCGAGGTCGACGTGGGCGCGGTGATCAACGTCGCCTCCGACCACCTCGGCCTGAAGGGCATCGATACGCTCGAACAACTGGCCGAAGTGAAGCGAATCGTGGTCGAGGTCGCGCGCGACTGCGCGGTGCTCAACGCCGACGACCCGAACGTGCTGAAGATGTCCGCGTATACCGACGCGAAGGTCATCTGCTACGTGACCATGAACCCGTCGCACCCGCTGGTGCGCGAGCACGTGCGCGCCGGTGGCCGCGCCTGCGCGCTGGAGGCCGGCGTCAACGGCCACATGATCACCCTGTACGACAAGGGCAGCCACATCCCGCTGCTGTGGACCCACCTGATCCCGGCGACGCTGGAAGGGCGCGCGCTGCACAACGTGCAGAACGCGATGTTCGCGGCGTCGGTGGCGTTCTCGATGGGCATCAAGCTGGATGCGATCCGCCACGGCCTGCGCACCTTCGACACCACGTTCTTCCAGGCCCCGGGCCGGATGAACGTGTACGCCGAACATCCGTTCAAGGTGATCATGGACTACGCCCACAACGCACACGCCACCGGCGTGATGGCGGACCTGGCGCAGCGCCTGGATGTCGGTGGACGACGCATCGTGGTGGTCGCCGGGCCCGGCGATCGCCGCGACGAGGACCTGCGCGAGATCGCCGCCACCCTCGCCGGCAAGTTCGACCACTACGTGGTGCGTCGCGACGACGGGCTGCGTGGGCGCGACGGCGACGAAGTGCCGCGGATCATCTCCAGTGCGTTGGAAGCCGCTGGCGTGGGTGCCGACGCGATCACCATCATCCCCGACGAGCAGGAAGCGGTGGATGCGGCATTGCGCATGGGCCAGCCGGGCGACCTGCTGGTCGTGTTCGCCGACGCGCTGACCCGCACCTGGAAACAGATCGTCCGCTTCAAGCCCGAGGGCGAGATGCAGAAGACGTCCTCGCGCGCGGAAGTCCCCACGCTGGAAACCATCCTCGACGAGCAACTGGTCGCGGTGATGGAAGGCGTGGTGCGCGACGAGCGCGGCCTGCGCTTCGAGCGCGAGCAAGGCGATTGAGCATGTTGTCGTCGGCGAAGGTGTCGTGAGCGAGCCGTTCGAGGACTCGCGCCGGCTGACCGGCGCCAACCTGTACTTCGACGGTGCCGGCGCCGCGCTGGAGACCGCGCCGGGCCTGGCCTTCGACGCGGCGACGCTGCGACGCTGGCGCGCCAACGTCGCGCGGGCGCGGGCGCTGCTCGGCTGGGCGGAGGATGCGGTGGTGGTGCGCGAACACGCGACCGGCGCCGCGCTCGCGTTCGAGGCCCCGTTCGACCAGCTCTACGCGGCCACCGAAGTGAACGAATGGGCGCTGTATTCGTCGCTCGGCGTGCGCGCGGGCGATGCGCCGGTGGATGAGGACGCCGCATCGCCACGCCCGCACGTCGCCCACTTCGACGACGGCGAAGCGCTGCGCCAGTTGCAGGTGCTGGCCACGGCGGAAGCGAAGCCCGCGCTGCGCGCATTGGTCGCCGCGGCGCGCGCGCGCGGCGTGCCCGCGCATGCCGACGACGATGCGCTGTCGATCGGCGAGGGCGTGGGCGCGCAGGCGTGGCCGCTGGCGGCGTTGCCCGGCATCGGGGACGTGCCGTGGTCGCGGCTGCACGCGATCCCGAAGGCCGTGGTTACCGGCTCCAACGGCAAGACCACCACGGTTCGCCTGCTCGCGGCGATGCTGCGCGCGCATGGCCTGCACGCCGGCTACAGCAGCACCGATGGCCTGTTCATCGACGGCGAGCGGGTGGAGGCCGGCGACTATTCCGGTCCGGTCGGCGCGCGCACCGTGCTGCGCGATGCGCGGGTGCACGCAGCGGTGCTGGAGACTGCGCGCGGCGGCCTGCTGCGGCGCGGGCTGGTCGCCAGCGACGCGCGGGTGGCCGTGGTCACCAATGTCGCCGCCGACCACTTCGGCGAATACGGCATCCACAGCCTCGACCACATCGCCGCGGTCAAGCTGGTGGTGGCGAAATCGCTGGCGGCGGACGGCCTGCTGGTGCTGAACGCCGACGATGCGATGCTGGCCGCGCATGCGCCGGCATCGCGCCGCATCGGCTGGTTCGCGCTGGCGCTGGCCGATGCCACGGCGCGCGGCCTGCCGGCCTGCGGCGTGCGCCAGGGTCGCCTGGTCCTGGCGAGCGAAGCCGGCGAACACGATCTCGGCGACATCGCCGCGATGCCGCTGACGGTCGCTGGCGCCGCGCGCTACAACATCGGCAACATCGCCGCGGCATCGCTGGCCGCGCATGCGCTCGGGATCGCGCCGGCGACGATCGCCGGCGTGCTGGCGCGTTTCGGCGCGCGCAATGCCGACAATCCCGGCCGCCTGCAGCGCTGGACGCTGGGCGACGTCGAGGTGCTGCTCGACTACGCGCACAACCCGGATGGCCTGCGAGGCTTGCTTGGAGTTGCATCGGGGCTGCGTCGCGGTGGTCGCCTGGGCCTGCTGCTGGGCCATGCCGGCAACCGCCTGGACTCCGATTTCATCGCGCTGGCCGATGTTGCGGCCAGTGCGAAACCTGACCGCGTGTGGCTGAAGGACATCGCCGGCGACTACCTGCGCGGGCGTGCCTCGGGCGACGTGGCGATGATCCTGCGCGACGCCTTGCTCGCATCGGGCATGGCCGGCGCCGACCTGCCGCTGTGCCTGGACGAGGCGCTGGCCGTGCGCGAGGCGCTGGCGTGGGCGCGGGCCGGCGACCTGCTGGTGCTGCCGGTGCACGAGCCGGCGCGCCGCGACGAGGTGGTGGCGCTACTCGACCGCTTGCGCGACGAGGGCTGGCGCGCGGGGATGCCGTTGCCGCTCCTGTAGGAGAGCATCGCGGGTCGCGATGGCTTGCTTCCGTGGGAGGGGCTCCAGCCCCGAGCTGCTGGCAACGCGATCGGGGCTGGAGCCCCTCCCACCAAGCAGCCGCTCCTGCAGTTGCCAACGCGAAACGGTCGCGCGCGCGTGCGCTCGTCCCTAGAATGACGCTCCCCCGCGAGCGCCCCGCCATGCACGACGACCGTTTCGCCACGCTGCCAACGCCGCCGTACTACGCGGTGATCTTCAGTTCGCGCCGGCGCGCGGGCGATGGCGACGGCTATGCCGAAGCCGCTGCGCGCATGGACGCACTGGTACGCGAGCAGCCCGGGTTCCTCGGCGCGGAATCCGCCCGCGATGACGATGGCTTCGGCCTCACCGTGGCCTATTTCGACAGCGAGGAGGCGATCCGCGGCTGGCGCGATCACGACGAACACGCACGCACGCGGGCAGAGGGCCGCGCGCGCTGGTACGACGGCTTCGCGGTGCGGGTGGCGAAGGTGGAGCGTGCCTACGACTGGGAGCGCAGCGATGCATGACCGCGCGTTGCATGATGTGTTGAAGCGCATCCTGGCGCGCAAGCAGGAAGAGGTGGCAGAACGCCGCGCACGCGTCTCGCTGTTCGAGCTGAAGGCGCGCCTGGCATCGGCGCCGCCCGTGCGCGGCTTCGCGGACGCGGTCCAGGCGAAGTTGCAGGCCGGCCTGCCGGCGGTGATCGCCGAGGTCAAGAAGGCCAGCCCGAGCAAGGGCGTGATCCGCGCCGATTTCGATCCCGCCGCCATCGCCCGCAGCTACGAGGCCGGCGGCGCGGCCTGCCTGTCGGTGCTCACCGACATCGATTTCTTCCAGGGCAGCGATGCCTACCTGCAGCAGGCGCGTGCCGCCTGTTCCTTGCCGGTGCTGCGCAAGGATTTCGTCGTCGATGCCTGGCAGTTGCATGAAGCGCGCGTGCTCGGCGCGGACTGCGTGCTGCTGATCGCGGCCGCGCTCGACGACGTGCAACTGGCCGAATTCGCCTTCATCGCCGAGGAGCTCGGCATGGACGTGCTCGTCGAGGTGCACGACCTCGACGAACTCGAGCGCGCGTTGCCGGTGCCGGCGCGGCTGCTCGGGATCAACAACCGCAACCTGCGCACCTTCGAAGTGTCGCTGCAGAACACGCTGGACCTGAAGGCGATGGTGCCGGCCGACCGCGTGCTGGTCACCGAGAGCGGCATCCTCGCCCCCGCCGATGTCGCGTTGATGCGCGATGCCGGCGTGAACGCGTTCCTGGTCGGCGAGGCCTTCATGCGCCAGCCCGATCCGGGCATGGCGCTCAGCGACCTGTTCGCCGCGTGAGCGTGCCAGGCGCGACATCGAAGTTCCCCGGCCCACGCCACGATGCACCGCTGGTCGTGTTCGACTTCGACCACACCCTGTACGACGGCGACTCCGGCAGCCACCTGTTCAGGCGGCTGATCCAGCGCGCGTGGTGGCGGCAGGCGCTGGCACTGCTCGCGGCGCCGGTGGCCGGGCCGATGGTGGCCTTCCTGCCGACCCGCCGCGCCGGGATCTCGGTGTTCGTCTGGATCGGCACGGTCGGGCTGCATCGCCGTCGCGACCTCGATGCGCTGATCGACGACTACGTCGCCGGCCATGTCGACACGATCAAGGCGCGGCTGCTGCCGATCGCGCTGGAGGTGTTCCGTGCGCACCGCGAGGCGGGTGACCGGGTGGTGGTGGCCACCGGCGCACCGCCGGAACTGGCGCGCGCGATCCTCGCCTTCGTCGCCCACCAGGACGTGCCGGTGGTCGGCACGCTGGTCGGGCCGAAGTTCGGCGCGGTCGGTGCGATCCGCCACTGCCACCACGCGATGAAGATGACGATGCTGCGCGAGGCGGGTTTCAGCCAGCCGGTGGCGATCGCCTACACCGACAGCAGCGCCGACCTGCCGCTGCTGCAGGCGGCGGCGCATCCGGTGGTGGTGAACCCGAAGGCCGGCAGCGTGGCGCTGTTCCGCAAGGTGCTGCCGGCAGGCACGCCGATCCTCAACTGGGGTTGCCCCGGGCGGGCGGGAGATCCGGTCACGCATGCAACCTGACAAATTCCGCTCGGATCACGGGAAGGCCTGACCGAATGCGGAGGAGTGCCGCTCCCGTTCGCGGTGAGCCTCAAAATGCCGTTGGTGGTGAGCCTGTCGAACCATGAATGGGCGCCGCGATGAATCCGTCGTGGTTCGACAGGCTCACCACCAACGGATACCGGTTGTGCCGCGAAAGCCGGGTCTCCCGCGTCAGTCTCGGCCGAACAGGCGCTGCAGGAACGACGGGTCTTCGCTGACTTCGCGGAACTCACCGGCATCGTAGTAGCGGCCATAGCAGCGCTTGCAGCTTTCGAAATGGATGTCCGGGCGTGCCGCGTCCACCATCCGGATCAGCGGCGTGAATTCGCACTCCGGACAGGCCAGCGTGCGCGGTTCCGGTGCCGACACGCCTGCGTAGCGTTCGGTGTCGATCTCCGCGGCGCGTTCCTCGAGCTGCTCGTTCGCCATCAGCGGCAGCCACAGGCCGTGGCAGTCCGCGCAGCGATAGCCATCGCTTTCCGGGAAGCGCTGGATGCGCATGTCGCCGGCGCATTTGGGGCAGGTCAGTGTGTCCGCTCGTGCAGCCCCGTGCATGCTCATTCCCCCAGTTGCTTGACGAAGCGTACCGAACTGTCCTTGTAGCCGCAGGCGCGGTAGAAGGCGTGCGCCTCGGTGCGTTGCGAGCCGCTGGTCAGTTCGATCCGCGAGGCGCCGCCGCCGCGGGCGCGGCGCTCGGCTTCCTTCAGCAACTGGCGGCCGATGCCCAGGCCCTGCGCGGTCGGGGTGACCACCAGCGCGGTGACCCGGCAGGTGATCGTGCCCAGCGGCAGGTAATACATGAAGTCCAGCGCGACCAGGCCGCAGACCGCGCCCTCGCGACGCGCCAGCACCAGCGCCTGGCGGTCGTTGCCGGCGATCGCGTCGATGCGATCCGCGGCTTCCCCGGTCTCGCAGGGATAGCCCAGTTCGGTGAGCAGGCGGGCCACGTCGTCCGCATCCACGACCATCGCGCTGCGCAGGTCGGTGCCGAACGGCGAATGCCCCGTGGAGAACGCCTGGCTCATGCGGGCGACGCGGTCAGTCGCGGGTGCCGTAGACGACCACGGTCTTGCCGCGCGCATGCAGCTTGCCGTCGGCCTGCAGCTTCTTCAGCACGCGGCCGGCCATCTCCCGCGAGCAGCCGACCAGCCGCGCCAGTTCCTGCCGCGAGACCCGCAACTGGGTGCCCTGCGGGTGGCTGAGCGCGTCGGGTTCGCGCGCCAGGTCGAACAGGGTGCGGTAGATGCGGTCGCTGACGTCGAGGAAGGCCAGGCGGCCGGCCTTGCGGCTGGTGTCGAGCAGGCGCTGGCTGATCTGCGCGCCCATCGAATACAGCAGGCGGGCGGCGTCGTTGGCCTGGGCGACCAGCAGGGCCTGCAGGCGCTCGTAGCCGATCTCGGCCAGTTCGCACGGGGTGCGGGTGCGCAGGGCCACGGCGCGCTGGCCCGCTTCCACGAACAAGCCCATTTCGCCGACGAACTCGCCGGCGCCGATGTAGCCCAGCACCAGCTCGCGGCCGTCATCTTCGCTGGCGATGATGCTGACCGAGCCGGAAATGATGTAGTACAGCGTGCCCGCGGCGTCGCCGGGACGGAACACGTCCGTCCGCGCCGGGTACTTGCGGCGATGGCAGTGGACGATGAAGCGCTCGATCGTGGCGGCATCCGCGAGCAGCGGGTTGATCGTGCGCGGCATGACGGGCTTGCTGAGGGTCGCGCTCATCGGGAATTCTCGGGAGATGCCGAAGCTTAGGCGGAACCGTGATGGCGGGCAAACTTCTGCACGCGCCGGCCGGCGGTTTGCCGCATAATCGCGCCCCTGTCCGTGCCTCCCGGAACTGCCCGCCGTGGTCAAACCGCTGCCGCGCTTGAAGCTTCAAGGCTTCAACAACCTCACCAAGTCGCTGAGCTTCAACATCTACGACGTGTGCTATGCAGCGTCGGAAGACGAGCGCAGGCGCTACATCGAGTACATCGACGAGGAATACAACGCCGACCGCCTGACCCAGATCCTGACCGACGTGGCGGAGATCATCGGCGCCAACATCCTCAACATCGCCCGACAGGACTACGATCCGCAGGGCGCCTCGGTGACGATCCTGATCTCCGAGCAGCCGGTGGTCGACAAGGCCGATGCCAAGGGCGTGATCTCCGACGCGGTTGTCGCCCACCTCGACAAGTCGCACATCACCGTGCACACCTATCCGGAAACCCATCCGGACAACGGCATCGCGACGTTCCGCGCCGACATCGACGTGTCGACCTGCGGGGTGATCTCGCCGCTGAAGGCGCTGAACTACCTGATCGAGTCGCTGGAAAGCGACATCGTGGTCATGGACTACCGCGTGCGCGGCTTCACCCGCGACGTGAAGGGCCGCAAGCACTTCATCGACCACAAGATCAATTCGATCCAGGACTACCTGGCCAAGAACGTGAAGTCGCGCTACGAGATGCTCGACGTCAACGTCTACCAGGAAAACATCTTCCACACGAAGATGCACATGAAGGATTTCGACCTCGACACCTACCTGTTCGAGGAGAAGGCGAAGAACCTGTCGTTCAAGGACCGCATGAAGATCGAGGCACGCCTGAAGCGCGAGATCGAAGAGCTCTACCACGGTCGCAACCTGGTCGACTGACCGCATCCGCCGCGATGGCGAGAAGCCGGCGCAAGCCGGCTTTTTCGTGGGTGCGGGTCAGCTGGCGCCCGGCCGGGCCGGCAGGCCCAGCGCGCTGGCGACCAGTTGCATCGCCTCCATGTCGCGCTCGCGGGTGATCCAGCCGGCCAGGGTCGGCTCGCCGGTCTCCACCGTCCACAGGCAGAAGTGGCGTTCGCGCAACTGGACGAAGGCCGCATGCAGCAGCACCGAGGTATCGGGTGCCTCGCCTGGATCGTCGTCCAGCGGCCACTCGATGCGCAGCCGCCAGCGCGCCGCCAGTTCGTCCAGCGCCTCCATCAGCCCCTGCGCATCGTCCTCGGCCACGTGGAAGCCGGCCTTCCAGTCTGTCGCGTCGCGCAGCAGCAGCGCGGGATCGGCGCGCTCGCCGGCCTCGTCGAGCCCGCGCTGGAAGGCGGCGAACTGCTCCAGCGCGGCGTCCTCGTCGTCCGGGTTGACCAGCAGCAGGAATTGCCAGGCGACGGCCTCGAGCGCGTCGTCGTCGTCGATGCCGCCATGCGCGTGGAAGGCGTGGTCGAAGTTGTCGTCGGGATCGTATTCGTGGGCGGCCATCGGGCGCCTCCTGCTGTGCGCGGCATGGTCAGGCGCGCAGCATACGTGCGAGCGACCGCCACCGCGCCGCGCTGCCCGTAGAATGGCGCACCTTCGATCCGGCCCTGTGGCCAGGGACGCGCCATGGCTCCCAAGGCCACCATCTACAAGGCCGAGTTGCAGGTCACCGACCTCGACCGCCATTACTACGCAAGCCATGCGCTGACGCTGGCGCAGCACCCGTCGGAGACCGACACCCGCCTGCTGGTGCGGCTGATCGCGTTCGCGCTGCATGCCGACGAGCGCCTGGAGTTCGGCCGCGGCCTGAGCGACGAGGACGAGCCGGCCCTCTGGCGACGCGATTACACGGGCGCGATCGAGCAGTGGATCGAACTCGGGCAACCGGACGAGGGCCGCCTGCGCAAGGCCAGCGGGCGCGCGGTCCAGGTGGTCGTGGTCGGTTATGGCGGGCAGGCGGCGGAGTCCTGGTGGAAGCGCAACGCGGCCGCGCTGGGCCGCCTGCACAACCTGACGGTGATGGAGCTGGACGATGCCGAGGTCGCCGCGGCGACCGAGTTGCTGGGCCGCGGCATGCGGGTGACCGCGATGATCCAGGACGGCGAGCTGCAGTTGATGGATGCCGACCGCAGCGTGTCGTTGCGGCCGCGGATGCGCATGCAGGACGGCGTCGCCACGGCGGACTGACCGGGACTAGAGGCGGTAGGCGACCGCTTTCATCAGCGCCGAGGCCGCCGCCATCACGCGGGGGATCGGTTGCGGCAACAGCTTCGCACCGGCGTGTTCGGCATGCTCGGCATGCCGGGCTTCGTCTTCCTTCATCACCTGCAGGATCGCCCGGCTGCGCAGGTCGGCCTCGGGCAGGGTGCGCAGGTGCTCCTCCAGGTGCGCCTCGACCTGGTGTTCGGTCTCGACCACGAAGCCCAGGTTCCAGCCGTCGCCGCGCAACCCGGCCAGTGCGCCGATCGCCCAGCTGCCCGCGTACCAGGCCGGGTTGAGCAGGCTCGGCCGGCTGTCCAGTTCGCGCAGGCGGTCCGCGCACCAGGCCAGGTGGTCGGTTTCTTCCTGCGCCGCCGCCAGCAGGTACGCACGCGTGGACGGGTCGCGGGCGACCGCGGCCTGGCCGATGTACAGCGCCTGCGCGCAGACTTCGCCGACATGGTTGATCCGCATCAGGCCGGCGGCGTGGCGGCGCTCGGCGTCCTCCAGCACCACGTCCGGGGTGGATTCGCCCGGGTTGGCGCGCTCCGCGCGCGGGCTGCCGGCGATGGTGGACAGGGCGTTCTGCGCCGAATCCAGCAGGCGGTCGAACGGACCCAGGGTGCGCGAGGTCGACATGCCCCCATTCTATTGCCCTGGGCTGCCTCCCTTGCGCAGGAGTAAGGGTTGGAGTGCGCTGTGCTTCGTCGCAACAAGCCCGCTCCCGCCGGCCCCGGCCTCTGGCGCAAGGCGGGGGACGGGTGGGGCGGGTTGCGCCGGCCGGCGGCGCGGGCTATCATCCCGCTCCTTTCGCGCCCTGATTCCCATCAGAGACGCCCATCCGGGCCGGATCGAGAGAACAACGCGAGGCGACCTTCCGCAGCCGGCAACCGGATGCGCAACAAGCCCGACCATGCACCCCGTAGAAGAGTTCCCATGAAGACTTTCATCGCCAAGAACGAGACCGTCCAGCGCGACTGGTACGTCGTGGACGCCGAGGGCAAGACCCTGGGTCGTCTGGCCGCAGCACTGGCCTACCGCCTGCGCGGCAAGCACAAGCCCGTTTTCACCCCGCACGTCGACACCGGCGATTACCTCGTCGTGATCAACGCCGAGAAGATCGCGGTGACCGGCAAGAAGCTGCAGGACAAGATGTATCACCGGTTCACCGGTTACGTCGGCAACCTGAAGACCGAATCCCTGGCACAGGCGCTCGAGCGCCACCCGGAGCGCGTGATCGAGATCGCGGTCAAGGGCATGCTGCCGAAGAACACCCTGGGCCGCGCGATGTACCGCAAGCTCAAGGTCTACAAGGGCTCCGAACACCCGCACGCTGCTCAGCAGCCGCAGACGCTGGACATCTGATCATGGCGATTTCCCAGAATTACGGCACCGGCCGCCGCAAGTCCTCCGTTGCCCGCGTGTTCCTGCGCAAGGGCACCGGCACCATCACCATCAACGAGCGCCCGCTGGACGAGTTCTTCGGCCGCGAGACCGCGCGCATGATCGTGCGCCAGCCGCTTGAGCTGACCAAGCACGTCGAGACCTTCGACATCGTCGCCACCACCACCGGCGGCGGCACCACCGGCCAGGCCGGTGCGATCCGCCTGGGCATCGCCCGCGCGCTGGTCGAATACGACGAAACCCTGAAGATCGAGCTGCGCAAGGCCGGTTTCATGACCCGCGACGCCCGCGAAGTCGAGCGCAAGAAGGTCGGCCTGCACAAGGCACGCCGCGCCACCCAGTTCTCGAAGCGCTAATCCGAGTCGCCATCTGGCGTTGTCTTGGCAGCTTGCCCGTACTTTCGGTACAGGCGGCGCCGCCACTCCTAGCCAGAAGACGATCGGATACCCGCTTGACGGATGCGATGTGCCGTCGAGCGCGTATGGTTCTACAATCCGTTCAATAGCCCCGTCGCCAAGCGGTAAGGCACCTGACTCTGACTCAGGCATTCGGAGGTTCGAATCCTTCCGGGGCTGCCACATTCCAGGCAACACCGTCGAAACCCGCCGCGAGGCGGGTTTCGCGTTTGTGCGATGCCGTTGTGGAATGTGCGCCGGCGTGAGGCGATGCGACAATGCGCGCCTGCCTCCGGAGCCGCGCATGGTCGCCAGTTTCCCCGCCCCGCATGCCCCGCTCGACGGCCTTGACGCTGCCCTACGCGACCGCGGGTTCGCCGTGCTCGCACCCGCGAGCGTGGCCGCGCTCGCGGGCGTGACGCTGGCCGAGTTGAATGCGCTGGCGCCGAGCTGGGACGACCTGCTGCCGGACGAATACCTCAAGGATGGCGGCCGCTATCGCAAGCGCCGGCATTCCTGCTTCGTGGCCGAGGACGGGATCCTGCGGCAGGTGCCGCATCGCATGCATTGGCAATCCGTGGACTACAACGCCTTGCATGGCGGGATGCAGCGCTGGTTCGAGCCGATCGATCCGGCGGTGGTCGTGCAGCCGGCATGGGCGAAACTGCTGGGCGCGCTGGCGCAGGTGTGTTCCCGGCGCATGCCGGTCCCGCGCTGGTCGATCGAAGCGCACCAGTTCCGCATCGACACCGTCGATGGCCTGGGCCGGCCGACGCCGGAAGGCGCGCATCGCGATGGCGTGGATTTCGTGGCGGTGCTGCTGGTGGCCCGCAACGGGGTGAAGGGCGGGGAGACGCGGGTGTTCGAGGCGAACGGCCCGGACGGGCAACGCTTCACCCTCGTCGAGCCCTGGTCGCTGCTGGTGCTGGACGACGCCCGGGTGATCCACGAATCCACGCCGATCCAGCCGCAGGGCGAATTCGGATATCGCGACACGCTGGTGCTCACCTATCGCGCGACGGGTTTCCAGGGCGATGACGAAACTTGAGGGTGCGAACACCGCCCTGCGCGCATCGTTACAATTGCAACTAACGCCAATCCACATTCCGAGGTCGCAATGAAACTGGGCTCACTCAAGGAAGGCGGCCGCGACGGCACCCTGGTCGTGGTGTCCCGCGACCTGTCGAAGGCGGTGCGGGCCACCGGCATCGCGCCGACCCTGCAGCGCGCGCTGGAGGATTGGGAGAACGTGGCGCCGCGGCTGAATGCGCTCGCCGAGTCGCTGGGCGCGGGCGACGCCGACGGCGTGTTCGACCTCGACATGCAGGCGCTGGCCGCGCCGCTGCCGCGCGCCTACGAGTTCGTCGATGGCAGTGCCTACCTGCCGCATGTCGCCCGCGTGCGCCGTGCGCGTGGCGCCGAGGTCCCGGAGAGCTTCTACGTCGATCCGCTGATGTACCAGGGCGTCAGCGCCGGCTTCCATGGCCCGCGCGATCCGGTCAAGGTGGCGAGCGAGGACTACGGCATCGACCTCGAGGCCGAGATCGTGGTCGTCACCGACGACGTGCCGATGGCGGTCACCCCGGAACAGGCGGCATCGCACATCCAGCTGGTCGGCTTGATCAACGATGTCTCGCTGCGCAACCTGATCCCGAACGAGCTCGCCAAGGGCTTCGGCTTCCTGCAATCCAAGCCGCGCAGCGCGCTGGGTCCGGTGTTCGTGACCCCGGACGAGCTCGGCGCGCACTGGCGCGGCAACAAGCTGCACCTGCCGCTGCTGACCCACATCAACGGCAAGTGGTTCGGGGCCCCGGAGGCGGGCGTGGACATGCAGTTCGACTTCGCCCAGCTGGTCGCGCATGCGGCGAAGACGCGGCCGCTGTCGGCAGGCACGATCGTCGGCTCCGGCACGGTGGCGAACGAGGACACGTCGCTGGGCGCGTCGTGCTTCGCCGAGCAGCGCACCGTGGAAACCCTGCGCGACGGCAAGCCGTCGACGCCGTTCATGGCGTTCGGCGACCTGGTCCGCATCGAGGTGCTGGATGCCGGCGGCAATAGCCTGTTCGGCGCGATCGAACAGCGGATCGCGCGCCACGAGCTGCCCTGATCCGCCAGCGGTACAGGCGGTCGACGGGGGCGCCTGAGCGGCATTCCGCGGCGTCGGCCCGGTCGGTAATGTGCGGTGTTGCCCGTTGGGTGGGGACCCGATGACCGAAACGCTGCAGCTGTATTCGTACTGGCGTTCCAGCGCGGCCTATCGCGTGCGCATCGGGCTGAACCTGAAGGGGCTGGCGCACAGCATCGTGCCGGTGCATCTGTTGCGCGATGGCGGCCAGCAGCATTCCGCGGCCTATCGCGAAATGAATCCGCAGGAACTGGTGCCGACGCTGTGCCACGGCCAACGCCGGCTGGTGCAGTCGCTGGCGATCCTGGAATACCTGGACGAATTCTGGCCGGAGCCGCCATTGCTGCCCGCCAACGCGCGCGCGCGCCAGCGTGCGCGTGCGCTGGCGCTGCTGGTGGCGTGCGACGTGCATCCGCTCAACAACCTGCGCGTGCTGCAGTATTTCGAACACGAGTGGAACGTGCCGCAGCCAGAGCGCGACGAATGGGTGCGGCACTGGATCGTCGAGGGATTCCACGCCGCGGAGTCGATGCTGGCCGACCATCCGTCGACCGGCACCTTCTGCGAGGGCGACCTCCCCGGCCTGGCCGACTGTTGCCTGGTGCCGCAGGCCTACAACGCGCGTCGCTTCGGCGTGGACATGTCGGCGTTCCCGACCATCGCGCGAATCGAAGCCGCGTGCCTGGCGTTGCCGGCGTTCGACGCGGCCCGGCCCGAGCGCCAGCCGGACGCGCCGGCCAGCGGCTGACGCTGCGTCAGTGCGAGCTGCCGAACACGTCCGCGTAGGGATCGTGTTCGGCGCCGCCGCCCTCGGAGAGGCGGAACTTGAGCGCCAGGCCATCGCGCGAGTCGGCCGCCTTCAGCGCCTCCTCCATCTCGATGCGGCCTTCCTTGTAGAGCCGGAACAGGCACTGGTCGAAGCTCTGCATGCCTTCCTGCAGGGAATCCTCCATCGCCATCTTGATCTCGTGCACCTGCCCGCGGCGCAGCAGGTCGCGGATCATCGGCGTGTTGATCAGCACCTCGGTCGCCGGCATGCGGCGGCCATCGACGCCGACCACCAGGCGCTGGCTGACCACCGCCTTGAGGTTCAGCGCCAGGTTCATCAGCACGTTCTTGTGCGCGCCCTCGGGGAAGAAGTTGAGGATGCGCTCGATGGTCTGGTCGGCGTTGTTGGAGTGCAGGGTGGCCAGGCAGATGTGGCCGGTCTCTGCGAAGGCGATCGCCGCCTCCATCGTCGCCGCATCGCGGATTTCGCCGATCAGGATCACGTCCGGCGCCTCGCGCATCGCGTTCTTCAGCGCGGCATGGAAGGTATGCGTGTCCAGCCCGACCTCCCGCTGGTTCACGATCGACTTCTTGTGCCGGTGCAGGTATTCGATCGGGTCCTCGATGGTGAGGATGTGCCCGGTGCTGGTGGTGTTGCGGTGGTCGATCATCGACGCCAGCGTGGTCGACTTGCCGGAACCGGTGGAACCGACGATCAGCACCAGCCCGCGCGGGGCCATGATGATGTCCTTCAGCACCACCGGGAGTTGCAGTTCCTCGATGCTGGGGATGTCGCTGCGGATCGCACGGATCACCATGCCGACCTCGCCGCGCTGCATGAACACGTTGACCCGGAAGCGGCCGGAGCCAGCCACCGCGATCGCCATGTTCAATTCGAGCTCGCGTTCGAACTCGACGATCTGCGTCTCGTTCATCAGCGAATAGGCGACCTTCTTCGACATCCCGGACGGCAGCGGTGCGCTGCCGAGCGGCAGCAGGTCGCCCTCGACCTTGATGTTCACCGGTGCACCGGACGTCAGGAACATGTCCGAGGCGTTCTTCTCCGCCATCAGCTTGAGGAAGTAGTCGATATCCATGCTGCATGCCCCTTGGCGCGGCCCCGGCGATTGCGCTGCGGGCGGCGGCTTCCCACAATGACGTGGACGTACAGGACGCCACGACTCCCTATGCAAACTAGCTTCGCACACTTCCGTCGGGCGCTGCATGCCCCCCTCGCCGGGTTGGTGCTCCTGCTCGCGGGTTGCGCCACCCTGCCGCCGCCCAACGCCGAGCTGGATGCCGCGCAACAGGCGCTGGCCCGCGCCGAGGCGGCGGACGCCGACCAGTACGCCGCTGCGGACCTGGCCCGGGCCCGCGAGGCGTTCGCGCGCGCGCAGGCGGCGATGGCGCGCGGTCGCGATGCCGAGGCCCGCGAGGCCGCCCTGGCGGCCGGCGCCGACGCCGACCTGGCGCGGGTGCGCAGCACCGCCGAGACCACCCGCGCCGAATTGCGCCAGCAGCAGGACGGCATCGCCGGCCTGCGTGAGCGCCTGCAGATGGAGGGCGCGCCACCCGTCATGGATGTGTTCGCACCTCCTATCGCCGGTGCGCCGCCCGCACAGCGCCTGCAGTCGCTGGAGGCGGACCCGCGGCTCAATCCGTTCGCGCAATACGAGCGCCTGCAGGCGCGCCAGGCGCTGGCCGCGGTCGACATCGCCAGCCGCGGCAAGCAATCCGCGGCGCTGGCCCTGGCCGACCGCCGCGTCGGCATCGCCGAACAGGCGGCCCGGATCGAGGCCACCCGCCGCGCCATCGACCGCCTCGAGCGTGAGCGCAGCGAGCTGCTGGTCGAAGCCAGCCGACGCGATGCCGAGCGCGCGCGCGCCGAAGCGGAACGCCTGCGCATCGAGGCCCAGGTCCAGGCCGAGGAAGCGGCGCGCCTGCGTGCGCAGGCCGAGCAGGCGGAGGCGGTGCTCGACGGCGCGCAGGTCGAGCAGGGGGCGAAGGTCGCCGCCGCGCGGGAGAAGGAGGCCGCGCTGGCCCGACGGGAGGCCGAGTTGGTGGCGGGCGCGAAAGTGCCGGCATCGCGGCGCGATGCGCGTGGCGAGGTCTTCACCCTTGCCGGCGACGCCTTCGCGTCCGGCCAGGCGCAATTGACCACGGGTGCCGCCGCCAGCATCCGCGCGCTGGGTACCTATCTTTCCGCAGTGCCGGGCGGCGCCGTGCAGGTGCTGGGCCATACCGACAGCCAGGGCGAGGACAGCGCCAACCAGGCGCTGTCCGAGCGGCGTGCCCAGCAGGTGCGCGCGACCCTGGTCGAGGCGGGGCTGGCGCGGGCCCGGGTCGAGGCGCAGGGGCTCGGCGAGGGCGTGCCGGTCGCGGACAACGCCACCGCCGCCGGCCGCGCGAAGAACCGCCGGGTCGAGATCGTGGTCGCCGATAATCCCTGAAAAAACAAATATTTAACGCAAAATCCACCGGTCCCGAAGATCGCCCCGACCGTTCATCGCCGGGGCTTGCGGCTCCGGAAAGGCAGGCGTAGTGTCGGTTCCCCAGATGGTTCGAATTCGCGAACCCCTGGCCGGAGACCGGCCGATGCACCACCCGTCCGACAACCTGGAGATCGCCGCCGCAAGCCAGGATCGCGGCGGCGCGACCGAGGGAATCGGACGCGCCGGTCGGTGGTTGCCGCAAGTCCCGTTGACGCCCCGCGCTGCCTGCAGCCGGGGCGTTCGCATTTGCGGGATCCGCATCCCGCGTTCGTTCCCCGTGGCTCGCTGCATGTCGGGCCGCACCCCCGGCGGGTCTTCGACCCTGCCGCCACCCGCGACGTCCCGGCCTGCCGGCCGGGCTCCGCATGAGACCCAAGGAGGTTTCCATGTTCGAAGGACAACCGCAGACGGAACTCGAAGCGAAGCTGAAGGCCAGCCCCGAGTTTCGGCAGCTCTATTACCGGCACCAGGAACTGGACAAGCAGGTGCTTGACGCCGAACTCGGCGTATTGCCCATCCATGACACCACCCTCGGCCAGATGAAGCGCGAGAAGCTCGCCGCCAAGGACCGCTTGCTGCGGATGTACGACACACACTGACGAAACGCTCGTCCATGCGGGCGGTGCGTGGCCTCCTCGTCGGCCGCCACCGCCCGTGTTCCCCTGGAGCCTTGCCGCGCTGCGTCGACGGGACCGGGAAACAGGGCGGCTGCTAGAATCGCCGGCTTGCCGCAACAGGCTGACGACCGCATGGCCACGCACGATTCCATCCTCGAACTGGTCGGCGCTACCCCGATCATCCGTGCCCGTCGCCTCGACGTCGGCCTGTGCACGCTCTACCTCAAGCTCGAGAGCCAGAACCCCGGCGGCTCGATCAAGGACCGCATCGGCCTGTCGATGATCGAGGCCGCCGAGGCCCGCGGCGACATCAGGCCCGGCGACACCCTGGTCGAAGGCACCGCCGGCAACACCGGCATCGGCCTGGCCCTGGTCGCCCAGCAGAAGGGCTACAAGCTGATCCTCGTGGTCCCGGACAAGATGAGCCGGGAGAAGATCTTCAACCTCAAGGCGATGGGCGCGCAGGTCGTGCTGACCCGCAGCGACGTGGCCAAGGGCCATCCCGATTACTACCAGGACATGGCCGAGCGCATCGCGCGGGAAACCCCGGGCGCCTACTTCATCAACCAGTTCGGCAACCCCGACAACCCGGCCGCGCACGAATTCGGCACCGGCCCGGAACTGCTGGCGCAGCTCGACGGCAAGCTCGACGCGATCGTGTTCGGTTGCGGCAGCAGCGGCACGATGACGGGCCTCTCGCGGTTCCTGGCGAAGGCATCGCCGCACACCGAGCTCGTGCTCGCCGACCCGGTCGGTTCGATCCTCGAGGAATACATCAACCGCGGCACGCTCAGCGAGAAGTCGGCGAGCTGGATGGTGGAAGGCATCGGCGAGGATTTCCTGCCCGGGATCGCCGACTTCAGCCGGGTGAAAGAGGCGCATGCGATCAGCGACAAGGAGAGCTTCCTGACCGCGCGCGAACTGCTGGAGAAGGAGGGCATCCTCGGTGGTTCGTCCACCGGCACGCTGCTGGCCGCCGCGCTCCGCTACTGCCGCGCGCAGACCACGCCGAAGACCGTGCTCACCTTCGTCTGCGACACCGGCAACAAGTACCTGTCGAAGATGTACAACGACTTCTGGATGCTGGACAACGGCTTCCTGGAGCGCGAGCAGCACGGCGACCTGCGCGACCTGATCCTGCGCCCGTTCGCCGCGCGCGACACCGTGGTGGTGGGGCCGGGCGACCTGCTGATCACCGCATGGCAGCGGATGAAGCTGTACGACGTCAGCCAGCTGCCGGTGATGGAGGGCGACCGCATCGTCGGCATCGTCGACGAATCCGACGTGCTGCTGCACGTGTATGGCGACGAGGCGCGTTTCCGCGATCCGGTCGCGACCGCGATGGTCAGCAAGCTGGACAAGGTCAACGTGGGCGCGCCGATCGAGGCCCTGCTGCCGGTCTTCGACCGCGGGCACGTGGCGATCGTGATGGACGGCGAGCGCTTCATCGGCCTGATCACCCGCATCGACCTGCTGAATTTCCTGCGCCGTCGCGTGCAGTAACCGAACGGACCAACTTCGCATGAGCGAGCAGAAAGACCTGGGCCTCGGCACCCTCGCCATCCACGGCGGGCAGTCGCCCGACCCGACCACCGGCGCGGTGATGCAGCCGATCTACGCCACCAGCACCTATGCGCAGTCCAGCCCGGGCGTGCACCAGGGCTTCGAGTACTCGCGCACCCACAACCCGACCCGCTTCGCCTGGGAGCGCGGCGTGGCGTCACTGGAAGGCGGCAGCCGCGGCTTCGCCTTCGGCTCCGGGCTGGCGGCCACCTCGACCCTGCTGGAGCTGCTGGACAGCGGCGACCACGTCATCGCGATGGACGATCTCTACGGCGGCAGCTACCGGCTGTTCGAACGCGTGCGCACCCGCAGTGCGGGCCTGTCGTTCTCGTTCGCCGACCTGACCGACCCAGCGGCGTTCGAGGCCGCGATCACCCCGAAGACGAAACTGGTCTGGATCGAGACCCCGACCAACCCGCTGCTGAAGATCGTCGACATCGCCGCGATCGCCGCCATCGCGAAGAAGCACGGCCTGCTGGTGGCGGTCGACAACACCTTCGCCTCGCCGATGCTGCAACGCCCGCTGGAACACGGCGCCGACATCGTCATGCATTCGGCGACCAAGTACCTCAACGGCCACTCCGACATCGTCGGCGGCATCCTGGTGGTTGGCGACAACGCCGAGCTCGGCGAGCAGCTCGCCTTCCTGCAGAACTCCATCGGCGCGGTGCAGGGGCCGTTCGACAGCTTCCTCGCCTTGCGCGGCCTGAAGACCTTGCACCTGCGCATGCGCGCGCATTGCGGGAATGCGCAGGCGCTGGCCGAGTGGCTGCAGGGCCACGCCGGCGTGGCCGACGTGATCTATCCGGGACTGGCCTCGCATCCGCACCACGCGCTCGCGAAGCGGCAGATGGACGGCTTCGGCGGCATCGTCTCGGTGCGCGTCGCCGGCGGCTTCGAGGGCGCCAGGCGCTTCTGCGAGCGCCTCGAATTGTTCACCCTGGCCGAATCGCTGGGCGGGGTGGAGTCGCTTGCCAACCATCCGGCGGTGATGACCCATGCCTCGATCCCGCCGGCCCGTCGCGCGGAACTGGGGATCGGCGACGACCTGGTGCGCCTGAGCGTGGGCGTGGAGGACGTGGCCGACCTGCGCGCGGACCTGGCGCAGGCGCTGGCCTGATCGCGACTGCGCGACGCCGCCATCGCCGTCGCGCGGTCTAGTCGAACGTGATGCCGTGGCGCTCGCGCATTTCGCGCAGCTCCCGCCGCATCATCCAGCGCAACAACCGCGTGCCCGGCGCGCGGGGCGATGCCGCTGGGTAGTTGCCCACGAAGACCGGTTCATAGGCGGTGCCGGCGGCGGGGGCTGCGACGCCGAGGAAACCGCAGGCATCGCGCACGCAGCCTTCGGGATCGCTGCGCAGTCGCTCGCTGCGCAACAGCAGCACCTGCTCGCGCGGGAAGTGTGCGTACAGCGTGTCCAGCTGGCGGGCGTAGTCGCCGCGCGCGCGATAGCTGAAGCGGCGCAGGCGCGAGCCGCGCGCAAGATCGTCCGCGCGCCCGCGCAGTCGCCAGCGTTCCAGCATCATCGCCAGCCATAGCGGCAGGCGTTCATGCCCTCGCGCGCGCTCCATGTGGTGGTGCGAGCGCGCCCGTTCCACCGGGTCGCGCACCAGCACGATCCAGCGCATCCCCGGGTTGTAGCGGGCGATCCGCGCCACGCAGCGCGGATGGAAGAGATAGAACGGCGTCGCATCGCCCAGCAGCGTGCCGGGTGCATCGCCGGGGAGCTTGTCGGCGTGGTGCGCATCGACATCCGCAGGCGACCAGGCCTCGTCGAACCCCGGCGCATCGAAGACGTGCGCCTCCTTGTCGGCCGGCAGGCGCAGGCCCGCGCTGGCGCGCAGGTACTGGGCGAGCGCCGACGTCCCGGCCTTCTGCACGCCGCCGACGACGAACGCGATCCGGGGTTCAGGCGAGGTCTGCGCCATCGGCGTCGGCGGGGCCGGTGTGCAGGGTGATTTCGGCGGGCAGCGGGAACAAGCCGCTGAAGCGTTCGATCGAGCTGTCGATCACTTCGAACGACAAGTCGGATTCGTAGCGGCACAGGACCCGGCGATGGTGCTGGTGCAGGGTCGGGGCCTGGACCAGGCGCGCGCGGATCCGGTAGACGCCGTGCGCCAGTTGCACGCGGAAGGCCACCTTGAGTTCGACGCGTTCCTCGCCCGGTGTGCGATCCGGCAGGCGGACGCGGCGCCCGCTCAGCGGCACCCCGCGTTCGTCGAGGATGTCGATGATGCAGGCGGCGTCGGTCAGGCCCGGCTCCAGCTGCAGGTCGGCGGTGATCTCCAGCAGGTCGTCGTGCGCCAGTGCCAGGTGCCGGGCGCCGTCCTGCAGCCGGAGGTCGAGGATGCCGCCATCCTCGCTGCGGAACCCCTCGGCGATGCGGATCGGCTTCGGCTGGCCTTCGCTGAGCGCCTTGGCATGCACGCGGAACAGGTATTCCTCGATCACTTCCTCCGGGCTGCCGAGCATGGCCATGCGCCCGGATTCGAGCAGGATCGCGCGCTGGCAGAACGCGCGCAGCGCGTTGAGGTCGTGGCCGACGAACAGCAGGGTGGTGCCGCGCGCCAGGATCTGCTGGATGCGGGTCATCGCCTTGGCCTGGAATGCCGCGTCGCCGACCGCCAGCGCCTCGTCGACGATCAGGATGTCGGGGTCGATATGCACCTGCACCGAGAACGCCAGGCGCAGGGCCATGCCGGAGCTGTAGGTCTTCACCGGTTGGTCGATGTAATCGCCGATGTCGGCGAACGCGATGATGTCCGCCAGCAGGGCGTCGATGCGCGCGGTCGGCAGCCCCAGGATCGCGCCGTTGATGTAGATGTTCTCGCGCCCGGTCAGCTCGGGGTTGAAGCCGGAGCCGAGTTCCAGCAGTGCGGCGACGCGGCCGTGCGTTTCCGCCCGGCCGGAGCTCGGTGGCAACACGCCGGCAATGATCTGCAGCAGCGTGCTCTTGCCGCTGCCGTTGAGGCCGATGATGCCCAGCGCCTCGCCGCGCTGGAGTTCGAAGCTGATGCCGTGGAGGGCCTCATGCACGTGCATCCGGCGACGTGCCGCGGCATGCAGGCGCTCGGAGAACCGAGGTGACGCTTGCGCAAGGAGGGTGCCGGCGCGGTGCAGGGCCGGTGCGATCAGGCGCTGGGCGGGCGTCGCCCAGGTGCGGAACGTCTTGCACACGTCCTGCACCAGGATGATGGGCGATGGACGTGTGGTGGGTGACGCGGCTGCGGGCATGGAAGGGGCGGGAGCAGGACGGCCGGCATTGTAACTGCCTTCCACTCACGCAAAAAAAACGGGCGGCCCGAAGGCCGCCCGTCAGTTACAGCAGGTGTAGCAATCAGGCTATTACAGGCCCGGGTTGCCGTCCGGAGCGGACTGGCCGCCGGTCGGACCGTCGGAACCGTTCGGACCGCCCGGCTCACCGTCTTCCGAACCGTTGCCGTGGAAGTCAGGGGTGACTTCCTGCACGTAGTCGGACGGACGGTCGTCCGGATTGCTGGCGAAGGTGCCTTCGTTGAAGTCACGATCGTACTGCTCACCGCGGGTGTCGCTGTCGGTGATGTTCTGCAGCGTGTTGTTACCCGTCGCGTTGACCAGGCTGGTGGCGACCAGGCCCGGGAACTCGGCGGTCACGACCGCACGCCACTTGCCCGTGCCGGTACCCCAGGCGCCGATCGCGCCGTTGGTGCCGTCCTCGAGGTCCTTGGCATCCAGCTGCACCGAAGCGCCGGCCGGAACCCACACGCGGACCTGCGAATCGCCACGATCACCAGCGTTGTCGATGCCTTCCAGCGAGACGTAACCGGCGGTCGCGCCGCGGTTGGTCAGGCGGACGAAGCTGCGCTGGGTGGTGTTGCTGCCCGGGTTGATGGTGAAGATTTCCATCGTCGAGCCGTTGTAACGCAGCGGCAGCAGGTCGCACACCTCGGTGTTGGTGCCCAGGTGCAGGTCACCGAACGCCGGGGTGGTGATCGCGTTGGCGCGGAAGAACGTGGTGGTCACGTGGTTCGGATGATCATCGATGACGATGTTCGTATCCTGGAACGCACACACGGTCAGGTTGGTGGTGCTGGCGCCCGGGGTGGTCGGCAGCGGGATCGCCGAAGCGAGGTAGGTGAAGGACACGGTGTTGCCGGAGACCGTACCGCCCTGGCCGCCATTGACCAGGTTGATGACCGTGCCGCTCGAGCAGGTGCCGGTGACCAGGTACACGTCGTCCCAGATGCCGACATGGTCGAAGGCAGCCCAGTCGTCGCCATTGCTGCCGGAGATCACGGTGGTGAACTGATCCGTGCCCAGGAACGCGAAGTTGCCAGCACCGGCGTTGCTGATGGTGACGTCGCCCAGGTCGATGACCTGCGAGGCTTCATTGCGGCCCGAGGTGAACGGGGTCAGCGCCACGTCTTCGGCGGTGCCGAGCTTGCCGTCTTCGCTGAAGCGGGTCTTCGGCAGCTGCTCTTCGAGCCAGTTGTCGGCAACGTCGATGTACTTGTCGGTCTCGGCACCAGTGCTGTCGGCGCAAGCGGTCACGCCGCTGACGCGGTTCAGGATCGTGCGGCTCTGGGTCGAACCGGTGAAGCGCGTGTCGTTGGAGGCGTTGACCATCCAGAACTCGGCGTCGACCTTGGTGGTGGTGCCGAGCGCGAACTCGTTCAGGCTGGTGAGCTGGGCATTGTGCCAGCGCAGCATTTCACCCGGACCCGGGTTGGCGTTGTTGCCCGGCGCCGGGATGATGCGGATCGACGCGGTGCGGCCGCCATCGTAGTAACCGTCGAACTGGGCCTGCCAGCCGGCGGCAACGAGGGTAGCGTTCAGCTCGAGCTGGCCAGCGCCGGTGCCCGCGGTCGGGATGTTGGCGGTGTTGAACAGCGCGCCATCGAGGGTGTCGGCGCAGATGGCGTCCACGGCCGGAACCGGGGCACCCGGCGGCATCGAGACCGGAACGCAGGCGTTGCGGTTCAGCTTGATGCGGACGGTGAAGCCGGTGGTCAGCTGCACGGCGTTGTCCGGGATCTGGATGTCGAACAACAGATCTTCGGTCATCGTGTAGGTGTAGTTCGGAGCAAACAGCTGCTGATAAGCAACGTTTTCCGGAACCAGCACGCCGGACGGGCTGGTGGACGAACTGTCACCAGTGGTTGCGGCGACGCCGAACGCGGCGGTGCCGTAGTTGTAGGCCGCAGCGGCGCCGGCCAGGCCCAAGCCGGCCACGAGGGCAACGGCGAGGACGTTCTTCTTCATGCTAGACATGTCTAACTAACTCCTGTCAGTTGGTATTGCGGTTTGATTGCAACTCTTTCCGGCTGCACGGCCCATGCCCGGTACCAGGAGGCTGGGCCTCCGGCATCCGGTTTCTTCCAGGCTTGCATCGATGTTCTGATTTAGTTAATCGCGGCGTGGCTTGCGGCCATGCGCGACTCCCCTTCCCCTGGTTGATCAAGTTGCAGTGCGGACGCTAACCCACGGTTCAGAAATCGTCAATCCCTTAAATCTGAATGGGTTGCGCGCCTGAACGAAACCTGTGTCACAACAATGACATTGCGCCTTCAAGTGACGTGCCGTGTAAGCACCGCCCCTGTTCAGCTCGCGATGCCCGGGGATTGGCATGGAACCGCTAGACTTCCGTCCCGCCAACGTCGGCCGCCGGGGCGCTTCCAGTCCCCCGCGCCGAAATGACTGCCGATCCGGAGTGCCTGTTCCCCGTGCTGAAGAGTCTTGCACATCCGTGGCGGCATGAATCGCTGATCCGCATCCTGACCTGGCGGGACATCAGCGGTCGCTATCGCGGCTCCCTGCTCGGTTCGTTCTGGTCGCTGCTGACCCCGTTGCTGATGCTGGCGGTGTTCACCTTCGTGTTCGGGGTGGTGGCGCCCACCCGCTGGCCGGGGGTGGAGGAGCAGGGGATCGGCATGTTCGCGCTGCGCCTGCTGGCCGGCATGGTGGTGCACAGCCTGTTGTCCGAAGTGCTGTCGCGGGCCCCGACCCTGGTCACCGCCCAGCCCAACTACGTGACCAAGGTGGTGTTCCCGCTGGAGGTCCTGGGCTGGGTGGCGCTGCTGACCGGGATCTTCCACGCGGTGATGGCGCTGCTCGTCCTGGTGGTCCTGGACGGCGTCTTCGGGACCGGCTTTTCCTGGACGATGCTGGCCCTCCCGCTGGTCTTGCTGCCGTACGCGGCGCTGCTGCTCGGCGTGGCATGGCTGGTCTCCGCGCTGGGGGTGTTCCTCCGCGACCTGGCCCAACTGGTGGGCCCGCTGGTGATGGTCTGCATGTTCCTGGGACCGGTGTTCTACCCGCGCGAGGCGATGCCGGCCGCGGCCCAGCCCTGGCTCGCCCTGAACCCGATCACCGTGCCGGTGGAGCAGGTCCGGCGGGTGCTGTTCGATGCGCAGTGGCCACAATGGGACGTGGTGGCGCAGTATTCGCTGGTCGCCGTGGCCGTCTATCTGTTCGGCCTCTGGGCGTTCTCCAGACTCAAGAAGGGATTCGCCGATGTCCTCTGAAGCCGCGCGCGCCGCGCCGCGCGACCGCTTGCTGGGCGAGTTGCTGCTCGACGCCGGGTTGCTGGGCGTGGCCGACCTCGAACGCGGGCTGGCCCTGCAGCAGAAGATCGGCGGTCGCCTGGGCAGCGTGCTGATGCGGATCGGCGCGGTCAGCGAGGACAACCTGCTGCAGGTCCTGAGCCGGCAACTGGGATTGCCGGTGATGGGTGCCGAGGTGCCGGCCCCGGACGAGGACGCGATGCGGCTCAGCGCCCTGCAGGCGCCGACCGGGATCGACTGGCTGCTCGACCAGCAGGTGCTGGTCTGGCCGGGCGAGGGCAACGACCTGCTGTGCGCCGCCCGCGATCCGTTGTTGCCCTCGCTGCGCGAGGCGATGCGGCACGCGTTCCCCGGTCGCCGCGTGCATTGGTGCCTGTGCCGCGCGCAGGACCTGGAACGGATGCTGGACGGGCTTGCCCACCACGCTCGTTCGAACGAATGGAGCGGTGGCGACGAGCAACAGTTGCGCGCGATGGCCGAGGAGGCCCCGGTCGTCGAACTGGTCAGCAACCTGATGGCGCAGGCGGTCGAGCAGCGCGCGTCGGACATCCACCTGGAGCCCGAGGAGCGCACCTTCAGCGTGCGCTTCCGCATCGACGGCGTGCTCCACAACCGCCTGCACCTGCCGCGCGACCGCTTCGACGCGGTTGCCTCCCGGCTCAAGCTGATCTCCGGCATGGACATCGCCGAGCGCCGCTTGCCGCAGGACGGCCGCCTGTCGACCCGCGTCGGCGGCCAGGAAATGGACATCCGCGTGTCGGCGCTGCCCGGCGTGCACGGCGAGTCGATCGTGATGCGCCTGCTGCCGAAGGAGCGCAAGGAGCTGGGGCTGGAGCGGCTCGGCTTCGAGGCCGACCACCTGGCGATGATGAAGGACTGGACAGCCGAGGCGAACGGCATCGTGCTGGTCACCGGCCCGACCGGCTCGGGCAAGTCGACGACCCTGTATGCATCGCTGGCCGCGGCCAACGACGGCCTCAAGAAGATCATCACCGTCGAGGATCCGGTCGAGTTCCAGCTGCCGGCGATCACCCAGATCCAGGCGCACCCGGACATCGGCCTGACCTTCGCCAATGCCCTGCGTTCGATCCTGCGCCAGGACCCGGACGTGATCATGATCGGCGAAATCCGCGACCTCGAGACCGCGCAGATCGCGGTGCAGGCGGCGCTCACCGGCCACCTGGTGCTGAGCACCCTGCATACGAACGACGCGATCAGCGCGTTCACCCGGCTGGTCGACATGGGCGTGGAGCCCTTCCTGGTCGCCACCCCGGTGCGCGCGGTGCAGGCGCAGCGGCTGGTGCGGCGGCTGTGCCCGCACTGCGCACGTCCGCATGTCGTCCCGGCTGCGATCGAGGCCGAAGTGCGCCCGTTCGCCGAGCGCGTGCTGCCCGGGATGGCGCCGCGGTGGATGGAGGCGGTGGGCTGTTCGCAGTGCATGAACACCGGTTACCGCGGCCGCCTGGGCATCTACGAAATGGTGCCGGTGACCGAGGCGATGCAGCAACTGATCGTCAGCGGGGCGTCGGTCAACGAAATGAAGAAGCTGGCCCGCGACGAGGGCTGCCGCTTCCTGCGCGAGGATGGCCTGCTGAAGGCGTGGCAGGGCCAGACCACGGTCGAGGAAGTGCTGCGCGTCGCCGGCACCTGAGTCCCGCATGCCCCGCTACCACTACCATGCGCTGAACAGCGACGGCATCAGCCTGGAAGGCATGCTGCGCGCCGACAACGAGCGCGATGTCGCGCGCCAGCTGGAGCGACGAGGGCTGTCGGTGATCGAAGTCACCTCCGGCGAAGCCGGTGCGGGGCGTGGCCGCCATGGCCGGCTGCGCAACGGCGACGTGATCCTGTCGCTGCAGGAACTCGCGACCATGCTGACCTCCGGGGTGAGCATCGCCGATGCGGTCGGCAGCCAGGCGCTGGGCGCGCACCATCCGCGCATCGTCCAGGCCTTCACCACCATGTCGCGGGACCTGCAGCGCGGCCTGGCGTTCTCGGCGACGCTGGCGAAATGCGGGTTGCCGTTGCCGGAGTACGTGATCCAGCTGGCGCGTGCCGGCGAATTGACCGGCGAACTCGGCCGGGCGCTGCGCGATGCCTCCAGCCAGATGGAATACGAGCAGCAGCTGCGCAACGAAATGCGCAACGCGCTGATCTACCCGATGGTGCTGGTCTTCGCCGGCGTGGCCGCGGTGGCGATCATGTTCATCTTCGTGGTGCCGAAGTTCGCCTCGTTGCTGGAGCAGGCGAAGGACCTGCCGCTGCTGGCGTGGGTGGTGCTGGCATTCGGTACGTGGACGCGGGAGAACTTCCTGTTGCTGCTGGTGTTGCTTGCGGCGGCCGGCGGCGGCGCGGCCTGGGCCTTGCGCAAGCCCGAGTTGCGCGCGCGCGGCCTCGACGCGATGTCGCGCTGGCCGGTGGTCGGGCCCTGGCTGGTGGAAGCCGATACCGCGCGCTGGGCCAAGGTGCTCGGCGCATTGCTGGGCAACAAGGTGCCGCTGATGCGCGGCCTCGAACTGGCGCAGGCGGGCCTGCAGCTCCCGCAGCGACGCGCGCGCATGGGCGAGGTCACCCGCGCGGTGCGCGGTGGTTCCTCGCTCGCCGATGCGCTGGAAGACCACGATGCGCTGACCGCGACCGGCTACAACCTCGTGCGCGTCGGCGAGCGCTCCGGCAAGCTCGCATCCATGCTGGATTCATTGGCCCGGCTGTATGAAGAGGCCGGTCGCAACCGGATGAAGCGCGTGCTGATCCTGCTGGAACCGGTCGCGATCCTGGTGATCGGCAGCGTGATCGGCACGATCATCCTCGGGGTGATCCTCGCCATCACCAGCGCCAACGACCTCGCTGTCTAGTCGCAGCACACCGACCGCAATGCAATCAAATTCAGGGGCAATACCGATGCAACGTCGCCGCATTCCCGCCGCTCCACGCCAAGCCGGCTTCACCCTGCTGGAGATGATCGTGGTGCTGGTCATCATCGGCCTGATCATGGGCCTCGTGGGTCCGCGCCTGTTCGGCCAGGCCGACAAGGCCAAGGTGCAGACCGCGGGAACCCAGGTGCGGATGCTGCGCGGTGCGTTGCAGACCATGCGCCTGGACATCAGTCGCTGGCCGACCGAGCAGGAAGGCCTCGCCCTCCTGACCAAAAAACCCGCGAATGCCGATGCGGTGCGTGGTTGGGCCGGTCCCTACCTGGACGAAGCAGTGCCGCTGGATCCCTGGGGCCAGCCTTACCAGTACTCGCCGCAGGCCAGTGGCGACAATCCGTTCACGCTGTACTCGTTCGGTGCCGATGGCAAGGCGGGTGGCGAGGGGCAGGACGCGGATGTCGGCTTCACGCCGGGCCAGATCGCCGCGCCCTGAGTCCACCCAGCGGATGCGCCAACGCGGTTTCACCTTGCTGGAAATGATCGTGGTGCTGGCGATCCTGGGCTTGGCCGCGGCCCTGGTCGGGCCGTCGATGGTGCGCAGCATCGATACGTGGCGCCGGCAGGCGGCGATGGACGTGCTGCTCGACCAGTTGCGCGCGCTCCCCGGCAACGCGCGCGGCAGCGGCAAGCCGATCATGGTCAGCGATGCCACGCTGGCATCCGATGCGCCACCACTGCGCATCGACGCCGACTGGACCCTGCATGCACCCAAGCCCTGGTCGGTGGGCGCGAACGGCGTCTGCCAGGGTGGCGAGGTGGTCGTCGGCAACGCGCTGGGCGAACGCACCATCAACGTCGCCGCGCCGTTCTGCGATCCGTCCCTGCAACCGTGATGCAACGCCCACGCGCCAGCGGCCAGGGGGATGCGCGCGGCTTCGGCCCGACCGTCGGGCATGGCCCTCGGGTGACCAGCCGGCGCGGCGGCAGTGCCGCCAAGGCAGCCGGCTTCACGCTGCTCGAAGCGATCGTCGCGCTGGTGGTGTTCAGCATGGGCGCGTTCGCGCTGTACGGTTGGCTGTCGACCAACATCATCACGCTCGAGCGCATCCGCGACCGCCAGGAAATCGAGGCGGCAATGCATTCCGCGCTCGACATCGTGAGGCGGACCAACCCGATGGAAACGCCGAGTGGGCAGCGCCAGGCGGGCACGTTGCTGATCAGCTGGACCAGCGAACCGCTGGAGTCGCTACGTCCGAACGTGGACCAGTCCGGCTGGCCCGGCTTCTACACGGTGGGCCTGTACGAGGCCACGGTCCGGGTCATGCGCGATGGCCAGGAATTGCAGGTGTTCCGCGTACGCCAGATCGGCTGGAAGCAGGTCCGGGCCGGGGGCGAGTCGTGAGCATCCGGCTGGCGCGCCGTCGCCCGGTCGCGACCACCGGCACCAGCGGCTTCACGCTGATGGAGATGCTGGTCACCCTGGTGCTGATCTCGTTCGCGACCATGCTGATGTTCCAGATGCTCGGCAGCTATCGCATCGCCAATGAGCGCGTGCGCGGCCAGGCTGGGCACATCGACCGCCATGCATTGTTCCAGGAGTGGCTCCGCGACAGCGTGCACGGGCTCTATGCGGCGCCAAACCTGCATTTCACCGGCGATCCCGCGCAATTCTCCGCGACCACGCTCAACCCGCTCTACGCGCCGGAAGGCAGTCCGACCCCGATCCAATGGTCGTTGCGCGCCGACGAAAACGGCATCGCGGAGATCGTCTATGCCGAGGACGGCCGCGAGCGATGGCACCTGCCGTTGCAGGGCGGTGGCGAGGTCGAATTCGCCTACTTCGATGCGGACTGGCGGGAAACCGACACTTGGCCACCGAAGCTCGGCAAGGTGAATCCCGAGGCGCTGCCTGCGGTGGTGGGACTGATGCGCCGTTTCGAGGACGGCGATCGCCCCCTGTTGGTGGCCGTGCTGGGGCCGCTTGAGCCGCCGATCCGCCTGTATGGCGATGAGGAGCTGAAATGAGGCGGGCGCGCCGTGGCCGCGAGCGCGGCTTCGTGCTGGTGCTGGTGCTGGCGATGCTGGTGGTGCTCGGGTTGCTGGCCGGCACCATCGCCGCGGTCACCGGGCGCCTGGCGGAACAGGCGCAGCAACGCGCGCAAGCGACGCGCGATGCGGTCGAGATCGCCAATACGCGTGCGACCGTGCTGTACCTGCTCACCACGCAGCGCATGACGTTGGGCGGCTTGACCGTCGACAACCTGGTGTCGTTCGGCGAGGGCGGCATTCGCCCGATCGAATCGCGCGATGACCTGGAATCCCCGTGGCCAACCGGTACGGAGCTGCGCCTGGACGGCAGTCCCTACCTGGGGCAGGGCGGCATCCGCTTCGCCCTGCAGGACGACTATGGCCTGTTCGGGATCAACTGGTCTCCGCCCTGGCGGCTCGAGAAACTGCTGGCGCAGGGCGGGCACCCGCGGCCCGTGCCGGCGGAAGCATTGATCAACCGCCTGTTCGACTACCAGGACCGCGACGGGCTGTATCGCCTCAACAGCATGGAAGCGGACGGCTATCGCAAGGCAGGAATGGCGCTGCCCACCAACCTGCCGCTGGCCACGCCGATGGAGGTCATGCGGGTCATGGGATGGAAGGAGGCGCTGTCGTTCCTCACCCCGGCCGAGATCAGCGACACCATCACCGTGGAAAGCGTCGGGGGTATCAATGTCAATACGGCCCCGGCGCGTGTCCTGCGTGTCCTGGATGGCATGGATGAAGAAAAACTGGCGCGCGCGCTCGCCTTCCGGAAAGTGCAACCGTTCATGACCGGGCAGGCGTTTTTCGCCTTCCTGGGCCTGCCGGCCTCGGTCGATTCGCCGGTCGCCGTGTATCCTGCCACGTCCGGCACGTTGAAGCTGTGGCCTTCGCATGGGGGGCAGGTGGCGCTGGTGCATTGGACATTGACCCCGGTCGAAGACAAGGGTCGCCCCTGGCGTGAGGACTATGAGCTCATCCAATCCCAAGCTCCGTCGCAGGACGACGTTGCTCTCCCGGTTCGCTCGCGGCTTTTTGGCCAGCAGGTGGCTCCGCGGAAGTGACGGCCTCCGCCCGTTGTCCGACGGGGGCAATGGCCAGGAATGGGTGCTGGCTCGCGGCTACTGTGCCTACACGGTGCTGGATGGCTCGGCGGTGCCCCCGCGCAAGCGTCGCGGGTTCATCGACATGGCGGTGTCGCGCTGGTCGCCGTTCGCCGATGCGCAATCGCATGTGGAATGGGTCGGGGACCGCGCGATGGTGTGGGCCTGGTCGAAGGCGCGCGCGTTGGCCGGCCCCGATGACACCATCCTGCCGGCCCCGCGCCGCACCTGGCCGGAGTCGCTGTTCCGTGGGCAACCCCTCCCTGAGGGCGAGGAACTGGTCGCGCTCGACGAGGGCGTCGAGGCACGCGCATGGCGCGACGGGGTAATGACGGCGTCGCGCTGGTGGGCGGAGGCGCCGGACCTGCCGGAGTGGAACGAATTCCGCCGCGGCGCCGGCTTGCCGCCCGCCGCCGCACTGCCTGCGCAGGCGTCGTATCCGTTGGGCGAAGGTCCGTGGACGGCACAGAAGGCGATCCGCCTTGGAGAAGCGCTGGGCCACTATCGCGAATACCTCATCATCGCCCTGGTCGGTGTCGGTGCGGCGGTGCTGGCCACCCTGCTGGTGGGCGTGCTCGCGTTGAAGGTATCGAACTGGCAACTGGACCAGGACATCGCCGAGCGCGAACAGGCGCTCGAGAAGATCATCGATGCGCGCGACCGCGCCCAGCAGGCGCGCGCGGCGATCGATGCGCGGCTCGCCTTGCGCCCGCCCGCCGGGCAGGTGGAACTGCTGGCGCTGGTCTCCGGGTTGATGCGCGGCAACTGGCAACTCATCGAGTGGAAGATGGCGGACGCGCAGACGCTCGAAGTCACCGCGAAGATGGTCAATGCGGATCCCAGCGCGATCGTCTCGGCGTGGGAAGCATCGAAGCGATTCACCGAGGTCACCGCGGAGATCGGGCGGCAGCCGGATACGGTCGTCGTCAAGGCGCGGATCCTGCGCGCGATGGCGTCCGGGGGATCGCGCAAGTGATTGCGACCATGCCGCCGGGTATCCGCAAGATCCGCGAGGAGTGGAACAGCAATCCTCGCCTGCGCTGGGGTGCGCTGATCGCGATCGTGATCGGTTTCCTCTACCTTTGCCTGGTGCTGGTCGAATGGCGTCGCGACCTCCACGACCAGTACCAGCAGCGCACGCTGCAGCTTTACAAGATGACCGCGCTGGCCGGCCAGGACCAGTGGCTGGCGCGTGCGCAGGCCGCGCAAGCGGTCGAGAAGGCATTGCAGGCGGAGATTGCGGATGCGGCGACGATCGGCCTGGCCCAGGCGGAAGTGCAGACCTTCGTCCGGCAGCTCGTCAACGCGTTTGGACGCAGGCTCGCCAGCGACGCGCAGCCGCCTTCCGAAGTGACCGGCCAGCCGGGCTTGTGGCGGATTCCCGTCACCCTGCGCGGCATCGTGGGCCAAGGGCCGATGATGGAAATCCTGCGCCGCGTGGAAGAGTCGGATCGACTCATGGTGATCGAGGAATTCTCCTTCACCTTCGTCCAGGGCTCGCCCAACATGTCGATGACCCTGGTGGCGTACTACCGGGTTGGCGGCCCGGCCCGGCGGGAGGCACGCAGTGGCGCTCGCTGACGTGTTGCACCGCCACCGCTTCGTGGTGGCGGCGATCGCCGGTAGCGTGATCGGTGCCGTGATCGGCCTGTTCCTGCCGATCCGCGCAGCCGATCCGCCCCAGGCGGAAGAAGCCAGCTGGTCCCTGCCGAACGCCGTGGCGCTCAAGCGTTATCGCGTCGAGCAATTCCAGGCCGTGCGCAGGGCGCGTTTCTGGGGAGAACTGGCCATGCCCGGCCGGCGTGCCGCGAACCAGCCCTCCGTCTGGAGCTTGCATGCCATCGTGACCCACCCGATCGTCCAGGTCGCAGTGGGCACCACTGGCAAGCCCGGGCAAACATGGGTGCGGGTGGGCGGCGCCCTTCCCGACGGCGCGACCCTGGTGGCGGTCAGCCGCGACCGTGTCTGGTTCGAGAAGGAAGGGTGCCGTCGGGTCCGCCCGCTCTACATGGACACCACCAAGCCCGATGCGGAGGCATGCATCGGCGCACCAGCGGGCGACGACGCGATGGCGTCGCCCAAGCCGCCGGCCTCATCGGCGCCGCCTGCCCCGGCCACCGCCGCCGGCAAGCCCCATTGACTCTTTTCGCGATGAATATCCCGGCATGAACAGTCTTCGTCCCTTCCTCGCCGCCACCGGCATCGCCTTGCTAGCGGGGGCATGCGCCACGCCGCCCCTCGCGATCCCGGAGCCGGTGCCGCCGCCGAGCTCGTCCGGCCAGTCCCAGACCCTCCTGGGCCAGGGCATGGGCAACACGACGCAGGCCCCCGTCGGCTTGCAGCGCAGTGGGACCCCGCAGATTCCCGGCAGCGGCGGCAGCCTGGTGGCGGGGGCGAAGGGCGAACCGATGCCGCCACTGAAGGGCGGTGCGGTCAACGTCAACATCGAAGGCATGCCGGTACCTGCGTTCATCAACGAGTTCTTCGGTTCGATCCTGGGTGCCGGGTTCCAGATGGATCCGCAGGTCTCGCGGATGAGCGACCTGGTGACCCTGCGCACCTCCGGGCCGCAGTCGCCGCAGAACTTCTACCGCCTTGCCGTGCAGGTGCTGCGCACCTATGGCGTCTCCACCGACTACAGTTCCGGCACGGTGATGTTCACCCGCGCCCGCGACGGTGCCGGCGTGGTGCCGCCGCTCATCGTCAGCGGCCGTACCCTCCCCGAAGTGCCGATCAGCCATCGCCCGGTGTTCCAGCTCGTCGAGTTGCAGTCGATCCGCGTCAATGACGTGATCAGCCTGCTCAACGTGGCCTTCAAGCAATCCGATGCGCTCACGATCCAGCCCGACAATGCACGCAATTCGGTGATCCTGATGGGGCGCCCGGAGATGGTGCGACAGGCGCTGGATGCGATCAGCGTGTTCGATCGTCCCTCCATGCGTGGCCGCCAGAGCGCGCGGCTTGAGCCCGCCTTCGTCACCGCCGATGAGCTGGCCAAGCGCCTGGTCGAGGTGCTGGGCGCGGAAGGCTACGGCGCGTCGTTGTACAGCGGAGGTGCCTCCGCTGGCGGCTCGATCCTGGTGTTGCCGCTTGCAGCCGCGAACACCGTGCTGGTCTTCGCCGGCGACAAGTCGGTGCTGGAGCACACGGTCGAATGGGCGCGCAGCATCGATCGGCCCAATCCGACGGCGGGCAACGATGGCCTGTTCTATTACATGGTCAAGAACACCCGCGCCGAGGAAATCGTCAAGACGGTCACCGGCGTGCGCAACAGCTCCGGCACACGTGATCCCACGCGCGACACGATCGACGGCAGCCAGGTGGGCATGCCTCCCGCGCCGCCGGCGGGAACGGCGTTGCTGACCGCCGCGGCCAGCGCTGCCTCGGGTGGCGACCTGAGCAAGGGCCAACTCACCCTCGACGAGCCGCGCAACGCGCTGATCTACCAGGGTTCGGCGACCGACTGGGGGCGCTTGCTGCCGCTGATCCAGCAGATGGACAAGGCGCCGCGCCAGGTGATGATCGAGATCACGGTGGCCGAAGTGACCTTGACCAACGACCAGGAATTCGGGGTTGCGTGGCTGGCGAACAATGCCGACCTCGGCCGCTTCAACGGCACCATGACGTCCGGCGTCATCACCGGGCTTGGCGGCGCCGGGTTGAACTACGTGCTGGACATCGGTGGCCAGGCCCGCGCCTCGCTCAAGGCACTGGCCAGCATGGACAGGATCAGCGTGTTGTCGACGCCCCGCCTGATGGTGAAGAGCGGCGAGGAAGCCAATCTCGATGTCGGCACCGAAGTCCCGACGATCAGTTCGCAAGCGACGTCGGGCATCATCACCGACGGCGACACCGGCGTCATCCAGACCGTCCAGTACCGCAAGACCGGCATCCTGCTGAGCATCAAGCCGGTGGTGTATTCGGATGATCGCGTCGACATCGAACTGCGCCAGGAGGTCAGCGAGGCGCTGCCGGTCGGCGCGGATTCCACGATCAGTTCGCCGGCGATCTTCAACCGTTCGTACAGCACCAGCCTCAGCCTCAAGGACGGCAGCGCGATCCTGATCGCCGGGCTGATGTCGCAGCGGCAAACCAATGGCGACAGCGGCATTCCCCTGCTGAAGGACGTGCCGCTCCTCGGCAACCTGTTCAAGACCCAGAAGCAGGGCAACAGCAAGACCGAACTGGTGCTGATGATCGTTCCCTACATCATCGAGACCGACAACCAGGCGGAGGAACTGACCCGTTCGATGGCGCAGCGCTTCGAGTTGCTGGAGTTGCCGCCGGCGACCACCGTGCCGCGCGAGGTTCCGGTGCAACCATCGGAGCCGGTGGACGGGCAGGGCCAGGCCGTGCCGGCACGCCTGCAGTGAGTTGACCGCGGGCAGCAGGGGTATGGCGAAACACGGTCGGGGGAAAGCTGCGGCGACGACGCCGGTGGCGCTGCTGGTGCTGGGCATGCACCGCAGCGGCACCTCGGCGCTGACCCGCGTGCTCAACCTGCTGGGTGCGTCGCTGGGCGACGACCTGATGCCGCCCGGCGACGACAATCCATTGGGCTTCTGGGAGCACCAGGGCATCGTGTCCGTGCACGAGACGTTGCTGGCTGCGCTCGGACGTCGCTGGGACGACCCGCGCCCGATGCCCGACGGCTGGCTGGAGTCCGAGCCCGCGCGTGGAGCGGGCGAGGCGATCGCGGCGATCGTGCGGCGCGACTTCGCCGGCGAGCAGCTGTGGGCAGTGAAGGATCCACGGCTGTGCCGGCTGATGCCGCTGTGGCGGCGCGTGCTCGCGGATCTCGGTATCGAGCCGCGGGTGGTGCTGGTCTCGCGGCATCCGCAGGAAGTCGCTGGCTCGCTGATGCGCCGCGACGGCTTGCCCATCGCGATCGGCGAATTGTTGTGGGCGCGCTACCTGCTGGAGGCGGTGCGTGGCAGCGAGGGTTGCCGCCGCGGCATGGTCGCCTATGACGACCTCCTGGCGGACTGGACTGGCACGGTCCGCGGCCTCAACCAGGCGCTGGCACTGGACCTGGTTGCGAATGCCGGCGTGGCAAGCGACATCCAATCGTTCCTGAGCCCCCAGTTGCGCCACCACCACGCGGCGACACCACCGGGAGGGATGTTGGCGCCGCTTGCGGACGTTGCATCCGGTGCGTTGGACGTTCAGGGCGTGGATGCAGCCGAGTCGGCGTTCGCCGCCGGCATCGCGCCGATCGAAGCGTTGGTCGACGCGTATGCGGGACTGCTCGGGAAAAGCCGGGACGAGGTGGCGGCGTTGCGCCGGGTCACCGATGCCATGCGCGGCGAACTCGACGAGCAGGGGCGCTGGGCCCAGCAACTCGACGAGGCCCTGCACGCGGTGCGCGACCTGCATGGCGCGCAGGTCGGCGAATACGAGGCGGTCGTCGGTTGGGCGACCTCGTTGCGCGACGAGTTGCTGACGCTGCAGGCGCTGTACCGGCAAGCGGAAGCCGATCGCGACGAGAAGGCCGATTGGGCGCGCGCGCTGCAGGTGGAGCTGGATGCGCTGCAGGGCGTGTACCGGCAGGCGGAGGCGGATCGCGCGGAAAAGATCGGCTGGGCGAAGTCGCTGCAGGGCGAGCTGGCATCGCTGCAGGCGCTTTACCGGCAGGCCGAGGCCGACCGCGAAGCGAAAACCGGGTGGGCGCTGTCCCTGCAAACCGAATTGACCGCGCTGCAGGCGATCTATCGGCAACTGGAAGCCGACCGCGACGCCAAGACCGGGTGGGCGCAGGGGCTGGAGCGCGAGCTGGCACAATCGCGCCTGGACTACGACCGGGTCGAAGCCGACCGCCTGGAGAAACTCAGTTGGGCGCGCGCGTTGGAAGCGACGGTGGCGCGGCAGGAACGGCAGGAACGCGAGATGCGGGACCAGTTGGACAGGATCGCCGGCGAGCTGGCGCGCGAACAGGCGGCATCGGTGCGCGAGCAGGCGGCAAGGCAATCGCTCGAGCGCTACGCCGACCAAATGGAGCAAGTGTTGCGCGGCGTGCTGGCTTCGTCGAGCTGGAAGCTGGCGCGCCCGCTGCGGCGCCTGCTGGCGAAGCTGCGCGGCAACGACGCCGAACCGGCGCTGCCGCAACGCCCGCAATTGCTTGTCGCTCCGCCTGCGCCGCTGGTCGCGTCGGACGAGTCCGCGGGCGTGTCCTCGTCGCCTGTAATCGACGTCGACGGCACTGCCATCGACATCGATCTCCACAGTGCCGGCATCGAAGGCACGAACCACTTCGCGGGCCTCGCATTCGACGAGGTCGCCGCGCCACGCGTCAGCATCGTCGTCCCGACCTACGGCAAGGCCGACTACACCGCCCGCTGCCTGCGTTCCGTGCAACAGGCAGGTGCCCGCTGCAGCTTCGAGGTGCTGGTGCTGGAAGATGCCTCCGGCGATCCGGCGATGGCGCCGCTGCGCGAGGTGCCCGGCCTGCGCTATCACGAGAACCCGCACAACCTCGGCTTCCTGCGTTCCTGCAACCAGGCGCTGCAACTGGCCCGCGGCGAGTACGTCTGCCTGCTCAACAACGACACCGAAGTCACCCTCGACTGGCTGGACGCGCTGCTCGACGTGTTCGCCACCAATGCGGATGCCGGCGTGGCCGGCTCGATGCTGGTGTATCCGGACGGTCGCCTGCAGGAAGCCGGTGGCATCGTCTGGCGCGATGCCTCGGCATGGAACTACGGCCGACTGGGCGATGCCGGCGCCAACGAATTCAACTACGTGCGACGCGTCGACTATTGCTCCGGCGCCGCGCTGCTGCTGCCCCGCAGGCTGTTCGAGCGGTTGGGCGGTTTCGACGAACGCTATGCGCCCGCGTATTGCGAAGACTCCGACCTCTGCTTCCGCGTCCGCGAGGCAGGCCTGCAGGTGTACTACACGCCGTTCTCGCGCGTCGTCCACCACGAGGGCGTGTCGCATGGCACCGATACCGATGGCGGGGTCAAGGCTTGCCAGGTCGCCAACCAGCAGGCCCTGCGCGAGCGCTGGCACCACGCGTTGCAGGCGCACTATCCGAATGGCGAACGCATCACCCGCGCGCGTGACCGTGCTTGGGACCGGCCGATGGTGCTGGTGGTCGACCATTACCTGCCGCAGCCGGACCGCGATGCCGGTTCGCGCACCATGCTCGCCTTCATCCGCGCGCTGCTCGATGCGGGCGCGGTGGTGAAATTCTGGCCCGACAATCTCTACTACGACCCGATGTACGCGCCGCGCTTGCAGGCGATGGGCGTCGAGGTGTTCCACGGCGTGCGCTGGCGCGACGGCATCGGCGCCATGCTCAGCGAGTACGGCGACGAATTCGACGCCATCCTGCTGTCGCGTCCCGACGTGGCCGATGCGCACTTCGACGCGATCCGCGCGCATAGCCGCGCACGCGTCGTGTACTACGGCCATGACCTGCATTTCCGACGCATGCGCGACCAGGCGGCGCTGTCGCCGCAAGGCGATGCGCGCAACGAATTGCTGCGCGCCGCCGAGGTGATGGAAACCCGCGAGCGGGTGGTCTGGCGGCGCAGCGATGGCGTGCTCTACCCGAGCGAAGACGAGGCCGCGCAGGTGCTCGCGCTCGAACCGGCAGTCGATGCGCGCGCGGTGACGCCGTATGCCTACGAGCACTTCGTCGACCAGGCCACCGTCCAGGGTCGCGGCGACCTGCTGTTCGTCGCCGGCTTCGCGCATCCGCCGAACGTGGATGCCGCGTGCTGGCTGGTCGAATCGATCATGCCCAAGGTGTGGGAACGTCGTCCCGAGGCGCGCCTGTCGCTGGTCGGCTCGAACCCGACCACGGAGGTGCTGGCGCTGGCCGGCGAGCGCGTCGAGGTCACCGGCTTCGTCGATGATGGCGAATTGCAACGCCGCTATGCGCAGGCGCGCGTGGCGGTGGTGCCGCTGCGTTACGGCGCGGGCGTCAAGAGCAAGGTGGTGGAAGCGCTGCAGCAAGGGCTGCCGCTGGTGACTACCTCGGTCGGTGCGCAGGGCTTGCCCGGCGTGGAAGCGACATGCGCCGTCGCCGATGACGCAGCCACCCTCGCCGATCACCTGCTTGAATTGCTTGCCGACGACGCGGCCTGGCAGCGGCAGTCGCGACTCGGCGCCGCGTATGCGCGCGCGCATTTCTCGCGCGACACCCTGCGCATGCAACTGGCGTCCGCGCTCGGCATCGCCACGGAGCGTGCGCCATGATCGTCCGCGCACGCGCGCCGCTGCGCCTCGGCCTCGCCGGCGGCGGCACCGACGTCGCGCCGTACTGCGACCTGCACGGCGGCTGCGTGATGAACGCGGCCATCGACAAGTACGCCTACGCGACCATCGATGGCGGCGACGGCGCGAGTGTCGTGCTGGAAGCGCTGGATCGCGGTGCCCGCCATGCCTGCGCACCCGCGCAACTCGATGCTGCGCCCGGCCCCGTGCAGTTGCTTGCGGGCGCCTACCTGCGCATCAGCCGCGAGTATCTCGGCGGCGAACGCCCGCCGCTGCGCATCCGCACCTGGTCCGATGCGCCGCCCGGCTCCGGCCTCGGCTCGTCCTCGACGCTGGTGGTGGCCCTGGTGACGGCGCTGGCCGAGCATTTCTCGCTGGCGCTGGGCGAATACGAGATCGCCCACCTCGCCTACGACATCGAACGCATCGACCTCGGCCTGGCCGGCGGCAAGCAGGACCAGTACGCGGCCGCGTTCGGTGGCTTCAATTTCATGGAGTTCCAGGCCGGCGACCGCGTCATCGTCAATCCGCTGCGGATCAAGGAGTGGGTGTCGGCGGAACTGGAAGCCTCGCTGCTGCTGTACTTCACCGGGGTCTCGCGCGAGTCGGCGCGGATCATCGACGAGCAGGCGCGCAACGCGGCCAGCGGCGCCGCCAACCCGATCGAGGCGATGCACCAGCTCAAGGCGGAGGCCGTGCAGATGAAGGAACACCTGCTGCGCGGCGACCTGCCCGGGTTCGCGCGCACCCTGCAGCAGGGCTGGCAGGCGAAGAAGCGCATGGCCAGCAGCATCAGCAACCCGATGATCGACGCACTGGAAGCGCTGGCCATGGACAATGGCGCGGTGGCGACCAAGGTCTCCGGCGCGGGTGGCGGCGGCTTCATGATGTTCGTCTGCGACCCGGTCGATCGCGTGCGCCTGTCGGCCGCATTGTCGGCGCAGGGCGGCAGCCTGCTCGACTTCCATTTCAACCCAGGCGGCGCGACCGCATGGAGGGCGCCATGAGCGATGCGATCCGGCAGGTGATCCGCGGCGAGTTCGACAAGGCGCTGGCCAACATGCAGGCCTTGTCGGCGGATACCGCCCTGCACGCGCAGCTCGAGCAGGCGGTGGCGCTGTGCATCGACGCGCTGCGCAACGGTCGCAAGCTGCTGTTCTGCGGCAACGGCGGCAGTGCCGCGGATGCGCAGCACTGGGCGGGCGAACTGGTCAGCCGGTTCTACTACGACCGTCCCGGGCTGGCGGCGATCGCGCTGACCACCGACAGCAGCATCCTCACCGCGATCGGCAACGACTACGGCTACGACTACACCTTCGCGCGCCAGGTCGAGGCACTGGGCCAGCCTGGCGATGTGCTGGTCGCGATATCGACCTCGGGCAATTCGCCGAACGTGCTGCGCGCCGCAGATGCGGCGCGTACGCGCGGCATGCAGGTGATCGCCTTCACCGGGCGCTCCGGCGGCAAGCTCCTCGCGCTCGCGGATTCGTGCTTCCGCATGCCGTCGGACGAGACCCCGCGCATCCAGGAGGGACACGAATTCGTCGGCCACCTGCTGTGCTCGCTGATCGAGGCCGGCATGTTCCCGCGCGATGGCGACTGACGAAGCCATCGTCCTCGCCGGCGGCTTCGGGACCCGCCTGCGCGGCGTCGTCGACGATCTGCCAAAGCCGCTGGCGCCGGTCGCCGGCCGCCCGTTCCTGGCCTGGGTGCTGGATCGCCTGGCGGGCGGCGGGATGCGTCGCTGCATCCTCGCCACCGGGTACCTGTCGGACCTCATCGAACAGCGCATCGGCACGCGCTGGCAGGGCATGGACATCGCCTATTCGGTGGAGCCGGCACCGCTCGGCACCGGCGGCGCGATCCGGCTTGCCGCGAGCCGGTTGCAGGGCGATGCCGCGCACGTGTTGAACGGCGACACCTGGCTCGAATACGACCCGATTGCACTGGAGGCTGCCGCGCGCGACGCGGGCAGACCGATGGCGATCGCGCTGGCGCGGGTCGACGACGTCGCGCGCTACGGCGCCGTCGACATCGACCGCGGCCGCGTGGCCGGCTTCCGCGAAAAGGGCGAGGCCGGCCCGGGCTGGATCAATGCCGGCTGCTATTTCCTTGGTGCCGATGCATTGGCGGCGTTGCCGGCGCGCGATGCGTTCTCGTTCGAGCAGGATGTCCTGCAGCCGCGCGTGCAGGCGGGCGCGGTGGCGGCGTTGACCGCGACCGCGGGCTTCATCGACATCGGCGTGCCGGAGGATTACGCGCGCGCGCAGCTGCAGTTCGCGGGGGGCGCGTGAACGCGCCACCAGTCCGCACGCCGTACCTGGATCCGGCCGCGGATGCGCTGCTCGCAGCCGCGCCCTCGTGGCGCCGGGCGCTGTTCCTCGATCGCGATGGCGTGATCAATCTCAACCACGGTTACGTGCACACGCCGGCGAACACCGACTGGGTGCCGGGCATCTTCGAACTGGTCGCCGATGCGCATGCGCGCGGCTACCTGCCGATCATCGTCACCAACCAGGCCGGGATCGGGCGCGGGCTCTACGACGAAGCGACGTTCCTCGCCTACACCGCATGGATGCATGCGCAGTTCGCGGCGCGAGGCACGCCGTTGCTGGCCACGTTCTGGTGCCCGCATCATCCCGACGCCGGCGTGGGCGATTACCGAATCGATTGCGACTGCCGCAAGCCGCGACCGGGCATGCTGCAAGCGGCGGTCGCGCGGTTCGGCATCGATCCCGCGCGGTCGCTGATGGTCGGCGACAAGCAGGGCGACCTCGATGCCGCTGCTGCCGCAGGCATTCCAGCACGACTGCTGCGCGAACAGGACTGGGGCGCCACACTGGCCGGCATGCTGGATCCATCGGCGTGAGCACCCGCGACGCCATCCAGCCACGATCGCCATGGGCCTGGCTGGCGTTGCTGCCACTGGCGGTCGTCGTGGCTGCGTGCCTGCGTTACGGCCTGCCGGCGGATATCGATGCCGGGTTCCGCTCGATGCTGGCGGGATTGCTGCTGTTCGAGGCGGTGCTGGTCGTCGTCGCCGTGCGCCTGGCGCGACGCGGATCGCTGCACGCGTGGTGGCCGGTCGCGGTGACGGCGTTGCCGGCCATCGTGGGCATCGTTGCCTACGCCGGCGTCGGCACGGTGCTGGCCGGGTTGTTGCTCGCACTCGCGGCGCTCGGGATCGGCACGCGAGTTTCCGATGGCGTGCGCTCGCCGGCGATCGCCCTGTTGGTCGGACTGGCGATGCTTGCCGCGTTGGTCGGCTGGCTGCTGCCGTTCCCGATCCACCGGCGCTGGGTGTACTTGCTGTTTGCAGCTCTGGTCATCATGTGGCGCGCGCGTGCGCTCGCCGTGCTGCTGCGTGATTCGGCCGCGTCCTTGCGCGAAGGCGCATCGCGGCATCCAGCCTGGGCGATCCTGGCGATCGCTGCGGCGACCGTGGCCAGCCTGGGCCTGTGGTTGCCCAGCCTGAACTACGACGACAACGCAGTGCACCTGATCCTGCAGGCGCAACTGCTTGCCGATGGCTATTACCACCTTGATGTGCAGAGCCAGTCGTGGGCGGTCGCGCCGTGGGCGAACAACGTCCTGCACGCCGTGGCGGCGATGCTGGCCGGGCACGAGGCGCGTGCCGTCGTCGCCGCGATCTGGCTGCTGCTCGGCATCGATGGCGCGCGCCGGCTGGCATTGGCACTGGGCGCAACGCCGCGGGTCGCGTTGGCCGCGGCCGCGGTGTTCGCCGCGCAACCATTCACCGGCTACTTCACCACCACCATGCAGGTCGACGGCGCGAGCGCGGCGATCCTGCTGCAGCTCGCCGCGGTCGCCGCCCTGCCGGCCGTGCAACGACCGGGACCCTTGGCGATCGGCGCGATCGGTGGCCTGCTGCTGGCGTTGAAGACCGTCAACCTGCTGTTCGCTTCGCCGCTGCTGGTGTGGCTGGCGTGGTCCTCGATGCCCGGCCTGCGCCTGCAATGGACGCTGCGCATGCTGGCGATCCTGCTGCCGGTGGCGGCATCGAGTTATGCCTATGCGGTGCTGGTGACCGGCAACCCGCTGTTCCCGTTCTTCAACGCGGTGTTCCGCTCGCCGTATTACCCGCTCGAGAACATGCGCGACCTGAAGTGGATGGCAGGGGTGACGTGGCGCGCGCCGTGGGATCTCCTGTTCCGGTCCGGGAGCTTCGGCCAGTACTACCCGGGCGCGTCCGGCGTCGCCGTGCTGGCTACCCTGCCGGCCGTGCTGGTCGCGGCCGTGCGCAAGCCGGCGATGCGCTGGTTGGCGGCATGGGTCGTGTTGATCTCGGCGCTGCTGTTCTGGCAGATGCAGTACCTGCGCTACCTGTTCCCGGCGTATGCGGTGCTGGCCGTGCTCGGCGTGGTCGCGCTGTCGCGGCTCCTGGAGTGGCGTGGCTTCGTGGCCGCGGTGTTGCTGGTCGTCGCGGTCGACGCCGCGTTGATGCCGACCACCAGCTGGATCGTGCGCGCCAATCCGTGGGCAGGCCTGCTGCGCGATGGCCCGACCAGCCGGGATGGATTGGTCGCCGAGGTCATGCCGGAACGCGCCTTGCTTGAACGCATCATCGCGCGCGATCCCGATGCCTGCGCGCTGATGACCGATCCACGCCGCCCATTCGTCGGTGCCGGCCGTGGTCATGCATTGTCGATGCATCGTCGCTACGACCCGGAACTCTGGCGTGCGCGCAATGCGGCCGAGGCGGATGCATCCGGCGTCGCCTGGCGTGCGTTGCTTGGACGCATCGGCGCGTCGCACGTGGTCATCGATCCCCGCAAGGAGCGGCTGCTGGCGCGAACGTTGGCAGGCATGGGTTACGTCGTACTGGATCGGCAGGGAACGCTGGAATCGCAGGCCGCCGGCGAAGAAGCGGCGCGCCGTTGCGTGCCGGCGCTGCAAGTGTCGAGGGACGCGTCGGCTACGCTGCTGCACAGGCGAGGGAGCACGCGATGACGATGGTCGATTGTCCGATCTGCTTGTCCGGCCGCAGCGCCTGGCATGCATCGATCGATGGCTACGCCTATTTCACCTGTGGCCACTGCGGTTCGATCCACATCGCTCCCGCGGTCCTCGACATGCTCGATGCCGGCGGATCGCTGGTCGGCGATTACACCGACGCCTATTGGGAACAGGAGCGGGTTGGTGCGATCGAACGCGCAGCGGGCGTGTCGCTGTGCCTGCTCGCGGAGGCGATCCTGTACTGCCGCCGGCCGGTGCGCAGGTTCCTCGATGTTGGCGCGGGTCCGGGATTCCTGTTGCACGAGGCCCAGCGCCTGCTCGATCCCGATGCCGAGGTGTTCCACGGCGTCGAGAAGTTCCCGCCGCCGTATGCCGTGTCATGCCCGAACTTCCAGGTTGGCGACGTCAACGACATCGACGGGACGTTCGACGCCGGCGTATGCATCGAAGTGGTGGAGCACCTCACGCCGGCGATGCTGGATGGCCTGGTGCGCGGGTTGGCGCGCGCCAGCGAGCCCGGGGCGCTGTGGTTGTTCAACACCGGCATGCCCGACTATGTCAGGAACGAGGATCCAGCCTATCTCGATCCGCTGGGACGCGGGCACATCATCAGCTGGTCGTTGGCGGGCATCAGTCCCATCTTCGAGCGGCATGGGTTCAGGGTACTGGCGATGCCGGCCCGCAGCTTCGGCTTCATCGTCGAGCGCCTGCCGGCCGAGGACGCGGATTTCGCGACCCGCATCTACCAGCCGGTCGCCGCGAATCACGCGCTCCTGCAACGGAGCGGGCTGCTCTACCACGCGGGATTCGAAACCGCGCGCTCCTACTACTACCAGTCGGTCTGCACGGAGCGGACGAGTTGGGCGCTGGCATTGAAGCGGGCATTGGCGCGTGCAAGAGACAGGAGCCTATGGGCGCGGCTTTTCAGGCGGGTCGAAGAGGAATGATGGCGCATGCAGGGAACAGGAGCGATGGCATGGACGTGGTAGCAAGTTCGTTTGAATCGGAGGCCGTGCGGCGTGCGGACCGGGGATTGTTCGCTCGCTGGCTGTTCACCCAGCGCATGCTCCAGCACCGCGAACTGGTCGAGGCGATGCCGATCCTGTGCGCCAACTGCGGCGACGCGACGCAGGTGGCGGCGACGGATGCCGCCCGCCCCGTGTGCGTGCGCGAAGGCGTGGTGTGCGCGCGCTGTGGCATGAGCGCGCGCTTGCGGGTCGCGGTCGCGATGCTGTCCGAGGTGGCGGACGCGTCCGACCGGATCTACGTGACCGAACAAAGCACTCCGCTGTTCGCGGCGCTGCAACCGCGCTACCAGAACCTGCGGGGAAGCGAGTTCGAGCCGGATGAGGCCAAGCGGCAAGAGATGGCGGCCTACCTTGCGGGGATCGGTGGTAGCGGCGAGGTCAACTTCGAGGATGTGACTCGCCTGAGCATGTCGGACCAATCACAGGACGTGGTGCTGAGCTTCGACGTACTCGAGCATGTCCCCGACTATCGTGCTGCCTTGCGCGAGTTCGCGCGCGTCCTGCGCCCGGGCGGGATATTGCAGGCGACGTTCCCGTTCACGGACGCCCAGGACACCTTGGTCCGCGCGCGCGTGCTCGACGACGGCGGTGTCGAGCACCTGATGGAGCCGGAGTTCCATGGCGACCCCATTGGCGGTCCCGTGCTCTGCTTCTACCACTTCGGCTGGGACGTGCTCGATGAGGTACGCCGCGCCGGGTTCTCCCGCGCTGCCATGGTGGCGCCGTGGTGCCCGGAGCAGGGCGTCTATTACGGCCATTGGGTGCTGCAGGCGACGCGGTAGTCTCTGCACGCGGGACATGTGGCGGCATGCTCTATCATTCGCAACCTGATTGCCGAGACAGGACAGGAATCATGAGCTCCAGCAAAGCGGTCGTCGTGCTCGCCGCCTCGATTTTGGGCCTCGTTGCATGTTCGAAGACGGACAAGCAGGATGCCAGCCTGCCTCAGCAGGGCGCGTCTGTGAACGCTGCCGCGGTGCCGATGCCGAGCAAGGCGTCGATCGGCGACGGCTCGACCGAGATCGCCGATTTCACCGTGGATCCGGGGCAGGTGTTCAACTGCGAAGGACGTGATCGCGCCACTTCGAAGGTGAAGTGGTCTGTCAAGGATCCCTCCGTCGTCACCGTCAAGATCCTCGTGGCCAACGGCACCTCCGGCAAAAAGAAGACCTTTGCGGCAGGTGCCAATGTCGGCGAAGCGATGACAGGCAACTGGGTCGGTCCCGATGCACGCTTCTTCCTGGTTGATGGCGCGAATGACCGCGAGCTGGCGACATACGCGGTGGGCACCCTTCCCTGTACGTGATGCACGCCCGCGCTGCACCTTTGGTGCCCACTGGTGCGCGTTGGCGCATGGCGTGGGTGCTCCGTACTGCCATTTCATGGAGTTTCCGATGATTCGTCATGTCCTGCTGCTTGGCGCCGCTTTTGGTGTCGCCGCATGTTCCGGTCAGCCTGAAGGGGGGCCGGCCGTGACCGCGCGACCCGAGGCGGCGCCACCTTCGAATGTGCCAGTGAGCATGGAGGCAACGATCGTCAACGGGGCCAACACACTGACCGTGAAGCCCGGCTACGTATTCGCATGCGATGGTCGTGACCGTGCAACCTCGACCGTTGGTTGGTCCAGTAGCGATCCTGCGGTCAAGGGCGTGGTCATCAAGGTCCAGGCCCCGGACGGTGGTGAGCAAAAGGTGTTTGCGGAAGGGGGCAGCAGCGGTGCGGCCGAAACCGGCAACTGGGTGACCGCCGGAGTCAAGTTCTTCATGGTTGACCTGGCTTCTGGCAAGGAACTTGCCACGCATGCGGTCACTGCGCATTCCTGCCAATAGCACAACGTCCGAACGGGGGAAAATCGGATGACGCGTGTTGCCGTATTGGTGCCTTGCTTCAACGAGGCGGTCGCGATCTCGCAGGTCGTGCAGGATTTCCGTGCTGCGTTGCCGGAGGCCGAGATCTACGTCTTCGACAACAACTCGAAGGACGAGACATCGGCGATCGCGCGGGCGAACGGTGCGCAGGTGCGGCAAGTCACCTTGCAGGGCAAGGGCCACGTCGTCCGCCGCCAGTTCGCCGACGTGGACGCGGATGTCTACCTGATGGTGGATGGCGATGACACCTACCATGCGGCTAGCGCGCCGGCACTCGTGCGCTGCCTGCTGGATGGCCACCACGACATGGTGGTGGGCGTGCGCCAGGCGCAAGCCACCGCGGCGTACAGATCAGGTCACGCCTGGGGCAACCGGATGCTGACCGGCTTCCTGAGCTGGTTGTTCGGACGCAATTGCCGCGACATCCTCACCGGCTACCGCGCGTTCTCGCGTCGGTTCGTGAAGTCGTTCCCGGTGCTGAGCGCGGGTTTCGACATCGAGACCGAGCTGACCGTGCATGCGCTGGAGATGAAGATGTCGGTCGGCGAGGTCGAGACGCCGTACAAGGAACGCCCGGAGGGCTCGTTCTCCAAGTTGAGCACGTACAAGGACGGCTTCCGGATCCTGCGCACGATGCTGCGCCTGTTCAGTGCCGAGCGGCCATTGGTGTTCTTCGGCGTGATCTCGGCGGTGCTGGCGCTCTTGTCGGTCGCACTGGCGGTCCCGGTGGTGGCCGAATACATGCGAACCGGCCTTGTGCCGCGCTTGCCTACCGCGGTTCTGGTGACCGGGATCATGCTGACCGCATTGTTGGGCGCCACCGTCGGCCTGGTGCTGGACACGGTGACCCGAGGCCGCCGCGAGGCGAAGATGCTCGCTTACCTGGCCCAGTCAGCGCGACACTGAGCGTGCGCCAGTTCGTCCGGTTCAGCCTTGTCGGCGGGTTCGCCTTCCTGGTCGATGCGGCGATGTTGCAGGCGGCGGTATCGCTCGGATTGGATCCGTATGCCGGCCGTATCCTGTCCTACCTGTGTGCGGTAACCACGACCTGGTGGCTCAATCGCACCTACACCTTCACGCTCAGGGCGGACACCTCTCGCCTGCATGAGTGGGCACGTTATGCGATCTCGCAACTGGGTGGGGGCAGCGTCAACTACGCGATTTATGCGGCCCTCGTCTTCGGCGTGCCGCTGGTTGCACGCCATCCGGTGCTCGGCGTTGCCGCCGGGTCCATTGGCGGCCTCGTGGTCAATTTCCTGCTGGCCCGACGCTACGTGTTCCGCTAGTCCTGTCGACGCGCCCGCATCGGCAGGGCGCAATGCGTCGGCGTGGTGGCGGGTGAGTGTTGCAGCGGGCACAGGCGCACTTGCCCGAAGGTGCTACGGATGTAGGTGCATTTGCCTGCGACCTGCAAGCCGTAATATTCGCGCGCCAACGATCGCCCCTCACGGATGTCAGGCCGGTCCTGGTCGTCCTCGAGCAACCAGATCGGTCCCCGGTGGGCGCTTAGACGTGCTTCCACGCGTGCCTGCAGCACGGCACAACGGCGCGGATCCATGATGTTGTTGCGGATGGCGAGCGCCGGGATGCGATCCGGCAGGCCCAGCATGAAGAAGCCGAGTGGTGCATCAGTCGCAGTCACGACCATGGCGTCGGCGGTCAACGTGGGCCAGTCCGCCGCCAGGAAGTGGCGGGTGAACGGGCGTCGGCCCCAGTCCGGACGCACGGTTCCGAACACCAGGGCCGCCACCATGAGCATCGATACGACCAGATAGGTCCGGCCAGGCAGTCGCGATAGCAGCGCTATCAGCGTTGCAACCGCCAGCACCTCCAATGTGCCGGTGTAGCGCAGGATGCCGTACTGCTTCACCCACAGGACGTACGAGACCACGAAGAACGCCACGACCATCCGAGCCGCACGCGCGTGCTCGCGTGGAGTGCTGCGGCGAGGCCATGCCAGGACCGCCGCGGAGACGAGGCCGATCAGCAGCCGCGGGTCGCGCGCGGGGATCTCGGAGAACTGTGCGTTGGTGGTGAGCAGGCGGACCGGTACCAGCAGGGCATCGAGCAGCGACTTGGGACGGAAGCGTTGGTCGGCCCATGCCTCGGGAGGCAGGTCGGGGGAGCGGAACACGTTGTTGAAGTAGGGAAACATGGGGTTGCCATGCGTCTCCCAGAGATACAGGCCCCAAGGCAGGTAGCTGAGCAGGAAGCCTCCCAGTCCGCCGACCCCCAAGGCAAGTACGCGTACCGGAAGTGCCCGGGCTGGGCCGCTTGCGAGTGTCGCCGCGAACAGCCCGATGCAATACAAGGCCGCGGTGAGCTTCAAGCCCGCGGTGAAGCCTGCGATCGCACCAGCCAGCAGCCATACCCACCATGCAGGCTGGGCTCTCAGCACCAACGCGAGCGCGACGAGAACACCTGCGGCGACGTATGAGTCGTTCATCGTGCTACCGATGCCCGGGAAGAAGGCCGCGCCACTCGCAGCCGCGAGGGCGAACGCGACCAGCTCCCACGCCCGGAGTGGGCGGTCGAGCAGGCGCTGCAGGACATGCGTGCCGGCCAGCAGCGCCACGATGGCGGGAATGGTCAGCCACAGGCTGATGAGCAGGCTGTGCGCATCGGCACGCACCAGCAGGTAGAGCGGGATGTCGAGCAGTGGGTTGTGCCAGGTCTGGACCTGCGCGGGCGCAATGTCGGTGGCGTAGCGGCCGGTCAACCACGCATGCGGGTTGTACAGGTGGTAATTCGCAAGATCCCAGTTCTTGTCGGCGCCAAGCAGCAGCATCGCCAGCAGCGGCACTGCGGCGCACACGACGAACGTCAACAGCCGATTGGCCGTGATGGAGTTGTGCATCTCCCACCCCCTTGGGACAAGCATCGGGGCATCGGCGGTTGCGCCGATGCCGTGTCCGGCAGCCTCAGCCCAGCGCCGCTTCCAGCTCCGGCAGGATCGCGAACAGGTCGCCGACCAGGCCGATGTCGGCGATCTCGAAGATCGGCGCGTCGCCGTCCTTGTTGATCGCGACGATCGTGCCGGCATCCTTGATGCCGGTCAGGTGCTGGATGGCACCGCTGATGCCGACAGCGACGTACAGCTCCGGCGAAATGATCTTGCCGGTCTGGCCGACCTGCAGTTCGTTCGGCACATAACCGGCATCGACCGCCGCACGCGACGCACCGACTGCCGCGCCGAGCTTGTCGGCGAGCGCGTAGATCACCCGGAAGTTCTCTTCCGAACCCACGCCGCGGCCGCCGGACACCACGCGCCTGGCGCTCTGCAGGTCGGGGCGGTCGGAGCTGCCCGCGGCCAGCCCGATGTAGCGGGTGTGCGAGGGCAGGGCGGCGTCCACGCTCGCGGTTTCGACGGCGGCGTTGCCGCCCTTGCCGGCCTCCGGCCACGAGGCGGCGCGCACGGTCGCGACCACGGTCTGGCCGGCGGGCGCCTCGACGGTGACGATCGCGTTGCCGGCGTAGATCGGGCGCTTGAAGGTGTGCGTGCCGTCGACCGCCATCAGGTCGGAGACCTGGGCGACGCCGAGCAGCGCCGCCACGCACGGCATCAGGTCCTTGCCGAAGGTGGTGCTGGGACCGAACAGGTGGCTGTAGCCGGCCGCCAGCGCGGCGACCTGCGGTGCCTGGACCTGGGCGATGGCGTTGGCGTTCGCGGGATTGGCGACCGCGATCACCCTGGCGACCCCGGCGATCTGCGCGGCCTCGGCGGCGACGGCCGCGGGATCGGCAGCCAGCACGAGGATGTCGATGGCCTCGGGCGACAGCGCCTGCGCGGCGGAGACGCACTTGGCGGTGGCCGCGTTGAGCTTGCCGCCGAGGTGTTCGGCGACGATCAGGACCTTGCTCATCAAAGGAGCCCCTTCTGCTTGAGTGCGGCGACCAGTTCGGCCGCATCCTTCACCATCACGCCGCGGCTGCGCTTGGCGGGCGCCGCGTAATGGGTGGTCTTGAGCCCTTCGCCGGCGTCCACGCCGAGGTCGGCGTACGGGATTGTTTCCAGCGGCTTGCTCTTGGCCTTCATGATGTCCGGCAGCTTGATGAAGCGCGGCTCGTTGAGGCGCAGGTCGGTGGTGACCACCGCCGGCAAATCGACTTCCAGGGTTTCCAGGCCCGCATCGACCTCGCGCACCACCGTGGCCTTGCCGTCGGCGATCTCGAGCTTCGACGCGAAGGTCGCCTGCGGGCGGCCCCACAGCGTGGCCAGCATCTGCCCGGTCTGCGAGCAGTCGTCGTCGATCGCCTGCTTGCCGAGCAGCACGATGTCCGGCTGTTCCTTCTCCACCAGCTTGAGCAGCGCGCGCGCCGCCGCCAGCGGCTGCACGACCTCGCCCGGGGCGGTGACCACGTGGATGGCGCGATTGGCGCCCATCGCCAGGCCGTTGCGCAGGTGTGCCTGCGCATCCGCCGGCGCGATGGTCGCCACCACGACTTCGGTCGCGACGCCCTTGTCGCGCAGCCGCAGCGCCTCTTCCAGCGCGATCTCATCGAAGGGATTGGCGGACAGCTTCACGCCCTCGGTGACCACGCCC
>DATIDW010000040.1:0-106101 GCA_035456065.1 Thermomonas sp. | reverse complement strand
ACGTCGAGCACGAAGCGTGGCTCGCGCAGCGGATGCGGGCGCAGCGCGGCGAGCCCGGAGACGTCGAAGCATTCGAACACCGGATACACCGCGACACGCTCACCGCCATGCAGGCGACGGGTGAACGGCGCGGGTTCGCCGTCGACCAGGATCAGGTCGACTTCGGTATGCGGAATGCCGAGCGACTGGATGCGGTCCTTCACCGCGGGCGTGTCGTCGAAGGCGTGCACGAAGCTGCGGCGGCGCAGCGGCGGCGCGAGGAAGTCGTTGAGTTCCTCGTAGAAGCGGAATTCGCACTGGCGCATCGCCGGCACGCGTCTGGCTCCGATGCGGACGGCAGGCAGGCTACGCGCCCGGGCGTGTCGATCGTGCGAGCGGCCGCGCGCTCCCGAAACGCGAACGGCCGCCCTGGGGCGGCCGTCGCTGGAAAACCGCTGGCGCGCCGCTTACTCGGCGGCGGCAGCCGCGGCGGCGGCGGCTTCGGCCTTCGCCTTCGCGTTGCCGGCCAGGTCTTCCTTGATGCGCGCCTTCTTGCCTTCCAGGCCACGCAGGTAGTACAGCTTGCTCGCGCGCACGTCGCCGCGACGCTTCACCGTCACCGATTCGATCACGGCGCTGTGGGTCTGGAACACGCGCTCGACGCCGAAGCCGTGCGAGATCTTGCGGACGGTGAACGCGGAGTTCAGGCCGGCGTTCTTCTTGCCGATGACCACGCCTTCGTAGGCCTGCACGCGCTCGCGGTTGCCTTCCTTGACCTTGACGTTGACGATGACTGTATCGCCGGGGCCGAAGTCGGGAAGCTTGCGCGTGACTTGCGCGGATTCGAATTCCTGCAGCAGGGTGTGGATCGAGGGCTTGTTCATGGGATCAACCTTGATGGAATCGTGGCGTGCGGTGCACGCGCCTGTTGGAGTAGTTGTTGCGCGAGTGCACGTGGACCCGCGTCATGGCATCGGTGGAACGTGGGACGGTACAGCGAAGCCGCGCATTATAGCCGGGATTTTTCCAGCCGCGCCAGAGGCTTAGGCATCCCCGGCGGGGGGTTCGCCGACCGCCAGCAACCAGCGCTCGCGGAATTCGCCGAGCAGGGCCCGATCCTGTTTCGACAGACCCGCCTCGTCCAGCAGGTCGGGGCGCCGCAGCCAGGTCCGGCCCAGCGACTGTTGCCGGCGCCAGCGCGCGATCCCGGCATGGTTGCCGGACAGCAACACCTCCGGCACGGTCCCCAGCGCATGCTCGACCGGCCGGGTGTAATGCGGGCAATCCAGCAGGCCGTCGCCTTCGAAACTGTCCTGCAACGCTGATTCGGCGTCGTTCAGCGCGCCGTCCTGCAGCCTGGCCACGGCATCGATCAGCACCGCCGCGGCCAGTTCGCCACCCGACAGCACGTAGTCGCCGATCGAGAGCTCCTCGTCGACCTCGGCCTGCAGCAGCCGCTCGTCCACGCCCTCGTAGCGGCCGCAAAGCAGGACAAGACGCGCCTCGGCGGCCAGTTCGCGGACCTTGGCCTGGTCGAGACGGCGGCCCTGCGGGCTCAGGTAGATCACCTTCGCTGGCGCCGGATCCGCCTCGCGCGCCGCATTGATCGCCGCGCGCAGCGGATCGATCAGCATGACCATGCCCGGCCCACCGCCGCATGGGCGGTCATCGACCCGGCGGTAGTTGCCTTCGGCATGGTCGCGCGGGTTCCAGCCGTGGATCGACAGCAGGCCACGCTCGCCGGCACGCCCGACCACGCCGTGGGCGGCGAGCTGGGCGACGAATTCGGGGAACAGGCTGACGATGTCGAAGCGCATCGGCATCGACGTCAGAAATCCGCGTCCCAGTCGACAGTGACCAGGCCGGCCTCGAAATCGACGCTGCGGATGAAGTCCGGCTGCGCGAACGGAATCATCCGCTCGCGGTCACCCTTCGCCACCAGCACGTCATTGGCGCCGGTTGAGAACAGGTGCGAGACGGTGCCGAAATCCACGCCCTCGGCGTTGACCACGCGCAGGCCTTCGAGGTCGACCCAGTAGTACTCGCCGTCCGCGGGCGGCGGCAGCGCCGAGCGCGGCACCAGCACGTCGACGCCGCGCAAGGCATCGGCGGCGTCGCGATCCTCGACGCCCGGCAGGGTGGCGATCAGGCCCTTGACGCCTTCGCGCACCTTCACCCCTTCGCAGGGGCGCTGCTGCCCGCGTGCGTCGCGCAGGATCCACGGCTGGTAGCGGGCGATCGCATGCAGCGGGGAAGTGAAGCTTTCCAGCTTCACTTCGCCACGCACGCCGAACGCACCGTGCAACCGGCCCACGGTGATGTTCCGCTGGCTGGCGTCCGGTGCGTCCATGGAAATGGGATCAGGGGGCCGCCGCGAAGCGGCCCGCCGGATCAGGCGGCCTTGGCGGCGGCCTTGTACAGGTCGGCGACCTTGTCGGTCAGCTGCGCGCCGTTGTCGACCCAATGCTTGATGCGCTCGAGGTTCAGCTCGACGCGCTTCTCGGCACCCTGGGCGACCGGGTTGTAGAAGCCCACGCGCTCGATGTTGCGGCCGTCACGGGCGCTGCGGCTGTCGGTGACGATGACGTGGTAGAAGGGGCGCTTCTTGGCGCCGCCACGGGTAAGGCGAATCTTGACCATTGCGGTTTCTCGGTGTTGCCCAGCGGCCGGAATGGCCGGGTAAGCCGGCAAGTATAACGCGTTGAATCGCTTGGCGAAACCCTCGCGATTCGAACCGGATCAGCGCATCGGCGGCATGCCGCCGCGCCCGCCCATCATCCCGCTCAGCCCGCGCATCATGCCCTTCATGCCGCCGCGGCCCAGCTTGCCCATCATCTTTTCCATCTGCTGGTACTGCTTCAGCACCTTGTTGACGTCGGCCGGGGTCAGGCCGGAGCCACGCGCGACACGGGCGCGACGGGAACCGTTCAACAGGTCCGGATTGCGGCGTTCCTTCTTGGTCATCGAATTGATGACCGCGATCATCCGCGGCACTTCCTTGCCGGTGACCTGCTGCTTCACCGATTCCGGCAACTGGCCGACACCGGGAAGCTTGTCCATCAGGCCGTGCAGGCCGCCCATGTTCTGCATCTGCTCGAGCTGGTCGCGCATGTCGTTGAGGTCGAACTTCTTGCCCTTGGCGACCTTCTCCGCCAGCTTCTTCGCCTTGTCGTGGTCGACCTGCTGCTCGACCTGCTCGACCAGCGACAGCACGTCGCCCATGTCGAGGATGCGGCCGGCGGCGCGATCCGGGTGGAACACGTCGAGGCCATCGGGCTTCTCGCCGACGCCAACGAACTTGATCGGCTTGCCGGTGACGTAGCGCACCGACAGCGCGGCGCCACCGCGGGCGTCGCCGTCGGTCTTGGTCAGCACCACGCCGGTCAGCGGCAGCGCCTCGCCGAAATGCTTGGCGGTGACCGCGGCGTCCTGGCCGGTCATGGAGTCGACCACGAACAGCGTCTCGACCGGGTTGACCGCGGCATGCAGCGCCTTGATCTCGGCCATCATCGCGTCGTCGATGCTGGTGCGGCCTGCGGTGTCGACGATCAGCACGTCGGCGAAGGTCTTGCGCGCCTCGACGATCGCCGCCTTGACGATGGCTTCCGGCTTCTGCGAGGCATCCGACGGGAAGAACAGCGCGCCCACCTGCCCCGCCAGCGTCTGCAACTGTTCGATCGCGGCCGGACGATAGACGTCGGCGCTGACCACCATCACCTTCTTCTTGCGGCGCTCCTTCAGGTGCTTGGCCAGCTTGGCCACGGTGGTGGTCTTGCCGGCGCCCTGCAGGCCCGCCATCAGGATCACCGCCGGCGCCGGGACATTGAGGTTCAGGTCGGTCGCCTGCGAGCCCATGACCAGGGCCAGCTCGTCGCGGACGATCCGCACCAGCACCTGGCCGGGGGTCAGCGAGCGCATCACTTCCTGGCCGACCGCGCGCACCTTGATGCGCTGGATCAGCGCCTGCACCACCGGCAACGCCACGTCCGCCTCCAGCAGCGCGATGCGCACTTCACGCACCGCCTCGCTGATGTTGGATTCGGTCAGCCGACCGCGGCCGCGCAGGCGCTCCATGGTGCCGGACAGGCGCTGGGTCAGGGATTCGAACATGGGGCTGGCAGCCTTGCGGTGCGTGGATTCCGGGCCGCGGAGTATAGCCCGCGTCCGGTCGCAGCACCTTTGTGCGACACTCGCTCGATGACAATCGTTCTCATTGCCGTGGGGCTGTACCTGGCCGCTGCTGGCTGGCTGGCGCTCGACGTCAGGCGCGGGCGTGGTGAAGTCGCGCGCGCCTGGTTGCTGCCGGCCAACGCCGCCGTACTGCTGCATGGCGCGGCCCACTATCTGGCATGGCACCGCAGCGGGAGCACCGACCTGCATTTCTTCGCGGCGATGTCGCTGGTCGGGCTGGGCATGTCCGCCCTGACCGCGCTGGTCGGCGCGGCCGGCCGCATGCGCGCACTGGGCGTGGTCGTGTTCCCGCTATCGGCGATCGTGCTGCTGGTGTATGCCCTGTATGGACATTCGGCGCGCCCCGAGCCACTCGACTGGCGAATGCTCCTGCACGCGTGGATGGCGCTGCTGGCCTACGCCACGCTGGCGGTGTCGGCGGTGCTCGCGATCTTCCTGTGGGCACAGGAACGCGCCCTGCGCCGACGCGAATTCCGCGGCTGGCTGCGGGCGTTGCCGCCCCTGACCGAGCTCGAGAGCCTGCTGTTCCGGAGCATCACCGTCGGCTTCGTCCTGCTCACCGCGACCCTGCTCACCGGCCTGCTGTTCGTCGACGACCTGCTGGCCCAGCACCTCGTCCACAAGACCGTGCTCAGCGTGCTGTCCTGGCTGGCCTTCGGCGCTCTCCTGCTCGGTCGTTGGCGGCGCGGCTGGCGCGGCGCCACCGCGGTGCGCTGGACGCTTGTCGCGATGGCGCTGCTGGTGCTGGCGTTCTTCGGCAGCAAGTTCGTGCTGGAGCTGGTCCTGCACCGGTCGGGCTGATGATTACGTTTGCAGTGTAGATAATTGCATTGACAACTATTGCATGGGCGCAGATCATGCTGCCCCATGACGACTCTCCATTCCCCCGACTCCCCGCTCGCGCCCGCCATCGCCGCGTGCAGCGGCTCCACGCTGGGCCTCCTGTTCCGGCAGGCGCGCGATGCCATGTGGGCGCGGATGGAGGCCGAACTGGCCCGTTCCGGCCATGAACTGAATTTCAGCCAGTTCATCACCATCAAGACCCTGGCCAACAGCAGCACGAGCGTGACCGAACTGGCCCGCGCGGCCTACCTGCACCCGGGCGCGATGACCCGCCTGCTGGACAAGCTGGAGGCGCGCGGAATCCTGCAGCGCGTCGCCGACCCCAGCGACCGTCGCGCCCTGCACATCCACCTGACCGAGGCGGGCCAGGCCATCTGGCGCGATATCGACCAGTGTGGCCAGCGCGTGCGCGAGGCCGCCCTGCAGGGCATGGACGCGGCCGAGCGCGAGCAACTGCTCGCCTTGCTGGAACGCGTGCGCGACAACCTGAATTCCCCCACGGACTGACCCATGTCCCGTCTTCCGCTCCTGGCCACGGCGGTGGCCACGGCCCTCCTTGCCGCGGCCTGCGCCAGCACCGGCGACATCGCGTCGCATGCGGTGATGCGTGATGCCGGTGACCTGCAAGCCTCGCGCTCGCTGGCCGGCACGCACCTTTCCGACGCCGCCTGGCCGAACGACCGCTGGTGGACCGCCTTCGGCGACCCGCAACTCGATGCACTGGTCGACGAAGCGCTGGCCAACGCGCCGTCGATCGAGGCCGCCGATGCACGCACCCGCAAGGCGATCGCGCAGGCGGGCCTGGCCGATGCGGCGCGCAAGCCGACGCTGGGTGCGGGCGCGCAAGTGGTCGGTTTGCAGCTTCCAGGGGCGCTGGTCGGCGACGGCAGCGGCAGCGACTTCCAGGTCGCCAACCTGCTGACCCTCAGCTTCGCCTGGAACCTGGACGTCTGGGGGGTGTCGCGCAGCAAATGGCAGGCCGCCGTCGGCAGCGCGCGCGCCACCGACGTGGACGCGCAGGCCGCACGGGTGGCGCTGGCCGCCAACGTGGCGCGGAGTTACGTGGGCCTTGCGCGGGCGTTCGAGGCACTCGACGCGGCGAAGGCCGAGGCGGCGCGCGCCGACGGACTCGTCGCCCTCAACCAGCAGCGGATCAAGGCCGGGCTGGACAACACCATCGCGCTCAACCAGAACCGCAGCGCATCGGCCACCGCGCGCCAGCAGGCGCAGGCCGCGCAGCACGACATCGACAGCCTGCGCAATGCACTGGCCGCGTTGCTCGGCGCAGGCCCGGACCGCGGGCTCGAGATCGCCCGGCCGATGCTCAAGACGCCCGGCCTTGCGCTGCCATCAGAGCTGCCCAGCGACCTGCTGGCGCGCCGCGCCGACATCGTCGCCGCGCGCTGGCGGGTGGAAGCCGCGCAACACGGCATCGACGCCAGCAAGGCCGCGTTCTATCCCTCGATCAACCTCAGCGCACTGGCTGGCCTGGCAGCGGGCGACCTCGGCGACCTGTTCTCCACCGACGCCCTGCTGCTCAACGGCGGCCCCGCGCTGAGCCTGCCGATCTTCGAAGGCGGGCGCCTGGAACAGCAGCTTCGTTCCAGCGATGCCGACCGCGACATCGCCGTTGCCGCTTACAACGAGACGCTGCTCGGGGCGATCCACGACGTCGCGAATGCGGTGCAGGCGGCGCGTGCGATGGACGCACAGATCGCCAGCACCGCCAGCGCACGCGACACCGCCGCGAACGCGCATGCATTGGTCCTGCAGCGGCAGCGCGCCGGCCTTGCCACCCAACTCGATGTGCTGGCCGCGCAGGCACCGCTGCTGCGGCTCGACCAGCAACTCGCCGCACTGGTGGCCGCGCGCCGCATCGCCGCCATCGACCTCGACCAGGCGCTCGGCGGCGGCATCGCCCTCGACGCGCCCACCGCCAAAGCATCCCACTGACATCGCCATGACCACCGAAACCACGCCGAATACGTCCTCCGGCAACGCCGCTGCGCTGCCGCCCCCACGGCCCGCGCCGAACGGCAAGCGCAAGCGCGCCTTGCTGACCCTCCTCGCGATCGTGCTGGTCGCCGGCGGTGCCTGGCTCGCCTGGTACCTGGCCGTGGCGCGCTGGCAGCAGTCGACCGACGACGCCTACGTGCAGGGCAACATCGTCAGCATCACCCCGCAGACGCTGGGCACGGTGGTGGCCATCAATGCCGAGGACGGCATGCGGGTCGAAGCCGGCCAGGTGCTGGTGCAACTGGATCCGAACGACGCCGAGGTCGCCTACGCGCAGGCGGAGGCCAACCTGGCCAACACCGTGCGCGAAGTCCGCGGCCTGTACAGCAGCGTTGATTCGGCGCAGGCGGACATCGCCGCGCGGCAAGTCGCGGTGGCGCAGGCACGCGCCGACGTTGCGCGCCGCAGCGGCCTGGTCGCGACCGGCGCGGTATCGGCCGAGGAACTCGCCCATGCGCGCGCGCAGCTGGAGGCCGCCGATGCCGCGCTGTCCGCATCCAGGGGCCAGCTGTCGCGCAACCGCGCACTGGTCGACGCGACCACGGTCGGCAGCCAGCCGCAGGTGCAGGCCGCCGCCGCGCAACTGCGCCAGGCCTACCTCAATCTGCAGCGCGCGGCGATCGTCGCGCCGATTTCCGGCTTCGTCGGCAAGCGTGCGGTCCAGCTTGGCCAACGCGTGCAGCCCGGGACCACGCTGATGACCGTGGTGCCGCTGGACCAGGTCTGGGTGGAAGCCAACTTCAAGGAAACCCAACTGCACGGGATGCGCCTGGGCCAACCGGTCGAACTTACCGCCGACGTCTATGGCGACGACGTGGCCTACACCGGCAAGGTCACCAGCCTTGGCCTGGGCACCGGCAGCGCGTTCGCACTGCTGCCCGCGCAGAACGCCAGCGGCAACTGGATCAAGATCGTGCAACGGGTGCCGGTCCGCATCGAACTGGACCCGAAGCAACTCGCCGAGCATCCATTGCGGCTGGGCATGAGCATGTCGGCCGAGGTCGGCATCCGCGACCAGGGCGGCAAGACCCTGCCCGCGGCGACTCCGGCGAAGAACCTGCTCACCACCCAGGCCTATGCGAAGCAATTGCAGGACGCGGACGCCCGCATCCAGGCCATCATCGTCCAGAACCTGGCGCAGGGCCGCCGGTCCTGACCCCCTTTACGCAGGAGTCGCGCTGGCGGCGCTTCGTTCCCTCCCCCTCCCCTCGCGGTGACGGGCGACGCCAAGCCGGCAGCCTACGCGCTGCCGCTCCTGCACCTTTCCCGAAAGCCGAAGCCGCATGTCGACCCTCGCGCAAGACGCACCGGCGAACCCACCGGGTGGCCAGGCCGCCGCCAGCCCGGCGGCGTTCCGCCCGCCGAACGTGGCGCTGACCACGCTGGGCCTGGCGCTTGCCTCGTTCATGCAGGTGCTGGACACCACCATCGCCAACGTCTCGCTGCCGACCATCTCCGGCAACCTCGGCGGCAGCGCCAACCAGGCGACATGGGTGATCACCTCGTTCGCGGTCAGCACCGCCATCGCGTTGCCGTTGACCGGCTGGCTGGCGCGCCGCTTCGGCGAGCGCAAGCTGTTCGTGTGGTCGACGATGGCGTTCGTGATCGCCTCGTTCCTGTGCGGCATCGCCAACAGCATGGGCATGCTGGTGTTCGCGCGCGCGCTGCAGGGCTTCGTCGCCGGGCCGATGTATCCGATCACCCAGGCGCTGCTGCTGTCGCTCTACCCGCCCGCCAAGCGCGGCCAGGCGATCGCGCTGCTGGCGATGGTGACCGTGGTCGCACCGATCGCCGGCCCGATCCTGGGTGGCTGGATCACCGACAACTACAGCTGGGAATGGATCTTCTTCGTCAACGTGCCGATCGGCATCTTCGCCAGCCTGGTCGTGGGCGCCCAGCTGAAGGGCCGCCCGGAACGGGTGGAGAAGCCGAAGATGGACTACATCGGCCTGGCCACGCTGGTGCTGGGCGTGGGCGCGCTGCAGATCCTGCTCGACCTCGGCAACGACGAGGACTGGTTCGCCTCGCAGACCATCGTGGTGCTGGCGATCATCGCGGTGATCTCGCTGGCGGTGTTCGTGATCTGGGAACTCACCGACAAGGATCCGATCGTCAACCTGCGGCTGTTCCGGCACCGCAACTTCGCCGCCGGCACGCTGGCGATGGTGGTGGCGTATTCGGCGTTCTTCAGCGTCGGCATCCTGGTGCCGCTGTGGCTGCAACGGAACCTCGGCTACACCGCGATCTGGGCCGGTTTCGCCACTGCGCCGATCGGCATCCTGCCGGTCCTGCTCACGCCGTTCGTGGGCAAGTACGCCAACCGCTTCGACTTGCGCGTGCTCGCCAGCGTGGCGTTCGTGGCGATGTCGCTGACCAGCTTCGCGCGTTCGCAATTCAACCTCGACATCGACTTCGGGCACGTGGCGTGGATCCAGCTGTTCCAGGGCATCGGCGTGGCGCTGTTCTTCATGCCGGTGCTGCAGATCCTGCTGTCGGACCTGGAGCCGCACGAGATCGCCGCCGGCTCCGGCCTGGCAACCTTCGTGCGCACCCTCGGCGGCAGCTTCGCGGCATCGCTGACGACGTATGCGTGGACCGAACGCGGCGCGGTGCACCACGCGCACCTGACCGAGAAGATTTCCACGCAGGACCCGGTGACCATGCAGTCCGTCATGCAACTCGGCGGCGGCGACCTCCAGCGCGGCGCGGCGATGCTGGAGCGGACGATCTCCAACCAGGCCGCGCAGATCGCCTTCAACGAGATCTTCCACCTGCTCGGGATCATCTTCCTGTGCGTGGTCGCCTTCGTCTGGATCGCCAGGCCACCGTTCGCGGCCAAGCTGGGCGGCGCGCCGGCCGGCGGTGGCCACTGATCAGCCGAGCAGGCGCAGCGCCACTCCGGTGAGCAGACCGAGGGCGCTGCCGGCAAGCACTTCGGGCAAGGTGTGCCGCGCCATCCGCAGGCGCGCCCAGGCCAGCAAGGGCAACGCCAGCAACCCAGCGATGCCGGCCGGCGGCCACAGCGACAACAGGGTGGCGCCGACGAACGCGAGGCTGGCCATGTGCAGGGACAACTTGATCCAGCGGTTGGCGACCCCGGCCACGCACAGCATCGCGACCACCGCGATGACGCCCTGCCCGGTCGATGACCCGCGGCCACCAAGCCACAGCCAGTAACCCAACGCCAACGCCAACGCCAACGCGTAGAGCGCGGGGCGTTCGCGGCGGTCGGACGCGTCCACGGTGCCCCAGCGACCGCTGCGTGCACGCTGCACGACGAAGGCCCAGATCACCACCACGGCCACGAGCATGCCGACCGCCGTGCGCGGCAGCGACGCGGGATCGAGCTTCCACGCGGCCACCAGTGCGAGCGCGGCGAACAGCGCGAACGGATGCAGCAGGATCGACGTCCAGCGCGCGATGGCGGATGCCGCCGCGGCGTTGCTCACGCCTGTTCCAGCGCGTCCGCCAGGCGCTCCACCGCGATCACCTCCATGCCCTTGTAGTGGCCGCCCTTCGGCGCGTTGGCCTTGGCCACGATGGCGCGCTTGAAGCCATGCGTGGCGGCTTCGTTGAGGCGCTCCTCGCCGTTCGGCACCGGGCGGATCTCGCCACTCAGGCCGACTTCGCCGAATGCGATCGTCTTGTCCGCCAGCGGCAGGTTGCGCAGCGACGACAGCACCGCCAGCAACACCGGCAGGTCGGCGGCGGTTTCCTGCACGCGGATGCCGCCCACGACATTCACGAACACGTCCTGGTCGCCGGTCATGATCCCGCCGTGGCGATGCAGCACCGCCAGCAGCATCGCCAGGCGGTTGCCTTCCATGCCCACCGCGACCCGGCGCGGGTTGGACAGCGGTGACGCATCCACCAACGCCTGCACTTCCACCAGCAGCGGTCGCGTGCCTTCGCGCGTCACCATCACGCAGCTCCCCGGCTGCGGCGCGCTGGCGCCGGACAGGAAGATCGCCGACGGATTCGGCACTTCTCGCAGGCCCTTGTCGCCCATCGCGAACACGCCGAGCTCGTTGACCGCGCCGAAGCGGTTCTTGAATGCCCGCAGCACCCGGAAGCGCGATCCGGAGTCGCCCTCGAAATACAGCACCGCATCGACCATGTGTTCCAGCACGCGCGGGCCGGCGATGCCGCCCTCCTTGGTGACGTGGCCGACCAGGAACACCGCGGTGCCGGTTTCCTTGGCATAGCGCACCAGGCGCGCGGCGGCCTCGCGCACCTGGCTGACCGAGCCCGGTGCGGCGGTGAGCGTGTCGGTCCACAGGGTCTGGATCGAGTCGGCGATGATCAGGCGCGGCCGCATCGCGATGGCGTGCTCGAGGATGCGCTCGACGCAGGTCTCCGCCAGCGCCTGCAGCCCGTCCAGCGGCAGGCCCAGGCGCACCGCGCGTCCCGCGACCTGCGCCAGCGACTCCTCGCCGGTCACGTACAGCCCCGGCAACTGCGGCGTCATCTGCGCCAGCGCCTGCAGCAGCAGGGTGGACTTGCCGATGCCGGGATCGCCGCCGACCAGCACCACCGCGCCCTCGGCCAGGCCGCCGCCCAGCACGCGATCGAACTCGCCGATGCCGGTGGAGGTGCGTGCGTGCTCGGTGTGGCGCACATCGGCCAGCGCAATCACCTGGGCCAGGTCGACCTTGCCCGCCCAGCCGCTGCGCCGCGACGCCGGCGATGCCGCTTGCGCCGCGCTTTCCAGCGCGATCTCGCTCAGCGAATTCCAGGCGCCGCAAGCCTCGCACTGGCCCTGCCACTTGGCGTGGTCGGCCCCGCATTCGGTGCACACGTAGGCCGTGCGGCGTTTTTGCGAGGACGTCTTGGCGGCGGGCTTGGTCATCGATGCACGGCGGATGGCGATGCCGCACTGTAGCCGGAGGCGGTCGCAGCCGCTAAGACCGAAAAGCGCGCGTGATCGCGTCGGTCAACTCCGGCATCAGGTACCCCGGACATCCACGCGTGCCCTCATCCCTGGCGACGATCCGCATGGATGCGGTCATCGCTTGTACGCGCGATCAGGCTGGCGAAGCGGCTTGCTGCGCGTCGCCGGACTGCGCTTCCGCGGCCGCACGCTGCTGGAGGATTTTCTCGGCCTGGGCGTCGGCGGCGACCCGATGCTGCAGCGACTTGCACAACTCGATGCCGGCGGTGGTGAGCCGCAAGCCATCGGCGTCGTCCTCGATCAACCCGCTCTCGACCAGGCGCTGCCTGATCGCTCCATCGCCATGCACGAGCTCGATGCCTTGGTCGATGCGGTGCAGCACATCCAGCAGGGCCAAGTCTTCGAGCGAAATCGCGTCCATGATCCCCTGGGATGTTGGTTGAGCGGTGGAATGAAACCCCAAAAGGGAGATCAAACGTAAAGCCCCGCGCCCCACGAATCTGGAACGCTAATGACTCCCTAGATATAGCATATTCACACAGCTTTACCGCTTGCTGTGGCCGCCTCTTCAGTTCGCTGAATGCTCGGCTGTGGCGTGATGCGGAAGGATCGGACAATATTTGGCAAATGCGCGCGGCAAAGGGCGTTCGATGAACCTGGGCACCATCCTGCTGGCCGAGTTGGCGGCGGTCTTCGCGGTGACAGGAATCCTGTTCATCATGGTGTGGAGCCGCGACCCCGTGCGCGAGCACTTGTGGTTCGGTTGCGGGTCGCTAGCGGCAGCCGGTGCGTTGGCCGCTCATGGCATGCAGCCGTACCTGGGCGTCCCCGCCGTCGCCGCTGCACAGCGCATTTCCGATGCCTTTTGCCTGATGTGGCTGCTGGCGATGGGCTGGTTCTGCGTCGAGTACGCGAGGGCGGGCGTCGCCGCGCGCAGGCTGGCGGCGCTGGTGACCATCGTGTTGACCGTCGTCCTCGCGGCGGAGCTGGCGCTGGCCGGGTCCACGCGATCACTACCTTTCCTTGATCGACTGCGCACGCCGGATCTCTTCGCCGACCTCGCGTTGCTGGGGGTTGGCGTGCTGGTCCTGACCGGAACCCTCCGCCTGTGGAGAACGAGGGAGCGATTCCGCGCGGTGGTGCTTGGCGCCGGGATGGGCGCGACACTGCTGCAGGTCGCCCTGCCCGGCCTGCTCCCCACGCCCGGCCCCGATCCATTGCCATCGCCGCTGCCGGTCGCCCTGCTGGCGATGGTCGTGTTGCTGGCGTACGAACTCGGCCGCGGCGCGCACGCCACGCAACCGCCATTCGACGTGCACGCCCAGGGCTTCGAGCACACCTCGCGCCTGGCGATCGTCGGCGAGCTCACTGCATCGATCGCCCATGAGATCAACCAGCCCCTCGGGGCGATCCTCAGCAATACCGAGGCCGGCGAGATCCTGCTGGAGCGGGAGAATCCCCCGCTGGACTACCTCGGGCATATCCTCCAGGACATCCGCCGCGATGGCCTGCGTGCGAGCAATGTCATCCGCCAGGTCCGCACGCTCGCCCGCAACCAGGAATTCACCCTCGAGGAGCTCGATGCCAACAGCCTGCTCGAGGATGTCATCGGCCTGCTGGCCGCCGAAGCGAACAAGCGACGCATCAGGTTCGATCCATCGCCGAGTTCGACCCCAGCCTCCTTGCGCGGGGACCGGGTCCGCCTGCAACAGGTGCTGATCAACCTGATGTTGAATGCCATGGACGCGATGGAGACCGGCACGGCAACCGACAGCAGCGCGGGAACTCCCTCCAGCATCGTCCTCGGCGTGGCGCACACCAGTTCCGGCGAGATCGAAATCCGGATCGTCGACAGCGGATCCGGCATCCCGGCGGACCGGATCGGCAAGCTGTTCGATTCCTTCTACACCTCCAAGGCCCATGGGATGGGACTGGGGCTGTCGATTGCCCGCTCCATCGTCGAGGCCCATGGCGGACGCATCCGCGCGGAGAACAACGCGGGCGGTGGCGCCACGTTCCGGGTGACGTTTCCGCCGGTTCACTAGAGTGAAGACCGCGGAGCGCTGGCCGGAGCCGCCATTGCCTGTTTACCGCCAGCACTCCCGCATGGTATGAACGACTGGCTCGTGCGGTAAATGGTGGGGGGAGGTCTTCGAGGCCGCCACGGGGGGAGGCGGTATCCTTTTCACGGGGACGGGCCAAATGGCCGATATCAATCCTGTTGTTCATGTCATTGACGATGACGCAGCCATGCGGGATGCCGTCTGTCGGTTGCTGGGCAGCTTCGGCTTCGAAGTTCGCCAGTACGAGTCCGCTGGCGCCTTCCTGCTGACCTGGCCGGTGGATGCGCCCGGCTGCCTGCTGTTGGACGTGCGCATGCCGGGCCCCAGTGGCATGGAGCTGCAGCAGGCCCTCGCCCAACGCGCCGACGCGCCGCCCGTGGTGTTCCTCACCGGCTACGGCGACATCGCGATGAGCGTGCTCGCCATCAAGCGTGGCGCGGTCGACTATCTCACCAAGCCGGTGGAATCCGAGTCGCTGCTCGCCGCCGTGTCCTCGGCATTGAAGCGGGATGTCGCGAGGCGGACCCTTGACGCCAGGCGGAGCGAGTTGCGCCGCAATTTCGCCACCCTGACCGCGCGCGAACGCGAGGTCTTCGAACAGGTGGTCAAGGGCAGGTTGAACAAGCAGATCGCCGGATCGCTGGGCACCTGCGAGCGCACGGTCAAGGCGCATCGTGCGCGGGTGATGGAAAAGCTGCACGCGAACTCGGTTGCGGAGCTGGTGCACATCGCGGTGGCCCTGGAGGCGACCGCCTCGGCGCCGGACGCCGTCGCGTCAGCCCCGCCGCAACTGGCGACCGCCTGAGCGCACCGTCCCGCGGCTTGCCGCCATTGCTGCGCGCATCTCGCCGCCGCCGGACCCGATGCCCCAAAGGACATGGTGGCGCGCACCAACTGACAGTTTCGTCGCGGCGGCTCCCCGATGGATCATTCGTGCTGGGCTGGGCCCCGTGACGAACCAATTCCGGCGGAGGTTGCCTTCTGGCCACCATGGAGCACACGAAGGGCGAGGTTGTTCTGGTCGAGGATGATGCCGGCATGCGCCAGGCCGTCACCCGCATGCTGTCGGGCGCGGGTTACGCCGTGAAATCGTTCGATTCGGCCGAAGCGCTGCTCGATTCGCTCGGCGGATCGGCGTCCTGGGATGAACACGCCTGCCTCGTATGCGATGTGCGGTTGCCGGGCGCGTCCGGATTCGAGCTCCACAGGAAGATCGCCGCGAGGGGCCCGATGCCATCGTGGATCTTCGTCACCGCTCACGATACCCAACTGGCCCGCGAACAGGCCCAGCGCGTGACGGCGGCATACCTGACGAAGCCATTCGAGGGTCGCGCGTTGCTGGAACTCATCGCCAGCGTCATGGCGCGCGCGGCCGGGGCCCCGCGAGCGGACCGTGGGGCGGATCGTTGCCCCGAAGGGCAGCTGCCGCGCCCCTGCGAGGCAATGTCGCCTGACGAATGACGTTGCCACACTTCAGTACATGCATGGGTACCCTGGTTCCCGTGGTTCTGACATGATCCTGCAGGCGTCCGTGGACGGATTTCGACAACAAGCCGCTGACGTTGCCCTGGATCGAACGCCGGCACTGCCGATGGTTGCCGTGGATCGTTGCCACGGTGCCGTTGGCGTCGCCCGGCGCGGCAAGCCCGGTAGACTGATGGCGGCGGGTGCGGACCACCCGTTGGCACAAGGCTGTACCCGACGCGCGTGCGTCGCCTCAGGAGTGGGCCCATGACAACCCTGGTGACAGCGGCAATCCACTTCACCGATCGCACCAGCATCACGCTTCAATGGCCCCGGGGAAGCGGCAACGACGTTGCGACGATCACCAGCAACGTGCGACAGGCGCTGGAGGCCGAGAGCCTGGTCGCCCTGGTCGGGGACGACCTGCTGGTCGTGCCGATGCGATCGGTCAAGTACGTCCATGTGAGCCCCGCCCCCCCCGCCCTGCCTGCCCATGTGATTCGCGGCGCACGTCTGGACGGCGGCACCGGCGGCGACGATTGAGCCGTGATTCCACCTGCCACCGGGGCCGCTGACTTGCGGACAAGAAGGTGTACGGAGAACGCACGATGAGTGCACCTGCGAACGTCGTTGATCCCTCGCACGACCCGGCCCTCGCGGGCCTGTTCGAATGTGATCGCGCGCTGGCGAAGATCGGCCGGGGGATCAGGGTACTGAAGGCGATCGACTGGCCGCTGGAGCTCGAGGAACGCTTCCTGGCAGCGTGGCGCCGGGGCCAACCGGAACTGCCGGCGCCGCCATCGCGACCCAAGCTGCTCGTCGATGAGATGGAGGCGCTGCAAGCGCTCATGCGCAGGATCGACCGCGGCCATCCGGTCGGCAACTGGCTGTACAAGACGGCCTGGAGTTATCACGTCGCGGCGCTGATGCTGGCCGGCATCGGCACTCCCGAGTTCACCCGCTGTTCCACGCTGCTGTACGGCCGTCCCGATTTCCGGTTCCGCAGCCAGGACGTGACCAACGCCGACAGCGCGCAGGAGATGCTGGACGTCACCGACCAACTGGTCGACCACCGCCTGCTGCCGCCGCCGGTGTTCGACATCCCCGCCGATGCATTCGCCGGCATGATGCGCGAACGCATGGGCAGCATGTTCCGCCACGACGACGTGGAGGTCGTGCTCGACCCCAACCTGGCCTCCAAGGCCACCGCGGGGAGCAAGCGCATCACCCTCCGGGCGACCGCGCTGTTCTCCGTGCGCGACCTGGAGCAGCTCACCGAACACGAGGCGTTCATCCACACGCTGACGTCGCTCAACGGCCGCCACCAGCCGCACCTGCGCGCGCTGGGACTGGGTTCACCGCGCACCACCCTGACCCAGGAAGGGCTGGCGACGTTCGCCGAAATCATCACTGGCGCGATCGACCTCGCCCGCCTGCGCCGCATCGCCCTGCGCGTGGTCATGGTCAAGCAAGCGCTTGATGGCGCCGACTTCATCGAGGTGTTCCGCGGGTTCCTCGAAGCAGGCCAGAGCGAGGTGGAGAGCTACCGGAGCGCTGCGCGGGTGTTCCGAGGCGGAAACGTGCGCGGCGGCGACTGCTTCACCAAGGACGGCGCCTACCTGCAGGGCGTGATGATCATCCACGTGTTCATCCGCAAGGTGCTGCAGGAAGGCCGCGGCGACCTGCTGCCGATGCTGTTCGCCGGCCGCCTGACCACCGCCGACGTGATCACGCTGGCGCCGTTCCGCGACAGCGGCCTGATCGCCGCGCCCGTCTACCTGCCACCGTGGGCGCGCGACCCGCAACGCATCCTCGCCACCATGGCGTTCTCCGCGGCCGCGCAGCGCCTGCGCCTCGACCGCGTCGACCTGCAGCGCTTCGTCGACTACGAGGACGAGTGCATCGCCGATTCGGGCATTGGCGGATGAGCGCTCCGGCGGACCCGCGCCAGCCAGGGGGCATCGAAGTGGGCGGAGTCCGGCGCATCGGCGCATCCGCAGGCCGGAGCCCTGCCCGCGTCGCTGCCGTGCCGGGAACACTGGCCCTGCTCACCTTCGTATTCGCGGGTACCGGTTGCGTCCTTGGCCCCGACTATGTGCGCCCGACGGTCGAGGTGCCGGACTCCTATCGCTTCGGATCCGTCGCCGCGGCACCGGGGTCGGTTGCGGTCGCCACGCTTGCGGAGATGCCGGCGTGGTGGCGCGGGTTCGGCGACCCCGAGCTCGATGCGCTGGTGCAGGAAGCGCTCGTCGCCAACCATGACCTGCACATCGCCACCGCGCGGGTGGACGAATTCGCCGCGTACGTGACGGCCGCGAGCGCGCCGGGGCTTCCGCAGGTCGGCTACGGTGCCGGCGCCGGTCGCCAGCGGGCGGCGGGGCGCACCGACGGCAACTATTCGGCGCTGCTGTCGGCAAGCTGGGAAATCGACCTGTGGGGTCGCATCCGGCGCGAGACCGAGGCCGCGCGCGGCAACCTGCTGGCGACGGAGCAGGCGCGACTCGGCGTGGCCCTGACGCTGGTGTCCTCGGTCGTCTCCGGCTACGTCACCTTGCTCGACTTCGATCGCCGCCTGGAGATCGCCAAGGCGACGGTCGACGGCCGCAAGGGCAGCGTCGACCTCTTCCAGCTGCGGCTGGACGGCGGCGCGGTGTCCGATTTCGAGATGATGCAGGTGACGGCGGAGTACGAACTCGCGGTGAGCGCAGTCCCGGTACTGGAGCAGTCGATCGCCCAGCAGGAGCATGCCTTGTCGGCACTGGTGGGCCGCACGCCCGGACCGATCACGCGCGGGGGCAAGCTGGAGGACCTGGCGGCTCCGGCGGTACCGGCGGGACTCCCGTCCGAGCTGATCGCCAGGCGCCCGGACATCCTGCAATCAGAGCAGCAACTGGTGGCGGCCAACGCCCTCGTCGGTGCCGCGCGCACGCTCTATTTTCCTTCGCTCGCGCTGACCGGTTTCGGCGGAAGCGCCAGCAGCAATCTCGACGCCCTGTTCAGTGGCCCTGCGCGGACGTGGTCGTTCGCCGGGCAGTTGCTCGGGCCGATCTTCGCCGGCGGCGCGATCGACGCGGCCAACCAGCAGGCGTTGGCGCGCCGCGAGCAGGCGCTTGCCGGATACCGGAAGGCCATCCAGAACGCCTTCCGCGACGTCGACGATTCGCTCGCCTCCATCAAGTCCACGGACGACCTGGTGGCCTCGCTGGAGCGCCGCGTGGCTGCGCTGCGACGCGCCGTGGACCTCGCCCGCGTGCGCTACGACAACGGCTACAGCGACTACCTGGAAGTGCTCGACACCGAACGCAGCCTGTTCTCCGCGGAATTGTCCCTGACGAGCGCACGCGGCGACCGGTATCGCGCGTTGGTGGACCTGTACCGCGCACTGGGTGGCGACTGGATCGGACAGATCGCGCCGCTCGCGGCTCCCGGGAGTCCCGGGAATGGCGAGGACACCACGCGTCCCGGCGGATCCCGCACTTCACCGTATTGATGCAAGCGACGAGAACGCAGATGCCGACACCTACCCCCGCGCCCCCTCAACCAGCCCAGGCACCACCCGCAGGCGCCGACGCGGGCAGCGCGCAACCGGTCGCGAGGATCGTGCGGGTGACGCTCGTGGTGTTGCTCGCGTTGTTCGCCTACCACGTCGTCGCCGACCGGATCACCCCGTACACGTCGCAGGCGACGATCGATACGTTCCTCGTGCAGGTCGCGCCGGAGGTCAGCGGGCCGGTGGTCGCGGTCGGCGTGCAGGACAATCGCAAGGTGAAGAAGGGGCAGATGCTGTTCCGCATCGACCCGCAGTCGTTCCAGATCGCCCTGCGCGCCGCCGAAGCGAACCTGGCCCTGGCGATCCAGAACGCGGATGCCTCCGCGGCCGATGTCCGGGTCGCGGATGCGCAACTGCGTGGCCAGCAGGTCGACCTCGCCGCGAGCGAGCAGCTCGGGAAGATCGTGCTCGACCTGTCGGCGCAGCGCGCGCTTTCGGAGACCTCGGCGATCCGCGCCCGCGCCGACATCGCCAAGACCCGCGCGGGCATCACCCGCGCGGAAGCAGAGGCGCTACGCGCGCGCATCCGCCTGGGCGAGGCCGGCGCCGGCAACCCGCAGGTGCGCCAGGCATTGGTGGCGGTCGACCAGGCGCGGCTGGACCTGCGTCGCAGCGCGGTGGTGGCGCCGGCCGATGGCGCCGTCACCAACCTGCGGCTGGCCCCCGGCCAGTTCGCCAACCGTGGCCAGCCGGTCCTGAGTTTCATGGCCGCCGGGCCTCGCTGGGTCACGGCGGCGATGCGCGAAAACCAGCTCGGCAACATCGCCCCGGGCAATCGGGCCTACGTCGTGTTCGATGACCACCCGGGACGGGTATTCCCCGCACGCGTGGAAAGCGTTGGCTGGGGCATCGCCCAGGGCGGCGAGGCGCCGACCGGGCAGTTGCCCCAGGTCGACGCGCCCACCGGCTGGCTGCGCGAGCCGCAGCGTTTCCCGGTCCGTATCGTGCTCGATCCGCCGGCCGAGGGCACCGCCCCGCTCCCGCTCGGGCGCAGCGGCGCGCAGGCCAGCGTCGTCGTGCAAACGCGCGAGCGGTCGGTGATGAACCCGCTCTCGCGCGTGTGGCTCTGGACGGTCGCGAAGCTGAGTTACCTGCAATGAGTGCGCAGCCCGGCCACGTCTCGCCAGGCGAGCACGTCGATGCCAGGCTGCATGCCACGTTGCGCTTCGCGACAGCGGTCACCCTCGCGTTCGTGACATGCGAAGTCATGCAGTGGGCGCCCACCTTCCTCGCACCCGCGCTGACCGTGGTGCTGCTGGGCAACCTGCCGATGCGACCGACGCCAAAACTGGCGCTGGTCCTGTTCGTTTCCATGGCGGCGGCGGCGCTGTACGCCTTCGTGGTCGTTTCGCTCCTGCGCGGCACGCCCGTCGTCCTGTTCGGACTGATCGCGCTGAGCCTGTTCCTGGCGTTCCTCGCCATGCTCAGTGGCCGACCGAGCCTGCCCTTCATCCTGCTGCTGATCTGCCTCGCGACCGTCCCGGTCGTGGCGATGGTCGCGCCTGCGTACGCAAGCGCGCTGCCGATCGCCATGGTCCGTGGCATCGCCGTGGCGCTGGCGATGATCGGGTTGGTCTACCTGCCCTGGCCACGGGTGCCGCGGCCTGCTCCCAAGCCGGCCGCGGGCGCGCACGAAGCGACGCCGCTGCAGCGTGCGCTGCTCTCCACTGCCGTCGTGCTGCCGGTCATGCTGGTCTACCTGCTGTTCGGGTTGTCCGATGTGCTTCCGGTGCTGGTGACGACGGTGATGCTGGTGATCAACTTCGACCTGCAAAGCGGTCGATCGCAAGCGCTGGGCATGATCCTCGCCAATTTCATCGGCGGCCTGCTGGGGTTCGCCATGCATGCCACCCTGCTGACCACGCCGAACCTCGCGTTCCTGACGCTGCTGCTGTTCGTGGTGCTGCTCGGGTTTGCCCGGCGCATCGTGGCCGGTGGACCGAGCGCAGGCGTGGCGGTGATCGCCTGCAATGCGATGTTGATCATTTTCAGTTCGGCGATCGCATCAGGCCCGGGTTCGCTTGCGCTGTGGCTCGCCCGCGTGTTCCAGTTTGCCCTTGCCGGCGCTTTCGCAGTCGGAATGATGCACCTCCTCTGGCATCTTGCGATGGCGCGCCGCGCCGCGCCGCCAAACCCCGCCGTCCATTGATCCGCTGTTCTCGCCTTGCCGCATACCGGAGACACCTGCCATGAATGAAGCTGCACCATCCACCGCCAGCGATGCGCTGATGCCGGCCACGGCAGAGGGCCCGACGACCAGGCAGCGATTGTTCGTCCGCTATCTCATGGGGACCCTGATCGACCTGCTGGTGCTGAACCTGTTCGTCGAATACTGGGACAAGGTCTCCATCGACTCGTTCAGCATCTCCCTGCTGGCCGCCATCCTGCTGCAGATCCTGCTGAAGGTGACGATCGCGATCGAACACAAGGTCGCGGTGTACTTCAACGCGCGCCCCGGCGGCCTGATGAAGTTCTTCCGGTACTTTTTCGCCTGGCTGGTGCTGTTCGGCTCGAAGTTCGTCATCCTCGAGGCGTTGAGCTTCGCGTTCGGGGACAGCGTGCGGTTCGCCGGCATCTACCACGGGATCGTGACGCTCATCGTCGTGGTCGTGGTGATGCTCATTGCCGAGGAAGCCGTGGTCCGGCTGTATCGCCGGCTCGGCGCGCAATCCGCATGAAGCCCTCCAGGGCCCGCCACGCGAACGCAACACGCACCGCACACGGGCGGGCGGGCTGACATGCTCCTTGGCGCGCGCGTCACGGCCCCGGTTCGCGGCAGTGACGCGCGCGCAAGCGACGCTGCCGCTGGATCGGCCAGGCATGCTTCAATGCGATGCAGTGGTCGCCGCGGCCACTCCTCATGGGTGGGGACGCCATGGTGACGATTTCGCTATCCGATCTTGAAACCCTGGCCGTGGGTTTGACCGCGCTCGTGGTTGCGACTGCGTGCGTCCGCCGCGCGCCCGTCCTGGCACGCCTCAACTTGCCGATCCCGGTCATCGCCGGGGTGATGGTCGCCGTGGTGACGAGCCTGCTGCATCGCTTCAGTGGCACGACCTTCCAGTTCGCGGCCGAACTCAGGGATTTCTTCCTGCTCGTGTTCTTCACGACGATCGGGCTGTCCGCCCGGTTTTCGGCGTTGAAGGCGGGTGGCCGGCCGCTGGTGATCCTCTGCGTGGCCACGGTCATCCTCCTGGTCGTCCAGAACGTCGTCGGCGTGCTGGTGGCGTTGGCCTCCGGCGCCCATCCGTTCTATGGGGTCCTCATCGGCAGCGTCTCGTTCGTGGGTGGGCCCGGCACCGCCGCGGCCTGGGCCAAGGAAGCCCAAGCGATCGGACTCGTGCATGCGCCCGAGATCGCGGTCGGGGCCGCCACCCTCGCGGTGGTCGCGGGCGCGCTGGTCTCCGGCCCCATCACCGGGTGGCTGGTGCGCAGCCGCAATCTGCGTGGACCTGGCGGCGAGGCACCGGCGAACTGGGTATTGCCCGCGGCCGCCGCGCAGGCACCGGCGCCCCCGATCGCAACGGTCATGCGGGTGCTGCTGCTCATCGTGATCGCGGTCCTGGCTGGCGCCGAGGCCAACGACTGGGCGAGGTCCGGTGGCTTCGTGCTGCCCGGTTTCCTGACCGCGATGCTCGCCGGTGCGGCAATCACCAACCTGGCTGACATGTTCGGGGTCGAATTCGACTTCTCACCGATCGAACGCGGCGGGGAAATCGCGTTGCAGGCCTTCCTGGTCATGTACCTCATGAGCCTGAAGTTGTGGGTATTGGGGGCGGCGATCGGGCCACTGCTGGCCAATGTCGCCGTGCAACTGGTGGTGACCGCGCTGATCGGCGTCCTGCTGCTGTTTCGCTGGCTAGGCAAGGACTACGACGCGGCGGTCACTGTCGGCGGTTTCCTCGGCTTCGGATTGAGTTCGATGCCGGTGGCGATGGCGACGATGGACAGTGTCGCCTCCCGCTACGGCCCCTCGCCCAGGGCCTTCCTGCTGATTGCGCTGGCCGGATCGTTCTTCGTCGACCTGGCGAACGCGCTCGTCGTCAAGGCATTTTTCGTGCTGCCCTGGTTCCATTGAAACGACATCGCCCGCGAGGCGGTACATGACGCAACTGCATGGGGGAGGTCGCTGTGGATCTTGACTGGGTGCCCATCTGGGGCTTTTTCCTCGGCACGGTCTTCTTCGTGGTGCTGTCCATCGAGATGGGCTACTTACTCGGGAAGATCGCCCATGGCAGGTCGGACAACGAAAAGGAAGCGCCGGTCTCCGGGGTCGCGGGTGCGGTGCTGTCGCTGACCGCGTTCATCCTCGCCTTGACCTTCGCGATGGCCGCGGACCGCTACTCGGCCCGAAAGGAGCTGGTGCGCGAGGATGCGAACGCGATCCGGACCGCCTACCTGCGATCGGACTTCCTGCCGCAGGCCGATCGCGTCGAAAGCAAGGCGCTGTTCAAGGCCTACGTGGACAGGCGCCTGGCCTTCGCCCAGCAGTCCAGCAGCGAGCGGCCGCCGATCGGACCCTTGCTCGCCGAGGCGGACCAGGTCCAGCGCCGCCTGTGGACAATCGCCGTCGCCAACGCCGAGCGCGACATGAATTCCGATGTCGCCGCGCTCTACATCGAATCGCTCAACGGGATGTTCGAGGTGCATGCAACGCGGCTGGCGATCGGCGTGCGCGCGAGGATCCCCCTCGGCATCTGGGTCGTCCTGTGCGGCCTCACGCTCCTCGGGATGATCAGCATGGGCTACCACTCCGGAATCGCAGGATCGAGCCGGTCGAAGGCGAGGTGGATCCTGGCGACGTCGTTCGGCCTGGTGATCGCCCTGATCGCGTCGCTCGACCGGCCCTCGGATTTCCTGCTGGTGACGCAGCAACCGCTCGCCGACCTGCAAGCGCTCATCCAGGCGGACAAGTAAGCCCGCCCGGGCGGGTTGCAGTCGCTCGCTCAAGCTGCGATGCGGGCATGGGGGATGCCGCCGCATGCGCGGCCTGACGACAGTGGCCAGCTCGCGAGCAGCTGCGGAAACCGCCCTGCGGCAGGTCGTCCGGGCCTGTCCCGAGGGGCAACGCACCCAGCCCCAAGGACCAGTTACGTGCGCGCGCACTGGTGCCGAGACTGGAGCCCGGCCGTTGCCGGGCATCCCGTCCTGGATGATCGCCCGGGACGAACGCGTTGCTGCCAGAGGAATCGTCATGAACGCATCCGCCGCCATCGCCCGCGCCGCCAGGCTTTTCGCGATCCTCGTGTTCCTGGTCGCGTCCAGCGCGGCCATCGGGGCAGACAAGGAAGCGGACCGCGCCAAGGTGCGCAAGCAATCGGAACAGGTACTGGCCCGCCTGTACGCCGCCCACCCGGCTGCGCGCAAGGTGATCGCCGCTTCACGGGGATACGCGACGTTCAGTCGCTGGGGCATGGCCCTGGGTGGCGTCGGCGGCAGCATCGGCAGGGGCCTGCTGGTGGCCAAGCCGTCCAACGGCGAGACCTTCATGCGCTTCGTCGAAGGATCGGCAGGCCTGGGGCTCGGCATCAAGAAGTACGACCTGGTCTTCGTGTTCCAGAACGAGAAGGCGCGTGCCGCCTTCGCGGCGAAAGGATGGGAGGCCGGCGGACAGGCCACCGTGGCCGCAAAGAGCGGAGCGAACGGCCTGGCCATTGACGGCGCCGCGTCGGTGTCGCCCGGGGTCTGGGTTTACCAGCTCACCGACAAGGGCCTCGCCGCCGAGGTGGGCATCAAGGGCACGAAGTACTATCGGGACAAGGCGCTGAACTGACTGTCGCCCGTGGCCGACACGGAGGCATGGGCCACCGCTGGACGTCGCTTCGACTTGCCCTGAAGCCCGGATGCGACGCGCAGCACTGATCCGAGTCGCACGGCCGCAACCTGCGGCATTCCTGTTGCTTCAGGCATCCGCAAGGCAAGATCGGTCGAAGGCGAGCAACCATGCGCGTCCGGAGGCGGCCTGGCCGAATGCTTCCCAGCCCATCAGGGTTTATCGAGCGGTTCTCCATCGCGCTCAAGAGCGGCCGTTTGGCCGTTGATGACATCGATCACCGCCGCAGTCATCACCGAGGTGGCCACGCCGAACATCAGGATGCCGTTGGCCGCCTCGATCGGACCGAGCACCCGCCAGCGCTGCGACATGACCATGTCGCCATAGCCCAGCGTGGCGAAGTTCACCGCCGAGTGGTACAGAGCGGTAGGGAAGTCGCTGAATTCCCCCAGCACCCGGAACAGGCAGGCCCAGATCGCCATCTGCACGAAGATGCCAAGCAACATCAGCAGCATCACCATCGACAGGACCTGGATGTCCTGCCACTGCGATGCCCGCTCGCGGTGGGCTTGCTTGAACCGCGCGTAGTAGCGCAGGCCCTTGGCCACGAACACTGCCTGCATGATCAGGCAGAGCACGATCACGGGCACGCCGGTCAGCAGGATAGCCAGCATGTCCAATCTCCAGGGTGGGGATCTCCCCAGGCACGCGGCTGCGGCAACATTCGACCATTGCCGCCAACGGTGTCCGCTTGGGCGGAATGAAGCGGCATGGACAAGTCAGCCCTCGCGAGGCGCATGCGGCGCATCGGCCAGGCCAGCCTGTGCTGCGTCGCCGGCACCGGCACCGGCATCCTCCGGCAGGCCATCGACCCATTGCCAGAACAGTTGGTAACCCACGGCGAGGATCACCGGGCCGATGAACAGGCCCAGGAGCCCGCCGGTCACCATGCCGCCCAGTGCGCCGATCAGGACCACCGGCATCGGCACGGCGACCCCGCGCCCCAGCAGCAACGGCTTGAGCACGTTGTCCAGCAACCCCGCCACGAAGACATAGACCGCGAAAACCACGGTCCCCATGCTGGCGCCCTGGGTGGCGAAGACGTAGATGATCACCGGCACCGTGATCAGGGTGGCCGGCAACTGCAGGATGCCGAACACCAGTACCACCAGGGCGAGCAAGCCGGCGCCGGGCAAGCCGATGAGCACGAAGCCGACGCCGATCAGCAACATCTGGATGAAGGCGATGCCGACCACGCCCTGGCCCACCGCGCGGATCGTGGCGGTGCAGAGCGCGGTGATCTGCTCTCCCCTGCCCTTGCCGAAGATGCGCTCGGCGATCCGCACCGCACTGCGCGTGCCACCCTCGCCGTAGGCCATGAAGATGCCGGCGATGATCAGCGCGGCGATGAACATCAGCAGGGCCACGCCGACGCCGGCGGCCTTGCCCAGCAACGTCAGGCTGGCATCCTTCAGCTGGGGCGCATATTGCCGGGCCACGCTGGTCAGGTCGGTGGAGGCCTGCAGCCAGAACCCATGCAGGCGCTTGCCGACCACGGGCCAGCCGGCGACCGAGTCAGGCGGCGGGGAGAGATGGAAACTGCCGCTCTTGGCGACGACCAGGGCCTGCTCCACCGAGGTCACCATCGACACGCTCAGGAGGTAGACCGGCACCAGGAGGATGGCGATGACGACCAGCACGATCGCGGTCGCGGCACGGCTGTCCTTTCCCAGCGTGCGCTTGAGCCTGGCTTCGAGCGGATAGAGCGTGACCGCCAGGATCAGCGCCCACAGCATCAGGTCGAGGAAGGGGTGGAAGACCCGGTAGCAGGACACCAGCAGGATGCCGATCAGCCCGGCGCGAATCAGCACATCGAGCATGCCCCGCGACAGCGTCCCCGGGGAAGTGTTTGTCGGCGACATCGATCCACTCCTTAGTTGCTCGCGGTGAAGGGTGCGGCCGGCGATTCGCTCGCCCGGGTGTTCCCTCGGGTGCACGCGGCGCCCGCCGCCCCGCTTGCGGAAGCCGTTTGCAGGCGCCTGCATGGCGCACCGCAACCATACGTCATCGGGCACGGGGTTGGACCGGCTTGCAGGGCAACATCACACTGTCCCGAAGGGCAACCCCACCCTCCCGACGGGCGTTGCGCAGCGAACCCCGGCACCACCGGAATCGGCCCGCGGCCAGCGCCGGGCGATACAATCGCGACAGCCACCACCTGCCTCCAGGAAGACCATCCATGCGCAAGTCAATGCTTACCTTCACCGTGCTCATCGCCGCAGTGCTGGCGTCTGGTTGCGCAACCACCCAGAAATTCGAACTGACTTCCGACTACGACCGCAGCACCGACTTCAGTGGCTACCGCACGTTCGGTTTCATCCAGCCGCTCGGCACCGATACCACCGGCTACGAAAGCCTGGTCACGCAGACGCTCAAGGCGGCAACCCGGCGCGAGATGGAAGCGCGCGGCTACACCTATGCCGAAACCGGCGCCGATCTGTTGCTCAACTTCAACGCCAAGCTCGAGAAGCAGACCAGGGTGACCCAGATGCCCTACATGTCGGCACCGTATTACGCGTATCGCGGCGGTTTCTACGGCGGCTGGGCCGGTTACGGAAACGAGACCCGCGTGACCCAGTACGACGAAGGTACGCTCAACATCGACCTGGTGGATGCGCGCCGCAAGCAGTTGGTGTGGGAAGGCGTCGCGGTCGGGCGGATCACCCAGGAACATCGCGAGAACCGCGAGGCGTCGCTCAACGCCACGGTCGCCGAAGTCTTCGCGAAGTACCCGTTCCGCGCGGGCCAATGAGTTGATCGGCGACGGCGGCCGGTAGCGGCGCCGCGCCCTTGCCAGGCAGCGCCCGCGGGGCGCCATGCAAGCCTGATGCCCGATCGTGCGGCCGGCGCCGCGCGATCCGGGCCACGACATGGCCCAAGTCGATGACGCATCAACGACCGGGGAACCGCGTGGCGTGGCTGCCCGGATCCCGCCGCTTGGGCGACGCCAATGCGTCGCTAGCGCTGGCTGCTTCGTGGCTCCCGCATGGGCCACGCAAGGCCCGCGAATTGCCCTTGGGGACAATTCAATCCAGCTCCGGGAAGTGCTGCAATCCGGATGCGCGGCGCGCGCCATCGCGTGTACCGCGCACCCCATCCCAGGAGTCAAGCGATCATGAGCCCGTCAATTCCCATTCGCCGCTGGTTGCACGTCGCCGCAGGCTGCATCGTGCTGGCCGCCGCCGGCGTCGCGCCTGCAGCGGCCCAGGACGCCACCGACGCCGAGACCGCCGGCGACAACACTGCCCTGCTCGACACCAGTGCGGTCGTCACCCCCGAGGCGCAGGAGGTGCTCGACCGCATGACCGCCACCCTCAAGTCGATGCGGCAGTATTCAGTCACCGCCAGCATCACCCGGGACGAGGTATTGGCGTTCGGGTACAAGCTGCAGAACACCGAATCCGCGCGCATGTGGGTCGACGCACCCAAGCACCTGCGGATGGAAGTGGCCGGCGACATCAAGAATCGCACCTACGTCTACGACGGCGCGCAACTGACCATGTTCGCGCCAGACCTCAACGTCTATGCGGAAACCTCCGCGCCGGGGACCATCGGCGAACTGGTCGGCATGTTGCTGGATGCGGGTGTCGAGATGCCGCTCATCGACCTGCTGTACCACGGCAACACCGGCAGCCTCACCGAGGACGTCCGCGTTGGCCTGGTCGCCGGCGAGAGCGAGGTGGACGGGGTGGCGACGGATCACCTTGCGTTCCGCCAGCCCCAGGTCGACTGGCAGCTGTGGGTGGAGAAAGGCAAGCAGGCGCTGCCGCGCAAGCTGCTGATCACGACCCGCTACCAGGTCGGCGATCCCCAGTACCAGGCGACGCTGCGTTGGGATCTCAAGCCGACCTTCAACGCCAAATCATTCGTGTTCGCGCCGCCTGCGGGCGCCACCAAGATTCCCTACAACAATCCATTGGCCGCCGACGGAGGTGACAAGTGAGCATCCAGCACACACCAGCCGCACTGCATGCGGTACCGCGCATCGATGCGCGCATGAAGCTCCTGGCCGTGGCCTGCCTGCTGGGAGCCGCTGCGATGAGCATCCCCGAGGATGCCTTCGCACGCGGCGGCCGTGGCGGTGGTGGACGCGGGGGTGGCGGGATGGCGCGCAGTTCCGTCAGCGGCGCATCCATGTCGCGCGGCAGCCGTGGCGGTGGCGGCATGTCCGCGGGCAACCGCGCCAGCTCGGGCAGCCGGCCCAGCGCGGGCAACCGGGCCAGCGGAGGCAACCGCATGAATAGCGGTGGCAGCAGCCGGCCCAGCACGGGTGACCGCATGAGCAGCGGCAACCGGCCCAGCACGGGCGACCGCATGAGCAGTGGCAGCGGCAGTGGCAATCGGGTCAGCGGCGGCGACCGCGTGAATTCCAACGATCGCGTCAACGGCGGGAATCGCGTCAACTCCAACGACCGGGTCAACGGCGGCGACCGCGTGAATGGCGGGGACCGCATCAACGGCGGCGATCGCATCAATGGTGGTGACCGGATCAATCGTGGCGACATCAACATCGACCGCGGCGACATCAACATCGATGTCGACGGCAACTGGGGTGGCTGGTGGGGCGGCGGTTACTGGCCCGGCGCAGGCCTGGTGTGGGGCGCGGCAATCGGCGCTGCGATCGCGTACGGCTCGATGTATTACGCACTGCCGGTAGGCTGCCCGATGGTCTACACCTATGCGACGCCCTACTATCACTGCGGCGGCTACTACTACCAGCAGCAGATGCACGGCGACGAAGTGGTTTACGTCGTGGTCGAGCCGAAATAAGACGACTGCGCATCGCGAGTCCGCGGCCCCGAGCCGCGGATTTGCAGGGTGGAAGGCACCCACAGCCGTCGTCCGCAGAAGCAAAAAGCCCTGGCTCAGGCCAGGGCTTTTTCGTTGGCGGGGCGGGCCGCCCGCGCCGGTCAACGCGCCACGGGAACCTGCGCCGCCTGCTCGAAACGCACCATCGCGCGCAGCTTGTTCTCCAACTGCAGGTAACGGGCCGCCTGGACCGCGGGGATCGCCCTCTTCAGCTTGTGGAATGTGCGTTCCAACTGGGCGGCTTCGTCCTTCTCCAGCTTCAGCGCTTCCTGGACGATCGAGAGGGCGGCTGCGTCGTCCACCGAGTCGGCCTTGTAGGCGCGGGCATAACGCATGATGTTGTCGATCCGGCGCTTGTTGAATGCCAGGAGCGCGGACTGGTGGGCATCGTAGATCGGCCAGAACTTCGCGGCTTGCTCCTTGCTCAGCACGAGTTGTTCCTCGACGAACGCGCGCTTGCCCGTACCGATTTCGGCCTCCAGTGCATGCATCTCCGCGATGGCTGCGGCCTCTTCGGCGGTCTGCTTGGGCGCTTTCGAATCCTGCGCCCACGCCGGAGTGGCAACGAGCGCGGCAATGAGGATGAGGCGGGACAATCGACACATGGCAAGACTCCTGAGCGGAATGGAAGGATGACTGGCGTGACCAGGTCCTGGCTTGGCGAATCCAGGCGAATTCACCCGCCTGCAAGACCTGCTAGGGAACAGGGTTCGAGGCGCGCGCGGCATCCAGCTGGGAGCGCAGCTTCTTCGCCCAGTCCTCGAGGATGTCGTTGGCCGCGGCCTTGTTGCTGATGCGCGTGGCGACCCGCGCATAATCCTCGTCTTCCGCCTGGCGGTCGATGATCCTGGCCAGGATCTCGTTGGACGCGCCGTCGTGAAGCTCGAGATGCAGGGTCATCGCACCCGCCGAGCGAATCACCGTGTTCATGTTGGCGACCTTCAGGTCGGGAGCGGTCACCACGAGATCGGCAATGTCGGGTTGCAGGACGAGGACGCCCGGCCCCTGCTCGTTGGTGAGTTCGTAGCCGCCCCCCACGAGTTCCGCCTCGAAGATGCGCCGGAATTCGCTCGAGAGTTCCTTCTTCAAGCGCTCCATGTCCTCGTCCCGGACGCGCTGCATGCCGACATGATCCCGGTTGTACTGCCGCTGCCAGTTCTTCTCGAAGGCGATGTGCGCGTCGAGGAGCTTGAACTGCCGATACTTGCCGAAGTCGACCCCGTCCCGCTTGTAGACGATGCGAGCGTCCTTGCTCTGCTGCAGGCGCATGCCCTCCGGACTCACCTGGGGAATCGGATCCCTGGCCACCGCGGTAGCGCAGGACGCGGCGCACAGGCACGCCAGGACCAGTGCTCCACCCACGCTTGAAAGGATGTTCTTCGAGCCCATGGCACACCGCTCCGGTCGCAGGATGAAACGTCTTTTTAGCGGTTCATCCGGGCAGAAGGCTATAGTCCCTTGGTGCTGTTCCTGTCCTGCCGAGGCGCTTGACTACGCAACGTTGGCAGGAACGATGGCTCCGGATCGACCGGCCCGGCGTCAGAGCTGGGATTGGACGGGCAACCAGCGCATCAGCCACGCCGTGGTCCGGCGCTTCAGGCTGGCTTCCGGCTCCTCATCCAGGGTGCGCTCGCCGTCGCTCCAGCGCAGCTTGCCTGCCGCGTCCAGCTCGACCCGCCAGGCGCGCTCGGGGGAGGTCATGTGGTTGTAGTGCTCGCCCAGCTCGGCGGCGAGGACGGGGTCGCTGGCGAAGACGCCCTGCTCGCAGTTGAGCGACACCGACCTCGGGTCGAGGTTGAACGAGCCCACCAGGACCGTGTCCTCGTCGAAGATCGCCGCCTTGGTGTGGAGGCTCGCACCGCTCGAACCGAACAGGCTGTCGGAGGCTGCCTGCCCGCCTTGCGGCTTGAGTTCCCACAACTCGACGCCGTTTCGCAGCAACTCCTTGCGATGCCTGGAATAACCGCCGTGCACCGCCGCCACGTCATTCGCGGCCAGCGAGTTGGTCAGCACCGACACCCTGCGCCCATCGCGGTCGAGCGTGGCCAGCAGCTGGGTGCCCTTCTGCCCCGGGACGAAGTAGGGCGAGATCAACCTGATCGAAGTCTGCGAACCGTCCATCGCGGCGAGCAGGCCGCGCAGCACCGCCGAGCGCTCGATCGGATTGTCGTCGCCCTGGGCCTTGAGCGGGTCGTCGGCAAGGACCTGCCAGCGGCTGGTCCAGCGCATCGGGATCTCGCCCGCCTGGATCCGCGCGGCCACGTCGGAACCGGCCAGGGACTGCACCCACTGCGACTCGGCGGCCTGCACGGCGAGGCCGTCGTGCCGCGCGCGCAATGTCGCCAGCGAGGCGTCGTTGGCCAGTTCCGGGCTCAGGGCGGCCACCGGCCACACCACCGTCGAGTTCCAGTAGGCGTCGAAGCTCGCGCTCACCTCGCGGACGCCCGGCCCGACCATCGCGAAGTCGGTGTCCAGGAAGTTCACCCCATCGCTGGCGGCGAAATACTCGTCGCCGATATTGCGGCCGCCGCTGATCGCCAGCCGGTTGTCCACAATCCAGTTCTTGTTGTGCATCCGGTGGTTCATGCGCGAGAAGTTGCCGATGAATTCGATCCCCTTGACCACGCCGCCCTTGCGTGAGGAGAAGGGATTGAAGAGTCGCACCTCGATCAGCGGGTGGGCATCGAGCCCGGCAAGCGCGAAATTGTTGGCGCGCGCGTCGAGGTCGTCGAGCAGGATGCGCACGCGCACGCCGCGATCGGCAGCGGCCAGCAGCTCGCGGGCGAGCAGCCGCCCGCTCAGGTCGTCGTGCCAGATGTAGTACTGCACATCGATGCTGCGCGCGGCCTTGCGCGCGCCCAGCCCGCGCAGCGCGAAGGCCTCGACGCCGTCGGTGACGAGGTGGAAGCCGGTCTCGCCGGGATTTCGCGCTTCGAGCGGCGCCAGCACCGAATCCAGCGGCGAACTGTCACCCGCCGGCAGCGCGGCTTGTTCCGCCGTCCCCACGCGTGGCGGCAGGCTGGCGCAGCCCGCGACCAGCATCACTCCGAGCAGGAGTGAATTCACCCATGCAATCCGCCGCCTCAAACCCATATGATCCTCCGCACGTCCATGCCATGGTGGCAGGCGCGGGACCCAGTTCAGCACCAAACGGTCACGTCGGGAAGCCCGCCGTGGCGATCCTCGCTGCCCTATGCGTTTCCCCGGCCTTGCAGTAAACGGATAATTGAACCGCGATCCCGCACCGAGAAAACCGCCGATGCATAAACTGCCCCTCCGTTCCTACGCGCTGTTTCTCGCCTTGTGGCCAGCCGTGTCCTTCGCTTCGGAGCCGCTGCCCTGCCGGCACGACGAAGCCGCCGGCGACCGACCGCGGATCGGCCTGGTGCTCGGGGGAGGCGGCGCGCGCGGCTTCGCCCATATCGCCGTCCTGAAGGAACTGGAGCGGCTGCAGGTGCCGATCGACTGCATCGCCGGCACCAGCGCGGGCTCCCTGGTGGGCGGGCTGTATGCCTCCGGCTTGAGCGTCGCCGAGATCGAAGCGATCGCGCTCGAAACCGACTGGCCGAAGTTGCTCGACGATTCGCTAGACCGGCCTCAGCGCTCCTTCCGGCGCAAGCGCGATGACGACTACAGCCTCCTCTCGATCAAGCCCGGCCTCGGCGCGGAAGGGGTCAAGCTCGCCCCCGGCCTGCTGGCCGGCGAGAACGTGGAACTGCTGTTCAACCGCCTGACCCAACCGGTCGCGAAGGTCGGGCACTTCGACAACCTGCCCATCCCCTTCCGTGCCGTGGGGACGGATGCCAACACCGGCAAAGCGGTCATCCTGGATCGGGGCAACCTCGGCCTGGCCATGCGCATCAGCATGTCCATCCCCGGCGTGTTCCGGCCGATCGAACTCGACGGACGCGTGCTGATCGACGGGGGCATGGCCAACCAGGTGCCGGTCGACGTGGTGCGCGCGATGGGCGCCGACATCGTGATCGCCGTCGATGTCGGCACGCCGCTGACGGCGCTGGACGAGAACGCCTCGGCGTTGGCCTTCGTCAACCAGCTGACCGGGTTCCTGACGGTGAACAACACGCTGGCCTCGCTCGCCCTGCTGGGCCCGCAGGACGTGCTGATCCGACCGGAGTTCAACGACGAGGTGAAGACCGGCGATTTCGGCAAGGCGCGCGAGTCGATCGCGATCGGCGCGGGCGCCGTCGCCCTGTCCACGGAACGGCTGGCGCAACTGGGCAACCCCACGGCCGACCAGCGCCTGCAGGCGCGCGCCGACACGCGTCGCGACCTGGTCGCGCCATCGATCGAGTTCGTGCGCCTGCAGAACAAGTCGCGCTACTCCGACGAGTTCCTGCTGGCGCGGCTGGACGTGGAGCTGGGCAAGCCGCTCGACGCCTTGGCCATGGACGCCAAGGTGCAGCACGTCTATGGCCTGCAGACGCTGGACAAGATCACCTACCAGGTCGCCCGCGAGGACGGGCGTTCCGGCCTGGTCGTCGACGTGACCCCGCACAGCTATGGGCCGAACTACCTGGAAACGGGCCTGAACCTGTACTCCAGCTTCAATGCTGATTTCATGCTCAACGTGCGCGCCGGGATCCTGCGCAGCCCGATGAACGCACTTGGCGGCGAGGCGCGGCTGCTGGCGCAGATCGGCAGCGAACCCGGCCTGCTGGCCGAGGTCTACCAGCCGATCGATGTCCGTGGCCGCTGGTTCATCGGTGGTCGCGGGGGTTACTCGAGTCCATTGTTCACGCAATTCAATGCCGACCGCGACCAGGTCGCGCGCTACGAGGTACCGACGCTCGAGCTCGACCTGTACGGCGGCCGCGAGTTCGGCAACTACGGTGGCGCGCTGCTGGGTTGGAGGCGCGCGAACGGCGATGTGCGCCTGGTCACCGGTTCGAGCGCATTGCCCGAGGCGGAATTCGACAGTGGCGACCTGCGCTGGTCGCTGACCTATGATCGGCTCGACAGCTCCTACCTGCCACGCCACGGCGCCTACGTGAACCTGTCCGGCCTGTACTCGCGCGAGGCCTTCGGGGCGGATACCGAGTTCGACCAGATCAACTTCGATTCGGTATACGCGCGCCTGTTCGGCCGGCATTCGGGCTTCGTCGGCCTGCGCTACCACGCCACCACCAATGGTGAGGCGCCGTTCCAGAGCCAGTACCGGCTGGGGGGCGTGACCCGCTTCGCCGGCTACCAGCCTAACCAGTTGGTGACACCGAACTACGCGCTGGGCTACGGCGGTTACACCTTCGAACTGGGTGAGGTCATGAACCGTCCGACCATCCTCGGCGGCACCGTCGAATACGGCAAAACCTGGGGCGATGCCCCGGGCGACGACCGCGACGGGGAGTGGCACGGCAGCCTGTACCTGGGATTCGACTCCTGGCTGGGCCGCTTCATGTTCGGCTACGGCCGTGGGCAGAAAGGCGAAGGCACGTTTTTCCTGGAACTCGGCCAGCGGCGCTGATCCGACGACGGGGGGATTGGGGGCATCGCGCAGCAGGCATGCCGCTTGCCCCCGCACCTGCCCCCAACCAGGCGGGTCGCGATAGCCCGCATAGGGCGAGGCCCAAACAAAAACCCCGCACTTCGGCGGGGCTTCTGGATTCTTCGCACTTGCCTGGATTGCAAGGTGGTGCCGGAAATAGGAATCGAACCTACGACCTACGCATTACGAATGCGCCGCTCTACCAACTGAGCTATTCCGGCGTGGGGCGCAATTCTAGCCGCTCGCGCCACGCTCTACCAGCGCACCCGCGTGGGCCCGGTCACGGCGGCTTGCGCGATGTTGGTTCCACGCCGCGAGACGTCACGATCTCCTGCCATCCGGCTGTTCCTGCAGGAACGCTCCAACGGCCTCCTCGATGGTGGGATGGAACGAGCCGAATCGCTCCAGTATCTCGAAGCGTCGCAGCTTGTCCTTGACCGGATCCTTCATTTCCGCGAACTGCAATTCGATGCCGGCCTGGTGCAAGTGCTGCTCCAGCTCGTCAAGCATGTCCGCGGAGGTGACGTCGATGCTGGTGACGGGCTCGGCGGCGATGACGAGGCGCCGCACGGCCAGGCCAGGGAGGAGCCGCAGGCTGCCCCGTGGCGCGCCCGCTTGCGGCGCCAGGCCATCGCCCTCCGTCACCCTTTCAAAGACCCAGGCTGATGGTGTGCCGGGACGCCATGCACGGCTCCAGCCCGATGGTGCTGGCCACGTGATTCATTCGCTAGACTGTGCGCAGCGCCCGACGGTCGGACGCATCAGGGGGATTCATGAGTTTGAAATTGAAAGGGCTGTGCCTGGCCGCGATGGGTGCTGCCGCAACGCTATTGGCGCCGACCAGTGCCCAGGCTGGAAACGTCGGCTATTACGGATCCTGCTCCGCAGGCAGCAAGACTGCCGCCATCACGGCCGCAGGCCATACGCCGGTTGCCGTGGCGTCGCTCAGTGCAGCCTCGCTCGCGGGCCTCAGCGGTTTGGTGATCGAGAGCTGCTCAGCCTACTCGGCCAATCCGGATGTCAATGCAGCGGTGAATGCCGGCATGAGCCTCGTCATCAACGACTGGAGCCCGAACGCCGGCACGGGGGCAGCGCTCCCGGGCGCCCCTGCAGTCGTGCTTTCCGCCGATTATGCCGGGGAAGTAAACCTGGCGACGGGGGCCCCGACCAACACGGGACCCGGGGGCACGCTGACTGACGCCAGCCTTGACGGAGGCACTTCGTCCAACCATGGGTACACCGCCAGCCCCATGGCGCCGGGGATGATCGCCCTGCTCACGAAGGAAGATCCTTCGCTCACGATTGCATTCGCGTACACCTACGGCAGCGGTACCGTCATCTACAACGCCATGCCGATGGATCATTACTTGCCGGGGGGGGTCTGGAACAACTTGAACATGTGCACGCCAACCAATGTCTGCGCGGGCATGGCGGCCTACCTGACGAACGCGATCGCCTGGAGCACCAGTTACGTTGCGCCACCGTCCACCACCTGCGCCAGCTCCGGATATACCGGCACGCAGCTGACGTGGTGCCGCAACATCTGCGAGATGGGTTACACCGGTGCCACCCTCAACACCTGGATCCACCGCTGGATCAACCGTTACCGCACGCTGCCCTACTGCGCGGTGGCACCGCCGCCGGTCTGAGCAAGCGATCCAGCACGCATCAGCCAGAAGGCCCGCGCAAGCGGGCCTTCTGCCTTCTGCAGTTGCCGGCATCCGGATCGTCCCAACGCAGCGCAGCGCCGCGATGACCTGCTTGGCGAGTGCGCGCACCCGCGTGGGCCCGGTCACGGCTGCTTGCGCGATGTTGGTTCCACGCCGTGAGACGTCACGATCTCCTGCCATCCGGTTGTTCCTGCAGGAACGCTTCAACGGCCTCCTCGATGGTGGGATGGAGCGTCCCGAATCGCTCCAGTATCTCGAAGCGTCGCAGCTTGTCCTTGACCGGATCCTTCATTTCCGCGAACCGCAATTCGATGCCGGATTGGCGCAGGTGCCGCTCCATCTCGGCGAGCACATCCGCCGAGGTCACGTCGATGCTGGTGACGGGCTCGGCGGCGACGACGAGGCGCCGCACAGGTGCAGGCGACTGCGCCACGGCGTCGCGGACACGTTGCTTGAACAACTCCGCATTCGCGAAGAACAGGGGCGCATCCCATCGGAACAGGAGGAGTCCAGGAATCTGCCGCGCCCCCGGATATCGCTTGATGTCGTGGTAACCCGCGATGCCTTCGACCTGGCCCATCACCGCGTGGTGTGGCCGCCACCCGTCCCAGAGGAACTCGATGACCGCAAGCACGACTGCGATACCGATCCCGGGGATCACGCCCCAGACGGCAACGCCGACGAAGCAGGCCATCGAAAGCCAGAACTCCCATTGCTGGATGCGATGGATGCGGCGCAGGTCCGCGAACTCGAACAGTCCAATCGCCGCCGCAATAACGACCGCCGCCAGGGCACTGGCGGGCAGGTCTTCCAGCAGGTTCGGTGCCAGTACCAGGAGCAACGCCACTGCCACGGCACCGATTACACCCGTGAGCTGGGTCTGCGCGCCCGCCGCTTCGGCAACCGGCGTGCGCGACGAACTGCTGCTGATCGGAAAACCCTGGAACAAACCCCCGGCGAGATTCGCGACGCCCAGACCGATCATCTCCTGGTTCGGATTGACGATCGTGCCCGTCTTCGCCGCGTAGGTTCGGGACAGCACGCTCGTATCGGCGAAAGCGACCATCGCTACCGCGCAGCCGCCGATCACTGCCTGCCCCAGGTCAGCCAGGCCGATCCAGGGCAGCACGAGAGACGGTAGCCCTTGCGGGAGCGGACCGAGCACGTTTACCCCGGCGCTTTCGCCCAGCCCGAGCGTACCGACCACCACCGTTGCGGCCACGACCGCGATGAGGAGACCGGGAACCTTTTTCCATGGCTTGAGCGCCAGGATCACTACCAGCGTCCCGATCCCGATCGCAGCAGCCGCCCAGTTGGCCTTTCCGGCCAGGATCGCATCGACGATTCGCCACAGGTTGCGCATCGGCCCACTGCTCTCGATCGAGAAGCCGAACAATTTGGGCAACTGGCTGATCAGCACCGTCAATGCGATGCCATTCATGTATCCGTAGCGGATCGGCTTGGACAACAACTCGGTGACGAAGCCGAGGCGCAGGACGCCGATCACGATGCACACCAGGCCGGAAACGACGGCCATCAGGCTGGCCACCAGCACGGCCCGCGCGGGATCGCCGAGGGAGAGCGGAAGCACGACCGCCAAGATCACGGGCGCGAGCGACGAATCCGGGCCAAGGACCAGGATCCGGCTCGGCCCGAACAGCGCATACGCGAGCAGCGGCACGATGGTCGCGTACAGGCCGTAGATGCCCGGGACACCGGAGGCCACCGCATACGCGATGCCAACCGGCACCAGCATCGTGGTCAGCACCAGCCCGGCCACCACGTCGCGCGGCAGCCAGGCCGCCTCGTAGCGGGCAAGCACCCGCAGGCCGGGCAGCCATCGCAGCCATCCGTTCACTGTGGCCCTCGCCCAGGTCGCCGGCACCGGCCCGCGTGCAATCGATGCTTCACATTTCGCCTTCGCGCTCGGCGCGTTTGCCATCGCAATCCAGGGCCCCTGCTGCGCCCGGCCATCGACCTACCCCGCTGTGGGGAGCGGGCAGATCGAGAGTCCGGGAGCAGCGATACGCTCGTCCAGCATGACACGCCACTCAGGCCTTCAGCGCGCGGCGCCGGGCGGGTTGCAGGGTCTCGACGAGATCGAGGACAAGCTGCTGCGAACGCCGCGGCAGGTTGCGGAACCCGGCCAGCAGGGTCCGCTCCTCCTCGACATCGACCAACTCGGCGTTCGCGGTCGGGACATCGGCCACCGCCTCGGGATCGGGCGAGATGCCGCCACGTCCGGTGCCCAGCCACTCGAGCGACACGCGGCACGCCTTGGCGATGGACAGCAGGTTCTGCATCGACGGCAGGGTTTCATTGGCGGATTCCCAGTTCGATACGGCGCTGCGGCGCACCTCCACCAACGCCGCCAACTCGGTCTGCGAGAACCCCGCGCGCCGGCGTGCGCGCCGGATCCGTTCCTGCATCTTCAACGTGGCCTCCGATGACAGCGATTCTGGCTGTCATTGATACTGTCAACAGGTTGTACACGATTGCTGTCCTTCAGGCATTGAAACCTTATTGAAGCGTCGATTCAACCATTTGATGACAGTGATTGTGTCTATGCGGGCGGATGCAATCCAGTCCATTCCCACGCAGGATATTGGCACGGGCGACACGGATGTTGCCCGCTCCCTCCCCCCGGGGCGCCGGAGCACCTCGCCATCGATGCCTCGCGTCGATTCCGTGCAGCCCCGTTTTATGCGAGTACAAACGCCACGCAGGACGCGTGGCGTTTCTCGTTTGCGCAGGATGCGTCGGACCGTGCTCAGTCCACCAGCCGGAGGCGGAGTTCCTTCGGCAACGCGAACACCATGTCCTCGGGTTCGCCATGCAACTCGCGCACGCCGAGCGCCCCGAGTTCGCGCAATCTCACCAGCACGCCCTGCACCAGCACGTCGGGCGCGGACGCACCCGCGGTCACGCCGATGCGCTTGCGCCCCTCTATCCACGCGGGATCGATCTCGTCGGCACCATCGATCAGCCATGCCGCCGCGCCTTCGCGTTCGGCGAGTTCGCGCAAACGGTTGGAGTTGGAGCTGTTCGGCGAACCGACCACCAGCACCGCGTCGCAGCCCTCGCCGACCAGCTCGCGCACCGCGTCCTGGCGGTTCTGGGTGGCGTAACAGATGTCGTCGTTCTTCGGCCCCTGCATGTCCGGGAACCGCGCCTTCAGCGCCGCGATGATGTCGCGGGTGTCGTCCACGCTCAGCGTGGTCTGGGTGGTGAACGAGCAATTGCCCGGCTGGGCGATGTCGAGCGTCCCCACATCGTCGATGTCCTCGACCAGGTGGATCGTCCCGACCCCGCCCTCGCGATTCCATTGCCCCATCGTGCCTTCGACCTCCGGGTGCCCGGCATGCCCGATCAGCACCATGTCGCGGCCATTGCGGCACTGCCGCGCGACTTCCAGGTGCACCTTGGTCACCAGCGGACAGGTGGCGTCGAACACCTTCAGCCCGCGCCGGTCGGCCTCGCGGCGCACCGCCTGGGAGACGCCGTGGGCGCTGAAGATCACCGTGCTGCCGTCCGGCACTTCGTCGAGTTCCTCGACGAAGATCGCGCCACGCGCCTTGAGGTCGTCGACCACGAACTTGTTGTGCACGACTTCGTGGCGCACGTAGATCGGTGCGCCCAGCGTCTCGATGGCACGCTTGACGATCTCGATGGCGCGGTCGACGCCGGCGCAGAATCCACGTGGATTGGCGAGCAGGATGTCCATGCCGCGATTATCCCGCCTTGCCCTTGGGGTTGCCGGACAACAGGCCGAACAGCGCGATGCCGATTGCGCCGCCGACCACCGCGCAATCGGCGATGTTGAACGCCGGCCAGTAATGCTCGCCCACGTGCCACTGGATGAAGTCGACCACGTGGCCGTGCAACAGGCGGTCGATCACGTTGCCAATCGCCCCGCCCACCACCAGCGCCAGCGGCAACGCCTGCTTCCAGTCGCCGCGCGGCGTGCGCGTGAGCATCCATGCCATCAGCCCGGAGATCGCGAACGCGAGCACGGTGAAGAAGTACTTCTGCCAACCGCCGGCATTGGCCAGGAAGCTGAAGGCCGCGCCGGTGTTGTAGGTGCGATACCAGTTCCAGAACCCCTCGATCACCGGGACTGCGGTGTATTCCGGCAGCGACGCCAGCACCCAGGCCTTGGTCCACTGGTCAAGCACCAGCACCAGCGCGGAGGCGCCGAGCCACGGCAAGGCATTGGGTTTCACGGCCGCCATCAGAACCACGCCCGGTCTTCGCCCGGCCCTTCGATGTTGGAGACGCAGCGCCCGCACAGCAGCGGATGCGCCGCATGCGCGCCCACGTCCGCACGGTGGTGCCAGCAGCGCACGCACTTGGTCTTCGCCGTCGGTTGCGCGAACACGCCGATCGCGCCCTTTGCTTCGGCATCCGGCACCACCCGCACGTCGCCGCTGATCAGCAGGAAGCGCAATTCGTCGGCCAGCGGCGCCAGCCAGTTCTGGTCGGCCACGCCGCAACGCAGCTCGATCTCGGCCTGCAGCGCGGCGCCGATCTCGCCGGCGGCGCGCATCGGTTCCAGCACCTTGGCGACCTGGTCGCGCACCTGCAGCAGGTTGTCGAAGTCGGTCGCCGACAGCGCCGCATCAGCGGGCAACGGCGCCAGCCCGTCGTACCAGGTGGCGAACAGCACGTTGGCCACGCGTTCGCCGGGCAGGTAGCTCCACATCTCGTCGGCGGTGAAGCTCAGCACCGGCGCAATCCAGCGCACGAAGGCCTCGGTGATGCGGAACATCGCCGACTGCGCGCTGCGACGGCCGCGCGAATCCTCGCCCATCGTGTACAGGCGGTCCTTGGTCACGTCGAGATACAACGAACCCAGGTCCACGCTGCAGAAATTCATCAGCGACTGCACCACCGCGGCGAAGTCGTAGCGCGCATAGGCCGCGGCGATGTCTTCCTGCACCTGCCAGGCGCGATGCACCGCCCAGCGATCCAGCGCGACCATGTCGTCCAGCGGGCGCAGGTCGCGCGCCGGATCGAAGCCGTGCAGGTTGCCGAGCAGGAAGCGCGCGGTGTTGCGGATGCGACGGTAGGCATCGGCGTTGCGCTTGAGGATTTCCTGCGACAGCGACATCTCGTTGCTGTAGTCGGCGCTGGCGATCCACAGGCGCAGGATGTCCGCGCCCAGCGTCTTCATGATGTCCTGCGGCTCGATGCCGTTGCCGAGCGACTTGGACATCTTGCGGCCGTGCTCATCCACGGTGAACCCGTGGGTGAGGCATTGCCGGTACGGCGCGGCCTTGTCGATGGCGACGCCGGTCAGCAGCGAGCTCTGGAACCAGCCACGGTGCTGGTCGGAACCTTCCAGGTACAAGTCCGCCGGTTTGCCGAGCCCGCGCTCCAGCAGCACGGCTTCATGGGTGATGCCGGAATCGAACCAGACATCGAGGATGTCGGTGATGCGATCGTAGTCCTTCGCCTCGTCGCCGAGCAGGTCGGCGGCATCCAGCGAATACCAGACATCGACGCCGCCCTGTTCGACGCGATCGGCGACCGCGCGCATCAGCTCGACGCTGCGCGGATGCGGCTCGCCGGATTCGCGATGCACGAACAAGGCGATCGGCACGCCCCAGGTGCGCTGGCGCGAGATCGTCCAGTCCGGACGCCCGTCGACCATGCCGGCGATGCGCGCCTCGCCCCACTCGGGATACCAGGTCACCGTCTTGATCGCGGCTAGCGCGTCGCGGCGCAGGTACGCTTGGTCCATCGAGATGAACCACTGCGGAGTGGCACGGAACGCCACCGGCGTCTTGTGCCGCCAGCAATGCGGGTAGCTGTGGGTCAGCTTGGAGAACGCGAGCAGGTGACCGCTTGCGCGCAACACGTCGACCAGCACCTCGTTGGCCTTCCACACGTGCAGGCCTGCGAGGTCGGTTGCATTGGCCGCTGGCGTCGACGGCAGGTACACGCCGCGTCCATCGACCGGATTCAATTGCGCTGCGGAGTACTTCTCGACCAGGCCGTACTTCTGCGAGACCGCGAAGTCTTCCTGGCCGTGGCCGGGCGCGGTGTGCACGGCGCCGGTGCCGTCCTCGGCACTCACGTGGTCGCCGAGCACGATCGGGATGTCGCGTTCGTCATAGAAGGGATGCGCGAACAGCATGCCCTCGAGTCTTTCGCCGAGCGCGCGGCCGAGCACGACGACCTCGTCGACGCCGTAGCGCTTCAATGCCTTTTCGGCCAGCGCTTCGGCCAGCACCAGCCAGCGGCGCGCGCCATTCGCGGCAACCGGGCCTTCGACCAGCACGTAATCGAGCTCCGGGCCGACCGAAATCGCCAGCGACGCCGGCAGCGTCCACGGCGTGGTGGTCCAGATCGGCAGCGCGACCTCCACTCCTTCCGGCAGCTCGCTGCCGAAGGCGCGGCTCAGCGCCTGCGGGTTGCGCGCGTTGTAGGCCACGTCGACCGCCGGCGAGACCTTGTCCTGGTATTCGATCTCCGCCTCGGCCAACGCACTGCCGCAATCGAAGCACCAGTACACCGGCTTCACGCCGCGCAGCAGATGGCCGTTCTCGACCACCTTGGCGAGCGCGCGGATCTCGTCGGCCTCGAACTTGAAGTCGAGGGTGCGATACGGGTTGTCCCAGTCGCCGAGCACGCCGAGGCGCTTGAAGTCGCGGCGCTGCACGTCGATCTGCTCGTTGGCGTAGTCGCGGCACTTCTGCCGGAACTCGACCGCATCCAGCTTGACGCCGACCTTGCCCCACTTCTTCTCGATCGCGATCTCGATCGGCAGGCCGTGGCAGTCCCAGCCCGGGATGTAGGGCGCGTCGAAGCCGGCCACCGTCTTCGACCTGACGATGATGTCCTTGAGGATCTTGTTGACCGCATGGCCCAGGTGGATCGCACCGTTGGCATACGGCGGACCGTCGTGGAGCACGAAGCGCGGACGCCCGGCGGCATGCATGCGCAGTTGCGCGTACAGGCCCTCCGATTCCCAGCGCGCCAGCGTCTCCGGCTCGCGCTTGGGCAGGTCGCCGCGCATCGGGAACGCGGTCTCCGGCAGCAGGATGGTGGCCTTGTACGGATTCTCTTGCTTGTCGGTCACGCGGAGGCTCGCTGCTGTGCTTGTGTCGTATCGAGGATGGCCCGTGCCCGTTCGTCGTCGCGCTGCATCTGCGCGACCAGCGATGGCAGGTCGGGGAATTTCACTTCATCGCGCAAATGGGCGACGAACTCCACTTCGATGCGACGCCCGTAGAGGTCGCCATCGAAATCGAACAGATGCGCTTCCAGCAGCGGCTCGATGCCGTCCACCGTGGGGCGGGTGCCGAAACTCGACACCGACGGCCACGGATGCCCGGCGACGCCATGCACCCAGGTTGCGTAGATGCCACGCAACGCTGGAGTCTTGCCCCCGTAGCGCAGGTTGGCGGTCGGATAACCGAGGGTGCGACCCAACTGCTTGCCATGCACCACGTGGCCGCCGATGGCATACGGGCGGCCAAGCAACCTGGCCGCGTGGGCGAAGTCGCCCTCGACCAGCGCGGCGCGGATGCGCGTGCTCGACACGCGCTCGCCGTCGCTGCAATGCAGCGGATCGATCGAATGGGCGACGAAGCCGTGCACCTCGCCCATCGCCTGCAGCAGGTCGATGTCGCCGCCACGGCCCTTGCCGAACCTGAAGCCGGGGCCGACCCAGACCTCGCGCACGGACAACTGCCCGACCAGCACCTCGCGGACGAAGTCCTCGGCCGGCATCGACGCGAGCGTCGCGTTGAAGCGCAGCAGGCCGACGCTGTCGCAACCGAGCGCGTACAGGCCTTCCAGCTTCGCCCGCGGCAACATCAGGCGTGGCGGCGTGGCGTCCTTCGCGAAGAACTCGCGCGGCAGCGGCTCGAAGCTAAGCGCCACCGCCGGCACGCCCAGTTCGCGCGCACGCGCGGTCGCGCGGCCGACCAGCGCCTGGTGGCCCAGGTGCAGGCCGTCGAAGGCACCGATGCAGACCACGCTGCCCTGCGGGCGCAGCGGCCCGAGGCGCTCCGAAGCAGTGTTGGCGTCGCGGAAGAGAGGCTTCATGGTGACCCTGCAGTATAGCTGCGGTGCAGCAACCAGCACGTCAGTGGCGCAGGTCGCGCGGGCGCATGCCCAGCGCCAGCAGCACGCCCGCATAGGCCGCGCCGCCGGCACCGACCATCGCTGCCAATCGCCAACCACGCTCCCACCAGGCCCAGTCGGCCCAACCGGTCCACGCGAACCGGAATGCCAGCACGACCAGCACCAGGGTGACCGTCGCCGCGGCCAACTGCCACAGGAAGCGCCCCCAGCCGGGCTGGCGGCGATAGACACCCGCCCGCCGCAGCAGCCACGCCAGTTGCAGGGCATTGACCCATCCTGCCACCGCGATCGCCAGGGCAAGCAAGGCATGCGCGCCCGGGATACCTGCGAGCGCCTGCCGCCAGCTGCCGCCGGCCGCTTGCAGCGCCACCTGCCCCGTGGGCGTGGCATGCAGCAGCCACGCGAACAGGCCCACCGTACAGGCCGCGTTGGTCAACACCGCCACGATCGCCGCCTTCACCGGCGTTCGCGTGTCCTGCCGCGCATAGAACGCAGGCGCCAGCACCTTGACCAGCAGGAACGCGGGCACCGCCGTGGACTGCGCGATCAGGCTCCAACTGCTCATCTTCGCGTCCATTGCGCTGAAGTTGCGGTACTGGAACAGGGTGGCCATGAGCGGTTCGGCGCACAGGATCAGGCCGGCGCAGGCCGGCAAGCCGATCAGCAGGCACAGCCTGAAACCCCAGTCCAGCCCCTTCGAGAATCCGTCGGGATCGGTCGCGGCGTGGCGGGTGGAGAGGTGCGGCAGGATCACCGTGCCGATCGCCACGCCGAACATCCCCAAGGGGAATTCCAGCAGGCGGTCGCTGTAGTAGAGCCAGGTCATGCTCCCGCCGATCAGGAAGGACGCGGCCATGGTGTTGAACAGCAGGTTGAACTGGACGACCGATGACCCGAACAGGGTCGGCACCATCAATTTCAGGATCTTGCGCACGCCGGCGTGGGCGAAATCCAGCCGCGGGCGCGGCAACAGCCCCAGCTTGGCCAGCGCGGGCAACTGGAAGGCGAGTTGCAGGATGCCGGCGGCGAACACACCCCAGGCCAGCGCCATCACCGACCCGCCCATCAGCGGCGCCAGGCCCAGCGCGGCCGCCATCATCGCCAGGTTGAGCAGGATCGGCGACAGCGCGGGAATCGCGAAGCGCTGGTAACTGTTGAGGATGCTGCCGGCGAGCGAGGCCAGCGAGATGAACAGCGCATACGGGAAGGTGATCCGCAGCATCTCGATGAACAATGCGTGCTTCTCGCTGCCGGGCACGAACCCCGGCGCGACGAGTCGAGTCACCCACGGCGCCGCCAGCAATACCAAAGCGGTGACCACAAGCAAGCCGGCCAGCAGGGCCCCGGTGACCCGATCCACCAGGTCGCGCACCGCCTGCGGGCCGTGCTTCTCCTTGTATTCCGCCAGCACCGGCACGAAGGCCATCGAAAACGAGCCCTCGGCGGACAGCCGACGCATGAAATTGGGGATGCGGAAGGCCGCGATGAACACGTCCATCGCCGGATTGGCGCCGAACACGATCGCGTAGACCTGGTCGCGGACCAGTCCCGACACCCGCGACAGGAACGTCATCGCGCTGAACACCGCCGTCGACCGCAACAACCGGCTCATGCCCGTCCGCAACCCATGTTGTTGACGCAAGCCATTGAATCGTCCATAATTTTGAGTCTTCCCGATCCCTTCGTCCGTAGGCAGTGCTGCCGGCGGCCGATTCTTTCAGCCCCAACAGACTCCCCAGGATTTTCATCGTGGCCAATATCAAGTCCGCCAAGAAGCGCGCCAAGCAGACCGTCGTGCGCAACGAACGCAACGTCGCCCAGCGCTCCATGCTGCGTACCGCCGTCAAGAAGGTGATCAAGGCGCTCGACGCCAACGACGCCGAAGCCGCCACCGCCGCGTTCGTCACCGCGCAGCCGCTGCTGGATCGTTTCGCCGCCCGCGGCCTGATCCACAAGAACAAGGCCGCCCGTCACAAGGCCCGCCTGACCGCGCGCATCAAGGCGCTGAAGGCCGCGTAAGCCTTCGACGCCTTTCGCGAAAAACCCGGCCTTGGCCGGGTTTTTTGTTGCCTGCAGGAAGCCCTCAGACATCGCCGTTCATGCCAGCCGCCTCGTTGGCGGCGGCTTCCAGTTCGTCCTCGCGCATGCGGTCGAAGAACGTCTGCACCGCCAGCATGATCGGCCGGGTGCCCTCGCGACCGATCGCCGAAACCAGGTACCACGGCTGGGTCCAACCGAGTTCGGCGACGATCGCCTCGGCCGCAGCCTTCGCCTCGTCCTCGAACATCAGGTCGGCCTTGTTCAACACCAGCCAGCGCGGCTTCTCCAGCATGGCGGGGTCGTACTTGCGCAGCTCGTGTTCGATCGCGCGCACCTGCTCGGCCGGGGTCGCCTCGATGCCGCCTTCCATCGGGGCGATGTCGACCAGGTGCAGCAGCAGCCGGGTGCGCTGGACGTGGCGCAGGAACAGGCTGCCGAGTCCGGCGCCGTCCGCCGCGCCTTCGATCAGGCCGGGGATGTCGGCGATCACGAAGCTCCGCCCCGGCTCCACGCTGACCACGCCGAGGTTCGGGTAGAGGGTGGTGAACGGATAGTCGGCGACCTTCGGCGTCGCCGCGGAGACCGCACGGACGAAGGTCGACTTGCCGGCGTTCGGGAACCCCAGCAGACCCACGTCGGCCAGCAGCTTCAGCTCCAGCCGCAGGCCGCGGGTCTCGCCCTCGGTGCCCGGCGTGGCCCGGCGCGGCGTGCGGTTGACCGAACTCTTGAAATGCATGTTGCCGAGACCGCCCAGGCCGCCCCTCGCGACCAGCAGCCGCTGGCCGTGCTCGGTCAGGTCGCCGATGATCTCGTCGGTATCGATGTTGTGGACCACCGTCCCGACCGGCACCACGATCGTCTTGTCCTCACCGGCCTTGCCGTACATCTGGCTGCCCATGCCGTTCTCGCCGCGCTGCGCCTTGAAGCGCGTTTCATGGCGGAAATCGACCAGGGTGTTGAGGTTCTCGTCGGCCTGCACCCAGACGTCGCCGCCATTGCCGCCATCGCCGCCGTTGGGGCCGCCGAGCGGGATGAACTTCTCGCGGCGGAAGGCGATGCAGCCGTTGCCGCCGTTGCCTGCGGTGACGGTGATTTCAACTTCGTCGACGAGTTTCATGCGGGTGATTGTGCCGTGTTCGGTGAAGCGAGTGAGGAGCGAGGGCCTGCATAAACGAAAAACCCCGCCGAAGCGGGGCTCTTCGCGATGGATCGACGCCAGGTTACTGGGCGGCGACGATGCTGACCGTGCGGCGCTTCTTCGGGCCCTTGGTCGAGAACTCGACCGTGCCGTCGACCAGTGCGAACAAGGTGTGGTCGCGGCCGAGGCCGACGCCCATGCCCGGGTGGAACTGGGTGCCACGCTGGCGGATGATGATGTTGCCGGCTTCGATCGCCTGGCCGCCATAGATCTTCACGCCGAGGTACTTCGGGTTGGAGTCGCGGCCGTTGCGCGAGGAGCCTACGCCCTTTTTATGTGCCATGACTGCGTCTCCTTACTTTTTGTCGCCGGAATCGGAGATCCCGGTGATTTCGATTTCGGTGTAGTACTGCCGGTGGCCCATCTGCTTGCGATGGTGCTTGCGCCGACGGAACTTGACGATGCGGATCTTGTCGGCGCGGCCATGGCTGACGATCTTGGCGGCGATGGAAGCCCCCTTGATTTCATCGCCCAGCTTGATGCCGTCGGCATCGCCGAGCATCAGGATGTTGTCGAACTTGAGTTCGCTGCCGACATCGCCTTCGAGCTTTTCGACGCGGAGCGTTTCGCCCTGCATCACGCGGTGTTGCTTACCGCCTGTGACCAAAATTGCGTACATGGTGAGGTTCCTATGACTCTGGTTTCTGTAGTTATTCTTGTCCCTGCACGACATCGAGGCCGGACAGGAGCGGAATTGTAGGGGATTCAGCGGGTTAGGGTCAACTCACCCCCCAGATCGCGTTCCGAGCGGATTGGGGAGTGATCCCGCCGCTCCCTCGAATCGCCCAAGACTCAGGTCGCGTCCGCAGGCCACCCATGGCCCGCTCGGGTTCACTCCCCAATCCGCTCGAAACCCTCAGGCGCTTTGGTGGCGCGGGCGAGAAGGGCTTTAGAGAACGCCTGCCCACGACTTGCGACACGGGTCAGCGGGCGTCGTGTGCCGAGGGGTATGGCCCCGAGTGGGCCATCGAAGGCCCACGCCCGCATCAGTCCTGGACGACTGGACAAGGCGGCGCCCCCCATGCCCCTCGGCGCGCGGTGCCCGCGTCGCAGTCAGGGAGACGGCTCTGACCGAAGGTGGCAATTCCGTCATTTGCCCCCAAATCACTGGCTCGGTAGGCTGCCCGATTGCCCGCTGCCCGGCACCCGAACCTCGCCCGCCCCCACTCCCCAGGATCCCCCATCCATGGCGCTGGACACCATCCGCCTTCGCGGCGCACGGACGCACAACCTCAAGAACATCGACCTCGACCTGCCGCGCGACAAACTGATCGTGATCACCGGCCTGTCCGGGTCCGGCAAGTCATCGCTCGCGTTCGACACGATCTATGCCGAAGGCCAGCGCCGCTACGTCGAGTCGTTGTCGGCATACGCGCGCCAGTTCCTCAGCGTGATGGACAAACCCGACATCGACCACATCGAAGGCCTGAGTCCGGCGATCTCGATCGAGCAGAAATCGACCAGCCACAACCCGCGTTCGACGGTCGGCACGATCACCGAGATCCACGACTACCTGCGCCTGCTGTACGCCCGCGTCGGCACCCCGCGCTGCCCCGATCACCACTTCCCGCTGGAGGCGCAGACCGTCAGCCAGATGGTCGACCAGGTGCTGGCGATGGAAGGGGACGAAACGCTTGCCGGCCAGCGCTGGATGCTGCTGGCGCCAGTGGTGCGCGACCGCAAGGGCGAGCACCAGCAGGTGTTCGAGCAGATGCGCGCGCAGGGCTATACCCGCGTGCGGGTGAACGGCCATGTGCACGAGATCGACGCCGTGCCGACGCTTGCGCTGCGCCAGAAGCACACCATCGAGGCGGTGATCGACCGCTTCAAGCCGCGCGCCGACATCCGCCAGCGACTGGCCGAGTCCTTCGAGACCGCGCTCAAGCTCGGCGATGGCATGGCCATCGTGCAGTCGATGGACGAAAACGACCGCGCGCCCTTGCTGTTCTCCTCGAAGTATTCCTGCCCGGTCTGCGACTACGCGCTGCCGGAACTGGAGCCGCGGCTGTTCTCCTTCAACGCGCCGATGGGCGCGTGCCCGGGTTGCGACGGCCTGGGCGTCGCCCAGTTCTTCGATCCGGGCCGGGTGGTGGCGCATCCGGAACTGTCGCTGGCGGCCGGCGCGATGCGCGGCTGGGATCGCCGCAACGCGTACTACTTCTCGATGATCACCTCGCTGGCGAAGCACTACAAGTTCGACGTCGACCTGCCGTGGCAACTGTTGCCGGAGGACATCCGCGGCGTCGTCCTGCACGGCAGCGGCAAGGAAGCGATCAACCTGGTGTACGTGGGCGAGAACGGCAACAAGTACCAGCGCAAGCATGCCTTCGAGGGCATCATCCCGAACCTCGAGCGGCGCTACCGCGAGACCGAGTCGGCGGCCGTCCGCGAGGAACTGTCGAAGTACATCAGCGAACGCCCCTGCCCCGAATGCGGCGGCGCGCGCCTGAACCGCTCCGCGCGCAACGTGTTCGTGGCCGAGCGCCCGCTGCACGAGATCGCGGTGATGCCGATCGACAACTGCCTGGCGTTCTTCCAGGCGCTCAGGTTGCCCGGCTGGCGCGGCGAGATCGCGACCAAGATCGTCAAGGAAATCGGCGAACGGTTGAGCTTCCTGGTCGACGTCGGCCTCGATTACCTGACCCTGGAACGCAAGGCCGACAGCCTGTCCGGCGGCGAGGCGCAGCGCATCCGCCTGGCCTCGCAGATCGGTGCCGGCCTGGTCGGCGTGATGTACGTGCTCGACGAGCCCAGCATCGGCCTGCACCAGCGCGACAACGAGCGCCTGCTGGGCACCCTCACCCGCCTGCGCGACCTCGGCAACACGGTGATCGTGGTCGAGCACGACGAGGATGCGATCCGCCTGGCCGACCACGTGGTCGACATCGGCCCGGGCGCCGGCGTGCATGGCGGCGAGGTGGTGGCGCAGGGCAAGCTGGCCGACATCCTCAAGGCCCCGCGCTCGCTGACCGGGCAGTACCTGTCCGGCAAGAAGCGGATCGAGGTGCCGGCGAAGCGCCACGCGCCCAACCGCAAGCTCATGCTCAAGCTGAAGGGCGCGCGCGGCAACAATCTCAAGAACGTCGACCTGGAGATCCCGTCGGGCCTGTTCACCGCGATCACCGGCGTGTCGGGCTCGGGCAAGTCCACCCTGATCAACGACACCCTTTACTCGCTGGCAGCGAACGAGATCAATGGCGCCTCGCACACGCCGTCGGCGTACCGCGAGATCACCGGCCTCGACCTGTTCGACAAGGTCGTCGACATCGACCAGTCGCCGATCGGGCGCACCCCGCGTTCCAACCCGGCCACCTACACGGGCCTGTTCACGCCATTGCGCGAATTGTTCGCGCAGGTGCCGGAATCGCGCGCGCGCGGGTATTCGCCGGGGCGCTTCAGCTTCAACGTGCGTGGCGGCCGCTGCGAAGCCTGCCAGGGCGACGGCCTGATCAAGGTCGAGATGCACTTCCTGCCGGACGTGTACGTGCCCTGCGACGTCTGCATGGGCAAGCGCTACAACCGCGAGACGCTGGAGATCCTCTACAAGGGCCACAGCATCCGCGACGTGCTGGAGATGACCGTCGAGGATGCGCTGGACCTGTTCGCGCCGGTGCCGAGCATCGCCCGCAAGCTGGAAACCCTGATGGACGTCGGCCTGAGCTACATCAAGCTGGGCCAGAGTGCGACCACCCTCTCCGGCGGCGAGGCGCAGCGGGTGAAACTGTCGAAGGAACTGAGCCGCCGCGACACCGGCCGCACCCTGTACATCCTCGACGAGCCCACCACCGGCCTGCATTTCCACGATATCGAGCACCTGCTGGCAGTGCTGCACCGCCTGCGCGACGACGGCAACACGGTGGTGGTGATCGAGCACAACCTCGACGTGATCAAGACTGCCGATTGGGTGGTGGACCTCGGTCCGGAGGGCGGCCATCGCGGCGGCCAGGTCATCGCCACCGGCACGCCGGAAGCCGTGGCGGCCAATCCGGCCTCGCACACCGGCCGCTTCCTTGCGCCCCTGCTCGAGAAAGCCGCCGCGCGCTCGCCGGCAACGCGCAAGAAGAAGACCGCCGACGCATGAGCCAGCGCGCTGCAGGCAAGTCGTTCCGCACGCCGATCGCCCTGCGCTGGAGCGACCTGGACGCGTTCAACCACGTCAACAACGCGCGCTACCTGACCTTCCTGGAGCAGGCGCGCATCGAGTGGTTCGAAACCGTGGGCGAGCCGTGGATGACCGACGACATCGGGCCGGTGGTGGCGACCGCCACGCTCAACTTCAAGCGACCGGTCGAATACCCGACCAACATCGCGGTGGAGCTGTTCACCGACAAACTTGGCAACACCAGCGTGACCATCGGCCACCGCATCGTCGCCGATGACGGCACCGTGCACTGCGACGGCCACGTGGTGGCGGTGTGGGTGAATCGGCGCAGCGGCAAACCGGTGCCGCTGCCGGCGGCGGTGCGGCGGGCGTCGGAGTTGCTGCTGTCCTGATTTGCCCGCGCGTATCCTCCCCCTGCTTCGCTAGGAGGGAGCCAAGCGTCACGGCACCGGCTTTCGCACCTCGAACTCGCCGAGCAACTTGCGACCATCCTTCAGGCTGAACTCGATCACCACCCGGCTGCCGGGCTTCAACGTGGCCTTCGGCTTCATCAGCATCAGGTGCAAGCCGCCGGGCTGCAGCACCGCCGCGCCGTCAGGGGCGATGCGCAACTCCGGCACCGCGCGCATGCGATTGACGCCATCGACCACCTTCGATTCGTGCAGTTCCACGCTGGCATAGGCCGGGCTGCTGGCGGACACGATCGTGACCGGCATCGGGCAGTGGTTGTCGATGCGGCCGAAGCCGGCCTGCATCGGCATCCCGCCCGGGAGCAGGCGGATCCAGCCGTCCTTGACCCGTGGCGTGCAATCGCGCGCGGTGGCCGCGAGGGGCAGCAGGAGCAAGGCGAACAGGCATGCGCGCAGGGTCATGCGCCTATGATAACGGCGCACGCCAATCCCCTGACCACGGAAGCCCGCATGTCCCTGATCGAAACCAGCCTCCACGGTGCCATCCACGAACTCCGCCTGGCCCGTCCACCGGTCAACGCGCTGAATCCCGAGCTGTGCGAAGCGCTGGTGCGGGCGCTGGACGACGCAGTGGCCGCGGGCGCGCAAGGCATCGTGCTCGCCGGTGGGCCGAAGGTGTTCTCGGCCGGGCTCGACGTGCCCTACCTGCTGTCGCTCGGCGACGACCAGGATGCCCTGCTGCGAGCGTGGACCGTGTTCTTCCAGGCTGCGCGCGCATTGGTGGCCTGCCCGGTGCCGGTGGTGGCCGCATTGGCCGGGCACTCGCCGGCGGGCGGTTGCGTGCTGGCGCTGTGCTGCGACTACCGGATCATGGCCGAAGGCCCGTACCGGATCGGCCTCAACGAAACCCAGGTCGGGCTGGTGGCGCCGGAAGGCATCCAGGCGCTGCTGGCGCGGATGGTCGGAGCCCATCGCGCGGAGCGCTTGCTGGTCGCCGGCGAGATGGTGGACAGCACTGAAGCCCTGCGCATCGGCCTGGTCGATGAACTCACCGGCATCGATGAAGTGGCGACCCGCGCGCGCATCTGGCTGGAAGCGCTGCTGCAATTGCCGCGCGCGCCGATGCTGCAGACCCGCCGGATCGCCCGTGCCGCGGCGATCGACTGCCTGCGCGACGAACGCATCGAACTGTCGAAGTTCGTGTCCGGCTGGATGGCCCCGGATACCCAGACTGCGCTGCGCGCGATGCTCGCGCGGATCGGCAAATAGCGACTAGCGGACGCGACGCCCGGTCGCGTCGATCACGACGTCGCCATCCTCTTTCACGAAGGGCCTGTCGCAGGGCGGCAGCAGGTCGAGCACCAGCGCCGATTCCGGCCGGCACAGGCGCACGCCGAGCGGCGTGAACACGAACGGCCGGTTGATCAGCACCGGCGTGGCGACCATCGCCCGCAGCAGTTCGTCGTCGGACAGGCCGGGATCGTCCAGCCCGAGCACCAGGAATTCCGGTTGCTTGTCGCGGATCGCATCGCGCACGCCAAGGCCGGCCTCGGCAATCGCCGCGCGCAGCCGCGCAACACTGGGCGGTTCGCGCAGGTACTCGATGACGACGGGCTCGATGCCGACGTGGCGGATCAGGGCGAGCGCGTTCCGGGACGTGCCACAGGCGGGGTTGTGCCATATCTCGACGCGCATGGCGCCGGGATTCGCCGCATCGCCGCTCACGGCCCGGTGGTGACCGGCCGCGACGGCTTCTCGATCCAGCCGCTCCAGGATCCGGTGAACAGCTTCGCGCCCTTCAGGCCGGCACGCTCCATCGCCAGGATGTTGTGGCAGGCGGTGACGCCGGAACCGCACATCATCACGCTCGCGGCCGGATCGCGCCCGTCGAGCAGCGCGCGGAATTCGTCGGCCAACTGCATCGGCGACTTGAAGCGGCCGTCGGCCAGGTTGGTCGCGAACGGGCGGTTGATCGCGCCCGGCACGTGGCCGGCGACGCGGTCGATCGGCTCTTCCTCGCCGCGGAAGCGGGCCGGCGCGCGCGCGTCGACCAACAGGCCTCCCTGCAGGAGGTGCGACTCGACCTGGTCGGCCACGAGCAAGCGCGAGCGGTCGAAGTCCGCCTCGTAGCAGGCGGGCAGCCCCTGGTGCGGCGAACTGGACACCGGCAGGCCCAGCGCGGTCCAGCGTGCCCAGCCGCCATCCAGCACCGCCACCTTTTCGTGGCCCAGCAGGCGCAGCAGGAACCACATGCGCGCGGCATACGCGCCATCGGCATCGTCGTAGGCGATCACCTGCGAACGCGCATCGATCCCCCAACGGCACAGCTTGGCGAGCAGCACCTCCGCCTGCGGCCAAGGGTGCCGACCCTCGCCATGCGGCCCCATGTCGGACAGGTCGCGCTCGAGGTGTGCATAGACGGCGCCGGGCAGGTGCGACCGCAGGTAGGCCTGCTCGCCGGCATTGGGATCCAGCAGCGAGAAACGGCAATCGATGACGACGACATCGGGGCGATCAAGCGCCATCGCCAGGGTTTCCGCCTGCACGAGGGTGGTCCATCCGGCCATCACGTTCTCCCGTGGGGCGCGGGCGCCAGGCGCTCGCGGAGGTTGAACAGGATCGAGGCGGTCACGCCCCAGATCCGTTGCGGTTGGTAGCGGTATTGGAACACGTGGCGCGCCCGTCCGCCGAAATGCAGGGTAATCCGTTCCAGCTGGTCGGCATCCAGCAGCAGGTCCAGCGGCACTTCGAAGACCTCGGCGACCTCGGAGGGATCGGGACGCGGCACGAAACCGGGGTCCACCAGCACCAGGGCCGGCTGCACGCGGAAGCCGGTGATCGTCAGCAGCGGGTCGAGATAGCCCAGCGCCCGTGCCTGCGATGCTTCAAGGCCGACTTCCTCGGCGGCCTCGCGCAGGGCCGCGTGCAGCGGACTGGCATCGGCCGGTTCGACCCGCCCGCCGGGGAAGCTGACCTGGCCAGCGTGATGACGGAGCGACTCATTGCGACGGGTCAGCAGGACGCTGGCGCCGTCGGGACGCGGGATCACGCCCACCAGCACCGCCGCGGCCTGCGGCTCGCCCGGCGAGACCAGGCCATCGAGTTCGGACAGGTTCCACGGATCGCCGGCGGGCGGCGCCTCCAGCGGATGCAGGGCACCGCGCAGCCGTGCCGCGAGCGCCTCGTCGGTCATGGGGCGTCGCGCGACGAGGCGCGCCGCGGGAGCACTTCGTCCATCATCCGCAGGCGGGCGGCGTCGTCCATCATCGGCCACGCAGCGATCTCCTTGCCGGTGCGATGGCAGCCGAGGCAAAGGCCCTCGTCGTCGATCGTGCAGACGCCGATGCAGGGACTGAGGACGGCGCGGTACTGGAACGTCATGCGGATTCGGCTTCCGGCATGGCCCGCGGGCGTGGCGATGCCTCAAACGCGATGCGCCGGCTGGGCCGGCGCATCGGGGAGTGCGGGTACAGCCGGTTTACTTCACGGTACCCAGTTCGACCTGGATCGCGATCGCCTGCTGCGCGAACTGCTGGTTCTGGTCGCCGGTACCCTTGCCCGGCGGCACCACCACTTCCCACACGGCGCCCTGCTGCATCAGCGGCAGGGTTTCCTTGAGCGCCGGGATCGGGGCATCCGACACCTTGAATGCAGGCGGGGTCTGCACGCCGCTGAGCGGCACGCCGACCGCGGCCAGGAAGCTGCGGAACCCGATCTGCACCTGGCTGTTGGCGGTCACCTTGGCGCCGGTGCCCGGCTTGGCGATGCGATACATGATCCCGCTCGGCAAGGTGACCACGCCTTCCTGGGTCTTGTACTGGGTGATGAAGTTCGCGGACTGCGCCTTGTTGTCGTCCAGCGCCTTGCGGAACTGCGCTTCCATCTTCTGCTGAACGCGCTGTTGGAAGCCCGAATAGGCTGCGCTCAGCTGCTGTTCGGTGTAGGCGGGCGTCTTCTTGGCGTAGGCGTCCTGCAGGCCGCGGATGACGGTGGCCATATCCACCGGCTCGCCGGAGTTCTGCAGGTCGCTGCCGAGCGACCAGCCGAAGGCATAGCTGGCGTGGTTCTTGTCGACCGCCACCGGCGCGCCTGCGGCAGCGGGCTTGGCAGCCGGAGTGGCCGGCTTGGTCTGAGCCGGAGTGGCCGGCTTGGTCTGAGCCGTGGCGATGCCGGCGGTCAGGGTCAGGGCCGCCAGGCTGGCAGCAAGCACATGCAACTTCATCCACAACCTCGTCATTTGAAAGGGCCACCGAAGCGGCGGCGCCGGGATCCGGCTCGTGCCGGAAGGACTGTCTGGTGCCGGTCGAACCGCGCCGGCCTGACACGCTAGGATACTGGCCGAGGCACTTAACCGCTACTGAGGCCAGCAAATCCGACATCCCTGCGTGGCGGAAGTTCCGGCCCACCATCCCCGTTCACGCTCGCGAGGCCGCATGTCCGATTTCCCGCTGCTGATCCACGATGCCGGCGGCATCCGCACGATCACCATCCACCGTCCCGACAAGCTCAACGCGCTGAACGCCGCCACCCTGGATGCGCTGGACGCCGCCTTCGCCGAGGCCGGCGCCGACGACACGGTGCGCGTGGTGGTGCTGACCGGCAGCGGGCCCAAGGCCTTCGTGGCAGGCGCGGACATCGCCGAGATGAACACCCTGACGCCGGTGCAGGGCCGCGATTTTTCCCTGCGCGGCACCCGCATGATGCGGCGGGTCGAGCGCCTGCCGAAGCCGGTGATCGCAATGGTCAACGGCTTTGCCCTCGGCGGAGGGCTGGAACTGGCGATGTGCTGCCACCTGCGCATCGCCGCCGACAGCGCCAAGGTGGGCCAGCCGGAAATCAACCTCGGGCTGATCCCCGGGTTTGGCGGCACCCAGCGTCTGCTGCGCCTGTGCGGTCGCGCCGCCACCCTGGAGTTGTGCCTGACCGGCGCGCCGATCGGCGCCGAACGCGCCCTGCAATTGGGGATCGTCAACCGTGTGGTGCCGGCCGCCGACCTCGAGGCCGAGACGATGGCGCTGGCCTCGCGGCTGGCCGGATCCGCGCCGCTCGCCCTGCGGGGGATGCTGGACTGCGTGAATGTCGGTGGTGAATGCGGGGTCGAGGAAGGCCTGGAATACGAGGCCGCGCAGTTCGGCCTGGTGTTCTCGACCGAGGACATGCGCGAGGGCACGTCGGCGTTCCTCGACAAGCGCAAGCCGGCGTTCAACGGCCGTTGATGGTTCCTGCCTGCCCGCATTGCGGTTGCACGGCCGCCGATGACCGCGGCGCGCATGCCCTGCTGGGAATGCTCGCCTGCGACGACCTCGACGCCGCCATCGCACGTGGACTGCTCGATGCGCAGCCCTGCGCGGGATGCGGCAACGACTGCAATGCGCGCTTGATCACGGCGCGCGATGGCCGCCGGGTTGCGCTGGCGGCGCGCGAACGCCATCGCGCCCGCGCCGCGCGCCTGCAACGTCGCAAGGCCGAGCGCGAAACGGCACGCACGCCGCCGGCCACCGCGTCCAACGCGGCGGCGGCCCTGCCCGTCGCCGCCGCGGATGCCCTGGCACGCGCGTTGGCGAAGGCGCGGGCGCGGCAGGCGCGATGACCGCGGCCTCGCAACGCGCGGCGCGCGGCAGCAAACTGCGCGCGGCCGAGATCGCCGGGCTGTTCGCACGGTTGCGCGCGCTCGATCCCGCGCCCACCACCGAACTCGAATACACCACGCCCTTCGAATTGCTGGTCGCGGTGGTGCTGTCTGCGCAGGCCACCGATGTCGGCGTCAACAAGGCCACCCGCAAGCTGTATCCGGTCGCCAACACGCCGGCGGCGATCCTCGCACTGGGCGGGGACGCGCTGAAGGGCTACATCAGCACGATCGGGCTGTTCAACGCCAAGGCCGCGAACGTCATCGCGTTGTGCCGGCTGCTGCTCGAACGCCACGACGGCGAGGTCCCCCGCACCCGCGAGGCGCTCGAGGCGCTACCGGGCGTGGGGCGCAAGACCGCGAACGTGGTCCTCAACACCGCATTCGGCGAACCGACGATCGCGGTGGACACCCATATCTTCCGCGTCGCCAACCGCACCGGGCTCGCACCCGGCAAGGATGTGCGCACCGTCGAGGACAAGCTGGTCCGGCTGGTCCCGGGGGAATTCATGCGCGACGCCCACCACTGGCTGATCCTGCATGGGCGCTACACCTGCAAGGCACGCAAGCCGGATTGCGCGCATTGCGTCATCCACGACCTGTGCCGCTGGCCCGAAAAGACGCCCCTGTCCGAGCACGACAGCGCATGGCGGTCAGATGTCGATAAAAAGACAGCTTTGTCACAGTAACGAAAGATTCACGCCCTAGGCTGCGCGCAATCGGCACCCCTGTGCCGCTTCCCAACCTCAACAGGGCATCCCATGAAACTCTCCCGCCGCATCCTGTCCGTGGCCGTGCTGGCCGCCATCGCCGCGCCCGCCGCCCACGCGGAGGTGCCGATCGACGTCATCGCCGGCTCCGAAATCACCTTCGAGGGCCTGCTGCAGGCCGACGCCAACTGGTTCAACAGCGATGTCGTGAACCTCAACGGCGACCTGCACGACGGTGGCGATTTCGACGGCGAGCTGCGCCGCGCCGAACTGGTGCTGAAGGGCAAGGGCCCGGGCAACCTCGAGTGGGTGATCGGCTACGACGCCAAGGCGGACAAGTGGCTGGACACCAACCTGAAGTACAAGCTCGCCGGCAACGCCAACCACTACTTGCAGTTCGGCCAGTTCAAGCAGCCGAACAGCCTGGAAGAACTCAGCTCGACCAAGAACAACGACTTCATCTCGAAGGCGACGATCACCAACACCTGGGCGGTGGCGCGCCGCGTCGGCGCCGCCTACAGCGTGGGCGACAACAACTGGAGCGTCACCGGCGCCTACTTCGACGACGAGCTCAAGCGCGGCCTCGCCGCCGGCGCGGGTTTCGGCGTGCGCGGTACCTGGGCGCCGATCAACGAGACCGGCAGCATCCTGCACCTCGGCCTGTCGTACGTTGACTATGACGCGGAGTTGCCGGCGGTTGGCGCCAACAACCTCGAGGACACCCAGCGCTGGCGCGCGCGCCCGCAAGCCGACCTGGCCGGCGCTCGCCTGATCGACACCGGCAACCTGACGCTGGCGGAAGGCGTCGCCACCACCGGCATCGAAGCGTTCTGGGTGCACGGCCCGCTCAAGTTGCAGGGCGAATACATGCGCAGCACCACCAGCCGCGGCGGCACGTTCGCCGACTTCACCGGTTCTGGCGCGTACGCCAGCGCGGTGTGGAACGTGACTGGCGAAACCTGGGGCTACAAGGCCGGCGTGCCGACCACGCCGCTGCCCAACGAGCCGGGGCACGGCATGCTCCAGTTGGCCCTGCGCTACGACACCATGGACCTCAACGACGGCTCGCTGAACACCAGCGGCGCGACTCCGGTCGTGAACGGCGTGCTGGGCGGCGAAATGGACGCCTGGACGGTGGGCGCGAACTGGTACCTGCGCTCCAACTTCAAGCTGTCGGCCAACTACGTGAAGGCCAGCACCTCCAAGTACAACACCACCGCGAAGACGTTCGTCGACGACGATCCCAGCATCGTCGAGTTCCGCGCGCAGTTCTACTGGTAATCGCGGCGGCATGCGTACGCCACGGGGCGCGATGCGAATCGCGTCCCGTTTCGCTTGGCCGCGGCATCGCTGTCATTCGATTGTCACGGAACCACCATCGGCCTGTCATCTGGCCGTTATGAAATGCGCGCAACCGGGCTGCGTCCCGCGCCTTCCATTCGTGCACCACACCTGGAGCATCACGTGATCAAGTCCATCAAATTCCGCGTCGCCGCGCTCGCGCTGGCGACCACGTTCGCCGCCGGCGCCATGGCCGCCGACGTCACCGGCGCCGGCGCGTCGTTCGTGTATCCCATCATGTCGAAGTGGTCGGCCGACTATGCGAAGGCCACCGGCAAGAAGGTGAACTACCAGTCGATCGGTTCCGGCGGCGGCATCGCCCAGATCAAGGCCGGCACCGTCGACTTCGGCTCCTCCGATGCCCCGTTGAAGCCGGAAGATCTGGACAAGTTCGGCCTGGCCCAGTTCCCGTCGGTGATCGGCGGCGTGGTGCCGGTGCTGAAGGTGCCGGGCGTGGCCGCCGGCGCCATGAAGCTGGACGGCGAACTGCTGGCCGACATCTTCCTCGGCAAGGTCAGCAAGTGGAACGACCCGCGCATCGCCGCGCTCAACGGCGGCGTCAAGCTGCCCGACCTGAAGATCACCGTGGTGCATCGTTCGGACGGTTCCGGCACCACCTTCAACTTCGTCAACTACCTGTCGAAGGTGAACCCGGAATGGAAGTCCAGTGTCGGTGAAGGCACCGCGGTCAAGTGGCCGGTCGGCATCGGCGGCAAGGGCAACGAGGGCGTGGCCGCCTACGTCAAGCAGATCAACGGTTCGATCGGGTATGTCGAGCTGTCGTTCGCGCTGCAGCAGAAGCTGGCCTACAGCCGCCTGAAGAACGCCGCCGGCAATTACGTGAACCCGAGCGACGACACCTTCTCCGCCGCCGCCGCGAACGCCAACTGGGCCGATGCCAAGGATTTCTACCTGGTGATGACCAATGCGCCGGGCGAGAACAGCTGGCCGATCACCGCCACCAACTTCATCCTGATGTACAAGACCCCGAAGAACGCCGCGGGCGCGAAGAACGCCAAGGACTTCTTCACGTGGGTGTACGCCAACGGCGACGCCCAAGCGAAGTCGCTCGACTACGTGCCGCTGCCGGACGCGCTGGTGAGCCAGATCGACGCCTACTGGGCGGCCGAGATGAAGTACTGATCGATCGACGCCCCTGCACGGGTGCATCCAGGGCGGGCCTTCGGGCCCGCTTTTTCTTGCGGCCCCGGCACGCATCCGCACGAAACCCGGGGTGCTGTCATCGACATGTCACAAAAACATCATTTCATGTCGTCACCCGGACACCCGTCCAAGACACCGCGCATCGAAGAGACCCGCATGAACCGTGCCCTGCCCCGCGTCGCCGCCCTGTCCCTGTGCCTGTTGACCGCACTCACCGCCTGCAAGGACGAGCCGGCACCACCCGCCGCCAATGCCGATGCCGCGTCCCCCGCCGCCAGCCCGGCCACCGCCGGCGACGCGGTCGCCGCGGAGATCACCGGCGCCGGCGCCAGCTTCGTGTATCCGCTGATCTCCAAGTGGTCCGCGGATTACGCCAAGGCCACCGGCAACAAGGTCAACTACCAGTCGATCGGTTCCGGCGGCGGCATCGCCCAGATCAAGGCCGGCACCGTCGACTTCGGTTCCTCCGACAAGCCGCTGGCGCCGGACGAGCTGGCGAAGGACGGACTGGTGCAGTTCCCCTCGACCATCGGTGGCGTGGTGCCGGTGCTGAACCTGCCCGGCATCGAAGCCGGCAAGCTGCGCCTCACCGGTGCACTGCTCGCCGACATCTACCTAGGCAAGGTCACGACGTGGAACGACGCCGCGATCGCCGCCGCCAACCCGGGCGTGGCGCTGCCGGCCGACAAGATCCACGTGGTCCGCCGCTCCGACGGCTCCGGCACCACCTACAACTTCACCAACTACCTGGCCAAGGTCAGCCCGGCATGGAAGGCCGCGATCGGCGAAGGCACCACGGTCAACTGGCCCGGCAGCAGCGTCGGCGGCAAGGGCAACGAGGGCGTGGCCTCGTACGTCAAGCAGCTGAAGGGATCGATCGGCTACGTCGAGCTGTCGTACGCGCTGCAGAACAAGATGGCGCACGCGGCGATGCAGAACGCGGCCGGCGCGTGGGTGCAGCCGAACGCGGCCTCGTTCGCCGCCGCGGCGGCCAGCGCGGACTGGAAGAATTCGCAGGACTTCAACCTGGTGATCACCAATGCCCCCGGCGCGGACGCCTGGCCGATCACCGCCACCAACTTCATCCTGATGCGCAAGCAGCCGCGCGATGCCGCGGATGCGAAGGCCGCGCTGGAGTTCTTCCGCTGGGCCTACGCCAACGGCACCGCGCAGGCGCAGGCGCTGGATTACGTGCCGTTGCCGGCGGAGCTGGTGCAGCAGGTCGAGGCGTACTGGACGGCGCAGCTGAAGTGACTTCGCTGCCATCCCTGCGAAGGCAGGGATCCAGTGACGTTCGCTTGCGCTCCAAACACCGGCCACCACAACCACAGCACAAGACACTGGATTCCCGCCTGCGCGGGAATGACGAGCAAAAAAGCCGATGAGCGCCATCGCTACCGCTACCCTTCCCCACAGCAGTCGCGACGTCGCCGACACGCGCAACGACAGGCTGTTCCGCTGGCTGCTGGGCGCGACCGCGCTGTTCGTGCTGGTCACCCTGGCCGGGGCGGCGCTGTCGATGCTGTGGGGCGGTCGCAGCGTGCTGGCGAGAGAAGGCCTGGACTTCTTCTTCTCCAGCGACTGGAATCCGGTCGAGAACAAGTACGGCGCGCTGGTGCCGATCTACGGCACCGTGGTCACCGCGGTCATCGCCATGCTGATCGCCGTGCCGGTCAGCTTCGGCATCGCGTTCTTCCTGACCGAAGTGGCGCCGCGCTGGATGCGCTCCTCGGTCGGCACCGCGATCGAACTGCTGGCCGGCATCCCCTCGATCATCTACGGCATGTGGGGCTTCTTCGTGCTGATGCCGGTGATGCGCGAACAGATGATTCCCTGGCTGGACGAGCACATCGGCCCGATCCCGGTGATCGGCGCGCTGTTCCGCGGGCCGCCGATCGGCGCCGGCATGCTGACCTCCGGCATCGTGCTGTCGATCATGGTCATCCCGTTCATTTCCTCGGTGATGCGCGAGGTGTTCCTGACGGTGCCTTCGCGGCTGAAGGAATCCGCCTATGCGCTCGGCGCGACCAAGTGGGAAGTGAGCTGGGACATCGTGTTGCCCTACACCCGTTCGGCGGTGATCGGCGGCGTGTTCCTCGGCCTCGGCCGCGCGCTCGGCGAGACCATGGCGGTCGCCTTCGTGATCGGCAACAGCGTCAACTTCACCGCCTCGCTGCTGGAGCCTTCGACCACCATCGCGGCGCTGATCGCCAACGACTTCGGCGAAGCCACCGAGGAATATCGCGCGGCGCTGCTGCTGCTCGGCTTCGTGTTGTTCATCGTGACCTTCGTGGTGCTGGCGATCGCCCGCCTGATGCTGGCCAACCTGTCGCGCAAGGAGGGCAACCGGTGAGCATCCTCGTCCTTTCCGCGCGTGACCAGGCCGCGGCGAAGCTGTATCGCCGTCGCCACCTGACCAACGTCATCGCGATCAGCCTGGCCTGCGCCGCCGCGGTGTTCGGCCTGGCTTTCCTCGGCTGGATCCTGTGGACGCTGCTGTCGAAGGGACTCGCCCACCTCAGCCTGTCGCTGTTCACCCAGGACCAACCGCCGCCGCTGGAAGCGGGTGGCTTGCGGAACGCCATCGTCGGCAGCCTGATGATGTGCGGCATGGGCGTGGCGATCGGCACGCCCCTCGGCATCGCCGCCGGCACCTGGCTCGCCGAAGTCGGCAACCACCGCAGGCTTGGCACGGTGGTGCGCTTCGTCAACGACATCCTGCTGTCGGCGCCATCGATCGTGCTCGGCCTGTTCGTGTACGCGGCGTTCGTGATGCAGACCGGCGGCAATTTCTCCGCCATCGGCGGCGCGCTGGCGCTGGCCTTCATCGTGCTTCCGGTGGTGGTGCGCACCACCGACGAGATGCTGCGGCTGGTCCCGATCCAGATGCGCGAAGCCGCGCTGTCGCTCGGCGTGCCGCAATGGAAAGTGACCGTGCAGGTGCTGTACCGCAGCGCGCTGCCCGGCATCGTCACCGGCATCCTGCTCGCGCTCGCACGCATCAGCGGCGAGACCGCGCCATTGCTGTTCACCGCCTTCGGCAACGAGTTCTTCAGCCTCGACGTGACCGGCGCGATGAGCGCGGTGCCGCTGGTGATGTACAAGTTCGCCGGCTCCGGCTACGAGAACTGGGAACACCTGGCCTGGGCCGGCGCGCTGCTGGTCACCCTGTTCGTGCTCGCGGTCAGCCTGGTCGCGCGCACCCTCCTGCTGCGCAACAAGATCTCCAATGACTGATGCGCGAATGACTGACGCCCCGATGACCAATTTCACGCGGATCGATCCCATGAACGATGCACGCCCCGCCGTTGCCACCCACGTGCGCGATGCCGCGCTTCCGCTGGCGCCGCCGGTGAAGGTATCCGCGCGCGACCTCAACTTCTGGTACGACAGATTCCACGCCGTGAAGCACATCAACATGGACGTGCCCGAGAAGCGCGTGACCGCGCTGATCGGGCCATCCGGCTGCGGCAAGTCCACCCTGCTGCGGGTGTTCAACCGCATCTACGCGCTGTACCCGAAGCTGGAGGCCAAGGGCGAGGTGCTGCTGGACGGCGAGAACATCCTCGACCCGAAGTACCCGATGAACCGCCTGCGCAGCAAGATCGGCATGGTGTTCCAGAAGCCGGTGCCGTTCCCGATGACCATCTACGAAAACGTGGCCTACGGCATCCGCCACCACGAGAAACTCAACAAGGCAGACCTCGATGCGCGCGTCGAACTGGCGCTGCGGCAAGCGGCCTTGTGGGACGAGGTCAAGGACAAGCTGAAGGAAAGCGGCCTGGGCCTGTCCGGCGGCCAGCAACAACGCCTGTGCATCGCCCGCGCGGTCGCGCTCAAGCCCGACGTGCTGCTGCTCGACGAGCCGACCTCGGCGCTCGACCCGATCTCCACCAGCCGCATCGAGCAACTGGTCGAGGAACTCAAGCGCGACTTCACCATCATGATCGTGACCCACAACATGCAGCAGGCCGCGCGCGTCTCCGACTACACCGCCTTCATGTACCTGGGCGACATGGTCGAGCATGGCGCGACCGAGCAGATCTTCAACAACCCGGTCAAGCAGCAGACCGAGGACTACATCACCGGGAGGTTCGGCTGATGAACAACCACATCGTCAAGAGCTACGACGACGAACAGCGCGTGCTGCTGGACGAACTGATCCGCATGGGCCAGATGTCGGTATCGCAGCTGGAGGCCGCGCTGGACGTGGTCGCGCGCCGCGACGACAAGGCCGCCGAGCGGGTGATCGGCAACGACGACGCGATCGACGCACTGGAGCAGCAGGTCAACCACGACGTGATCCGCCTGATCCGCCGCGGCCCGCTGGCGGGCGACCTGCGGGTCATCCTGGCGGCGCTGCGGGTGGCATCGGACATCGAACGCATCGGCGACCTGGCCGCCAACATCGCCAAGCGCTCGATGGCATTGAACGCGGCCCCGCCGCTGCCGCATACGCGCGGGCTGGATGCCCTTGGCCGCATGGCCGCGCGCCAGGTGCGCGATGTCCTGGACGCCTACGTGGCCCGCGACGGCGAGGCCGCCCTGCGCGTGCGCGCCAGCGATGCGGAACTCGACACGCTCTACACCGGCCTGTTCCGGGAGTTGCTGACCTACATGATGGAAGACGCACGCGCGATCACCCCGTGCACGCACCTGCTGTTCATGGCCAAGAACCTGGAGCGGATCGGCGACCACGCGACCAACATCGCCGAGAACGTGTGGTTCCTCATCCACGGCGAGGAATTGATGCCTCCGCGCGACAAGCGCGACGACACCAGCACCACGGTGGTGTGAACGCCCCGTCCGGGGGGATGAATGGGCGGCGGAATCGGGGTGGCTGGCCGCCCCGGGGCTAAGGGTTTAGCATCGCGGATCACGTGATGCGCACCCCGCGCAAGGAGTCCGACATGTCGCAGTCCCGCAAACCCCTGGCGCTGCTGGTCGGTGCCGCCGTCGCCGCCGGCTCGCTGTTCTCGATGGACGCGATGGCCCACGGCTACATGCAGGACAAGGCCGCCGCCGCGAAGGCGGGCGAAGGCAAGTGCGGTGAAGGCAAGTGCGGCGAGGGCAAGTGCGGTGGCCAGGCCGCCGGCAAGGACGCCCACGAAGGCGGTTGCGGCATGGCGAAGATGGACACCGACAAGGATGGCCGCCTGTCGCGCGCCGAATTCGATGCCGCGCACAAGGGCAAGGAAGAGAAGTTCGCGGCGCACGATGCCGATGGCGACGGCTTCATCAGCCAGGCCGAGATGGACAAGCACCACTCCGACGCCAGCGCCGGGAAGGGCAAGACCGAAGGCAAGTGCGGTGAAGGCAAATGCGGCGAGGGCAAGTGCGGCAGCTCGCCCTGAACCGCATGCCCCTGACTGCACGTGCCTGATGCCTTGCCAGTGCGTGGCGCGGGCCTCGGCCTGCGCAGGCCACTGCTGGACCAGTTGATCGAGGCGCCCGCGGGCGCCTTCGACTTCCTGGAATGCGCGCCGGACAACTGGATCGGCGTGGGCGGCCCGCTCGCAGGCAAGCTGCACGCGCTGTCGTCGCGGTACCCGCTGAGTTGCCACGGGCTGTCGCTGTCGCTGGGCGGACCGGATCCGCTGGACATGCCCTTCCTGCGCCAGACCCGCGACTTCCTCGATCGCCATGGCGTCGCGCTGTACAGCGAACACCTGAGTTACTGCAGCGCCGGCGGCCACTTGTACGACCTGCTGCCGATCCCGTTCACCGAGGAAGCGGTGGAGCACGTCGCCGCACGCATCCGCGAGGTGCAGGACGCGCTGGGACGACGCATCGCCATCGAGAACGTGAGCTATTACGCCGCGCCCTACCAGGCGCTCGGCGAGATCGACTTCATCAATGCCGTGCTCGCCGAAGCGGATTGCGAGCTGCTGCTCGACGTCAACAACGTCTGCGTCAACGCGATCAACCATGGCTACGATGCATTCGCCTTCATCGACGCGATGCCCAGCGCGCGCATCGCCAGCCTGCACATCGCCGGCCACTACGACGAGGCCGAGGACCTCAAGGTCGACACCCATGGCGCGCCGGTGAAGGAGGCTGTCTGGGCCCTGCTCGCGCATGCGTATCGCGTGCATGGCCTGCGCCCCACCCTGCTCGAGCGCGACTTCAATTTCCCGCCGCTGCCGGTGCTGCTGGCGGAAGTGCAACGCATCCGCGACTTGCAGGCGGCGGCCACGTGAGCGCGCTGCACGGACAACACCTCCACGAACAGCTCGCCGCGCTGGCTGCGCATGTCCGCGATCCCGCTGCGCATCCGGGCCCGCCCGGCATCGAACCACGCCGGCTGAAGATCTACAGCGACCTTGTCTACAGCAATCTCGAGGGACTGCTGGCCGGCAACTTCCCGGTGATCCGCAAGACCCTCGGCGACGACGCGTGGGCGGCACTGGTGCGCGCCTTCCTCGCCCGCCACCGCAGCCACACGCCGCTGTTCACCGAACTCGGCCGCGAGTTCATCGGGTTCCTCGAATCCGGCACCGGCGCGGATCCCCTACGGCCGTGGCTCGCCGAACTGGCGCATTACGAATGGGCCGAACTCGGCCTGCAGCTGAGCGAGGCCGAACTGCCACCGCATGATCCCGACGGCGACCCGCTCGACGGCGTGCCGCTGCTCTCGCCGCTGGCGTGGCCGCTGGCCTATCGCTGGCCGGTGCAACGGATCGGACCGGACTTCCAGCCCGTGGAGCCGCCCCCGCAACCGACGCTGGTGCTGCTGCGCCGCGAGGCGGATGGCCGCATCCATTTCTCGATGCTGTCGCCGCTGCTGTTCCGGTTGCTGGAGTTGGTGGCTTCGAACGAATCGCGCAGCGGCCTTGGATTGCTGCGGCAGCTCGCCACCGAGGCCGGGCAAGCGGACTTCGACGCGTTCCTGCGCGACGCAGCGCCCATGCTGGCGCGGTTGCGGGCGGAGGGCGTGCTGCAGGGAACACGCGCCTAGCGAGGCTCGAATGTCGCGGCGGCTGTCGGCCAGCAGCGAACGCTTGAATTGCGCACTGTCCGATTTCATCGGGATTCGCCGTAGTCCAACTCGGCTCAGCCGGGAGATCGTGCGGTGCAAAAACAGTCATTCTTCGCCTTCCTGATCGCATTCTCGATTGCCAGTTCTGCAAGCGCCGTCGATCGTGGCCCCGACCGGGCAATGGACGAGCTTCTGGCCCAACACCATAGGGCCGACGCGCCGGGATGCGCGGTAGGGGTCTATCGCGGCTCGACCTTGCTCCACGCTGGTGGCTACGGCATGGCCAACCTGGAGTTGCAGGTTCCAATCACGGCAGCCAGCGCATTCGATATCGGTTCGACTTCCAAGCAGTTCACGGCGATGAGCGCCCTGCTGCTTGCAGCGGACGGCCGGCTGTCCCTGGATGACGACATCCGCAAGCACTTGCCGGAACTTCCTGCCTACGCTTCCCGCATCACGATTCGCCAGCTGCTTCACCACACGGGTGGCGTGCGTGACTATATCGACCTGTTGCGCATGAGCGGCGCCCATGACGACGACGTCACCACGGCGAAGCGCGCTATCGATCTGCTGGCGCGGCAACAGGGCACGCACTTCGCGCCTGGCGTCAGGCACCAGTACAGCAATAGCGGCTATTTTCTCGTTGCGGTGATCGTCGAGAGAAGCTCCGGGAAGTCACTCCGCGAACTTGCCCAACAGCGGATCTTCGCGCCGCTCGACATGCAGCACACGCTCTATCGCGATGACCATGCAGAACTCGTACCGAATCGTGCGATGGCCTACTCGAAGCACGAACACAAGGGCTGGCTCCTGGACGTCTCGAACTGGGAACAGATGGGCGACGGCGGCATCGTGACGACGGTCGCCGACCTGGCGAAATGGAACGGGAACTTCTACGCCCCTGTCGTGGGTGACGCCTCGATGCTGCGCACACTGGAGGAGCGTGGAACGCTGCTCGATGGCTCGCGAATCGACTACGCCATGGGCCTGCGGCATGGAAGCCGCAAGGGCTTTCCAACATTGGAGCACGCTGGATCCTGGGGTGGATATGTCTCAAACCTGGTGCGCTATCCGGAGCAGAAACTCGGCGTCGCAGTGCTTTGCAACAGCCCGGACCAACCTGTGCGCCGCCTGCTCGAAGGCATCGCCGACCTGTACTTGCCGCCCGGAAGTCCGGATCCGGCGGCGGGCAGGCCTGCCAATCGGACGGCGACCCCAACCGATATCGAGAATCTGAGGCAGTGGGTAGGCAGCTATCAGAATCCGGGATCCACCGATGTCGTGAAGTTCCGCATCAACAGCGCCGGCGCGCTCGAGCTTGCGGACGACCGCGAGACCTACCCCGTGCTGCCGGTTGGCGAGCAAACACTGCAGGTCCAGGGAATTCCTGTTGATGTGCTCTTGAAGCTCGTGCCGGGCTCGGGCGGAAGTCCGGCGACAATCCTTCAATTCATTGACGGGATCGAGAAGGACGAATACAAATTCGTTGCGTTCGAGCCGTCAACGGCAACCGCGTCGCAACTGCAACGGTTCGCGGGAACGTATGGCTGCCCGGAGATCCAGGCAGACTATCGCGTGGAGGTTGCCGGAGAGCAGCTCGAACTGATTTCCCCCCGTGGCGATTCAAGCAGGCTGGCGCCGCGCGAGGCAGGTCATTTCGTTGGAGATCAACTACGGGTGCGATTCAAGGAGTCAGGCGGCGGAGCAGACAGCGCCATGGAATTGGGGACGCAGCGCGCACAAGGGCTGCGATGCCGTCGCCGATGACCATCTTGGTCGGATTCTCGCCCCACCACTGCTAGGCCAAGTAGTGGTGCACGCCTGCCCAATGTCGACCCTTGGCCTCCAAAGCGCTTGGAAATGAGACTTCCCCCTCCATGGGGAGGCTGCCATTGCTCGCGTGCGCGAGAGGCGCTTCCAGATCCATGCGCGTGGTCAGACTCCAGCTCGCATCCAATACACCGGGATCATGCGCAAGGCGCATGATCCCGGCGCTGTTGCCGCATCAGAGCCGTGCGTCATTCGCGCGCGTACGAACCTCGGCAAAGGTCCAGTCATGGACCAGGCGGCCGTTTTCCCACACCGTCACCATCGCATCGTCGAATCCCCAGGGCTTCTCCGCGTCCGCCAGCGAATCCGCCGTTGCCGGCACCGGAACGGTCTGGAAGGTGCCGTACTCACGATGCCGCAGCAACGTCATCCGACCACGCTTGCTCTGCTTTCCCTTGTCGGTGATCGGGTCCTTGTAGACATCGATCCAATGGCCATTGATGCGGGCCGCCGAGCACTTGAGGGCGAACTTCTGCGTGTCGCGGTTGAGTTGTTGCAACAGCGCTCCACCCATGCCGAACGCCAGGTTGTCGGTCGCGTAGCCCGCACTGGTGGCACGTTCAAGGATGGCGCGGATGCTATTGGGATTGATGCCATCGCCCTGGATGACACGCACGTAGTTGAGGACCTTGTAGCCCTTGCCATTCACCGTGTGGCCAAAAGCCTGATCGAGCAGCTCAAGGCACTTGTGGACCACATCGACCGGGTCGCCCGAATCCGGCCGCACCACCACCGTCGCGCCGGACTGGATGACCTCGTCCTTCAGCGTCTTCCCCCAGTGTTCGCGGATCGCGTGGTAGATGTCGAAACTGTCGGAGACAACCGCCACGATCGATCCTGGCCTGGCGAACTGCCGGAGCATGTTGCGGTAGGCATCGACCTCATGCTCGCGCCCCCAACTGGTGATCGTGCTGTGTTCGGCTGCGGGAATGGAGAAGCCGGCCATCGGCTCGTGGTAATACTCGCGCGCCGCCAGCAGGCCGGACACCGTGTCCGTGCCCATGAAATTCACCAGGTGGGCCGAACCGCCAATTGCGGCCGATTCCGTGCTCGATACCCCGCGGGCACCAAAGTCGTGGAGCTTGAACGGTAGCTGGCCCACCGGATCGTCGCTGGTGCGTTCAAGGAACTGGCGAATGGTTTGCTTGGCGTGCCAGCTGATCGTGGCCACGGTGACCGGGTACCACAGGCGCAGCAGCAACGTCTCGAGGTACGAGGGTGCCCAATACGCCATGGCGTCGGTGGACTCGATCGTCACCAGCGCCTGGTGCGTCGGTACGACCGTGCCTTCAGGCACCGCGCGGATGCGGATCGGCACGAAACCGTCGTGCTTGTCGACGATGTAGCGCCAGCCGGCTTCGTTGAACGGCTCGCCATGAGCGGCGAACACATCGCGTGCTTCATCCACGTCGGCATGGGTGATCGGCTTGGCCAGGTATTCCTTGAGAATCGCCTGCAGCCCATAGAACACGGTGCGGTCGTACAGCCCTCCACGAGACTCCACGTAGAAAAACGTGGCGTCCGTGCCCGGCGGGTACTGCAGCCAGTGGCTTGCCTTGTAGCTGTCTGTATTGAGGAGAAGATTGTTGAGGCATTTCATGACGGAAGCTCCTTCGCGTCGAGTGAAGCCGGCGGTCTATCCGCCAGCGGAAAGGTCGGATCAGCCCCGACCCAGGAAAAACTCCAGGATGTGCAGGTGGTCCTCGAACAGCTGCGTGCTCATCTCGAGGGCTTCGCTGACCGGAATCCAGCGTGCCTTGTCCGCATCGTCGCTGCCGCGGACGTCAGGAAGCTCACCGGAGGGGAAATCAAAGTGGAACGCGTGGGTGATGGTGCGTCCGCGCTGGCTGCGATCGGGATGATCGAAGACATGGCTGCCCTTGATCGAACCCTTGAGCACCGGCACCGGCAGCTTCAGCCGGGTCTCTTCCCGGAGCTCGCGCAGGCAGGCATCCAGCAAGCTCTCGTCCTGGCCAACAAAGCCACCCGGCAAGGCCCATAGCCCCTTCCCCGGCTCGGCGCGCCGCCGCACCAGCAGGACATGGCCCGAATGAACCACCACCGCGTCGGTGGTGACGAAGGTCGGCGCGTAGGGCGCGTCCTCCCAGGCCGCCTTGTACTTCTCGATGAAGTGGTACTCGGTGACCAGTTGGGCAAACGCGGGCGAACTCTTCCGGAACGCTTCCAGCATCTCGAAGACGGGCGCGGGGACGTTGGCACGGATCAGCATCCGACCACCATGGCTCTCGAGCTGGTTCGCTTCGAACAGATAGCGGCGCAGCTCGGTGGCGGACAGCGCTTCGGTATGGCGGACATCGACGAGATCCCACTGCGGGAACTCCCGCAGGTAGTAGCTGGACGCATCCTTGTCCTGTCCGATCAGCCCGATCCGCGCATCCGCCCCCCCGCCATCGGCCTTGATGGCTTCGGCGACGGTGCGCTGGACGTTGGCGATCCACTGGCTCTCGTTGTAGAGGCTGTCGCGCAGCGGCCGGATGATCAGGCGATCGGCGGCCTCGGCAAGCGCGGACTGGATCATCACGGCCCGCTCGGCGACGGTCCAGGGATTCTTGATCGTGCGAGGGGTGCCGGCCGAACCGACAAGGAAAATGAGTTTCTTGGCCCGACCCAGTGCAAGGCGGGCAACGGCGGCGTGGCCGTTATGGAAGGGCTCGAAGCGCCCGATAAACACGAGATAATCCATGAGGCTCCCTCACGGTGAAGTGGCAAATGGTCTGTCCATCGGCCTGATCCCGATGTTACTCCTCGCGGCATGCCAGTCAACGGCCCGCGAATGGGCAGCCCAGGACGAGGCGTTGAATCCAAGGCCAGGAGCGGACATCGCCATCAAGCCCAGGGCGGAAATCCTTCGCAATCCGGGTGCTCGAAGCCGAGCTGGGTGGGCCGTCATTCCAAACCATTTTTTCGGATGTACTCGCGGCCTATGGCTTCGAGCCCCCCCAGCGCGAACCGATGCAGGTGGTCGGAGATGACGTCTTGGGGCATTTGGCGAATGTCGTGTACAGGACCGGGTACGCCACGTGCCATCAGCAACAACACTGTGCACGGTGCCATGGCGCTCAGGAAGCAACGCAACAGGCCCGGATTTCCCGGGGGAATGCCCGTGAGCTCACTGAGCACCTCCGTAATGACCGCAAGCTTCGGAGTCAAGGCGGTTTGCGTCAGCGCACCGATATGTGGCGAAGGAGCCAGGATTTCCCGGGACAGCACGTCCACATGCCAGCCTGATTGACGGTGGGTTGCCTGCGTGACCAACCGATCGATGAATGCCTTCAGTTTTTCGGAGGCCGACAAATCGCTGCTTGCCAATTCACGTAGATCGGACAAGCTGACGAACCGCTGGTGAGCCTCCACCAGCAGTGCCCGATAGAGGCCTTCCCGACTTTCGAAGTGATAGTTGATCGAGGCCAGGCTTACGCCGGCACGCTCTGCGATCTGCTTTCCAGTGGTATGGGCGAATCCTGCGTGCGCGATGAGTGCACCGGCAGCTTCGAGGATCCGGCCCCGCGTTGCTTGTCCGTCGGTGCGCGATTCGCGAGGCGGGCTCGCGCCGCCGCGAGCCGATTTCGATTTGGCAGACTTCATTGTCGACTATTGGCCCAAAGGGCAATAGGTCTAAGTTGAATTCGTTTCAAAGTATGCAATACGCTACACCCGACCCACGCAGAGTCAAGGCCAGTCGCTCCACTCCACCGCTCGAGGTCCCTCCATGAACAAGCGAATCATCGGAGTATCGGTCGTCGCCTCTCTCGCGATCGCTGCCCTGGCTTGGTGGTTTGTTGGGAGAGACAAGCACGCGAACGAGCTCGTGCTGCACGGCAACGTCGACATCCGGCAGGTCTCGCTGGCCTTCGACGGCGCCGGGCGCGTGCTGGAGTTGCGCGCGGAAGAAGGCGATCGCGTAAAGGCGGGTAGCGTGCTGGGCGTGCTGGACACGCGCACCCTGGCGCTGCAAGCGGAAGAGGCGAAGGCGCAGCTTGGTGTCCAGGAGCAGAACCTGCTGCGCCTGCGCAACGGCTCGCGTCCAGAAGAGATCGTGCAGGCACGCAGCCGGCTCGAAGCAGCGCAGGCCGAAGCTACGCGCGCCGCGCAGGATCTGTCGCGCCTCAGGACGGTGGCGTCCACAACCGCCGGACGCGGCGTCAGCCCGCTGGACATGGACCGGGCGAAGAGCAACCTGCAGGTCGCCACTGCGAAAGTCGAGGACCAGCGCGAGGCCTTGCGACTAGCCCAGCTTGGCCCGCGCAAGGAAGACGTCGCCGGCGGTGGCGCACAACTCACTGGAACCGAGGCGCACCTCGCGCTGCTGCAACACCAGATCGCGCAAGGAACACTCATCTCGCCCGCCGATGCGGTGGTGCGCTCGCGCCTGCTGGAGCCGGGCGACATGGCAACGCCGCAGCGCCCGGTCTTCGCACTTGCCCTCACCGATCCAAAATGGGTGCGGGTGTACGTGAGTGAAGTGGACCTGGGCCGGGTGCACCCGGGCATGGCTGCTCGCGTCACCACGGACAGCCAGCCCGACCATCCCATCGATGGCAAGGTGGGCTACATCTCCTCGGTCGCCGAATTCACGCCGAAGTCGGTGCAGACCGAAGACCTGCGCACCAGCCTGGTCTACGAAGTGCGCGTGGTCGTCGCCGATCCCAAAGACGCGCTGCGCCTCGGCCAGCCGGCCACCGTTCGCCTGGTGCCCACGCAGCCGCAATGAACGCTTCGGGTGGAACCGTGGTCGCCCGGCAGTTGCGAAAGAATTTCGCCACGCCCGGCGGCGAACCCTTTCGTGCCGTCGATGACATCTCGCTCTCGATTCGCCGCGGCGAACTGACCGCGCTGGTTGGCCCCGACGGCGCGGGCAAGACCACCTTCATCCGCATGGTTGCCGGCCTGCTCAAGCCCGATTCGGGTGAACTGAAGGTGCTCGATTGCGACGTGGCGACCGAGCCCCAGCGCATCCAGGACCGCATCAGCTACATGCCGCAACGCTTCGGCCTGTACGAAGACCTGAGCGTGCAGGAGAACCTGGACCTGTACGCCGATCTGCACGGTGTACCGCGCGATGTCCGTCGCGATCGCTTCGCGCGCCTGCTGCAGATGACCGACCTGGCAAGGTTCAGCGAAAGGCCTGCCGGGAAGCTGTCCGGCGGCATGAAGCAGAAGCTGGGCCTGGCCTGCACGCTGGTGCGCTCGCCGGACCTGCTGCTGCTCGACGAACCCAGCGTCGGTGTCGATCCGCTCTCGCGCCGGGACCTGTGGCGGATCGTGCAGCAGTTGGTCGACGACGAACGGCTCAGCGTCATTGTCAGCACCGCCTACATGGACGAGGCCGAGCGCTGCGCCCAGGTGTTCGTGATGCATCGCGGCCGCTTGCTCGCCGAGGGACCACCGTCGCTGCTGCGCGAACGCGCGCGCGGCCTCACGTTCAGCGCGTCGCCGCCTGCCGGAACGCCGGCGCGCGACCTGCAGGCGAAGTTGATCGACGCCAGGGAACTGGTCGTCGATGCCGTCCCCAGGGCTGGCAACGTGAGCTACATCCGTCAGCCGCAGGTGGATGCAGCGCGCCTGGACGCGCTGCTCGGTGGTGCTCCCGCACAGCCGCGACCCGAGGAACTCGAGGACGCCTTCATGATCATGTTGCGCGAGCAACAGGCGCGCGAGGGCGACACGGCGGCGACAAACATGGCGGCCCCGGCCTCACGCCCGCCGCTGCCGGATGACGACAAGCCCGTCATCTCCGTGCGTGGCCTCGTGCGGAAGTTCGGCGACTTCACGGCCGTGGCGAGCACGACCTTCGATGTCGCGCGCGGCGAAATCTTCGGCCTGCTGGGCCCCAACGGCGCCGGCAAGACCACCACCTTCCGCATGTTGTGCGGGCTGCTCCCGGCCACCAGCGGTCATCTGGAAGTGGCGGGACTCAACCTGCGGCACGCCCGTGCGCAGGCTCGCGCGCGCATCGGCTACGTGTCGCAGAAGTTCGCGCTGTACGGAAACCTGACCGTCGGCGAGAACCTCGAATTCTTCGGCGGCGCCTACGGCCTGCGAGGACAAGGGCTGCGCACACGCGTCGCCGCCATGGTCGAGCAGTTCGGGCTCGATCCGGCGGCGCAAAGCGGTGCGCTGCCCGGTGGCTACAAGCAGCGGCTGGCGATGGCCGCAGGTTTGCTGCACGAACCCGAGATCCTGTTCCTCGACGAACCGACCAGCGGCATCGATCCGCTGGCGCGCCGCAGTTTCTGGCGCACGATCACCGCGCTGGCCCAGGACGGCGTCACGGTCATCATCACCACCCACTTCATGGAGGAAGCCGAGTACTGCGATCGCATCGCCATCCAGGACGCGGGCCAGATGCTGGCACTGGGCACGCCGCGCGAAGTACGCGAGCAGGCCGGCGGCGCGCATGGCGCCGACATCGACATGAACAGCGCTTTCATCGCGATCGTCGAGCAAGGCCGTGCGCAACGGCAGCACGCGGTCGCGAAGGTGGGCACGTGAACGAATCCGGGTTCGTGCCGCGACTGGTTGCGCTCGTGCGCAAGGAAACCCGCCAGATGCTGCGCGACCGCAGCAACCTGGCCGTGGGCCTGGTCCTGCCGGTCGTACTGATCCTGCTGTTCGGCTACGGCCTGTCCTTCGACGTGAGGAACGCGCCGATCGCGGTGGTCATGGAAGACAACTCGCCCACTGCGCGCCAAGCCGTGCGCGGTTTCGAAGGCTCCAGCTACCTCGCCCCGGTGTGGATGACCAGCATGGTCGACGCCGAGCGGCTGATGCGGGCAGGCAAGGTCAGCGCCATCGTGCAGGTGCCGACCGATTTCTCGCGTCGGCTGAGCGCCGGGGACGCGAAGATCCAGCTACTGCTCAATGGCGTGGACTCGGTCACCGCCGCGACCGTGGAAGGGTACGTGGGCGGTGCGCTGGCGAACGCCGCGCAGAAGGAGGCGGACCGCGCCGGAGGCAAGCCGGACGCTCGCGCCAGCGTCGAAGTGGTGCAACGGATGTGGTTCAACGAATCCGGCAACAGCACCTGGTACCTGGTGCCGGGATTGCTGGTGCTGGTGCTTACCCTGATCGGTGCCTTCCTCACCTCCCTGCTGATTGCCCGCGAGTGGGAACGGGGCACGCTGGAAGCGCTGTTCGTCACGCCGGTACGACCGCTGGAGATGTTGCTGGCCAAGCTGGCGCCGTACCTGGTCATCGGAACCATCGACCTGGTGGTGTGCCTGCTTGCGGGCAGGTTGCTGTTCCAGGTGCCCATGCGCGGCTCGCTGTCGGCGATCCTCGTGTCCTCGATACTGTACCTGGCGGTGTCCCTGCTGATGGGCCTGTTCATCTCCGGCAAGACAAAAAACCAGTTCCAGGCGAGCCAGTTGTCGCTGCTGATCAGTTTCATGCCCGCGCTGATGCTGTCGGGCTTCGTCTTTGACTTGCGCAACGTGCCAGCAGTGATCCGGGTGATCTCGCAGGTGCTGCCGGCGACGCATTTCATGGGACTGGTGAAAACGGAATTCCTGGCCGGCGACAACTGGCCGCTGTTCGCGCGCAGCTGCCTGATCCTCGGCGCATACGCCCTCGTGCTGGCCTTCGCCACGACCCGCACCATGCGCAAGTCGCTCGAGTAGCCGATGAACGACGCCTTCGCCACGACGCTGCTTCAGATTGCCGCCCTGATGTGGAAGGAGGTGCTTGCCCTGGCCAAGGACCCGAAGACCCGCGCCATCCTGTTTGCCCCTGCCCTGCTGCAGGCGCTGTTGTTTGGCTACGGCGCCACCTACGACCTCACCCACGTGCCCTACGCGGTGCTGGACCAAAGCCGCGGCGCTGCCTCCGCGGAACTGCTGGCGCGGGTCGACGGCACGGGCGTGTTCTTCCGCGAAGCCACGCTCACTTCGCCGCGCCAGATCGCCGAGGTCATCGACAGCGGCAAGGTATTGCTGGTGCTGAGCATTCCCTCGGACTTCCAGGATCGCCTCGCCGCCAACCAGCCGGCGCCCTTGCAGATGATCCTCGACGGCCGCAACTCCTCGACCGCGGGTGCCGCAGCGGCGTACGTGACGTCCATCGTCGGCACGTACAACCGCTCGCTCACCTCAGTGGCGCCATCGGTGACGGTCGAGCGCCGCGCCTGGTTCAATCCCAACCTGGAATCGCGCTGGAACATGATGCCGGCGCTGATCGCGGCCCTGAGCATGCTGCAGACGCTGCTGATCTCTGCGCTGTCGGTGGCGCGCGAGCGCGAGAACGGCACCTTCGACCAGTTGCTGGTCACGCCGCTGACGCCGATGCAGATCCTCATCGGCAAGGCCATTCCCGCGATCGTGATCGGCGTGATCCAGTCCACCATCATCTTCCTGGTGATCCGCTTCTGGTTCCAGATCCCCATGAACGGCTCGCTGTGGCTGCTCTACATGGGCCTGCTGGTCTTCAACATGGCCGCCGTCGGCGTGGGCCTGTCGATTTCCGCGCTGGCGCTGAACATGCAGCAGGCAATGCTTTACACCTTCCTGATCCTGATGCCGCTGATGCTGCTCTCCGGCCTGCTGACGCCGGTGGCGAACATGCCGCGCGTGCTGCAGGTCGTCACCTACGTGAATCCGTTGCGATTCGGCATGAGCATCGTGCGCCGCGTGTACCTGGAAGGCGCCGGCTTCACCGACGTCGCACTCGATTTCATTCCGCTGCTGTGCCTGGCAGCGGTCACGCTGCCGCTGGCTGCCTGGCTGTTCCGCAACCGTTTGTCATGATGTCCGGGATCGACCGATGAGCATTCAATCGAAAGCCGCGACCTGCATCCTCGTAGCGAGCCTGACCGCCTGCACGGTGGGCCCCGACTTCGTGAAGCCGGATGCGGCGGTGCCGGAAGACTGGACCACCTGGCGCAGTGGTGACGAATCACTTCATGTCCCGGTGACCGTCAACGAGAGCCTGCCACCGGATTGGTGGCGCGCCTTCAACGATCCGGTTCTGGACCGCCTGCAGCAGCGCGCCATCGAAGGCAGTCCCGACCTGCTGACGGCCACCTTGCATTTCGCCCAGGCGCGCCAGCAACGCATCGGCGTCGCCTCGCAGCAGCTTCCCGGGGTGAGAGCGGGGGGCGATGCGAATCGACAGGCGCAGAGCGAGAACAATTCCGGCATGCGCCTGATCGACGCCATCGGCCTGCCCAATCGCGACCAGCTCGCCAAAGTCATCGCCCAGCCCTTCAATTACTACCAGGTCGGCTTCGATGCTTCCTGGGAGATCGACCTGTGGGGCCGAGTGCGGCGTTCGATCGAGTCTGCCGACGCGGACGTGGCGCGGCAGGAAGCACTGCTGGATCTCGCCCGGCTCGGCCTGGCCAGCGACGTCGCCCGCAACTATTTCGAGCTGCGCAACACGCAGCGGCAGATCGTCCTGATCCGCGAGGACATTGCCACGCTCGAAGAGCGGCTGGGCCTGTTGCAGGCGCGGGCCAAGGGAGGCCTGATCGATTACGTGGACGTGGAGCGCCAACTCGCGGATACGGCGGCGCTCAAATCGCAACTGCCGGGACTGCTTGCGCAGGAAGCGGTGAACGAAAACCGGATCGCGCTGCTGCTCGGGGAGCACCCGGGCGCGTTGCGCCGGGACCTTGCGCCTGCTGGCGCTGAATCGGAGGCGGCGTTGCCGGATCTCGCGCTGGGCCTGCCGTCGGAGGTAGCGCGCCGCCGCCCGGATATTCGCGCCGCCGAAGCACGCCTGCAAGGCGCAACGGCCGAAATCGGCGTCGCAACGGCGAACCTGTATCCCAGCGTCACGTTGGGAGCGCACGCGGGCTACGATTCCTACCTGGCGGGACAGTTCCTCGACTCGGCGAGCCAGGCATGGTTTGGGGGCCTCAGCGTGAACCTGCCCTTGTTCGATCACGGCAGGCGCAAGAGCGAAGTGGAGTTGAGCAGGCTCCGGCAGCAGGAAGCTGCTGTCGACTACCAGCGCACGGTGCTGAAGGCGTGGCAGGAGATCGACGACGCGTTGAACGGCTATAGCGCCGAGCGCCAACAGCTTGCCCTGCTTCGCACCCGCGTGGAGAGCACGGGCGAGGCCTACAAGCTCGTTCAAGCCAAGTACGAGGCTGGCACCGTCGACTTCGTCGCGGTGATCGACAGCCAGCGCGGTCATGTGCAGGCCCGAAGGGATCTAGCCGCCAGCCTTGGTCGCCTGAGTATCTGGTTCGTGACTGTGAACAAGGCGATCGGCAATACACAGCCGCGGTAATCAGCGCTAGCGGCGATTGCGGATCGAGGTGCTTCGCGAGGAACGCGATGTCCGCTTCGGATCGCTTGCGATCATCAGCGTCCAACCCGCGCCCATCCATTGCACGCGAGCGCCGGCCCCAGGCATGCCGTGCCTCAATCCTCCCGGCTCTTCCTCAGCGGATGCGCCTCGGTGTTGAACACCACGCCATCGAAGTCGAGTGCAGCGGCCGGCGAGAACAGCAGCCAGTAGTACTTGAAGGTCTCGGCCAGCAGGAAGCTCTCCATCGAGTCGCGCTTTTCCATCGTGCGCACGTCCTTGATCGCCGCGTAGCCGCTCTGCGTGCGCGCATGGCGGACGAAGTCGTCGAAGAACTCGCGGCCCATCGCCCGCCAACGCGGGTCGCGGGTGTAGTGATGCAGGTAGTAGGCCGATTCGATGATCTCCGGGCGCAGCTGGTAGCCGCCGGACAGCACGTCCATCTTGCGGTAGTCGAGCGCTTCGGGCTCGATGCCGTGCAAGCGCCACATCGCCAGACCGGAGCGTTGCAGGCGCGATGCACGGTCGATGTCGCCCGCCAGCGCCAGCACCGCAGGAAGGAAGGCGTCGAGTGCGCCGTACACGCTGGCGCCGCGCGCGCCGCTGTCCATGTCCGCATGGCCATACCAGAGTTCGCCGTCGCGGACCTCGTCGGCGAGATGGCGGTTCATCGGGCCGACGCTCTGCTCCCACATGCGCTTGCAGTCGTCGTCGCCGAACAGCTTCCAGCACTTCAACAGGTACTCGTAGTACGAGTCGATGCCGCCGCCGACGTGGCTGTCGCGGTCGGTCCATTCGCCGGTCTCGACATCGATGCCGCTGCCGACCAGGCCGATCTTCGAACGCCGTTCGAAGGTGGCGACCAGCGCGCGCTTGGCCTTGTCGTAGTACACCGGCTTGCCGGTCAACTTCGACAACGTGCCGAATTCCAGCAGCAGGGTGCCGGTCTCGGCCGGGTTGCTGACCTTGCCGCTGGCCACGCCGGTGCGCAGGTTGACGTGCGTATACGGCAGGCCGGTCGGCGTCTCGAACACCGGCAGCAGGCGCGTGCCGAGGTCGTCGGCCAGCGCGAGCAGGCGCTCGTCGCCGGTCATCTGGTAACCCGACAGCAGTCCGCCGAGCAGGCGGATGACCACCTCGAAGTTCTGCACCTTCATGTCGTGGTCGAACGACAGTTTGCTGTCGATCAGCTCGCGCGCTTCGGCGGCTTCCTTGTCCAGGCCCATCAGCAGCAGCGTGTCCAGCGCGTCCACCGGCGTCATCAGCAACGATTGCGGGTACCAGTCGTGCGGCTGCCTGCTCAGCGGCTTGAGCGCGTCGTGGCCCTTGGCGTATTGCATGTAGCCCTGCCAGGCGTGGCGGGTTTCCTCGCGCACGCGCGCCGCCAGCCGCGCGGCTTCGGCATCGTCCATCGGCTGCGCATAGGTCGGGGCCGGCGGCGGGAGGGGCTTGGCGGGCACCTGCGCCCACGCCGACGGCATCGCCAGCAGCACGGCAGCGAGTCCCGCCACGCGCAACACGGCGCGCGTCATTGCGCCGGCCTCAGCAGGTTCATCACTTCGTAGGCGGCGCCCATGGTGTGGTAATCGGTCTTCCCTGCCGGGCTCTTCTCGTCGTTGTACTTGCGGTTGTCGGCATCGAGGATGCGATACCACGCACCATGTTCGTGATCGACCATGTGCGCCCAGGCGTAGGCCCACAGGTGCTCGTACCAGTCCCAGTACTTCTGTTCGTCGAAGCGGGCCGCGAGCAGCGCGGCGGCGGCCAGCGATTCGGCCTGCACCCAGAAATACTTGTCGTCGTCGCACACGAAGCTATCGCAACCGATCGGCACGCCGTCCATGCCCGGCTGCCGGCGCGACTCCGGCGCGAAGCCGTAATACATGCCGCCACGCTCGCTGTCCCAGGACCGTGCCAGCGCGTTGTCGAACAGGTGCCGCGCCATCGGCGCCAGCCAGTCCGTGGCGACGTGGCGGTCGAGGATCAGCAGCAACTTCGCCCATTCGGTCTGGTGGCCGGGCTGGAATCCCCACGGCCGGAACAGGTGCTTCGGATCGTCGAGGTGGTAGTTCCAGTCGACGTTCCAGTCGCTGTCGTAGTGCTCCCAGACCAGGCCGCCGGCCTTGGCCGCCTGCCGCCGCGTCATGTTGCTCGCCAGCAGCAGCGCACGGTCCAGCCAGCGCGCGTCGGCGCTCGCCTCGTGCGCCGCCAGCATCGCCTCGCACATGTGCATGTTCGCGTTCTGGCCACGGTAGCCGCTGAAGTTCCAGTCGGCGTCGGCCTCGTCCATGTACAGGCCATGCCCGGCGTCCCAGAAGCGCGCCTCGAGCAGGATCCAGACTTCCTCCATCCAGTCGCGCGCATCGCCCACGCCGGCCATCAGCGCATGCGAGTACGCCAGCAGCACGAAAGCCAAGCCGTAGCAATGATTGGTGCGATCCTCGGGTACGCCGTCGCGGAGCGTCCACGCATAGCCGCCGGTCTCGGTATCGAGGTGCACGCGACGCAGGTAATCCAGCCCATGCAGCATCGCCACGCGGTAGGCCTCGTTGCCGAATTCGCGCCAGGCCATCGCGTAGTTGAAGACGAAGCGGGTGCTGCTGACCAGGTGGCGATGGTGGGCATCGTAGACGGTGCCGTCATCCTTGAAATAGTGGAAGAAGCCACCGGCCGGGTCGATGCAGCGCGGGTGGTAGAACGCCATGGTCTGCGCGATGTGCGCGCGCAGGAATTCGGGCGAGCGGAAGTCAGGCTGTTCCATGGGTGTCCTCGTCCTGCAGCAGTCGGATTGCATCGGCATGGCTTGGCATGGCCGCGAAGGCGCCATGGCGGGTGACGGCCAGCGCGCCGCAGGCCGCGCCGAAGCGCATCGCGTCGTGGATCGCCGCGGAATCGGCGATGAAGCCATCGAAGCCGGCGGCATCGACACCCTGCTCCGCCAGCCTGAAGAGCAGGCCACCGACGAAGGCATCGCCGGCCGCGGTGGTGTCGATGGCGCGCACCCGGAAGCCGGGCACCGTGCCCTGCCCCTCGCGCGCGTGCCAGTGCATGTCGGCGGCACCATCGGTCACCAGCACCAGGCGCGCCTGCGCCGAGAACAGCCGCTCGAACACCGCCTCCTCGCTGCCCAGCCGCTCGGCCAGGTACTCGAGTTCGTTGCGCGCCAGCTTCACCAGCACCGCCTCATCGAGCAGGCGCCACAGCCACGGCGTCGGGTCGACATCGTGCGCCCACAACACCTGGCGCAGGTTGAGGTCGACGCTGGCCAGCGCGCCGGCCGCGCGCGCGCGGCGCAGGCCGGCATAGGTGGCCTCGGCGATCGCCGGTTCGGTGAGGCTGTTGGAACAGGCATGGAACGCCGACGCCTGTTCGAACACCGCGGGCTGGAAGTGTTCGTCGCGGAACAGCAGGTCTGCGGCCGGCGGCCGATAAAAGCTGAAGCTGCGCTCGCCATCGGGATCCAGCACGACGAACGCCAGCGCGGTCTTCGCCTCGCTCGTGCGGACGATGCCATCGGTGCCGACGCCGGCATCGCGCAGGCTGTCGAGCAGGAAGTCGCCGAACATGTCCTCGCCGAGCATGCCGATGAAACGGGCATCGCCGCCGAGCCGCGCGATCGCGACCGCCACGTTGGCGGGTGCGCCGCCGGCGAACTGCAGGAAGGCGCGGGGCGCATCGGGCGTGTCGCCCGGACGTGCGAGGAAGTCGATCAGGGCTTCACCGAAACAAAGGATCGGGCGCATGCAGGTCTCGTGTTGGTCAGGGCGCGGCGCAGGGCGACGCGGGCAGGTCTTGCGGGCGCGTGCCCCAGCCAGCCGCGGATTGGCCGGCAGCCAGGCTGAAGTCGATGCTGCCGCCATCGCGCAGTGTCGCCCAGTCCACCCAGGCCGGAGCGTGCGGCTTGCCATCGACGCGCACGCCTTCGACGTAACGCAACGTGCCGTCCGTTGTGCCCGGCGCATTGATCACCAGCGTGTGGCCATCGCCCAGGTCCAGCTCGACGCGGGGGACACGCGGCGCATGCAACAGCAACTGGCCGGTGCCGGGCACCGCCGGATACAGGCCGATCGCGCTGAACACGTACCACGCCGACATCGTGCCGAGGTCGTCGTTGCCGGTGACCCCGTTGGGCGCGTTGGTGAACAGCGCCTGCGCGGCGCGCACGACCGTGGTGGTCTTCCACGGCTCACCCAGCAGCGTGTACATCCACGGGCTGTGCAGGTCAGGCTCGTTGTTGGGGTTGTAGCGGAACTGGTTGTAGTAGCTGTACGCCCCGACCACCCAGTGCTTGCGTGCACCGCCCTGGAGATCCTTCGCAAGTTCGTCATGCGCGAAGAACGCGTCCAGCCGGCGCAACGCGGCATCGCGGCCACCCATCGCCGCGGCGAGTCCCGGCACGTCCTGCTGCACCAGCCACTGGTATTGCCAGGCGGTGCCCTCGTGGAAGCCGTGGTTGGAGCGCGGGTCATAGCGGCCATGCGCAGGCACGTAGAAACCGCCGCCCTCGATCCGTGGCCGCGGGAAGCCACGGAACTCCGAACCGCTGTCGGCGACATCGGCATCCCAGACCTTGCGCCAGTTGCGGCCGCGTTCGCGCAGGGTCGCGGCGGCATCGGTCTCGCCGAGGGCAGCCGCCATCTGCGACAGCGCGCAATCGCCCAGCGCGTATTCCAGCGTGGCCGACCCGCCGTGGTGCTGGTCCACGTCCATGCCCTTGGACGGATACGCGCGGTCGTAGGGGACGAAGCCCTGCGCAAGATACGTGTCGTTGCCGGCGCGTCCCTGCGCGCGCGACATCGCCGGCGGCCGGCCGTTCGCGTTCTGCCACAGCGCCCGCCATGCCTCGCGCTCGCGGCCCTGCAAGGCACCGAAGCGCCAGAGGTCGACCAGCCACGGCGTGACCGGGTCGCCGGTCATGATGTTGGTGTCGAAGTTGGCGTAACCCCAGCGCGGCAACCAGCCCATCTGCGCGTGGATCGCCAGCATCGAGCGGGCGATGTCGCGGGCGCGCCGTGGCCGAAGGATCGCCAGCAACTGGTTCTGCGTCCGATAGGTGTCCCACAGCGAGAAATACTCGTGGTACGTCCAGCTGTCGGCGACGTGGATCGCTTCGTCGTAGCCGCGATAGCGACCATCGGCGTCGCTGCCGGTCATCGGCTGCAGGAACGCGTGGTACAGCGCGGTGTAGAACACCACGCGATCGTCATGGGTGGCGCCATCGATGCGGACGGATGAAAGTTCCTTGCGCCATGCGGCCTGCGCCTGTTCGCGCATCGCATCGAACGGCAGGAGCCGGCCATCGCGCTTGCCTTCCGCATCGAGGTTGCAACGCGCACCTTCGGCATCGACATGCGAGATCGCGCTGGTCGCGGTCACGCTGCGCGCGCCACCGAGGTCGAAACTGAGCCACGCACCATTCGCGACATCCCACTGGGTGCCGACGCTGTGGCGGCCGCCGGCAATGCCGCCATCCCTGTCCCAGGTGCCGAATGCCTTGAACGGCCGGTCGAATTCGATGCGGAACCAGGTCGTGTACTGCTTGCCGCCGCAGAAGCTCCTGGTGACCAGCTTGCCTTCCACCGCGCGATCGCCGACGACCTCGACGACGCTGCCGACGACCTCGTGCTTTTCGTTGGCCTGGCCGACATTGACCAGCACGTGGCCGGTCTTCTCGTTGGCGGCGAAGGTGTAGCGCTCGGCGGCGGCGCGTGCCAGCGCGGTGGCTTCGGCATCGATGCCGCCGGCATCCGTCAGCCGCACCTTGTAGTAGCCGGCCTGGCCGATTTCGCCGCCATGCGTGTAGCTCGCCGCGTAAGCCTTGTCATCGAAGGACTTCGCCTTCGGGTCGCTGGTGTCGAAACGCCCGCCAGGACCGATGCTGCCGGTCACCGGCAGCACCGCGACCTGCCCGCCCTGCTCCCAGCAACCCGCGCCGGACACGAAGGAATGACCGAACCCGCGGATCCTGCTGTCGTCGTAACGGTAGCCGGCGTAGTGCCCGGTGATCGGGCTGACCTGGATCATGCCGAATGGTGCCGAGGCGCCGGGGAAGGTGTTGCCTTCGTCCTGGGTGCCGATGAAGGTATTGACGTCGCGCACCGGGTCGCCCGGTGCCGCCAGCACTGGCATGCACGGCAGCAGGCAGGCCGCCGCCAGCACCCGCCACGCCCCTGTCCGCTCCCGCATCGCCCGCACCCGTTCGATGGAATGCGCACCCTAGCAGGCTCGCCCCCATCGTCAACACGCTGCTAACCTGTCGCGATGACCGAAACCCACGCCATGCCCATCGACGCCCCCGCGTTCAAGCCGATGGCCGAGCGCTTCCGTGGCTATCTGCCGGTGGTGGTGGACGTCGAGACCGGCGGCTTCGACTGGAACAAGCACGCGCTGCTGGAAATCGCAGCGGTGCCGATCGAACTCGATGAACACGGCCGCTTCGTGCCCGGCGAGGTCGCCAGCGCGCACATCCAGCCCGCGCCCGGCACCAGCATCGACCCGAAGTCGCTGGAGGTGACCGGGATCAAGGTCGATCATCCGCTGCGTGGCGCGGTGCCGGAACGCGAGGGCCTGGACAAGGTGTTCATGCCGGTGCGCGCGGCGGCGAAGCGGCACGGCTGCCAGCGCGCGATCCTGGTCGGCCACAACGCGCATTTCGACCTCAATTTCCTCAACGCGGCGATCGCCCGGGTCGAGCACAAGCGCAATCCGTTCCATCCTTTCAGCGTGTTCGACACCGTGAGCCTGGCCGGCATGGCCTACGGGCAGACGGTGCTGGCGCGCGCGGTGCATGCGGCGGGGCTGGAGTGGGACTCGCGCGAGGCGCACTCGGCGGTCTACGACGCGGAACGGACCGCGCAGCTGTTCTGCATCATCGCGAATGCATGGCCGCGATGACTACCATCGACGGGCGACATGCCCGAAGCGGCCTGGGACACGCCGCACGTACCCGCTTCGCGGGCCCAGCCCGCAATCACTGATTGCGGGCGTTCGGCGGCGCGCGAAGCAGTGCTTCGCAAGCGCTTGCCTCACCATGTAGGCCAATCGGCGCCATACCATGGCGCCGATTGTCCACGCGCTCGCTCCGGGCATGCCGCCCGTCGACTCATCGCGTCTCGGTTCGCTTTGCCTTGAACGACCGCGCGATCCCGTAAAGGCTGACCGCGATCCAGGCGGCCTCCAGCAGGAATACCGACAGGTTGAACGTGCCCAGCAGCGAGAGCAGCACGCCAGTCGCACCGAACAGGTTCAGCAGTTGATACACAAGCCCGGTGCCGGACAGCTTGCCCGCCTGCAACAGCGCGAAGCCGCCAAGGATCATCACGGTGCCCAGCAGGCCCACCCAGTCGTACCACGCCAATTCCAGTGCCATTGCCTTCCCCTTGGACTTGCTTGCTTGATTACGGTTGCCGCTGCCGCACGGCTTCGAACAGCGCGATGCCGGTGGCGACGGAGACATTCAGGCTCTCGAACTCGCCCGGCATCGGGATCTTGACCAGCTGGTCGCAGTTCTCGCGGGTGAGCCGACGCAGGCCATCGCCCTCGCTGCCCATCACCAGGGCCACGTTGCCCTTGAGGTCGAGCGCATACAACGACGCCGTGGCCTCGCCGGCGAATCCGTAGATCCACACGCCCGCCTTCTGCAGGTCGCGCAGCGTGCGCGACAGGTTGGTGACGCTGAAGATCGGCAAGGTGTCCGCCGCGCCGGCCGAGGTCTTGCGCACGGTCGCGTTGACCTGCACCGCCTTGTCCTTCGGGAACACCACCGCGGTCGCACCTGCCGCCGCCGCGCTGCGCAGGCAGGCACCGAGGTTGTGCGGGTCCTGCACGCCATCCAGCACCAGCACCAGCGCCTTGCCGCCGGCCGCGTCGACCAAGCCCACCAGCTCGTGCTCGTCCCAGGTCCTGGCCGCCGCATAGCGCGCCGCCGCGCCCTGGTGGCGAACGCCTCCGGCCACGCCATCCAGCGCGTTCTGGGCCACGCGGCGGACATCGATGTCCTTGCGCCGCGCCTCCTGTTCGATCTCGGCAATGCGCGGATTCCTGCCGCCTGCTTCCAGCAGCACCTCGCGCACGTGCTCGGCGTCATGTTCCAGCGCCGAGGCCACCGCATTGAGGCCGACGATCCATTGGGCTTGCTTGCTCATGCGTGCATTGTGCCTTCACACGGCGGCGATTAGCGCAGATCGGGGTCGGGCGGCCTGCGGAGAGCCGAGCATGGATGGTCGGCGGCCGCGCCTCGAACAGGACGTTCGCAGAAGCGGAGGAGCGGGCCGCCCGACCCCGGCCTGCGCGACGATCAATATTTCTGCTTCGTCCGCTTCGCCGGCTTGCCGCGCTCCGGCAGCGGCTTGACGCCGCCACCCTCTTCATCGACCAGGCGGAAATCGATCTTGCGATCTTCCACGCTGGCCTTGAGCACCACGATGCGCACCCGGTCGCCCAGCCGGTATTCGTGGCCGCGACGTTCGCCGGCCAGGGTCTTGCGGACCGCATCGAAATGATAGAAATCGCGCGGCAGCTGGGTCACGTGGACCAGCCCGTTGACCTTGGAATCGTCCAGTTCCACGAACAGGCCGAAGCTGGTCACGCCGCTGATGGTGCCGTCGAACTCCTTGCCGACGTGGCCCTCCATCCATGCCGCGCGATAGCGCTCGTCCACCTCGCGCTGGGCCTCGTCGGCGCGCCGCGAACGCTCCGAACACTGCAGCGACAGCGCCGACATCTCGTGCGGCGAGTACTCGAAGGTGTCCGGCCTGCCGCCGGCCAGTGCGTGCTTGATCGCGCGGTGCACCAGCAGGTCCGGATAGCGGCGGATCGGCGAGGTGAAGTGCGCATACGCCTCCAGCGCCAACCCGAAATGACCGATGTTGTCCGGCGCGTACACCGCCAGCGACTGGCTGCGCAGGATCACCGACTCCAGCAGGGTGGCGTCCGGCCGTTCGCGGATCTTCTCCAGCATCGCGCGGAAATCCTTCGGCCTGACCTTCGCCCACGGCGGCATGCGCAGCTGGAACTCCTTGAGGAATTCCTCGAGGTCGGCGTACTTGGATTCGGGCGGCTTGTCGTGGTCGCGATAGGGCGCGGGCACGCCGGACTGCAACAGGTACAGCGCGGCCTGCACGTTGGCCGCGATCATGCATTCCTCGATCAGCTTGTGCGCGTCGTTGCGCTGGAGCATGCCGGCTTGGCTGACCGCGCCCTGCGCATCCAGCACGAAGCGCACTTCGCTGCTCTCGAACTCGATCGCGCCGCGCTTCTGCCGTGCCTTGTCCAGCACCCGGTAGAGCTGGTGCAACTGGCGGATCTGCGGCAACAGGCCGCCGATCTTCGCCAGCGCGGCATCGTGATCGTCCTCGGGGATGCCCTCGCCCACCGCGTTCCAGACATCGGTATAGGTCAGGCGCGCATGCGAATGCATCACCGCTTCATGGAACGTCGCGCCGGTGACGATGCCGTCGCGGCCGATCTGCATGTCGCAGGCGAAGCACAGCCGATCCACCTTCGGCATCAGCGAACAGATGCCGTTGCTCAGGGTCTCCGGCAGCATCGGCACCACGAAGCCGGGGAAATACACCGAGGTCGCGCGCAACTGCGCCTCATCGTCCAGCGGCGTGCCCGGGCGCACGTAGTGCGAGACGTCGGCGATCGCGACGATCAGGCGGAAGCCATCCTTGTTCGGCTCGCACCAGACCGCGTCGTCGAAATCCTTGGCATCCTCGCCATCGATGGTGACCAGCGGCGTGTTGCGCAGGTCGAGGCGGCCGGCGATGTCGGCGTGCTGCACCTGCAACGGCACCGCGGTCGCCTGCGCGATGACCTCCGGCGGGAACTCGTGCGGGATGTCGTGGCCGTGGATCGCCGCCTCGACCGCCTGGCTGGCGGTGAGCTTGTCGCCGAGCACGGCCAGGACCTTGCCGATCGGCGGGCGATGCGAATCCGCGGGCGTGGTGATCTCGGCCACCACCAGTTGCCCGCTGCGCGCATCGGAGCGGCCATCGGCGGGGATCATCACGTTGCGCTGCACGCGCTTGTCGTCCGGGATCACGTAGCCGATCCCGCCTTCCTCCGTGTAGCGGCCGATCAGGCGCGTGAGCCGGCGCTCCAGCACCTCGACGATGGTGCCTTCGCGGCGGCCACGGCGATCGACGCCGGTGACGCTGCCGAGCACGCGGTCGCCATGCATGACCTTGCGCATCTCGTAGGGCGGCAGGAACAGGTCGTCTCCCCCGCCCGAGTCGGGGCGCAGGAAACCGAAGCCGTTCTCGTTGGCGATCACCACGCCGGGCACCAGGTCCATGCGCGCGGCCGGCGCGAATCCGCCCCGCCGGTTCTGCAGCAACTGGCCATCGCGCAGCATCGCGTTGAGCCGCTTCTCCAGCGCGGCGAAGCGATCCGGCGCGGTCAGCGCGAGCTTCTGCGCCAGGGCATCGGCATCCATCGGCCCGTCGCTGGCGGCCAGCACCTGCAGGATCATCTCGCGGCTGGCGATGGGTTGTTCGTAGCGTTGCGCCTCGCGCGCGGCGTGCGGATCGCGTTCGCGTCCCGGGCGCGTGGACATCGCGGGCCCGGGTTCGACCGGCGCTGCCGGCTTGCCGGCACCGGCACCACCGAAGGCGCGCATGAGGCCTGCATCGGGCAACCAGCCGGGCGCCTTGCCCGCCGTTTTCTTCGCGCCGCCCCTGCCGCGCGGGGCAGCTTCGCCGCGGGTGGGACCGGCCTTGCCGGGTGTCTTGCCGCCGCGTCCTGCGCCGCGCTTGCTCGGGGGTTTGGTCATGCGCGGATGGTACAACGCGCCCGTGCACGACCTGTTCGCGAGCCACGAAACCCGTTGACATCGATGAAGTCGCACTGCAACATACGCCCCCTGCACCCTGCCCGGGTGGCGGAATTGGTAGACGCACTAGCTTCAGGTGCTAGCGGGGGCAACTTCGTGGAGGTTCGAGTCCTCTCCCGGGCACCAGGTACAACCAAGAACCCTCGCTCACGCGGGGGTTTTTCGTTTTCCGGGGTCGAGGCTGCATCGACGGGTATCGGACGAGCGCTACAGCGCCGACCTTGAAGCCCATCCACGCGAATTCGCGCTTCACCGACGACCTCACTCGCTTCAATCCGTCGCGGCCGCTGGGCGAACCGGCAGGAAGCGTCGACGATCTCCGCTTCCATCTGTTCCCATCGAGGGACCTGGGCCTTGCCCCGGGTGACACCGCTTGATCGCTCGGTCGCCGCGGGGCATGCCCGCGGCGGCATTCGCCGACGAGGCGCACTCGCCCTACTTCGCCAGGCCGGATAGCCGCGCCAGTGCGTCGCTGCGTCCCTTTGCCAGGTCGACGATGGGCCGGGCCGGATAGCCGTCGATGTCCACGCCCCGTTCCCACGGCGCATGGATGGTGTCGTCGCCGAGCCCCTGCAGCTCGGGAACCCATCGACGGATGTAGGTCCCCTGCGGATCGAACCGGCGCGACTGGGTGACCGGGTTGAAGATGCGGAAATACGGCGCCGCGTCCACCCCGGTGCCCGCCACCCACTGCCAGCCCAGCGTGTTGCTGGCCAGGTCGGCATCGACCAGGGTGTGCAGGAACCACGCCGCACCCTGCCGCCAGTCGATGCCCATGTGCTTGGTCAGGTAGGACGCCGCCACCATGCGCACGCGGTTGTGCATCCAGCCTTCGTGCCACAGCTGGCGCAGGCCGGCATCGACCAGCGGCACGCCGGTCATGCCGCGCCGCCATGCGTCGAGTCCCGCCGGATCGTCGCGCCACGGCATCGCGTCGAACTTCGGATTGAAGTTTTCGGCCACGCTGCCGGGCCAGTGGTGCAGCACGTAGTAGGCGAACTCGCGCCAGCCGAGCTCGGCGATGAACGTGTCGGCCCCGGGGCCACCCTGCTCGCGCGCAGCCTCGAAGATGCGGCCCGGGGCGATCTCGCCGAAATGCAGGTGCGGCGACAACCGCGAGGTGCCCTCCACCGCCGGCACATCGCGAGCATCGGGATACTGGCCCATCCGCTGCAGGAATTCGCACAGGCGCGCCTCCGCCTGCGCTTCACCCGGCGACCATCCTTGCCAGAAGCCCTGGTCCCAGCGCGGCCGCGGCGCTGCGATGTCGCTGACCGCCCCTGCCATCGGCGATGGCAACGGGAAGCAGGCGAACCGTTCGGGCGCCGCGCGCGGACGATATCGCCAGGTCGGGCGCGCGGCCTTGTGGAACGGGGTGAACACGCGGAACGGCGTCGACGACCGGGTCAGCACCGCGTCGGCATCGGTCAGCAGGCGACCGCCGGCGCGGCGCAGCGCAATGCCGTGCTTGGCCAGCGTCGCGGCGATGCGGGCATCGCGCGCATCCGCATCGGGTTCGTGCAGTGCGGAGACATGCACCGCCGTCGCACCCGCTTTCGCCGCGAGTGCCGGGATCAGTGCTTCCGGATCACCAGCCAATACGTGCAGTTCGCCACCACGCCTGCGGATGTCATCGCCCAGCAGGTCCAGCGAGCGCCGCAGCCACGCGCGACTGGCGTCGAAGATGCCGTCCGCACCGTCATCGACGTACACCAGCAGCAGTTCGTCGTGCGACTGGCAGGCGCGCTCCAGCGCGGGATGGTCGGCCAGGCGCAGGTCGCGCCGGAACCAGAAGATGCCTCGATTCATGCGCGCACTATGCCGTCAGGAAACTTCGCGTGGGCGATCGATCACGGCCTCGCCTTGCCGGCGGCGGACTGCGGCACCATCCGCAACTTGGCGGTGTCGTAACCGAGCGCCTTGATCCTGGCGATGGCGGCCTGGAGCTCCGGCGCCGGCAGCTGCGGAGTACGTGCCATCAGCCACACGTAATCACGCTTGCTGCGCCCGACGATGGTCCGCGAGTAATCCGGCGCCAGGTCCACGATCACGTATTCGGCCTTGATCGGCCAGACGAACTGCATGCCCCACACGGCGTTGCCAGTGCCCTCGACCACGGTGCCGACCGGCTCCATCGTCTCCACCGGCGCATCGAAACTGCCCTTGCGCTGGCGGAACGTGGTGCGGATGCGCCCCTCGGTGTCGAGCCGGTACGACTCCACCGCGTCGTAAGCGGTGCTCTCCTGCTTCGACGGAATGTGGGCGATGACGTACCAGTCGCCCATGAAACGCGGCAGGTCGACGCTGGCCACAGGCGGGATGGTCGGCGGCGCCGATGCGCAGGCGGACAGCAGGCAGGCCGCCAATGCGGCGAGGGACATGCGGCTCATGCGGACTCCTTGGTGAAGCGATAGTGGGCGACCATCCATTGGCGGCCATGGTCGTAGCCGAACAGTTCCGCGCACGCCATCCAGAACATCCGCCAGCGCTGGAACCACAATTTCGCGGCGTCGCCATAGGCCTCGCGCAGGATCGCCATGACCTCGTCGCGGCGCGCGTCCTGGTTGGCCAGCCAATGGTTGGCGGTGCGTTCGTAGTGGGTGCCATCGACCAGCCAGCGCTCGTCGATGCGCAGCGTGTCCTGGAACCACAGCAAGGTGTCCGCTGCCGGCATCAGCCCGCCGGTGAAGAAATGCCGGCCCATCCAGTTGCCCTCGCCTTCGGTCTCGAACGGATACAGCAGGGTGCGGTGGCAGAAGATGTGCACGAACAACGCACCGCCCGGCCGCAGCCAGCCACCGATGCGAACGAGCAGGGTCGCGTAGTTGCGCATGTGCTCGAACATCTCCACCGACACGCAGCGATCGAAGTTGGATGCCGGCAATTCCAGCCGGTTCACGTCGCAGGTGACCACGCGCACATTGGCGAAACCGCGCTCACGGCACTGCGCCTCGATGAAGGCGCGTTGCGGCGCGGAGTTCGACACCGCAGTGATCCTCGCATCCGGATAGTGCTGCGCCATCCACAACGTCAGCGAGCCCCAACCGCAGCCGAGCTCGAGGATGTCCTGGCCATCGGCCAACTGCGCACGTTCGGCGTACAGCGCGAGCATCGCTTCTTCTGCCTGCGCCAGGGTTTCGTTCCCGCTTGGGTAGTAGCAGCCGGAATACTTCAGCCGGGGTCCGAGGCAGCGGGTGAAGAAGGCGGGCGGCAGTTCGTAATGCTGGCGATTGGCCGCATCGGTGTGGATGGCGACCGGACTGGCGCGCAGTTCGGCGATCAACGCGGCATTGCGGCGCGCGGCGGCGTCGGGATCGCCGGCGTGCTCGTCGTGCAAGCGCGCCGCGCACATCCGGCGTATTCCGGCGCGCAGCAACGCGTCGGGTAGCAGCCCGCGCTCGGCCAGGCCCAGCAGGCCGTCGGCTGGGCGGTCGCTGGGCAGTTCCATCGCATCGGCGGCGGCGTTCATCGTTCCTCCTTCGGGAACCAGGGGATAAGCATCGGGGTGCTGCGCTGGTAGCGCGCGTAGTCCTCGCCACGGGTACGCAGCGCCTGCGCCTCGGTGAACGGGATGCCGCTGATCCAGCGCAGGAAGGCGTACATCACCAACGGGCCGGTCCACGCAAGCCAGCTGATCGGCGAACCGATGGCCAGCAGCACGTAAGCGAACCAGTGCAGCCATTCGAAGAAGTAGTTGGGGTGGCGCGAATAGCGCCACAGCCCGACGCGGCAGGTCTTGCCTTTGTTGGCGGGATCGGTGCGGAAGCGCGCGAGCTGGGCATCGGCGATGGCTTCGCCGGCGACGCATGCGAGCCACACGGCGATGCCGGCGATGAACCAGGGATTCCAGTGCGCCAGCGGATTCGCGGCCACCGCAAGGAAGGGCAGCGAGAACAACGCGATCAGCAAGGCCTGGAACTGGAACATCGCGAACCACTTGCGCTGGTCGTTGCCCCAACGCACTCGCAGTTGCGCGTAGCGACCGTCTTCCGGCTCGCCGCGCACGCGATGCCAGAGATGCAGGCCCAGGCGCAGGCCCCAGGCGCCGCCGAGCACCGCCAACAGGATCCGCGGCAAACCCGCGCCGGCACCGGTGGCCGCGGCCAGCACCGCCGCGCCGCCCACGCCGAACGACCAGACCACGTCGACGATGCCGGCATTGGTGCGCTTGCGCTGCCACACCCAGCCCAGCGCCTGGGCGAATGCCGCGATGATCCAGACCATCAGGAGCTGCTGCCACGGATTCATGCGGAGGCCTCGTTGCGAATGGAGCGCCCAGGGCTTGCGCGACGGGCGACGATGACCAGCAGCGACATCGCGATGGCCCAGCCCACGGCCAGCAGCAACGTGGCATGCACGGGCATGGTGAACACCACCGCGTTGAAGCCGCGCGATGCGCCCCAGTACGCAAGCGGCCCACCGATGGCACCGAACAGCACTGCCACGCACGGACGCGCCATCAGCCATGCCAGCGAATGCTGCAGCGTCATCGCGAAGGCGACCCACAGCGTCGCGATCCACGCCGGTCCCGGGAGCGCAGGCGCCGGCGCGCCATAGCGCAGCCAACCGGTCGCGGCCAGCGTGCCATCCAGCAACAGGCCGCAGAGCAGCGCCGTGACGACCAGCCGCAGGTCGCTGCGCTTCACCGGAGACGTCCACCAGGCGATCATCGCGAACCCCATGCAAGCCAGCATCCCCGGCCAAGCGAGTCCACGGGCTGCAAAGCCGACCGCGGTGAACCACGCCGCCTGGTATCCGAGCAGGTTGCCCCAGAAGCGCATCACGCCTCCAGCAGGCCGGGGATGTAGGAAGCGCCGTGATAGCCCGGCTTCGCCAGCAGCAGGTGGGCGACGCCGATCGAGCGTTCGCGGAAGCCGCCTTCGCAATAGACCAGGTAGAACGTCCACATGCGCAGGAAGCGTTCGTCGAAGCCCTGCGCGCGCGCCTCGTCGCGACGCTGGAGGAAACGCAGGCGCCAGTCGTGCAGCGTGCGCGCGTAAGACGGCCCGAAATCCTCCAGGTGCACCAGCGCCAGGTCGGTGTTGCGCGATTTCGCATCGAGCAGCGCCGCGATCGACGGAATGAACGAGCCCGGGAACACATGGCGCTTGATGAAGTCGACCGTGCGCAACGCCTGTTCGTAGCGATGGTCCTCGATGGTGATCGCCTGCACCAATGCCAGTCCGTCCGGCTTCAGCAGGCGCCCCAGCGTGGCGAAATAGATACCGAGGTACTGCGGTCCGATCGCCTCCACCATCTCGATCGAGACCAGCTTGTCATACTCGCCCTGCAGGTCGCGGTAGTCCGACTGCAGCACGGTGACGCGCTCCTGCAGGCCAGCCTCGGCGACCCGCTCGCAGGCCAGCGCATGCTGCTCGCGCGAGATCGTGGTGGTGGTGACCCGGCAGCCACGGGTAGCGGCGGCATGCACCGCGAATCCACCCCAGCCGGTGCCGATCTCGACCACGTGGTCGTCGACGCCGAGCCGCAGCTTGTCGCAGATGCGGTCGAGCTTGCGGGTCGAAGCCACGTCCAGCGAATCGCCTTCGCCCGCGTACAACGCCGACGAATACATCAGGTCGTCGGACAGGAACAGCCGGAAGAACCGGTTGCCCAGATCGTAATGCGCGGCGATGTTGCGGCGCGCGCCATCGCGGGTATTGCGGCGCAGCGCGTTCCAGCCGCGCATCGCCACACCCCCGAACCGTGCCATGCCGCGCTCCATGCCATCGAGCAGGTCGCGGTTGCGCACCAGCAACTGCACCAGCCCGACCAGGTCGGCGCAATCCCACTCGCCGCCCATGTACGACTCCGCCGCGCCCACGCTGCCGTTGGCGGCGAGCGCGCGGTAGAACCCCGGCGCATGCACGTCGATCCGCAGCGGCACCACGCCCGGCACGACTTCGCCCGCCTGCATGCTGCCGAGCGCATCGACCAGCACGACCTGGCGTCCGCGCAAGGCCTGCAACTGGCGCAGCACGCGCTGGCGGAGCACGTGGTCGAGTGCGTTGAATGCATCGGCACGCGCGGCCTGGGCAATCGTGTTCATCGGCTGGATTCCGGGGCGGATGGGTGGTCGTGGACCGGCACGCGCTTGAGCCAGAGGCGCAGCGCCTGCCAGTGGATGCCGGTGATGACCTGCGCGGTCATCAACGGATAGCGCCAGAGCACGCGTGCGAGGTTGCGGCCGTCCAGCGGCTTGCGCTCGAGCTGCAGGGTCGCGTCGAACTCGCGGCGCGTGCCGTCGAAGACCTCCATGTGCACGCGCAGGTCTTCGGCAGGTGCGGTGAACGCCCACGCATAGCGGCGCTGCATCGGCAGGAACGGCGAGACATGGAAGGCCTTGTCGAAACTCCAGTGCAGCGCGCGCCCCTGTCCGTCCGCGGCGGCGACCGGCAGCACGTAGGCATGGCGCTGCTTCCACGGCGTGTTGGTGATCTCGGCGACGATGCTGTGCAGCGCACCGGTCGCGTCGTGGCAGTAATAGAACGCGACCGGGTTGAAGCTGTAACCGGCATGGCGCAGGTGGGCGAGCATGCGCACCGCCCCGGCGGGTCGTTCGCCGGTGGCAGCCTGCACGCGGTCGCGCACAGCGTCGGCCAGCGGCTGCGCCGGATCTCCGAGGAAATCGCGGCGATGGAACGCCGCGAGGTTGCGTCGCTCCAGCGACCACAGCCAGCGCCCGCGAAAGACGTCAGCGAGTTCGTCCAGGTCCAGGTACAGCTGCGCCATGCCGTACGAAAACGCATGCGCGCGTGGGCCATGCCGGCGATGGCGCACGCGGCCTTCGTAGATCGCGCTGGCCAGCCCGGCCATTACGCCACCACCAGTCCGGGCTGTTCCAACGCGACATCGGACGCCACCGCCGCAACAGGCCAGTCGACGCCGAGCGCGCGCGCCACATCCACGCCGCTGCGCATGCCGTCCTCGTGGAAGCCCCAGCCCCAGTAGGCGCCGGCGAACCACGTGCGATTCACGCCCTGGACCTCGTGCCGGCGCGCCTGCGCGGCGACCGAGGCATGGTTGTAGACCGGATGCCGGTAACTGCGTCGGCGCAGGATGCGCGCGGGGTCGATCGCATCGGTCCGGTTGAGGGTCACCACCAGCGGGGTGTCGCCGGGCAGCCCCTGCAACAGGTGCATGCAATAGCTGACCGTGCAGGCCTTTGCAGGATCCGCCGGCAAGTGCGCATTCCATGCAGCCCACGCCTTGCGATCGCGCGGAAGCAGCGCGGCATCGGTATGCAGCACGGTGTCGTTCGGCTGGTACGCGATCGCGCCGAGGATCTCGCGCTCGGCATCGCTCGCATCGCCCAGCAGCGCCAGCGCCTGGTCACCGTGGCAGGCCAGCACGACCTGGTCGAAGCGCTCGCTGCCGGCATCGCAACGCACGCTGGCGCCGTCGGCATCGCGAGTGATGTGGCGCACGGGCGCGGACAGCCGTACCTGCACGTCCCAGCGCGCCGCCATCGCCTCCACGTAGCGACGCGAACCGCCGCGCACCACCCGCCATTGCGGACGGCCGGCGAGCTGCAGCATGTGATGGTTGGCCATGAACTGGACCAGGTATTTCGCCGGGAAGCCCAGTACCCCGCTGGTCGGCGACGACCACAGCGCGCTTGCCATCGGCACCAGGTGCTGGTCGCGGAACGCGGAGCCATGGCCGTGCGCGTCGAGATACTCGCCCAACGTCGGTCCCGGGCCATCGAGCTCGAGCAGCACCGGCGCCTCGCGATAGAAGCGGACCAGGTCGCGCAACATGCCCCAGAAGCGCGGCGAGGCCAGGTTGCGGCGCTGGCAGAACAGCGCATCCAGCGAAGTCGCGTTGTATTCCAGCCCGCTGCGCGCGTCCTGCACCGAGAAGCCCATCGTGGTCGGCTGCGAGGCCACCGCGAGCTCGGCGAACAGGCGGGTCAGCAACGGATAGTTGGTCGGGTTGTGCACGATGAAGCCGGTGTCGACCTCCAGCGTGCGGCCGTCGACCTCGACGCGGTGGGTGTCGGTGTGGCCGCCGAGGTAGTCGTTGGCCTCGTACAGCACGACCTCGTGGCGGCGCGACAGCAGCCACGCCGCGGACAGCCCGCCGATACCGCTGCCGATGACGGCGATGCGCATGTCAGTGCCCCGCCTTCGCCAGTACCCAGGCCGGCACCGGCTTCAGGTCGCGCACCAGGCCCAGCGCCTGCATCAGCCGCAGGCCGTACCAGGTCAGGTCGATCTCCCACCAGCGGAACCCCTGGCGCGCGCTGCCCGGGAAGAAATGGTGGTTGTTGTGCCAACCCTCGCCGAAGGTCAGCAGCGCCAGCCACAGGTTGTTGCGGCTGTCGTCGCGCGTGGCGTAGCGGCGGCGACCCCAGCGGTGCGCCAGCGAGTTGATGGTCACCGTCGCGTGGAACAGCACCACGGTGGAGACGAAGAAGCCCCAGACCAGCAACTGCGGGCCATCGGTCCCCAGTCCCGGCGCCCAGCGCTCGAGTACGTTGCCAACGCCGAACAGCACCGCGGCCAGCAGCACCGGCACTGCGGTGTCGTAACGATCCAGCCAGCGCAATTCCGGGAATTTCAGCAGGTCGCCGATCCGGCTCGGATCGGTGCGGAACCCGCCACGGGTCAGGAACCAGCCGGCATGGCTGCGCCAGAAGCCCTTGCGCGGCGTATGCGGATCGGCCGCGGTATCGGCATGCACATGATGGTGGCGATGGTGCGCCGCCCACCACAACGGACCGCGCTGGACCGAGGCCGCACCGAGCACCGCGAACGCGAATTGCACCGCCCGCGAGGTCCGGAACGCACGATGCGAGAAATAACGGTGGTAGAACCCGGTGATCGCGAACATGCGCGCCACGTACAACCCCAGCGCCACCCACAGCGCGGTCGCCGACACCCCGACCTGGAACACCCAGAGGCAAGCCACATGCATGGCGGCGAAGGGCAACGCGCGCAGCCAGTCGATGCGGTCGGCGTTCGCCGGATCGAACGATCCGGCCGGTGCCGACGTATCGATCCAGCGTCGCAATGCGCCGATGCGCGGCGCGCTCGCAGGCTCGGATTGGGGGGGCATGGCATTCCTTGGCGGGTCCCGTTTCCGGATATACGGACGGGACCCGCGTTCGGATGCAGCACGCGATCAGATCGCGATCAGATCGCGAGGATCAGATTGCCAGGATCTCGCCCTTGGCCACGATCGGCCCGCTCGGGGCGGCATGCGGCAGGCCCTGCTCCGGCTCCAGGGTGATCGCGAACACGGCACCGGTGGCGACCGCATCACGCAGTGGGGCCGGGATGTCGATCGAATGCGCCTTGTCGTTGGAGACGAAGCCCAGCGAACGCGGTGCCTCGCCGGACGCGATGATCCACAGTTCGTTGACCTTGCCGCCGGCATCGAGCGGACGCGGCGTGGGCACCATCAGCACCTTGCTGCGGTCCGGCGCGACCCGGGCGATCCAGCCCGTGTTGCCGTCGTCGGTGGCCAGCACGGTGACCGGCAGCGCGGCGGCTTCCTCGCTCGCGGGCGGCGTCGGGGCGACGACGACAGGCGGCGGCACCGGCGCGACCGGCTCCGGCGTGCGCCAGACCCCGATCGCGACCGCGAACACGCTGGCGGCGACCGCCAGCGCCGTGGTGCCACGCCAGAACGCGGCGCTGTCCCACAGTCCCGTCCGGCCATCCGCCACCGCCGACCAGCCGAGTGTCGTGCGGATCCGCGGCCAGACATGCGCACCCGGTTCCACCGGATCCACCCGCAGCAGCCATGGCGCGAAATGCGCATCCCAGCGCGCAACCCGCGCGGCGAAGGCATGATCGCCATCGATCCGTCGCTGGGCCGCGCGGCGCGCATCGCTGTCGAGCACGCCGAGCACGTATTCGCCGGCCAGCAGGTCGTCGTCGTCGATCGGGGGCAACGCAGGCGCGATGTCGTTCATCGTTCCAGGCACGCCTTGAGTTGCTGCAGGCCGCGGCGGATCCAGCTCTTGACCGAGCCCAGTGGCGCGTCGATGCGGAGCGCCAGCACGTCGTAGGTCACGTTCTCGAAGAACGCGGTGCGGATCAGGGCTTGCCGCTTCGGTTCGAGTTGTTCGATGCAGTCGTCGAGCTGTTGGCGCTCGCGCGCGGCATCGATGCCCGCAGCCGGCGTGGGCGCGTCCTCATCGTCCAGGTCATGGCCTTCGATCGGCTCGTGCAGGGCCGGCGACGGGCGCGCACGCAAGCGATCGATCGCGCGATTGCGGGCGATGGTGCCCAGCCAGGTCATCGCGCGGGCGCGCTGGCGGTCGAACTGCGCGGCCTTCAGCCACACCGCCACGTAGACCTCCTGCAGCACATCTTCCGCCTCCTGACGGTCGCGCAGCACGCGCAGGCAGATCCCGAGCATGGTTGCCGAGGTCTTCCGGTACAGCGACTCGAAGGCATCGTGGCGGCCCTCCGCCACCTGCTGCAGCAGCGCGGCCAATGGATCGGCGAGGCCGTCCGGGGTGTGCTGCAGGCTGTTCGCGCTCATGCGGTGATCCGGCTGGCGGGCACGACGCATCTCGCCGGGCCGTCGATGATGACGAGCCGCTTTATGCCATGCAGGCCGTGAATGCGGCAACCAGCCGCGCGCAGGCAGCGGTCGCGCGCTCACATGCCACCGCCGCAGGCGCCGCCCAACGGGATCTCGCGGGCGCGCTGCATGTCCGCGGCACCGATGGCGACCGCGGGCTGCGTGAAGTCGATCCGCAACTTGCCATGCCCGCCCTTGGCGTCGCGGATGGTACCGATGCCCTCGAAGCGGATCAGCCGACGATCCGCGATGCGATAGCGCAACTTGAGCTCCGGCAGCGCAAAGCCATACCACGCATCGAGCCGCGTCTTCAGGTCGAGGTATCCGGGCGGCGCACCCCCTACCGGCTTCACGCTCACGCCGATGGCGGACTGCCGGCTCGGGACCAGGAAGCGCGCGCGCAGCGTCTTGCCCTGCCGCAGGCTGGCGAAATGTTCGCGCACATGGGCATCGAAGCCGGCATCGAACACCGACGCCCCGGTCGTGTCGACCGCGATCCGCTTCACCGGCGCGGTCCTGGCCGCCTGCCAGAACACCTCGCGCTCGCCAGCCTGCGTGCGCACACCTTCCTGGTAGCCGTCACGGGCGTCGAGGAAGGCGAAGGCCGGCGCGGGGCCACCGCCATCCACGGTCTTGCGGGCGAACGCGCGCCCGTCAGCGCATTGGTACAGCACCACCCGCCGCGGGGCCGCGACGCGGCTGTCGAGGTAGTGGATTTCCCGGTAGAGCAGGCGATCGCCGCTGTCGCGGGCCTCGCCGACGTATCGGACCAGGCCGCCATCGACCGCATCCGACGCAGTGGCCAGGCCGCTGGACAGCACGGCGAAACCCAGGGCCAACATCGGTGCTGACCCTCGAAGGAAGGTGGAACCTTGCATCCGTCGCCTCCTGTCACGCATGCGGACCTGCATACGGGACATACGGAGCGCACTTCCGGATGGATGCAGCCAGGCGAATCAGCTCATCGCGGTGGGCGCTTCGTACTCCAGCCGCTGGACACCAAGAACCGCCAGGGCTGCGGTGACCCGCGCCTGCGTCGCCTCGTCGGCATCCACCAGGACCAGGATCCGACCCGCCGAAATCTCGTCGTCGAACTGCTGGCGCACCGGATCCGGCAGCGCCGAACCCATCAGCGCGGACGACCAGCCGCCGACCAGTGCGCCCACCGCGCCGATCGCCGCGGCACCTGCCAGGGTGATGCCGATGGGAGTGAACGCCACCGCCGCCAAACCCGCCAGCAGGCCGGTGGCGCCGCCGACGCCGATGCCACGCATGGCTGCGGGAATGAAATCGCTGTCGGCTTCCTTGAGCACGTCGGGAACGCGCTCCAGTTCGATGTCGGAGCGGGCCACCAGGGAGATGTCATCGACCCCGATGCCCTGCTCCCGCAAGGCCAGCACGGCGCTGCGCGCCTGCGCCGTGTCCCGGGTGCTGAATACGTGCCGGATCTTCATGCGTGCCTCCGAGCGAATGCCGGCCCTACCATCACCCGCGCATGGTGAAGGCCGCGTCCAGCCCGCCCGCCCAGCTGAATGGCCCCGCTCAGAACATCCCGTTCGCGTTCGGCGAATCCGTGGGGATTTCCTGCCCCACGTCCCACAGCTCGACGATCCTGCCGCCCTCGATGCGCGCGATGTGGACCACCGCGTATTCGACGTCCATGCTTGCGCGCTTGAGGTGGGACAGCACTGCGACGCGATCGCCGCCATCGATCACCTGCCTGACCTCGAACGACTTGTTCGGTTCGGCCGCCGCGCTCTGCTCCATCGCCAGCAGCAGCGATTCGCGGTCGCCGGCGAACCACGCATTGTGGTGCACGAAATCGTCCGACACGAAGCGTGCGTAAGCGTCGCGGACCTCGCCGCGGGCGCACATCCGCAGGAACTCGGCGGCGATGTCGCGGTTGTCCATGCTCAGTCCTCCTGGCGGATGTGCGGACCGAGGTAGCGCAGGTAGTCGGCCTTGCCGACCGGCGCACCCAGCATGCGCAGGATCGCGTAGGCCGCAGTGACGTGGAAGTACAGGTTGGGGATCAGGTATTCGCTCACGTACTGGTCGCCGGGCAGTTCGCAGTAGCGGCCCTTGCCCATGCCGATGCGCTTGACCTCGGCCAGCCTGGCGTCGGTGCAGGCGATCGCCAGCACCCGCGCCCGCGTATCGGCGATGTGCGCATGCGCCGCTTCCAGCGACGGCACCGCCGGGTCGATGTTCTCGATCGGCTGCCCCGCGCACCACTGCGAGAACCCGCGCGGCTGGTTGCAGGCGAACGCGACCTGCGCGCCCAGCGGCAGCATGTCCGGGGCCAGGCGTTCGTTGATGAGGTCGCGATCCGCCAGGTGGGCTTCGCCGACCTGCAGCAGGTGGGACAGGATGTCGAGGCGGGAGACGAAGACGTGCTGGAGCTGCTGGATCTTGCTGGCGGACATGGCGGGCTGCATCGGCGGGGGCGTGGCGTGCAGGATAGCCGGAGGCAAGATCTGCGCGGCATCGATGAACCAACGAACCACCGCGCCTTGCCGCCTGCGGCATTCGGGGCTATGGTCGCCCCATCACCTTCGTACACCTGCGGGCGACGCGCATGCCGTGTCGCCCGTTCTGCTTTGAGGAGCCCGCACATGCATGCCCATCCATCCATCGTCGCCGCTTCCCGCCCGCCATTGCTGCTGTCGCGCCTGGACGTGGAGCGCATCGAGGCCTTGCTGGAGCAGCCGTCGTTCCGGTCGCTGGACACCAGCGCCCTGCAGGAAGAACTGGGCCGCGCCGAACTGGCCGAACCCGCCGCGATCCCGGACGACGTCATCACCATGAATTCGACCGCACGCGTGCGGGTGGAAGATCCCGTGCAGGGCCCGCACGAGCACGAGCTCACCCTGGTGTATCCGCGCGATGCCGACGGCCGCGCCGACCGGGTCTCGATCCTCGCACCGGTCGGCAGTGCCCTGCTGGGCCTGCGGGTGGGCAATGCCATCGACTGGCCGCTGCCCGGTGGCCGCAATGCGCGCCTGCAGGTGCTGGCGGTCCGCTACCAACCCGAAGCCGCCGGCGACCTGCGTCGCTGAACCCGCATGGGGCCAGGCCCCGCCTCGCTAGAATGTTGCCTCCCACGCACCCGCCTGCCTGAATGACCGACACCCCCGTCCGCTCCTCCTTCCACGGCTTCGAACAGATCCCGCTGCGCGAATACGCCGAGCGCGCCTACCTCGACTACTCGATGTACGTGGTGCTGGACCGCGCCCTGCCCTTCATCGGCGACGGCCTGAAGCCGGTGCAGCGGCGCATCGTGTTCGCGATGAGCGAGCTCGGCCTGAATGCCGGGGCCAAGCCGAAGAAGTCGGCGCGCACGGTCGGCGACGTGATCGGCAAGTACCACCCGCACGGCGACAGTGCGTGCTACGAGGCGCTGGTGCTGATGGCGCAGCCGTTCTCGTATCGCTACCCGCTGATCGAGGGCCAGGGCAACTTCGGTTCCAGCGAAGACCCGAAGTCGTTCGCGGCGATGCGCTACACCGAATCCAAGCTGTCGCCGATCGCCGAGGTCCTGCTGGGCGAACTCGGCCAGGGCACGGTGGACTGGGACCCGAACTTCGACGGCACGCTGGAGGAGCCGACCTGGCTGCCGGCGCGGCTGCCGCACCTGCTGCTCAACGGCACCACCGGCATCGCGGTCGGCATGGCCACCGACGTGCCGCCGCACAACCTCAACGAAATCGTCGCCGCCTGCGTGCGCCTGCTCGAGGATCCGGAAGCCTCCGTGCGCGACCTGTGCGAACACGTGCGCGGTCCCGACTATCCGACCGCGGCCGAGATCATCACCGCGCCTTCCGACCTGCTGGCGATGTACGAAACCGGCGGCGGAAGCGTGCGTGCGCGCGCGACCTTCCTCAAGGACGGCGCCAACATCGTGATCAATGCGTTGCCCTACCAGGTGTCGCCGTCGAAGGTGATCGAGCAGATCGCCGCGCAGATGCGCGCGAAGAAGCTGCCGTGGCTGGAAGACATCCGCGACGAATCCGACCACGCCAACCCGGTGCGCGTGGTGCTGGTGCCGCGCAGCAACCGCGTCGACGCCGACCAGTTGATGGGCCACCTGTTCGCGACCACCGACCTCGAGAAGAGCTATCGCGTCAACCTCAACGTGATCGGCCTCGAC
>DATIDW010000039.1:0-20045 GCA_035456065.1 Thermomonas sp. | reverse complement strand
CCTGCACATCTGGTCGCTGGGCGCGGGCGAGATCGCGATGACCGCGCCCCTCGTGCGGCCGAGCGACCAGGACCACGACGTCTACATCGACCGACTCGTGCGCCAGCTGGACGAGCGCTTCGGCATCAATCATCCGACGCTGCAGATCGAACGCGGCGACGCGTGCGAACACGATCGCCACGACCGGGCCCCGCACGGCGGCGACTGAGGCCCGGGCCGGGCGGCGGCGGCCTTTCGCTATACTTCGGGGATGCATTCGTCCCGGAGCCGGCCATGATCAGCGACATCCACAAGGACGCGCAGGCGCGCATGTCCAAGAGCATCGAGGCGCTGCGCCACGACCTCGTCAAGGTGCGCACCGGTCGCGCTTCGACCGCGCTGGTGGAACACATCCGGGTCAACTATTACGGCTCCGACGTGCCGTTGTCCCAGGTCGCCAGCGTTGCCGTCGTCGATGCGCGCTCGCTGACGATCACGCCGTGGGAGAAGCAGATCGTCGGGGCGGTCGAAAAGGCGATCCTCGCGTCCGACCTCGGCCTGACCCCGAACACCGCCGGCACCGTGATCCGCCTCAACCTGCCGGCGCTGACCGAGGAACGCCGCAAGGACCTGTCCAAGCACGTCCATGGCGCAGGCGAAGACACCAAGGTGGCGATCCGCAACATCCGTCGCGACGCCAACCACCATGTCAAGGAACTGCTGAAGGACAAGCAGATCACCGAGGACGAGGCGACCCGCACCGAGGGCGAGATCCAGAAGATCACCGACGGCGCGATCAAGGACGTCGACGAGGTGATCAAGGGCAAGGAACAGGAACTGATGTCCGTCTGATCGACCTGCTGCGCTTGGCCATGCTGCGTCATCGCGCTTCCCGGCGGCAGTCACGTACTGCCGGTACGCTCCTGCCGCCGGGCACCGCTCTTCCTTGCCTGGCCTGCGCTCGCGACGGCCGATCCGCATGAACAATGCAGGCGGCACGGGCCCGGTCCCGCAGCACATCGCCATCATCATGGATGGCAACGGACGTTGGGCGCAGCAACGCCACCGGCCGCGGATCATCGGCCACCGTGCCGGCGCGCGCGCGGTCAATCGTTGCGTGGAGTTCTGCCTTGCGCACGGCGTGGGCGCACTGACCCTGTTCGCCTTCTCCAGCGAGAACTGGAACCGGCCGACGGAGGAAGTCGGCGGCCTGATGAAGCTGTTCCTCGGCGCGCTGGAACGCGAGGTCGACGAACTGCATCGCCTCGGCGCGCGCCTGCGCTTCATCGGCGAGCGCAGCCGCTTCGATGGCGCGATCCTCGCCCGCATGCAGGCGGCCGAAGCGATGACCGCCGGCAACACCCGCCTGCAACTCAGCATCGCCGCCAGCTACGGCGGGCGCCAGGACATCACCCAGGCCGCACGCGCGCTCGCCGAGGAGGTGGCCGCGGGACGCCTGCGCCCGGACCAGGTCGACGAGGACGCGCTGTCGGCGCGGATGGCGCTGGCCGACCTGCCCGCTCCCGACCTGTTCATCCGCACCGGCGGCGAACTGCGGATCAGCAATTTCCTGCTGTGGCAGCTGGCCTATACCGAGCTCTGGTTCACCGACACGTTGTGGCCCGACGTGGATGCCGCCACACTGCAGCGCGCGCTCGAGCACTACGCTGGTCGCGAACGCCGCTTCGGCCTGACCAGTGCGCAGGTCGCAGGCCATGCCACCGGGGGAATCGATTGACCAAGACGCGCGTGCTGGCCGCACTGATCATGGCCCCGGTGGCGATCGGCGGCGTGCTGTTCCTGCCCACCCCATGGCTGATGGTCATTGCCGCGCTGCTCTTCCTGCTGGCGCTGTGGGAGTGGCTGCGCCTGGCCGATCTCGAAGACACCCTGGCCCGCACCATCCTGCTCGCCTGCAACCTCGCCCTGATGGTCGCGCTGGTGTGGGGGTCGCGGTCGGCCCATGGCGCGTCGTTCGCGTTGTTCCAGCTGGTCATCGTGATCGGCGTGGGCTGGTGGGTGCTGGCCCTGCTGTGGCTGAAGCATTATCACTTCGCCGCCGACCACGACTCGCATGCACGCGCGTTCAAGCTGCTGGCGGGCACGCTGGCGGTGGTGCCGGCCTGGTGCGCGCTCGGCGTGATCCACGCCGCCGAACCGGACGGCCACTACTGGCTGCTGCTGGCGCTGATGCTGGTCTGGGCCGCGGACACCGGCGCCTATTTCACCGGTCGCCACTTCGGTGGAAAGTGGTTCGGCGGCCGCAGGCTGGCGCCGCGGATCAGCCCGAACAAGACGGTGGAAGGCCTGCTCGGCGGCATCGTGCTGGCGATGCTGGTGGCGCTTGCCGGCGCATGGCTCATCGGCGTCGACCAGGCGCAGTTGCCGGCCATCGCCGGCGTGGCCGCGGTGACCGTGGCGTTCTCGGTGGCCGGCGACCTGTTCGAGAGCCTGCTCAAGCGCCACGTCGACGTCAAGGATTCCGGCAACCTCATCCCCGGCCACGGCGGCGTACTCGACCGCGTGGACAGCGTGCTGGCGGCATTGCCGGTGTTCGCCCTCGGCAAGGTGTGGTTCGGGTTCTGAGGGGCGTGGGCTGAACATGCAACGGGTTGCCATCCTCGGCGCCACCGGTTCGATCGGCACCTCCGCGCTGGACGTGGTCGCGCGCCATCCGCAGCTGATGCGCGCCAGCGTGCTCGCCGCCGGCACACGGGTGGATGAGCTGCTGGCGCTGTGCCGGACACATCGCCCGGACCATGCGGTGATCGCCGAGCCAGGCGCCCACGCCGCGTTGCGCGACGGTCTGCGCGATGCCGGGTTGGCCACCGAGGCGCACGCCGGCGCGGAAGCGCTGGATGCGCTGGTCGGCGGCGATGCCTGCGACAGCGTGGTGGCGGCGATCGTCGGCGCGGCTGGCCTGTCCTCGACACTCGCCGCCGCGCGCGCAGGCAAGCGCCTGCTGCTGGCCAACAAGGAGTCGCTGGTGCTCGCCGGCGAACTGCTGATGCAGGCGGCGCGGGCGAACGGCGCAGCCATCGTGCCGATCGACAGCGAGCACAACGCGATCTTCCAGTGCCTCGCGGGCAACCCGGGCGAGGCACCCGCGCGGATCACCCTCACCGCCTCCGGCGGCCCGTTCCGCGGCTGGTCGCGCGATGCGCTGGCCACGGTCACACCGGCGCAGGCGGTCGCCCACCCGAAGTGGTCGATGGGCCCGAAGATCTCGGTCGACTCGGCCTCGCTGATGAACAAGGGCCTGGAGGTCATCGAGGCCCACCACCTGTTCGGCGTGCCCGGCGAGCGCATCCGCGTGCTGGTCCACCCGCAGTCGCTGGTGCATTCGTTCGTCGATTTCGCCGACGGCAGCACCCTCGCCCAACTGGGCTTGCCGGACATGCGCACCGCGCTGGCGGTCGGACTCGGATGGCCCCAGCGGATCGCCTCCGGCGTGCCTGCGCTCGACCTGCTGGCGGAAGGCGGGCGGCTCGATTTCGCCCCGCCCGACCTCCTGGCCTTCCCCTGCCTCACCCTCGCTTTCCGCGCATTGGAGGCGGGTGGCGCCGCGCCAGCCGTGTTGAACGCCGCCAACGAAGAGGCTGTTTCAGCCTTTCTTCAGGGCCGGGTCGGTTTCCTGTCCATTCCCGACATCGTTGCCCACGCACTGGACGCCATGCCCGCGACGCCAGCCGATTCGATTGATGCGTTGCTGGCCGCCGATGCATGGGCACGCGCGCAGGCCTGCGCGCGGATCGTTCGGCTGGCCGCGTGAGCCTGCCCGGATGACGCCATCAGCATGAGCGAGTTCCTCGGATCCCTGTGGTGGATGCTGGTCGCGCTTGGCGTGCTGGTGACCTTCCATGAGTTCGGCCATTTCTGGGTCGCCCGCCGCTGCGGGGTGAAGGTGCTGCGGTTCTCGATCGGCTTCGGCCGGCCGCTGTGGACGCGCCATGGCAAGGACGGCACCGAGTACGTGGTCGCCGCCCTGCCGCTGGGCGGTTACGTGCGCATGCTCGACGAGCGCGAGGATCACGTGCCTGCCCACCAGCTGGAGCAGGCCTTCGACCGCAAGCCGGTGCTGCAGCGCATGGCCATCGTCGCCGCGGGGCCGGCTGCCAACCTGCTGCTGGCCTTCGTCCTGCTTTGGGCGATGCTGGTCATCGGCCGCCCCGATTATGCCCCGGTGATCGGCAAGGCCACCGGCATCGCGGCGGAAGCCGGCCTGCGCAGCGGCGACCGCATCATCGCCGTCGGCGAGCGCGAAACGCCCACCTGGAGCGAAGCCGGGATGGCGCTGACTGTCGCCGTGCTCGACCGCCAGCCGATCGCCTTGCGCGTGCAGCGCGTCGATGGCGGCGAATCCACCCGCACCCTGGCGCTGGATCGACTGCCGGCGAAGATCGACGAACTGCGCGCGATCGAAGCCACCGGCCTGGTCGCCCGGCACCAGCTGTGGCCCGCCATCGTCGGAAGCGTCCGCGAGAACACGCCGGCCTGGGGCGTGCTGGCGGAAGGCGACCGGATCACCGCGATCGACGCCACCCCGGTCGCCGGCTTCGACGACATCGCACCCGCCGTGGCGGCGCTGGGCGCACGCGGCGGCCCGGGCATGGTCGAGATCGAACGGGACGGCACCCGCCTCGCGCTCGAATTGACGCCGGTACGGCTCGACCCGGGCAGCGGACAGTCGATCTGGGTCCTCGGCATCACCAATGCAGCGAGGTCCGCGCCGAGCACGGATGCGGTCCTGCGCATGCGGCCACTGGCCGCCATCCCCGGTGCGTTCCGCGAAACCGGCTTCCAGATCAAGCAGTTGTACGAGATGGTCGGGCGCGCGTTCACCGGCAGGGTTTCCGTGCAGAACACGGTTGCAGGGCCGTTGACGATCGCCAGGGCCGCGAACGACTTCGCCAGCCGCGGCACCGCCTGGTTCCTGAACTTCCTGGCGCTGTTGTCGGTCAGCCTTGCCCTGATCAACCTGTTGCCGATCCCCGTCTTGGACGGTGGTCGCCTGCTGTATTACCTTATCGAACTGGCCACGGGCCGCCCCTTGGGCGAACGCGCCATGGCCGCCGGCCAGTACCTCGGTCTCGCGCTGGTCGCGGGCCTGGTGGGACTGGCGTTCTACAATGACATCCTGCACCTGGTGTCGTGACGCGCCACCTCCCCCATCCATGCCTGCGCCCCCGGCGCTGCGCAGTCCCGCAAAACGGATCCTCCGCATGACCCGACCCTTGTCCCGCCGCCTGCTTGCCCTTGCCCTTGCCACGGCGTTGTCCCTGCCGGCCTGGGCGCAGACGGCGTTCACACCGTTCACGGTCAGCGACATCCGCATCGACGGATTGCAGCGCATCGGCGCCGGCACCGTCTTCACCTACCTGCCGGTCGAGCGTGGCGACGTCCTCGACCAGTCGAGGTCGACCGAGGCGCTCCGCGCGCTTTACAAGACCGGTTTCTTCGAGGACGTGCGCCTCGACCACCAGGGCAGCATCCTGGTCATCACCGTGGTGGAGCGCCCGGCGATCAACAAGCTGACCCTGGTCGGCAACAAGGACCTGAAGACGGAAGACCTGCTGAAGGGGCTGAAGGACATCGGCCTGGCCGAGGGCGAGACCTTCAACGAGCTGAACCTCGACCGCGTCACCCAGGAACTCAACCGCCAGTACAACAACCGCGGCAAGTACAACGTCTCGATCAACCCGACCGTGGAGCGGCTGGACCGCAACCGCGTCGACCTGACCTTGAACATCAAGGAAGGCAAGGCCGCGAAGATCCGCCACATCAACCTGATCGGCAACCAGGCCTTCAGCGAAGAGGACATCACCAAGAACTGGGAATCGCACCCCAGCAACTGGCTGTCCTGGTACAAGCGCGACGACCAGTACTCGCGCGAGAAGCTCTCCGGCGACATCGAGAAGCTCAATGCCTGGTACCTCGACCGCGGCTACGTCGACTTCAGCCTGGACTCGACCCAGGTGGCGATCAGCGGCGACCGCAAGGACATGTTCCTGACCGCCGGCGTGACCGAGGGCGAGGTCTACACGATCTCCACGGTGACGGTGAGCGGCGAGACCGTGCTGCCGAAGGAAGAGATCGAGACGATCGTTGCCTTCATCCAGCCCGGAAGCACGTTCTCCCGCGGCCTGCTCGAGCTGGCGACGGACGCCATCTCCGCACGCCTGTCCAACATCGGCTACGCGTACGCCAAGATCAATCCGGTCCCGCAGATCGACCGGGAAAAGCGCACCGTCGGCATCGACTTCCAGGTGCAGCCGGGGCCGCGCGTGAACGTGCGCCGGATCGTGTTCAGGGGCAACACGCGCACGGCCGACACCGTGATGCGGCGCGAAATGCGCCAGTTCGAGGGCAGCTGGTACGCGCAATCGGCGATCGACCGCGGCAAGATCCGCCTCGATCGGCTGGGTTACTTCGAGGAAGTGAGCGTCGAGAACGAGCCGGTCGCGGGCAGCGACGACCAGGTGGACGTGGTCTACACGGTGAAGGAAACCACCTCCGGCAGCATCGCCGCCGGCATCGGCTATTCGCAGGTGTCCGGCGTCAATCTCTCGCTGCAGCTGTCCGAGAACAACTTCCTCGGGACCGGCAACCGGGTGTCGATGGCGGCCACCAGCAGTTCGTACCAGAAGCGCTACGACTTCTCCTTCATGAACCCGTATTTCACCGACGAAGGGCTGTCGCTGGGCTACAACCTGTGGTGGCGCGAGTTCGACTATTCCGACTACAACGTCGCTTCGTACACCACCAACAGCGGCGCGGCGCAGGTGTTCCTTGGCCTCCCGCTCAGCGAGGGCGATTCGGTCTCGCTGATGTTCGGCATCGACAGCAACGAGATCCTGGGGGTCCCCGGCTCGACCCCGCCGCCGCTCATCGATTACGTCAAGGCGGTGGGTTACCAGACCTTCCACGCCTGGCGCGCCCAGATCGGCTGGGGACGCGACACCCGCAACAATTACTTCACCCCGGTGGCCGGCATGACCCAGAACCTGGCGGCGGAAATCGCCCTGCCGGGCTCGACCGTGGAATACTTCAAGGTCTCCTACGACGTCGCGAAATACTGGCCGCTGAGCCAGGCGCTGGTGCTGCGGACCGGCCTGAACCTCGGCTACGGCGACTCCTACGGCAACGACATCGTCCGCAACCTCTGCTTCAACGAGCCCACCTATTCCGACAGCAATGGCGATGGCATCCTCGACACGGTGGTGCCGGGCGCGCCCCCGAGCGACCCCTGCCTGCCCAACTCGCCGGACTTCGACAAGACGGTGACCGCCACCGGCCTGCCGTTCTTCGAGAATTTCTACGCCGGCGGCATTTCCTCCAGCGGCAAGGTCCGCGGCTTCGTCGACAACACCCTGGGCCCCTACTACGACAGCGGCTCAGGCTTCCACCAGCCGCTGGGCGGTTCGTTGCTGGTCGCCGGCTCGGTGGAGGCGATCTTCCCGAAACTGTTCGACAGCCCGGCCGCGCGCATCTCGGCCTTCATCGATTTCGGCAACGTCTACAACGGCTGGGACAATTTCGACGCAGGCGAACTGCGCGCCTCGACCGGCATCGCCCTGCTCTGGCGCTCGCCGATGGGACCGCTGTCGATCAGCTACGCGATCCCGCTGCGCAAGCAGGACGGCGACCAGATCGAGCGCCTGCAATTCACCTTCGGCGGACAGCTCTGACGGGGGTCTCCGGATGACGGCGCCAGTCTTCGCGGCTTCCGAACTGGCGCAACGCTTCGGACTCGACCTGCGCGGCCCGGATCGCGACGTCGCCGGCGTCGGCACGCTCGCCGACGCCACGCCGGAGCAACTGGGCTTCCTCGCCAATCCGCGCTATCGCGCGCAGCTCGCGGACACGCGGGCGGGCGTGGTCGTGCTGTGCGAGGACGACGCATCGGCGTTCGCCGGCACCGCACTGGTCGCGCGTGATCCGTATGCCGCGTTCGCCCGCATCTCCGCGCTGTTCGAGCGCCTGCCCGTCCGCGAACCCGGGATCCACCCGAGCGCCGCGATCGACCCGAGCGCAGAGATCTCGCCAGGCGCGCACATCGGCCCCTTCACCAGCATCGGCGCGCGCACCAGCATCGGCGCCGGCGCGGTGATCGGCCCGAATTGCAGCATCGGCGACGACTGCGACATCGGCGACGGCTGCGAGCTGCAGGCGCGGGTGACCCTGGTGGCGCGGGTGCGCCTCGGCAAGCGCGTGCGCATCCTGCCCGGCGCGGTGCTCGGTGCGGCCGGCTTCGGGCTGGCGATGGACGCCGGGCGCTGGATCAACGTCCCGCAGCTGGGCGGCGTGGTGGTCGGCGACGATTGCGAGATCGGCGCCAACACCACCATCGACCGCGGCGCGCTGGGCGACACCGTGCTCGAAGAGGACGTGCGCCTCGACAACCAGATCCAGATCGGCCACAACGTGCGCATCGGCGCGCACACCGCGATGGCCGGCTGCTCCGCGGTCGCGGGCAGCGCGCGCATCGGCCGCTACTGCCTGGTCGGCGGCGGCGCCGGCATCCTCGGCCACCTCGAGCTCTGCGACCGCGTGGTGGTGACCGCGATGTCGCTGGTGACCCATTCGATCCGCGAACCCGGCGAGTACTCCTCGGGCACCCCATTGATGGACAATCGCAGCTGGCGCAAGAGCGCGGCGCGCTTCAAGCAACTCGACCGCATTGCCCGGCGTCCCGGCGCAAGCGACAAGGATCCCGCATGACCGATGCACCTTCCCGCGTGACCCTACCGGTGAACACCCCGGAGATCGAACGCCTGCTGCCGCACCGCTACCCGTTCCTGCTGGTCGACCGCGTGGTCGAGTTCGAGCAGGACAAGCGCGTGCTGGCCTACAAGAACGTGACCTGCAACGAGCCCTTCTTCACCGGCCATTTCCCCGGCCATCCGGTCATGCCCGGGGTGCTGGTGGTCGAGGCGCTGGCGCAGGCCGGCGGCTTGCTGACCCAGCTCTCGCGCAACCCCGCCGAACTCGGCAAGGACACCTTCTACCTGGTCAAGGTCGACAACGCGCGCTTCAGCCGGATGGTGGTGCCTGGCGACCGCCTGGACCTGGAGGTCGTCCTGAAACGCCGCATCCGCAACATGGCCCAGTACGTGGGCATCGCCCGCGTCGATGGCGAACAGGCCGCCTGCGCCGAAATCCTCTGCGCCGCCGCCCGCGAATGAGCGTCGCGCCGCCCCTGGTCCACCCGACCGCGGCCATCGATCCCGCTGCGCGGCTCGGCACGGGCGTGCAGGTGGGCGCGTATGCGGTGATCGGGGCCGGCGTCGAAATCGGCGACGGCAGCCGGATCGGCCCGCATTGCACGATCGAGGGGCCCACCCGCATCGGCCGCGACAACGTGTTCCATGGCCATGCGGCGATCGGCGGCGAGCCGCAGGACAAGAAGTACCGCGGCGAGCGGGTGGAGCTGGTGATCGGCGACGGCAATGCGATCCGCGAATTCGTCACCATCAACCGCGGCACCGGCGATGGCGGCGGTGTCACCCGCATCGGCGACCGCAACTGGATCCTCGCCTACTGCCACGTCGCCCACGACTGCATCGTCGGCGACGACTGCGTGTTCTCCAACAACGCCACCCTGGCCGGCCACGTCACCGTCGGCAACCACGTGATCCTCAGCGGCTTCGCCGGCGTGCACCAGTTCTGCCGGATCGGCGACCACGCGTTCATCGGCATGGGCGCATTCGTCAACGGCGACGTGCCGCCGTTCCTGATGGTGGCGCAGGAAAAATATGCCCGTGCCCGCGGCATCAACGCCGAGGGCCTGAAACGCCGCGGCTTCGACGCCACCCGCATCGCCAGCATCAAGCGCGCGTACCGCGCCTTGTACATGGGCGATGCCAAGCTCGACGAGGCCAAGTCCGAACTCGGCGAGATCGCCGCCGCCGGCAGCGACGACGTGCGCGCGATGCTGGACTTCATCGAACGCGGCGAGCGGCCGCTGCTGCGGTGACAATTGGACTTGTCGGGTTGGGTCATGGGGTATTCCCCAAGTCGCTCCCCGATACTCGCTTGGTTGGGAAACACCCCATGACCCAACCCGACGCCGACACTCATGGTTGGTTGAAGTGACCCTCCGCATCGCCCTCTGCGCCGGCGAGACCTCCGGCGACCAGCTCGGCGCCGGGCTCATCGCCGAACTACGCGCGCGTTTCCCGGATGCGGAGTTCGCCGGCATCGGTGGCGATGGCATGCGCGCGGCCGGGATGGACACCTGGCACGACGCCGGCGAGCTCGCGGTGATGGGGCTGGCCGAAGTGCTGGCCCACCTTCCGCGACTGCTGAAGCTGCGCAAGGCGTTCCGGCAGCGCGTGCTGGACTGGAAGCCCGACGTGTTCATCGGCATCGACGCACCCGACTTCAACCTCGGCGTGGAGCGCTGGCTCAAGCAACGCGGCGTGCGCACCGTGCACGACGTCAGCCCGTCGGTGTGGGCCTGGCGCGAGTCGCGCGCCGCGAAGATCGGTGCCAGCGCGGATCGCGTGCTGTGCCTGTTCCCGATGGAACCGCCGATCTACGCCAGGCACGACGTCGATGCCGTGTTCGTCGGCCATCCGCTCGCCGACGAGATCTCGCTGCGACCCGATCGCGATGCCGCGCGTGCGCTGCTCGGCGAATCGCAAGGCGCGCCGATCCTCGCGTTGTTGCCGGGCAGCCGGCTCGGCGAGATCCAGCGCATGCTGCCCACCTTCGTCGAAGCGGCGCGACGCCTGCAAGCCGACCTGCCCGGCCTGCGCGTGCTGGTGCCGGCCGCGAACGCGCAATGCCGCGAAGCGATCGAAGCGATCATTGGCGATGCACCGGCGCTGCGCGTACTCGACGGCCAGGCGCAGGCGGCGATGGTCGCCAGCGACGTCGTCCTGCTGGCGTCCGGCACCGCCGCGCTGGAGGCGATGCTGTGCAAGCGGCCGATGGTGATCGGCCACCGCATTTCCGGCCTGACCTACACCATCGTCAAGGCGTTCGGCCTGCTCAAGTCCGCGCATGTCAGCCTGCCCAACGTGCTGGCCGGCGAAACGCTGGTGCCGGAACTGCTGCAGGACGACTGCACGCCCGCGAATTTGCATCGCGCGCTGTTGCACTGGTTCCGCGACGACGCCGCGGTCGCGGCGCTGCAGCCCAGGTTCCTCGCGATCCACGAATCCCTGCGCCGCGATGCCTCCGCACGCGCCGCGGACTCGGTGGCCGCGCTGCTGGCGACAGCGGCATGACTTTGCGCGTTGCCGGGATCGACGAGGCGGGACGCGGTCCGCTGGCCGGACCTGTCGTCGTCGCCGCAGTGGTGTTCCCGCCAGGACGCACGCCGGTGAACGGGCTCGACGATTCCAAGGCACTCACCGCGCGCAGGCGCGACGCGCTATACCCGCGCATCATCGAACGCGCGCTGGCCTGGAAGATCGTGTTCATCGAACCCGACGAGATCGACCGCCGCAACATCTTCCATGCCACGTTGCACGGCATGCGCGAGGCACTGCTGGGCGTGATCCACGCGGCGGATTGCGCGCGCATCGACGGCAACCGCCTGCCGCCAGACCTGCCGTGCCCTGCCGAGGCCTGGATCGGCGGCGATGCGCGCGACCGCACCATCATGGCTGCATCGATTCTCGCCAAGGTGGCGCGCGACCGGGCCATGCGCGAGTTGCACGCGCTGTATCCGCAATACGGTTTCGACCAGCACAAGGGCTACCCATGCCCTGCCCACCTGCAAGCCCTGCGCGAGCACGGTCCGTGTCCGCAGCATCGCCGCAGTTTCGCCCCGGTGCGGCAGGCCTTGCATGGTGACAATCAGGGTGACCTTTTGCACGCTGCTTTCGGCACATGACCTGAGCGCGGCACCGGCGGACGATGCGCGTGCATCGATCGATGCGGCTGCGTGCGCGAGCTCGCCGACGCCCGCACCCAGCCACCCCCGCATGTCGGCACCGCGAGGTGAGCCCATGTTCATGCGCACCACTGCCCACGCCGACACCGCCCTGCCGTGGGGAGACCGCCCCAGGCACGCACGCCGCAGCCGCATCGGCAACATCCGCCTGGATGCCGCCGCGGTCGCGCGCTTCGACCGCCTGCTCCACGACATCCACCCCGGCGCGCGGCACGTCGATGCCGACCGCATCGCCACCCTCGCCCGCTGGCTGCAGGAACTCCCGGTGGAGCGGGCGCGCGCGGTGCTGGATGAACGCCTGGCCCGCATCGAGCAACTGCGGGCGATGCTCGACGACGCCGACTGGGATCGACGCGAAGCCCCCTGCCAGCGCGTGCGCAAGCTGCTGGCCTATCTCGAGCACGATCACGACCTCATCCCCGACCCAGTCCCTCTGCTCGGCCTGCTCGACGACGTGATCCTGCTCGAACTCGCGTGGCCGGCGGTGGCGACGGAAGCCGAGGACTACGCGGATTTCTGCGACTATCGCGGCATGGCCAACCCCGCCGGCGATGGCCCGCAACGGCGCGAGGCGTGGATCCGGGACCGCCTGCAGGCGTTGGCGCTGTACCAGCACCAGGAGCGCGTCAACAGCAGCCATTACGTCGATGGCGGGCATCCCGACCGGCCGTTCAGGGTGGGGTGACGCGATGAGGCGCGGCGAGCCGGCGCAGGCCGGTCAGCCGGCCTGTCAAGCCTTGCCCGGCCCCCTGCCGCGGCCTACCCTGCTGGTTGGTTACGCGGTGCCAAGATGCCAGCCCGTTTCGTCCCCCTGCACCTGCACAGCGAGTATTCGCTGGTCGATTCGACGATCCGCATCCCGGAGCTCGTCGCGGCCTGCGCGTTGCGCGGCTTGCCGGCGGTGGCGATCACCGACCAGAACAACCTGTTCGCACTGGTCAAGTTCTACAAGGACGCGGAAAAGGCCGGCATCAAGCCGATCGCCGGCGCCGACGTGCTGGTCGCCGAGGGCGCCGCCGCGCCGTCGCGCCTGACCCTGTTGTGCCGCGACAACGACGGCTACCTCAGCCTCTCGCAGATCCTGACCCGCGCCTGGATGCAAGGCCACCGCGTCGATGGGGTGGTCGCACGGCCGTCGTGGTTGTCCGAGAACGCCGGGCTGTTCGCGATCGCCGGGCCGCAATCGGAACCGGGCCTGTTGTTCGCATCGGGCCGCCACGACCTCGCCGAACAGGCGCTGGCCGACCTGCAGGCGAAGTTCGGCGAACGCCTGCACCTGGAACTGCTGCGGACCGGGCGCGCCGGCGAGGATGCCTTCAACGCGTTCGCACTGGACCTGTCCGCGCGGCGCGGCATCCCGGTGGTCGCCAGCAACGACGTGCGCTTCCTCGATGCCGATGGATTCGACGCGCACGAGGCCCGCGTCTGCATCGCCAGCGGCCGCGTGCTCGACGACAGCCGCCGCCCGCGCGACTACAGCGCGCAGCAGTACCTCAAGTCCGCAGATGAAATGGCCGCGCTGTTCGCCGCCGACGCGCCGGACGCACTCGACAACACCGTCGCGCTGGCCGAGCGCTGCAACCTGGAACTGCGGCTGGGCACCTACTACCTGCCCGCGTTCCCGGTGCCGAGCGACGAAACGCTGGACAGCTGGATCCGCAGCCAGTCGCGTGATGGCCTCACCCAGCGCCTCGTGAAGGCGCCCCTGGCGAATGGCAAGAGCCGCGCGGACTACGAGGCGCGCCTCGAGCTCGAGCTGGACGTCATCGTCAAGATGGGCTTCCCCGGCTACTTCCTGATCGTCGCCGACTTCATCAACTGGGCGAAGCAGCACGGCATCCCGGTCGGTCCCGGCCGCGGTTCCGGCGCGGGTTCGCTGGTGGCGTGGGCGCTGGGCATCACCGACCTCGACCCGCTGCCCTACGACCTGCTGTTCGAGCGCTTCCTCAATCCGGAACGCGTGTCGATGCCGGACTTCGACATCGACTTCTGCATGGATCGCCGCGACGAGGTGATCGACTACGTCGCGCGCAAGTACGGCCGCGACCGGGTCAGCCAGATCATCACCTACGGCACGATGGCGGCGAAGGCGGTGTTGCGCGATGCCGGCCGCGTGCTCGGCTTCCCGTACGGCTTCGTCGACGGGCTGGCCAAGCTGATCCCGCTGCAGCCCACCGACCCGATGACGCTGGAAGACGCGATCGGCGTCGGCAAGCGCGCGCAAAAAGAGCCGGATCGCGTCGTCAGCGAATTCCGCGACCGTTACCACGCCGAGGACGATGTCCGCGACCTGGTCGACCTGGCCCTGCAACTGGAGGACCTGACCCGCAACGCCGGCAAGCACGCCGGCGGCGTGGTGATCGCGCCCACCCCGCTGCAGGATTTCTGCCCGCTGTTCGCGGAACACGACGGCCACGGCCTGGGGCGCAACCCGGTCACCCAGTTCGACAAGGACGACGTCGAGTCGATCGGGCTGGTGAAGTTCGACTTCCTCGGCCTGCGCACGCTCACGATCATCGATTGGGCGGTGAAGGCGATCAACGTGCGGCGCGCCTCGAATGGCGAGCCCGCGCTGGACATCACCGCGCTGGAACTCACCGACAAGGCGACCTACGAACTGTTCGCGCGCGGCGATTCGGTCGCGGTGTTCCAGTTCGAATCGCGCGGCATGCGCGAGTTGCTGAAGCGCGCCAAGCCCGACACCTTCGAGGACATCATCGCGCTGGCCGCGCTGTTCCGCCCCGGTCCGCTGGGCAGCGGGATGGACAAGCAATGGTGCGACCGCAAGCACGGCATCGAAGACGTGAGCTTCCCGCACCCGGCGCTGGAGCCGGTGCTGGCGCCGACCTACGGCGTGATCGTGTACCAGGAACAGGTGATGCAGATCGCCCAGGTGCTGGCCGGCTATTCGCTGGGCGGTGCCGACCTGCTGCGCCGCGCGATGGGCAAGAAGAAGCCCGAGGAGATGGCGAAGGAGCGCGCCAAGTTCGAGACCGGCGCCGCCGAGCGCGGCGTGGACCCGCGCACGGCGACCCAGATCTTCGACCTGATGGAGAAGTTCGCCGAGTACGGCTTCAACAAGTCGCACTCGGCGGCGTACGCCCTGGTTGCTTACCAGACCGCGTGGCTGAAGGTGCATTACCCGGCCGAGTTCATGGCCGCGGTGCTGTCCTCCGACATGGACAATACCGACAAGGTGGTCGGCTTCCTCGACGAGGCGCGTACGCTCGGGTTGAACGTCCTGCCGCCGGACGTGAACGCATCGACCTACATGTTCGAAGCGACCGATCCGCAGACGATCCGCTATGGCCTGGGCGCGGTGAAGGGCGTCGGGCGCGGCGCATGCGATGCGGTGGTCGCGGCGCGCCGGGAAGGCGGCACGTTCACCGACCTGCTCGATTTCTGCAAGCGCGTGGACGCCGCCGGACTGAACAAGCGCACGCTGGAAGCGTTGATCCATGGCGGTGCGATGGACGCGCTGGCGAAGAACCGCGCCTCGCTGATGCTGCAATTGCCGGATGTGCTGAAGGCGACCGACCAGATCGCCAGGAATCGCGATGCCGGCGTGGTCGACATGTTCGGCACCACGCTGTCCAACGGCGGGACCGGCGCGACCGGCATCCACATCGACCTGCCCGAGTGCGGCGACTGGCCGCTGGCGCAGAAGCTGCAGGGCGAACGCGAGACGCTGGGGCACTACCTCAGCGGGCATCCGATGGATCCCCATCGCGACGAACTGCAGCGCCTGGTCGGCCACGACCTGTCGTCGCTCGACGCGCTGTGGGAAGCCCGCCCGCAGGAAGCGCGCAAGGGCTGGCGCCAGCAGATGCAGGCGGTCGTGGCGGGGCAGGTCGTCGGCATGCGCAAGCGCGGCGACTCGCAGGCCTTCGTGCAACTGGAGGACGGTCGCGGGCGCATCGAGTGCGCGTTCTTCGGCGACGAGTGGCAGCAGTACGCCCCCCTGCTCACCCGCGACCGCATCCTGGTGGTCGAGGGTGGCCTGCGCGAGGACGAATTCAGCGGCGGCTTCGCCCTGCGCGCCACCCGCTGCTGGGATTTCACCCAGTTGTGCGGCGACCAGGCGCAGCGCGTCTCGATCAGGATCGACCTGCGCGAAGCGGGGGCGCTGCAGAACTTCGAGCGCATGCTGCAGGCGCATGCCGGCGCCACGCCGATCCTGATCGAGGCGATCACCGCCGCCGGCATCGGCCGGCTCACGCTCAATGGGGGCCGCGGCCTGCGGGTGGATGCGGCGCTGCCGGGCCTGCTGCGCAACCTGCCCGGCGTGGATGCGGTCAACCTGCAACTGGGCAAGCCCTGGCTGCAGTAGCAGCGCCAGCTACAAGCCGACCCACGGCATCACAGCCGGCGCGCACGCCCGACCTACGGCTCGGTATGTCCGGCCTGCTGGGCTAAACTGCCGCCGATGAACCCGAATTACCTCGATTTCGAACAACCGATCGCCGACCTGGAAGCGAAGATCCAGGAACTGCGGCATGCCAGCAGTGGGCCGGCGGTGAACGTCGACGCCGAAGTGCACACGCTGAAGGAAAAGCTGCGCAAGCGCACCGCGACGATCTTCCGCGACCTCACGCCGTGGCAGGTCTCGCAGCTCGCCCGGCATCCGGCGCGGCCGTACACGCTGGATTACCTGCGGGTGATCTGCGACGAGTTCGAGGAACTGGCCGGCGACCGCGCCTTCGCCGACGACAACGCGATCGTCGGCGGGCTGGCCCGCATCGACGGGCGTCCGGTGATGGTGATCGGCCACGAGAAGGGCCGCGACACCAAGGCCAAGGTACGGCGCAATTTCGGCATGCCCAAGCCGGAGGGCTACCGCAAGGCGCTGCGGCTGATGAAGATGGCCGAGCGCTTCGGCCTGCCGATCCTCACCTTCATCGACACCGCCGGCGCGTGGCCGGGCATCGATGCCGAGGAACGCGGCCAGTCCGAGGCGATCGCCCGCAACCTGCTGGAGATGGCCGAGCTCAAGGTGCCGATCATCTGCACGGTGATCGGCGAAGGCGGCAGCGGCGGCGCGCTGGCGATCGGCGTCGGCGACCGCACGCTGATGCTCGAGTACGGCACCTATTCGGTGATCACGCCGGAGGGCTGCGCCTCGATCCTGTGGCGCGACGCCGGCAAGGCCAAGGACGCGGCCGAGCAACTGGGCCTGACCGCCAAGCGCCTGCTCGGGCTGGGGCTGATCGACAAGCTGGTGCGCGAACCGACCGGTGGCGCGCATCGCAACCCGGTGCAGATGGCCAGGCGGCTCAAGGCGGTCCTGCTCAACGAACTCGACGCGCTCGAGGGCGTGCCGGTCGACGAGCTGCTGCAGCGCCGCTACGAGCGGCTGCGCGGCTATGGTGCCTACGAGGCCTCATGAGCCCCGTCCTCCTGCTGTCGATCATCCTGCAGATCGGCTGCGCGGTGCACGTGATCCGCACCGGTCGGCCGATGTACTGGATCTTCCTGCTGCTGATCGGTTCGTACATCGCGGTGATCGTCTACCTCATCGCCGAAGTCGTGCCGGAGATGCGCAACAGCCCGGGCGCCCGGCGCGCGGTGCGCGATGCCCGCAACCGCATCGACCCGGCGCGGCAGAAGCGCCAGGCCGCCGCGCAACTGGACCTCGCCGACACCGCCGACAACCGGCGCAGGCTGGCCGAGGAGAGCCTGCGCACCGGCGACTTCGCGCATGCCGAGGAACTCTACCGTTCCGCACTCCAGGGCATGTACAGCACCGACCCCCACCTCATGCTCGGACTGGCCCAGGCGCAGTTCGGGCAGGGCCAGGTGCAACCCACCCGCGACACGCTCGATGCACTGATCGCCGCGAACCCGAACTTCCGCTCCAGCGAAGGGCACCTGCTGTATGCCCGCGCGCTGGAAGCGATGGATGACATCCCGGCGGCGCTGCACGAATACGAGGCGCTGGCGCAGGGCTACCCGGGCGAGGAAGGTCGCGCCCGCTACGCACGGTTACTGCAACGCGATGGACAGATGGACAAGGCGCAAGCGGTCTTTGCCGAGATCCTCAAACGTAGCCGAACCTCACCGGCGTACTACCAACGCGACCAGCGCGAATGGATCGACCTGGCCAAGCGCGAATCCCGCGCCTGATCACGCAACCGCGTGCCGGCGCCTGCCTGGTCGGCTTCAGCGGCGGGCTGGATTCCACGGTCCTGCTGCACCTGCTGGCGAGCGACGCCGTCGCGCGACGCGCCGGCCTGCGCGCCATCCACGTCCACCACGGCCTGCATGCCGACGCCGATCACTGGGCCGACCATTGCCAGCGCAGCTGCGATGCGCTGGGCGTGTCGCTGGCGATCGTCCGCGTCGACGTCGATCGCGCCTCGGGCCTCGGCCTGGAAGGCGCGGCGCGGGACGCGCGCCATCGCGCGTTCGCCGAGGCATTGGGCGACGACGAGATCCTCGTCCTCGCCCACCATCGCGACGACCAGGCGGAGACGTTCCTGCTGCGCGCGCTGCGCGGCTCCGGCGTGGACGGGTTGGCGGCGATGCGGCCGTGGCGCGCGCATGCGAATGGCTGGCTGTGGCGGCCGCTGCTCGACCTGCCGCGCGAGTCGCTGCTTGCGCACGCACGCGAACACGACCTGCACTGGCTGGACGATCCCGCGAACGCAGACCTGGGCTTCGACCGCAACTTCCTGCGCAACCAGGTGTTGCCGTTGTTGCGCGAACGCTGGCCGCAGGCATCGGCCAGCCTCGCGCGCAGCGCAGCGCTGGGCGCGCAGGCGATGGACCTGCTGGAACTGGAGGACACCAGCACCCTGCTGCTCGCCATGGTCGACGACAGCACCTTGAAGCTGGCCGCATTGCAAGACATCCCGCCCGAACGCCGGGCGCGCGTGCTGCGTCGCTGGATCGGCGGATTGGGCTTGCCCGCGCTGCCGGGCCACGCCATCGAACGCATCGAGACCCTGTTGCTCGCGGACGGGGATGCCGGTGGCTGTTTCGAATGGGCCGGCGCACGCATCGAACGCTGGCGGGATGTCCTGCATGCGCAGCGCATTCGCGAGCCGCTGCCGCCGGCGTGGTCAGAGACATGGGATGGCGCGGCACCGTTGGCGTTGCCGACCGGCGGCACGCTTACGCTGGCTGGGGTTGCCGGCTTCGACCGGCCGGTCCGCGTCCACGCGCGCCAGGGCGGCGAGCGCATCGTGCTGCCACGACGCGCGCATTCGCACGCGCTCAAGCACGTGCTGCAGGACCATGGCATGCCGCCGTGGCAACGCATCCGCTTGCCCTTGCTGTCGTCCTTCGACGGCGAACTGCTGGCCGCCGGCGATGCCATCCTGTCGGCGTCGCTGGCCGACTGGCTGGCCGCGCGCGATGCACGGCTGCACTGGGCGAGGCTGGCGTAAACTGCACGCATGGCCCGCAAAACGACTCCCGCGCAAGACAGCTCGCCGGTCGCCGACTTCGAGCAGTCGATGCTGTCGCTCGAAGACCTCGTCGCCCGCATGGAATCCGGCGACATGACGCTGGAGGAATCGCTGGCCGCCTACGAGCGCGGCGTCGGCCTGTACCGGCATTGCCAGAGCGCGCTGGAACAGGCGGAACTGCGGGTGCGCCTGCTCAGCGACCCGGCCAATCCCGACGATGCGCGCCCCTTCGACGCCAGCGAAGATGCCTGACGCCACGTTCGCGGCCTGGCGCGCGCGCGTCGAGGCCACGCTCGACCGCGCCCTGCCCCATCCCGATGCCTCCCCGCGCCGCCTGCACGCGGCGATGCGGCACGGCGTGCTCAACGGCGGCAAGCGCATGCGCCCACTGCTCACCTACGCCACCGGCACCGCGTTCGGCGCCGACGTGGACGACCTCGACGCTGCCGCAGCTGCGGTCGAACTCGTGCACTGCTATTCGCTGGTCCACGACGACCTCCCGGCGATGGACGACGACGACCTCCGCCGCGGCCAACCCACCGTGCACGTGGCCTTCGACGAGGCCACCGCGATCCTCGCCGGCGATGCCCTGCAATCGCTGGCGTTCGATGTGCTCGCGCACGCACCGCAGCAGGCTGGGTGGCGGGTGGCGATGCTGGTGGAGCTCGCGCGCGCCTCCGGCGTGGCCGGGATGTGCGGCGGGCAAGCACTCGACATCGATGCGACGGGAAAGTGGGGTCAGAGTGGCCTTT